>NZ_JBITGN010000020.1:0-154795 GCF_044457245.1 Nocardia sp. NPDC050630
CGTCATGTGGGGAAGATCGTGTTGAGGGTGCCGCGGCGGCCGGATCCGGGTGGGACGGTGCTGATTACTGGTGGTACGGGTGGGTTGGGTGCGCTTTTGGCGCGGCATCTGGTGACTACACATGGGGTGCGCAATCTTGTGCTGGCCAGCCGCCGAGGGCCGGAAGCGACCGGAGCGCTGGAACTGCAGGCGGAACTTACCGCGTCGGGCGCGACCGTGCAGGTGCTGGCATGCGACGTAGCTGATCGTGACGCATGCGCGCGCATGCTGGCCGCGATACCGTCCACCCACCCCTTGACAGGCGTGGTGCATGCCGCAGGGGTGCTCGACGACGGCATGGTTGCGGCGCTGACGCCGGAGCGATTGCGGAATGTTTTGGCGCCGAAGGCTGATGCTGCGTGGCATTTGCACGAGTTGACGCGTGGGCTGGATTTGGCGTGGTTCGTGCTGTTCTCCTCGGTCGCCGGTGTGCTCGGTTCGCCCGGACAGGCGAATTACGCCGCGGCGAATGCCTTTCTGGACGAGCTGGCGGCGTTGCGGCAGCGGTCGGGGCTGGCGGCGGTGTCGATCGATTGGGGCCTGTGGACGACCGAATCCGGGATGGGCGCCACAGTGGACACCGCCGATGCCGCGCGGATCGGCCGAGAGGGTCTGGCACCGCTGAGTGTCGAAGCCGGGCTGGCGATGTTCGATGCGGCCGTGAGCCAGCCCGCACCGTCGATCGTGGCGGCCGAATTCCGTCCGGCCGGAGCGGCGGATATGGCCGCGCTGCATCCGATGGTGCGCCCGTTGCTGGGCGGTCGGCCGCCCGCCGATACCGGCACGTTCGCGGATCGGGGGGTACAGCTCGCCGGGCTGACGCCCGAGCAGCAGGCCAAGCGGTTGCTGGAGCTGGTGCGATCACAGGTCGCGGCCGTACTCGGGCACCGCGGTCCCGAACAGGTCGACACCGATGTGAACTTCCGTGAACTCGGGTTCGATTCGCTGACATCGGTCGAACTCCGCAACCGCCTCGCAGCCGCGACCGGGCTCCAGCTTCCAGCGACCACTGTCTTCGATCAGCCGACGCCGACCGCCATCGCCGAGTATCTGATGGCGCGGCTCGGACACGCCGCCGCTGAGGATGACACCGAGATCTTGTCGACGCTGGATCGCACGCTGGCGCTACTGCGTGACCGATCGCTCGACGACGACACTCGAAAGGCGATCTCGGCCAGGCTCACCCGCGCGCTGAACGAACTCGACGCCGCAGTAGAGCAAGACGCGATCTCCGCGGAGGCGATCGAGGAGGCAGGCTTCGACGAGATGTTCGAACTCATCGATGAGGAGCTGCTGTGACCGAGCGCAGCGAGGGAACCATCAGTACAGCACCAACGGTCGCAGCGACGCCGACCGTTAGTGAGGCGCGGCTGTGACCAATCGCGACGAGAAGACACTCGCCTACCTCAAACGGTTGACCCTCGAATTGCAGAGCACGAAGCGGCGCCTCAAGCAGTTCGAACAGTTGCAGGGCCCGATCGCGATCGTGGGCGTCGGCTGTCGGTTCCCGGGTGGTGTTGGATCGCGGGCGGCGCTGTGGCAGTTGGTTGCCGACGAACGCGACGTTGTCGGCGATTTCCCGACCGACCGCGGCTGGGGCGACCTGTACGACCCTGACCCGGATACGCACGGCAAAACGTACACGCGGGCCGGTGCGTTTCTCTATGACGCCGCGGAATTCGATGCCGAGTTCTTCCGGATCAGCCCGCGTGAGGCGCTGGCGATGGATCCGCAACAGCGGGTGCTGCTCGAGGTCGTCTGGGAGGCGCTCGAGGACGCCGGTATCGACGCGATGTCGTTGCGGGGCAGCGATACCGGCGTCTTCGCCGGCGTCAGCGGCTGCGTGTACGGACTGGATAATGACGACGACGGGCTCGACGGTTACCGGATCAGCGGCAATCTGCCCAGCATCGTGTCGGGTCGAGTGGCCTACACCTTGGGCTTGGTCGGGCCTGCGGTATCCCTCGACACCGCATGCTCGTCGTCGCTGGTCGCCATCCACCAGGCATGCGCCGCACTGCGGGCGGCCGAATGTGGCCTGGCATTGGTGGGTGGGGTGACCGTGTTGACGACACCGACAATGTTCACCGACTTCGGCCGACAGCGGGGGCTCGCACCGGACGGCCGTTGTAAGTCGTTCGCCGATTCCGCCGACGGCGTGTCGTGGGGCGAGGGCGCCGGAGTGCTTGTCCTGGAACGACTCTCGGACGCCGAAGCCAATGGGCATCGGGTGCTCGGCGTTATCCGTGGCAGTGCGGTCAACCAGGATGGGGGCAGTAACGGACTGACCGCGCCCAATGGCCCGTCGCAGGAACGCGTGATCCGAGCCGCGCTGGCGAATGCCGGACTGTCGCCGGCGGATGTCGACATTGTCGAGGGGCACGGCACCGGAACGACGCTCGGCGATCCGATCGAGGCGCAGGCGTTGCTGGCCACCTACGGCCGTGGCCGGGAGCGGCCGATGTGGTTGGGCTCGGTGAAATCGAATATCGCGCACTCCCAGGCCGCGGCCGGTATGGCAGGTGTGATCAAGATGGTCGAGGCGATGCGGCATCGGGTGCTGCCACGCACGCTCCATGTGAATGCGCCGTCGGCGCAGGTGGATTGGCGCGAAGGCAATATCAGGCTGCTGACCGAAGCGCGACCGTGGGAGCCGGTGGACGGTCGACCGCGGCGTGCGGGGGTGTCGTCGTTCGGGATCAGCGGTACCAACGCGCATGTGATCGTGGAGGAAGCGCCGACGCCTGTACCCGAACCCGAATCGACCCGGTCGCTGCCGGTCGTGCCATGGGTGCTGTCCGGTCGGACCGCGGGAGCCGTTGCCGCGCAAGCCGATCGGCTGCTCCGGTGGCTGGCCGACAATCCCGAAGCGTCGGCACTCGATGTCGGCGCGGCCCTGGCCCGACGGACGCGGTTCGAGTGCCGAGCGGTCGTGGTCGGCGCCGATCGCGCGGAACTGGCCGCGGGATTGTCCGAAATCATTGCGGCGCGGGGGCTTTCGGGTGAAACGGTTTTCGTCTTTCCCGGGCAGGGTGCGCAGCGGGCCGGGATGGCCACGGAGCTGTTCGAGACCTTCCCGGTGTTCGCGGATGCGGTGCGTGCGATCTGCGACCCCGCATGGCTGTTCGACCCGGGCACCGATCTCGACCGAACCGACCATACCCAGCTTGCACTGTTCGCCGTCGAAACCGCCTTGTTCCGGCTGCTCGAGTCCTGGGGCATCACGCCGGATCTGCTCATCGGGCATTCGATCGGCGAGATCACCGCGGCGCATGTCGCCGGGGTCTTGTCGCTAGCGGATGCCGTGGAATTGGTGACCGCACGCGGCCGACTCATGGCGGCCCTGCCTGCGGACGGTGCGATGCTGGCCGTCGACATCGACGAGGTCGGCGCGCTGCCGAGCGGGATTTCGGTGGCGGCGGTGAATGCGCCCGGGGCGGTCGTAGTGTCCGGTCCGGCGGCCGCGATCGCCGAACTCGAGTCGCGGTGGGCCGACCGGCGCACGCGGCGATTGCGCGTGTCGCATGCGTTCCATTCCGAGTCGATGGCGCCGATGCTGGCCGAATTCGACACTATCGTGCGGAAGTTGACGTTTCGGCCGCCGCGGATACCGATCGCGTCCAACATCACCGGACGGTTCGAGTCCGAGCTGTTCACCGATCCGGACTATTGGGTGCGGCAGGTTCGGGAGTCGGTTCGATTCGGCGATGACGTCGCGGCCGCGGTGGCCGCCGGTGGCACCCGATTCGTCGAGATCGGGCCGGGTAGTTCGGCCTCGGCGATGGTCGCCGAGACGGTCGATCCCGCGGCCGCGGTGACGGTCGCGTTGCTGCGGCGCGACCAGTCCGAGGTGCGGTCGATCATGGCCGGGGTCGCTCGGTTGTTCACCGCGGGCGTCGCGGTGGATTGGGCGGCCGTCTTCGCTGGCACCGGTGCGCGCCGAGTGGACCTGCCGCCGTATGCCTTCGATCGGCAACGCTATTGGCTGACACCATCGCCGCACGGCCGCTCGGATGCCGGACTCTCACATCCGGTCCTGACGGCGGTGATCGAGGAACCCGACACCGGCGGAGCGCGTCTGACCGGACAGCTGTCCTTACTGGCGCAGCCGTGGCTGGCCGATCATCGCGTTCTGGGCCACGTGCTTTATCCGGCAACGGGTTTCGTGGAGCTGGCACTGCGGGCGGGCGCGGCGTGCGGGTACCCCGTGGTGCGTGACCTGACGCTACTGACACCGCTGGCGATTCCGGAGTCGGGTTCGGTCACGGTGCAGGTGTCGGTGCGTGCCGATGACGGGACCGGCGTGCGGGCATTCGCGGTTTACGCGAACTCCGCTGGCGCCTGGATCTGCCATGCGGAAGGTGTACTCGCGGAGCAACAAGCCGAAGCGGGCTTCGCGGGATTCGGCGACTGGCCACCTGGCGGGGCGGTAGAGGTCGACGCGGCCGGGATCTATGACCGGCTCACCGACGCGGGCCTCGAGTACGGCCCCGCGTTTCGCGGGCTGCGTCGGGTGTGGCGGCGCGGCGACGTGTGGTTCGCCGAGGCAGCGGCGGAGGAGATCAGCGCCGCTGCCGCGCAATTCGTGACGCATCCGGCTCTGCTCGATGCGGTACTGCATACGCAGGCGTTCGCGCACGGTACGGATGTGCTCGAACCGATGGTGCCGTTCGCCTGGGACGGTGTTGTGGCGCAATCGTTCGGCCGCGGTGCCGTGCGTGCCCGGCTCACCCCCGTGGGGCCGAGCGGCGTGGCGATCGATATCACCGACGATGCGGATGTCCCAGTGCTGTCGGTGCGGTCGTTGACGATGCGTCGGGCCTCGGTCGATCGGCTCGACCGGACACTGCATGTGGTCGACTGGCGGCCGGTCGAGGCGCCCTCGACCGTTCCGGTGACCTGGGGGGCGTGGGGCGGCGACACGGTACCCGATGTCGTTGTCGCCGACTTCCGGCGTACCGCGCCAGCGCTCCCGTCCGATGTGCAGTCCGCAACGCTGACCGCCCTGAAGATGTTGCAGGAGTGCATGAGTGACGATCGGTACGCGCGTGCTCGGCTGCTCGTGGTCACCTGCGGTGCGGTCGACCTTCCCGGCGATGGCGTCATCGATCTCGCCGGTGCCGCTGTGTGGGGGCTGGTGCGGTCGGCGCAGGCGGAGCATCCGGATCGGTTCCTGCTCGCCGATATCGACGTCGATATCGACGACGAATCTGTCGCGCGAGTGGTCGCCCCAGCAGAACCGCAGATCATATTGCGCGGCGATGTGATCCGGGTAGCGCGCCTGGTGCGGATGGCACCGGCCGACCCGGTATCACCTGAGCCGCTGACCGATGGGGCGGTGCTGATCGCTGGTGGCACAGGAGATGTCGGTACTGCGATCGCACGGCATCTCGTCGCAGCGCACGGAGTTCGCGACATCGTGCTGGCGAGCCGTCACGGGGCCGCGACGACCGTTGCCGATGAACTCCGCGCGGCGGGCGCGCTCGTGCGGGTCGAGCGCTGCGACCTCGCGGACCGGAATGCGGTGGAACAGTTGGTGTCCGCGATCGTCGCCGAACGGCCGCTCATCGGCGTGGTCCACGCCGCAGGCATCCTGGACGACGGCGTCATCACATCCCTGACCCCCGAGCGACTCGATACGGTTTTGGCGCCGAAGGTGGCGGGTGCATGGAATCTGCACGAAGCGACCGCGCGGTCGAACCTGTCGATGTTCGTGCTCATTTCTTCGGCCGCGGGCGTGCTCGGCGCTCCGGGACAGGGTAACTATGCCGCCGCCAACGCATATCTCGACGCGCTCGCGGCATACCGCCGGGCACACGGTGCGGTCGGTGTCGCGATGGCATTCGGACCGTGGGAAAGCGGTATGAGCGGGCGACTGGACGACGCGGCGCGCAAACGCTTGGCCCGCATCGGTATTCGTGATCTGGCCCCCGCGGCCGCGCTGGCCGCCTTCGACCGGGCGCTGCACGCGCGGCAGCCGGTCGTCGTGCCCGTCGGCCTGGATCTCGCGGCCGCGGACCCCGGCTCCGACCTGCCGCCGATCTTCGCGGCGCTGGCGCCGAGTCAGCGCCCCATCGCAGGCGCAGCAGTCATGTTCGGCGATCTTTCACCCGCGAAACGTCGTGCGGAGATCCTCCAACTCGTCCGCACGCACACCGCAGCGGTTCTCGGGCATCCGGGCCCCGCCGCGATCGCGCCGGATCGGCCGTTCCAGGAGATGGGGTTCGACTCGCTCGCGGCGGTGCAGCTGCGCAACCGGATGCGAGCGGCGACCGGCGTCGACATTGCCGCCACGGTCGTTTTCGACTATCCGACGCCTGCGGCGATCGGCGAATACCTCGCCGCCGAATTCGACGGGCGTGACGATGATCCGGCCGTCGACACGGACGAACGGATCCGTGCGGCGATCGGCGCGATTCCGCTCGACCGGCTCCGCACGGCCGGATTGCTCGACCAGTTGCTCGATCTGGCCGGTGTTGCGACCGCACCGGTCGAGGTGGTGGGCCGCCGGGCCGAGCAGATCCGAAATATGGATGAGGAGAGCCTGATCCGCATGGTCCTCGGTGATCCGGACGGTCCGGCATGAGCGGCTCGGATACCCGGTTGGTCGAGGCGCTACGGCGTTCGGTCCTGGAAAACGACGAACTGCGGGCAACGAATCAGCGGTTGACGGCCGCACTCGCCGAACCCATCGCGATCGTCGGAGCGGCCTGCCGCCTGCCCGGCGGCGTGACGACGCGAGATCAACTGTGGGACCTGGTCGCCGACGGCCGCGACGCGATCGGTGCCTTCCCGGTCGACCGCGGCTGGGACCCCGACCTCTACGATCCCGACCCGGACGCGGTAGGCCGATCCTATGTGCGGGAGGGCGGGTTCCTCTACAACGCGGGCGATTTCGATGCCGGATTCTTCGGCATCAGCCCGCGCGAAGCCCTCGCCGCCGACCCACAGCAGCGGTTGCTGCTCGAGGTTTCGTGGGAGGCGCTCGAGGACGCGCGGCTCGATCCGACCTCGTTGCGGGGCAGCGATACCGGTGTTTTCGCGGGTGTGATGTACCACGACTACGGGCAGATGAACCAGCTGGGGTCGATAGTCTCCGGCCGGACCGCCTACTCGCTCGGCCTGACCGGTCCGGCGGTCACCGTCGACACCGCGTGCTCCTCGTCGCTGGTGGCACTGCACCAGGCGGTGGCGGCGTTGCGGGCCGGTGAATGCGGTCTTGCTCTGGTCGGTGGTGTTTCGGTCATGGCGACGCCCGGTGTCTTCGTCGAAATGTCGCGGCAGCGCGGGCTTTCACCGGACGGTCGCTGCAAGTCCTACGCCGCCGCGGCCGACGGAGTCGGCTGGTCCGAAGGCGCGGCAATGGTTGTGGTCGAACGGCTGTCGAGCGCCCGGCGCAACGGCAGGCGCATCCTGGCGGTCGTGCGAGGGTCAGCGGTGAATCAGGACGGCACCAGCAACGGGCTGACCGCACCGAACGGACCAGCGCAGGAACGGGTGATCCGCGCCGCTCTGGCCAACGCCGGGCTCGACGCCGACGATATCGACGTCGTCGAGGGCCACGGTACCGGAACGACGCTCGGTGACCCGATCGAAGCGCGCGCGCTCGTCGCGGCGTACGGCAGCAAGCGGGATCGGCCGATCTGGCTGGGTTCGATCAAGTCGAACGTCGGACACACGCAGGCCGCCGCGGGCATCACCGGCGTAATCAAGGTGGCGATGGCCATGCGGCACAAAACGATGCCTTCGACACTGCACGTCGATGCGCCGAGCCCGCACGTCGACTGGTCCGCCGGAACCGTGCGGCTGCTCACCGAATCGCGGCCGTGGCCGAAGGGGGAGCGGCCGCGCCGCGCCGCGGTGTCGTCGTTCGGCATCAGCGGCACCAATGCCCATGTGATCCTGGAAGAGCCACCGGCCGAGCCGATCCCGGCCCGCGAGGTGCCGCCACCGCCTGTCGTGCCGTGGGTGATCTCCGGGAAGACCGCGGCAGCGCTTACCTCGCAGGTGGACCGGATTCGAGACCGGGTCGTGGCCACACCGGAGCCCACTCCGGCCGATATCGGTGTGTCCCTCGCGGACCGCGCCAGGCTCGAGCACCGGGCCGTCGCGGTAGGCGCCAGCCGCGCGCAATTGCTTGCGGCGCTTGCCGATCCGATGGTGGGCCACGCGATATCGGGGAAGACAGTATTCGCTTTCCCAGGCCAAGGCACACAGCGGCTGGGAATGGGACGCAGGCTGCACGAGGCGTTCCCGGTATTCCGCACGGTGTTCGACGATGCGGTTGCTGCCGTCGAGCAGCACCTGCCCGTTGAGTTGCGGTCCGTGCTCTGGGGTGTGGACGAACAGGCGCTGACGCAGACGATGTTCGCGCAGAGCGGCTTGTTCGCTGTCGAGGTCGCGCTGGCCGCACTGCTCGAATCGTGGGGCGTCGTGCCGGATCTTGTCCTCGGTCATTCGGTCGGCGAGATTGCCGCCGCTCACGTTGCTGGGGTTCTGTCGCTGGAAGATGCCGCGAGGGTCGTCGCCGCGCGCGGCAGGCTGATGCAGGCGCTGCCCACCGGCGGCGCGATGCTCGCCGTCGCGGCGAGCGCGGACGAAGTGCTGTCGCTGCTGCCGGGCGGTGTCGAGATCGCCGCGGTGAACGGACCAGCTGCCGTGGTGCTTTCGGGCGATGCCGACGGATTGGCGACGACAGCGGCGGAATTCGCCCGTCGCGACTGGAAGACCACCAGGCTCGCGGTCTCCCATGCCTTCCACTCGGCGGCCATGGATTCGATTCTCGATGAGTTCACCGCTGTCGTCGCGGATATCATCGTCGGTGCGCAACAGTTGCCGGTCGTATCGACCCTGACCGGCAAATTCGCGCCCGAGGATTTCGGTACGCCACGGTACTGGCGACGGCAGCTGCGACAACCAGTTCTGTTCGCGGACAGTGTCGCCGCTGCGGCCGCCGACGGCGCGGTACGGTTCGTCGAGGTGGGCCATGGGGCCGCATTGACCGCGATGATCGCCGCTGTCGATGCTGAGGTCGTACCGGTGCCGCTGCTGCGCGGCGACGGCGACGAGATCGAGTCGCTGGTAACCGGGCTCGCCCGCTTCGACGTCACCGGCGGTGCGGTGGACTGGGCCCGCTATTTCGCGGGCACCGACGCGCGCCGCGTCGACCTGCCGTTGTATCCATTCCAGCGGCAACACTTCTGGGCGGTGTCCGCGGGCCGCGACGTGACGGGCGCCGGTCTCGCATCCTCCGGACACCCGTTGGTCGGCGCGGTCGTGGAATCGCCCGCCTCCGGTGGCGTCGTACTGACCGGACGGCTCTCCCTGCAATCGCAGCCGTGGCTGGCCGAGCACCGCATCTTCGGCCGCGCATTGCTGCCCGGTGCCGGATTCGTCGAACTGATGGTGCGTGCCGGCGACGAAGTCGATTGTTCCGCCGTGCGGGACATGACGATTCGGGCACCGCTGCCGATTCCAGAGACGGGTGGTGTTGCGCTGCAGGTCGTCGTCGACGGCGTGGATACCGACGGGCATCGCGCGATCGCGGTCTACTCGCGACGTGACCGGGTGCGGGACTGGACGCTGCATGCCGAAGGAACGCTGGTGAATTCGACGGCGGGGCCGGTGCCGCATCTGTCGGCTTGGCCGCCGGAGGGCGCGACGGCTCTCGATGTCACGGCCGGTTACCAACATCTGGCCGAGCGCGGGTACGGCTACGGTCCTGCCTTCCGTGGGGTGCGACGGCTTTGGCGATCCGGCGAGGAGATCTGTGCCGACGTCGTCCTCCCCGCCGCTGCCGGTGATCCTGACGGGTTCGGGATCCATCCCGCACTACTGGACGCGGTACTGCACGCGGGCTTGCTCGCGATGCGCGATGAGATCACCGCACTGCCGTTCGCCTGGCAGGATATTGCCCTGCACGCGGCCCGGCCGAGCGCTGTTCGGGTCCGGATCAATCCGACCGGCGGTGCGGGTGTCTCGGTCGTTGTCACCGACGAAGCCGGGCGTCCGGTCTTGTCCGCTGGCCGGATCGTCGCGCGTCCCGTCTCGGTTGACCAGCTGAGCAGCGAAGCGCCAGAGCATGATTCGCTGTTCCGAATCGAATGGCTGCCGGTCGATGTCGGTATCGACGAGGGCACCGTATGGCAGCCGTGGGAAGAGGCCGCGACATCCGACCACGTCGCGCCGGTGGTCGTCGCTCATTGCGCAGGCGGATCAGAGGCGATGCCGGTGCGGGTCCGTGCGACGGTCGGGCGGATGCTTACTGTCCTGCAAGCGTTTCTGAGCGAGGACAAATTCGCCGACAGCCGCCTATTGGTGCTGACCGACGGCGCGATGGCGTTGCCCGGCGAGGACGTCGCGGATCTCGCGGCTGCGGCTGCTTGGGGCCTGATCCGCTCGGCGCAGGCCGAGCAACCGGGCCGGATCGTGCTCGCCGACGTCGATAGTGACGTGTCAGTCGGTGCGCTGATCGCCACGGGCGAATCCGAAATCGCTGTTCGCGCAGGGCGATACCTCGTGCCTCGGCTCGTGTCGGTCGGTGGCCGGAAAACAGCGGGTCCGGATCTTGCGGCTGGCATCGTGCTGGTCACAGGTGGCACCGGCGCGCTTGGCGCACAGGTCGCCGAGCATCTGGTGCGACAACACGGTGCGCGACACCTGTTGCTCGTCGGCCGTCGCGGTGCCGCAGCACCCGGGGCCGACGACTTGCTGGCCCGTTTGCGCGCACTCGGCGCCGAGGCGGATATCGTCGCCTGCGATATCGCGGATCGAGATGCGGTGGGCGCGTTGCTTGCCGGCATTCCCGCGACACGGCCTCTGGTCGGTGTGGTGCATACGGCCGGTGTGCTCGACGACGGAGTCGTCGGCTCGCTTACAGACGAGCGACTCGACACCGTATTCGCGGCCAAGGTCGACGGCGCCTGGCACCTGCACGAGCTGACCAAAGATGCGAATCTCGCGCTGTTCGTCCTGTTCTCGTCGGTTGGTGGGACGATCCTGCCGATCGGCCAGGGCGGCTACGCGGCGGCCAACGTATTCCTCGACGCGCTCGCCGCGCATCGTCGGGCGGCCGGCCTGCCCGCGACTTCGATGGCGTGGGGTCCATGGGAGGGCGCGCGAATGGGTTTGGCGCTCACCGGCCTACAGCAGCAGCGCATCCGCCGTAGCGGCGTTCTGCCGCTCGCACCCGAGACCGCGATGCGGCTGTTCGACGCGGCGGTCACCGGATCCGACCCGATGGTGCTGCCCGCGCACATCGACCGGTCGGCGCTGCGCCGCGGCCCCGGGGAGCTGCCTGCGCTGCTTCGGGGGCTGGTGCCCGCCGCGGCCCGGCGACGGGCAGAATCCGACGACGCGCCCGCGGCCGTTCGGGCGAACCTAGCTGCGCTGTCGAGCGACGAGCGCCGCGACTACCTGAGCGAGCTGATGCGCCGAATGGTCGCCGACGTACTCGGGCACGGCGCACCGTCGGACATCGATCCCGAAACCGCGTTCAACGAGCTGGGGTTCGACTCACTGGCCGCCATCGAACTCAGGAACAAGCTCAGAGCCGCCACCGGACTGAATGCGGGCGTCGCGGTCGTGTTCGACTACCCGACGGTCACCAAACTGTCCGGATGGCTGGCACAGAGCCTCGGTTTCGGCGACGAGCCGCGCGAGGACCGCTCGACCGACGCCGATATCCGCCGCAGGCTCGCAGCGATTCCCGTCGCCACGCTTCGCAGCAGCGGCATCCTCGATGCATTGCTGCGGCTGGCAACGCCGAGCGAACCGGCCGAACCCGAGATCGGCGATGAGCCCGCGATCGATGAGATGGATTCCGCCGAGTTGATCCGCCACGTCCTCACCTCGCAGCAACGGCCGGACCGGGAGCAATCATGACCTCGACCGACGAATTGCTGAACGCGCTGCGCGTGGCCGCCAAGGAGAACGCGCATCTACAGAAGGAGATCGCAGCGCTGCGCCGCCGTGACGCCGAACCGATCGCGATCGTCGGCATGGGCTGTCGCTATCCCGGCGATGTGAATTCCCGTGCGGCGCTCTGGGAGCTGGTCGTGACGAAACGTGACGTCGTCGACGGGTTCCCGCGAGACCGAGGCTGGCGTTCGGATCTGTACGACCCGACCGGCGGTGCGGGGCGGTCGTTCACTCGATCGGGCGGATTCCTTTACAACGCGGGCGATTTCGATGCCGGCTTTTTCGGGATCGGGCCGCGCGAGGCCGAGGCGATGGACCCGCAACAGCGAATTGTGCTCGAGGTGGCGTGGGAGGCGCTCGAGGACGCGGGCATCGACCCGGTGTCGTTGCGGGGCAGCGACACCGGGGTGTTCACCGGCGTGATGCATCATGACTACGCCGGTATCGGTGGCGCCGGATCGCTTGTATCGGGTCGCCTCGCCTATGTTCTCGGCCTCGAAGGACCTGCGGTATCGGTGGACACGGCTTGCTCGTCGTCATTGGTCGCGATCCATCAGGCGTGTGTGGCGCTGCGGCGCGGCGAGTGCGCGGTCGCACTGGCCGGGGGTGTGACGATCATGGCGACGCCTTGGCTCTTCGTCGAATTCACCAGGCAGCGAGCCCTTTCTGCGGATGGTCGGTGTAAGTCGTTTGCGGAGTCGGCTGATGGGGTGGGTTGGGGTGAGGGTGCGGGTGTGTTGGTGTTGGAGCGTTTGTCGGATGCTCGGGCTAGGGGTCATCGGATTCTTGGGGTGGTTCGTGGGAGTGCGGTGAATCAGGATGGTGCGTCGAATGGTTTGACGGCGCCGAATGGTCCGTCGCAGGAGCGGGTGATTCGGGCGGCGTTGGCCAATGCGGGTTTGACGGCTGTTGATGTGGATCTGGTTGAAGGGCATGGCACCGGTACGGCGTTGGGTGATCCGATTGAGGCGCAGGCGTTGTTGGCGACGTATGGGCAGGGTCGGAGTGAGCCGGTGTGGTTGGGGTCGGTCAAGTCGAATATGGGGCACACGCAGGCGGCTGCGGGTGTGGCTGGGGTGATCAAGGTGGTGGAGGCGATGCGGCGTGGGGTGATGCCTGCGACGTTGCATGTGGATGTGCCGTCGTCTCATGTGGATTGGTCGGTGGGGGATGTGCGGTTGTTGACTGAATCGCGGTTGTGGACATCGGTGGGTCGGCCGCGGCGGGCTGGGGTGTCGTCGTTTGGGATCAGTGGGACGAACGCGCATCTGATCGTTGAGGAAGCTCCTGCGGAGTTGGTGTCGCCGGTAGTTGGAGACGGGTTGGCGTCACCGGTAGCTGCGGGCGGGTGGGTGTCGCAGTCGGGAACTCGGCGGGCATCGCAGGTGGGCACCGAATCGCCGCTGCTGGAACCGGGGACGGAGTCGCTGCTGCTGGAATCGGGGACCGAGTGGGTGCTGCCGCAAGCGGATACTGGATCGCCGCTGCGGGCCGGGGCCGGGTTCGCGGTGGTGCCGTGGCTGATTTCTGCGCGGTCGGCGGAGGCTGTTGTGGCGCAGGCAGACCGACTGTCCACATTGGGGTCGGCGTCGGTGTTGGATGTGGGGTTTTCGTTGGCGACGACGCGGGCGCATCTGCCGTGGCGGGCTGCGGTATTGGATCGGTCCGAGTTGGGTGCTGTGGTGCCGCGCCGGGTGGTCGGGGGGAAGACGGTGTTCGTGTTCTCGGGGCAGGGGGCGCAGTACGCGGGGATGGGGCGTGAACTGTTCGAGGCATTCCCGGCGTTCGCGGAATCAGTTCGTCAGGTGTGTGACCCGGCTTGGTTATTCGATCCCGACACGGACCTGGACCGTACCGACAACACGCAGTTGGGTGTGTTCGCGGTCGAGGTGGCATTGGCGAGGTTGCTCGAATCATGGGGTGTGACACCGGATTTGGTGATCGGGCATTCGATCGGTGAGATCACTGCCGCACACGTGGCCGGTGTGCTGTCACTCGAGGACGCGGTGCGTTTGGTGGCTGCCCGTGGTCGTTTGATGGCGGCGCTACCGGCGGGTGGGGCCATGCTGGCAATCGAGGTCGATGAGATCGGCGTGGGCGCTGACCTGCCGGATGGGGTTTCGGTTGCGGCGATCAATGCACCGGGTTCGGTGGTGGTGTCGGGACCGGAGGCGGGCATCGCCGAACTCGAGGCACGCTGGGTAGACCGCCGCACCCGTCGGCTGACGGTGAGTCACGCGTTCCACTCGGTGTTGATGGAACCCATGCTCGACGAATTCGGCCGTGTGGTGGCGGATTCAACGTTCCGGTCGCCGCATATTCCGATCGCATCCAACTTGACCGGTGCGGTCGAGTCGGACCTGTTGGTGGATCCGAAGTACTGGGTGCGACAGGTGCGTGAGCCGGTCCGCTTCGCCGACGGCATCACCACACTTCGGCAGGCGGGCGGTACCCGATTCCTCGAAATCGGTCCGGATGCCGTGCTCGCCGGGCTGATCGATGCCGAGGCGGTGGTGGCGACTCAGCGTCGCGGGCGGGATCAGGTCGAAACCCTCGTCCGCGCCGTCGCCGAAGCGCATTGCGCCGGTGTCGATGTCGATTGGGCTGAGTTCTATGCCGGGACGGGTGCGCGGCGGGTGGATTTGCCGACGTATGCCTTTCAGCGGCAACGCTATTGGTTGTCACCGGCGGAGCCCGCCAGTGATGCCGTCGGGTTCGGGCAGGAATGTGTCGATCACCCGCTGTTGTCGACGATGGTGTCGTTGGTCGGGTCCGGTGAGCGTGTCGTGACCGGTCGTTTGTCGGTGGTGTCGCAGCCTTGGCTTGCTGATCATGTGGTGTTCGGTTCGGTACTGTTGCCTGGTACGGGTCTGGTCGAACTGGTGTTGGCGGCGGGCCGGTTGGTGGGCTGTCCTGGCATCGAGGAGTTGGTGCTCGAATCGCCGCTGGTCTTCGATGCTGAGGTGGCGGTAGCGGTCCAGGTCGAGATTGCCGCACCGGACGAGCGTGGTCATCGCGCGGTGGTCGTCTATTCCAGGCCCGATAGCGATCGCGAACCGCCATCGTGGAAACGCCACGCCACCGGTTCGGTCGCACCCGCCGGTTCCGTGCGCCCTCCGTCGCCGGAAGCACAGTGGGCTCCGGCCGATGCGGAGCCGGTGCCGGTGGCCGATCTCTACGCCGAACTGGCTGACCTCGGGTATGAGTACGGCCCCGCCTTCCAGAGCGTCCAGGCCGCGTGGCGGCGCGGCGACGAGATCTACGTCGAGCTCGACGCGGCATCGGCAGATCTCGAAACAGGTGTCTGGGTTCATCCGGCGCTGCTCGATGCGGCATTCCACGTTGCGATAGCCGCCGCAGGCGATCTTCTCGAACCCGGAAAGGTGCTGCTGCCGTTCGTTTTCCAGGGTGTATCGGTTGCCCGCACCGGCGGGTCGCGAATGCGAGTGCGGCTGCGGCGCGACGGCGATCGCCTGGCCGCGGCAGTGACCGACGGTGTCGGGCAGCCGCTGGCGACGATCGAATCGGTGCGTGTCGCCGCGGTATCGCGAAAACAGTTGGCCGCATACGGGAATCAAGACGCGCTGTTCGCTGTGGAGTGGCATCCGGTCCCGGCCGCGGCCACGCAGTCGGGACCGGTGTGGGGCATCGGCGATCCGTCCCAGGATCTCGGAGTGGCGATGGGATGGTTCGCGGACGTCGCGAGCGTGGCCGCCGCGGTGTCGAATGCGTCGCGGCCACGGGCGGTCGTGCTGCCGTGCCGCAAGGGCGTCGGCGCGACAGCGGCACGGGACGTTGCGGTGGCGACAGTGCAGGTGTTGCAGGAATGGGTGCGACACGCCGAGCTGGCCTCGATTCCGTTGGTGGTGGTCACCGAGGGCGCGGTCGCGACCGGTGCCGCCGATACGCTGCCCGGTATCGCTCAGGCGCCGGTGTGGGGACTGTTGCGAAGCGCGCAACTGGAGTATCCAGGTCGGTTCGTCATCGTCGACGTCGACGGTTCCGGAGCCGAAAAGGTCTGGCCGATCGCGATGTCGGGCATGGAATCGCAACTGGCGGTACGGAACGGACGAGTCCTGTCGCCGCGCCTGGTGCCCGCCGATATCGAGCCGGATTCGAGCATGCAGTGGGACACCGGCGGAACAGTGTTGATCACCGGCGGTGGCGGCGCGCTCGGCATCGCGGTGGCACGTCACCTGGTGCTCCAGCACGGCATGCGGCATCTGGTGCTGGCGAGCAGGCGTGGCAGTGCGACCGACAATGCGGGACAGGTCACGGCCGAACTGGCCGAATATGGAGCACACGTCCGATGGGTGGCGTGCGACGTGACGGATCGGTCGTCGATCGCGCAGGCCCTCGCGAATATCGACAGGGCACATCCATTGACCGCAGTCGTGCACGCGGCAGGCGTCCTCGACGACGGCGTGATCGCGACGCTGACGCCGGACCGGATCGAGAAGGTGCTGGCACCGAAGGCCGAGGGCGCCTGGCATCTGCACGAACTGACGCGTGATCTCGAGCTGGCCGGATTTGTGCTGTTCTCGTCGGTGGCGGGCACGATCGGGGCACCGGGACAGGCGAATTACGCTGCGGCGAACGCGTTTTTGGATGCACTCGCCGAATACCGACGCGCGCGCGGTCTCCCAGGACGTTCGGTCGCTTGGGGACTGTGGGACCTAACCGAGGGGATGGCGGGCAGCCTCGACAAGACCGGTCGGGAACGGCTGCGCCGTGGCGGGCTGGCCGCGATGACGCCATCGGAGGCACTGTCGCTCTGGGATGCGACGATGACGGACGGGCACGCGGCGGTTGTGGCGGCACGATTCGATCGGCCCGGCATGCAAGCCCAGGCAGCGGCGCTGGGGGCGGTGCCGCCGATATTGCGCGGGCTTGTCCATGTGCCCGCAGCGTCGAGTCTCGACGGCGCCCCGAGCGCGCAGGCCGCGGCTCGGCTCGCCGAACGGCTCTCCGTGCTGTCCGGTGATGAGCGCCGGCGCCTGCTGTCGGATCTGGTGTGCACGCATGCGGCGGCGGTACTCGGCCATCCCGGACCCGAGGCGATCGATCCCGAATTGTCGTTCCTAGACCTCGGATTCGACTCACTGGCCGCCGTCGAGTTGCGCAACCGGCTCGCGCATGCATCCGGTCTCACCCTGCCCGCGACCGCAGCGTTCGATTACCCGACCCCGACGACCTTGGCGGCGCACCTCGCAGCGCAGCTGTCGACCGACCACACCGAGCGTTCCTTCGAGCAAGCGCTCGAAGCCCTTGCCACACAGTTCGACACCATGCCGATAACCACCGAAGACCGGCGCCGGTCCGCGAAACGCCTGCGCCGGCTGCTCGCCGACCTCGAGGACGGAGGATCCGAACCGACCGGTGATCGTGACGACGACATCCGAAGCGCGACCGAAGACGAGCTTTTCGAACTACTCGACGGTGAACTCGGCTAGCGCCGCCCCGAAAAGGAAGCCATGGACAACGACAAGTACCTCGACTACCTGAGGCGCTCCGGGCTGGAGTTGCGCAATCTGCGGCGGCGACTCCAAGAGGTCGAGCAACAGGGCCGCGAGCCCGTGGCGATCGTGGGTGTGGGCTGCCGTTTTCCTGGTGGCGTTCAGTCGCGGAAAGCATTGTGGGAGTTGGTCGCCGAAGGTCGCGACGTTATCGGCGAGTTCCCGCGCGATCGAGGCTGGGATGTCGATGGACTGTTCGACCCGGATCCGGAGGTGCGCGGCAAGTCCTACGCCCGCGCCGGTGGGTTCCTCTACGACGCCGGTGATTTCGATGCCGGATTCTTCGGGATCGGGCCGCGTGAGGCGCTGGCGATGGATCCGCAACAACGGTTGCTGCTCGAGGTCGCCTGGGAGGCACTCGAGGACGCCCGCATCGATCCGATGTCGTTGCGGGGCAGCGATACCGGCGTGTTCGCCGGGGTCATGTACCACGACTACGTATTCGCCGCCGCCACCAGCGACCGCAGCGCCGAGCTGGAGGGCTACCTGAGCGCGGGCGGTGGGGGCAGCGTGGTGTCGGGGCGCATCGCCTATTCCCTCGGCTTGGTCGGACCGGCGATCTCGGTGGATACGGCGTGTTCGTCGTCACTGGTGACCCTGCATCAGGCATGCACAGCCTTGCGCATGGGGGAGTGCGGACTGGCATTGGCCGGTGGCGTGACCGTGCTGGCGACACCCGCGATGTTCCTGGAGTTTTCGCGTCAGCGTGGTCTGGCACCGGACGGCCGGTGTAAGTCGTTCGCGGCGGCGGCCGATGGTGTGTCCTGGGGTGAAGGTGTCGGCATGTTGGTCCTGGAGCGTCTTTCGGATGCTCGGGCTAATGGTCATCGGATTCTTGGGGTGGTTCGTGGGAGTGCGGTGAATCAGGATGGTGCGTCGAATGGTTTGACGGCGCCGAATGGTCCGTCGCAGGAGCGGGTGGTTCGGGCGGCATTGGCGAGTGCGGGTTTGTCTCCGGCTGATGTGGATGTGGTGGAGGGGCATGGGACTGGTACGCGGTTGGGTGATCCGATTGAGGCGCAGGCGTTGCTCGCCACCTACGGTCAGGGTCGGAGTGAGCCGGTGTGGTTGGGGTCGATCAAGTCGAATATGGGGCACACTCAGGCGGCTGCGGGTGTGGCCGGGGTGATCAAGGTGATCGAGGCGATGCGGCGTGGGGTGATGCCTGCGACGTTGCATGTGGATGCGCCGTCGCCGCATGTGGATTGGTCGGTTGGGGATGTGCGGTTGTTGACGGAGGCTCGGTCGTGGGAGTCCGTGGGTCGGCCGCGGCGGGCTGGGGTGTCGTCGTTTGGGATCAGCGGTACGAACGCGCATGTGATCGTGGAGGAAGCCCCTGCGGAAGTCGTGTCGCCGGAAGCGGGAGACGGGTTGGTGTCGCCGGTAGTTGGGGGCGGGTCGGTGTCGCCGGAGTTTGGGGCCGGGTTGGCGGTGGTGCCGGACGCAGGGGCCGGGTTGGCGGTGGTGCCGTGGTTGATTTCTGGGCGGTCTGTCGAAGCTGTTATGGCGCAAGCGGACCGGCTATCGGTGTTGGGGGACGGGGTGTCGTCGGGGGAGATCTCGGTGTTGGATGTTGGGTTTTCGTTGGCGACGACGCGGGCGCATTTGCCGTGGCGGGCTGCGGTAGTGGAGCGCACCGAGTTGGGTGGGGTGACACCGCGACGGATAGTCGGTGGGAAGACGGTGTTCGTGTTTCCGGGGCAGGGTGCGCAGTACGCGGGGATGGGCCGCGAGCTGTTCGACACTTTTCCGGTGTTCGCGGAGGCGGTGCGTGAGATTTGTGATCCGGCATGGCTTTTCGCACCGGAAACAGACCTGGATCGTACGGATAATACGCAGTTGGGTGTGTTCGCGGTCGAGGTCGCACTGGTTCGTCTGCTCGAGTCGTGGGGTGTGAGGCCGGATTTGGTGGTTGGGCATTCGGTTGGTGAGATCACCGCCGCGTATGTGGCCGGGGTGTTGTCACTGGGGGATGCGGTGCGTTTGGTGACTGCTCGTGGTCGTTTGATGGCGGCGTTGCCGGCGGGTGGGGCGATGCTGGCGGTTGAGGTGGATTCGGTCGAGAAGATCGGCGTGGTCGGCAAAGTCGGTGTGGTCATCGAGAGCAGCGTGGTAGGTGAGAGCAGCGTGGTAGGTGAGAGCGGCGTGGTAGGTGAGAGCGGCGTGGTAGGTGAGAGCGGCGTGGTAGGTGAGAGCGCTGTGGTCGATGAGAGCGCTGTGGTCGGCAAAGTCGGCGTGGTGGTCGAGAGCGGTGTGGTCGGTGACTTGCCGGATGGTGTTTCGGTTGCGGCGATCAATGCGCCAAGGTCGGTGGTGGTGTCGGGTCCGGAGGCGGGCATCACCGAACTCGAGGCGCGCTGGGCGGACCGGCGCACCCGCCGCCTGACGGTCAGTCACGCCTTCCACTCGGCGTTGATGGACCCCATGCTCGACGAATTCGCCGCGGTATGCGGGGAACTCGCGTGGCAGCAGCCCCGTATCCCGATCGCGTCGAACGTGACCGGTCGGCTCGAGGCGGACCTGATGGCGGCTCCGGGCTATTGGGTGCGCCACGTGCGTGAACCGGTGCGGTTTGCTGACGGCATCGCCGCGGTCCGGCAGGCCGGTGGCACCCGGTTCCTCGAGGTAGGGCCGGATGCGGTTTTTTCAGCCGCTGTCGACGGACTGGCCGCCCAGCGGCGTGGCCGCGCGCAGGTAGCGACGCTTGTGCGCTTTGTGGCGGATGCGCACTGCCATGGCGTCGATGTCGATTGGGCGAAGTTCTATGCCGGAACCGGTGCCAGGCAGGTTGACTTGCCTACGTATGCCTTTCAACGCCAACGCTACTGGCTGTCTCCGTCGTCGACCATCGGCGACGTCGGGGGCCTTGGCCTGGAACGTGTCGATCACCCGCTGTTGTCGGCTGCGGTGTCGTTGGTCGGGTCCGGCGAGCGTGTCGTGACCGGTCGTTTGTCGGTGGTGTCGCAGCCTTGGCTTGCTGATCATGTGGTGTTCGGTTCGGTACTGTTGCCTGGTACGGGTCTGGTGGAGTTGGTGTTGGCGGCGGGCCGGTTGGTGGGCTGTCCTGGCATCGAGGAGTTGGTGCTCGAATCGCCGCTGGTCTTCGATGCCGGGGTGGCGGTAGCGGTCCAGGTCGAGATCGCCGCACCCGACGAGCGCGGCCACTGCGCCGTCGTGGTCCATTCGAGGCCCGATATCGACGGCGAACCAACCTCCTGGACCCGGCACGCCGTCGGCTCTATCGCACCGGCTGATCCCGTGGGAATGCCACTGCCGGAAGCGCAGTGGCCTGCGGCGGATGCGAAACCGGTGCCGATCTCGAATCTATACGCCGAGCTGGCCGACCTCGGATACGAGTACGGTCCCGCCTTCCAGGGCGTGCGAGCCGCATGGCACCGCGACGACGAGATCATGCTCGAAGTCGCGCTGCCGTCAGGGGTCGATGTGTCGGGGTTCGCCATCCATCCCGCGTTGTTCGACGCGGCGTTCCACGTCGCGATCGCACGCGCCGGGGATCGGATTCAGCCGGGAAAGGTACTGCTGCCGTTCGTATTTCGGAATATCGAAGCGCACCGCGCCGGACTGGCTGCGGTTCGTGTGACCATGCGCGTCGGCGCGGAAGGCATGCGTGAGCTGACCGCCACCGACGAGCACAACCGCCTGGTGTGGACGATGGGTGCGCTCGACTCTCGCCCGGCGGACGCCGGTGCGCTGCGCTCTGCCGGTGCCGCCGACATCCTTTTGACACCCACATGGGAGCAGATATCGCTTCCGGCGGAATCCGATCGGCCGACTCCGGTGGTGGCACTTCTCGGTGACGCGGTTGTCGAAGGCGCCATCGAGGTGCAAGGCAAGTACGCCGGGCTCGCCGAGCTTGTGGCCGCGGTCGACGGCGGCGCCGCATGGCCACCGGTGGTAGTGTGCGCCGCGCCACGCGGTGGCACCGACGCTCATCCCGAAGGCGTGCGCGCGGGCGCCGCGTCGATGCTGCGACTTCTGCATACCTGGCTCGCCGAACCACATACGGCGAGTTCGCGATTGGTGGTGACAACTCGGGGTGCGGCGGGCGTCGACGAGAACGAATCTGCCGATCTCGTCGGCGCGGCGGTGTCGGGTCTGCTACGCAGCGCGCAGGCTGAGTATCCAGGCAGGTTCCTGAGCGTCGACCTGACCGGGCCCGATCGTGTCGATTGGCCCGCGCTGCTCGCGACCGTCGAGCCACGGCTCGCGGTGCGCGGCGATACGGTTTATGCCCAGCGGTTGACCAAGACCGCCACACGAGACGCTCCGGCATCGTTCGGCGACGGCACGGTCCTGATCACCGGCGGTACCGGTGGGTTGGGTGCGGTCCTGGCTCGGCACCTCGTCGCCGAGCACGGCGTGCGGAGCTTGGTGCTGGTATCGCGCCGGGGACCGGCTGCCGACGGTGTCGCCGACCTGCGGACCGAACTCGAAAACCGCGGTGCCACTGTCGATGTCGTCGCAGCCGACGTTGCGGAACGAGCCGCTGTCGAGGAGTTGATCGGATCGATACCCCGGCTGACCGCGGTCGTGCATGCCGCGGGTGTCCTGGCCGATGCGACGATCGAATCGCTCACCGTCGATCAGCTCGACCGGGTCATGCGGCCCAAAGTGGATGCGGCGCTGCACCTGCACGAGGCAACCAGAGAATGCGGGTTGTCGGCGTTCGTCCTCTTCTCATCCGCGGCACCGCTGCTCGGCGGCGCGGGACAGGGCAATTACGCGGCGGCGAACTCGGTTCTCGACGAGCTCGCGCGCAGCCGCCACGCACAAGGGCTGCCGGGCATTTCGCTCGCATGGGGGCTGTGGGACCGAACCGTGGGCATGGCCGGGGCGGCCGACGCGGCGACATTCACGCGGCTCGCTAGGGTGATCCGGGATCGGCTCGGACTGCACGCCATGACCGTTGCCGAGGGGCTGGCTTTGTTCGACGCCGCAATCGCGACCGGCGAGCCGGTGGTCGCGCCGGTGAAGCTCGATTTTCCCGGGCTGCGCGCGAGCGCGCGTGCGGGTCGGTTGCATTCCATGTTGCACCGGCTGATCAACGTCTCGTCGACCGCGGCCGGCGACCTCTTGGCAACGGCTTCGCTCACAAAGGACTTGGCGCCACTGACCGGCGAGCAGCGGCACGCGTATGTCCTCGACCTGGTCCGGTCGCGGACCGCCACTGCCCTCGGCCATCCCGGTCCCGAGGCGGTCGATCCCGAATTATCGTTCCAGGACCTCGGGTTCGACTCGCTGGCAGGCATAGAACTCCGCAACAGCCTCGCCCATGCCACCGGGATCACCTTGTCCGCCACGGTTGTCTTCGACTACCCGACGCCAGCCGCGATCGCGACGTATCTGCTGGATCAGCTGGTCACGGAACCGAACAGCGCCGATACCACCGTGAGCGACGACGAGCTCCGGCGGGCGCTGCGCACTGTTCCGCTCGATCGGATACGCAAGGCCGGGCTCGCCGACCTCATCGCCGAGCTCGCTGCCGATACCGCGGCGTCGGCCGACACCGCCGATGAGTCGCAGGCCGATGCCGCCGCGATCGCCGATATGGACGCCGCGCAATTGATCGAACTCGCCTCTCGATACGGAAGCTGACCGTGATGAACGCACAGGATCCGCTTGTCGAAGCGCTCAGGAAGTCGATCACCGAAGCCGAACGGCTCCGCGCCGAGAATCGTGAACTCGCCGCGGCGTTGAGTGAACCGATCGCGATCGTCGGTATCGGGTGTCGTTTTCCGGGCGGCGTCGAGTCGCGGGACGCACTGTGGGAATTGGTGGCCGAAGGCCGCGACGTCGTCGGCGAGTTCCCGATCGACCGCGGCTGGGACGCGCGATTGTTCGATCCGGACCCGGAATCGCGCGGCAGGTCCTACACCCGCTTCGGCGCATTCCTGGACGAGCCCGGCGGCTTCGACGCCGGATTCTTCGGCATCGGACCGCGTGAGGCCTTGGCGATGGATCCGCAGCAGCGCGTGCTGCTGGAGGTCGCTTGGTCGGCGCTCGAGGACGCGCGAATCGATCCGATGTCGTTGCGCGGCAGCGAAACCGGTGTATTCGCGGGTGTTATGTACCACGATTACGGGTTCGCCGCCGCGACCAGCGACCACCGCGACGAGCTCGAGGGGTATCTGAGTTCGGGCGGGATGGCGAGCGTCGTCTCCGGGCGGGTCGCGTATTCGCTGGGGTTGGTCGGTCCGGCGGTCTCGGTGGACACCGCCTGCTCCTCCTCGCTGGTCGCGATCCATCAAGCGTGTCAGTCCCTGCGGGCGCGCGACTGCGGCATGGCTCTCGCGGGCGGCGTGACCGTATTGGCGACACCGGCTGTGTTTGTGGAGTTTTCGCGTCAGCGTGGTTTGTCGCGGGATGGTCGGTGTAAGTCGTTTGCTGCGGGGGCTGATGGTGTGGGTTGGGGTGAGGGTGCGGGTGTGTTGGTGTTGGAGCGTTTGTCGGATGCTCGGGCTAGGGGTCATCGGGTTTTGGGTGTGGTTCGTGGGAGTGCGGTGAATCAGGATGGTGCGTCGAATGGTTTGACGGCGCCGAATGGTCCGTCGCAGGAGCGGGTGGTTCGGGCGGCGTTGGCGAGTGCGGGTTTGACGGCTGTTGATGTGGATCTGGTTGAAGGGCATGGGACTGGTACGCGGTTGGGTGATCCGATTGAGGCGCAGGCGTTGTTGGCGACGTATGGGCAGGGTCGGAGTGAGCCGGTGTGGTTGGGGTCGATCAAGTCGAATTTGGGGCACACTCAGGCGGCTGCTGGTGTGGCGGGGGTGATCAAGGTGGTGGAGGCGATGCGGCGTGGGGTGATGCCTGCGACGTTGCATGTGGATGTGCCGTCGTCGCATGTGGATTGGTCGGTGGGGGATGTGCGGTTGTTGACTGAATCGCGGTTGTGGACATCGGTGGGTCGGCCGCGGCGTGCTGGGGTGTCGTCGTTTGGGATCAGTGGGACGAATGCGCATGTGATTGTTGAGGAAGCCCCTGCGGAGTTGGTGTCGCCGGTAGTTGGAGACAGCTTGGTGTCGCCGGTAGTTGGAGACGGGTTGGCGCCGCCAGCAGCTGGAGACGGGTTGGCGCCGCCAGCAGCTGGAGACGGGTTGGCTTCGCCGGAAGCTGGGGGGAGCACAGCGTCGCAGGCAGGGACTCGGGGGGCGGGGACGGAATCGCCGCTGCTGGAATCGGGGACCGAATCGCCGCTGCTGGAATCGGGGACGGAGTCGCTGTTGCTGGAGGTCGGGACGGGGTTGGTGTCGTCGCGAGCGGATGCTGGATCGTCGTTGCGGGCTGGGGTGGCGGTGGTGCCGTGGTTGATTTCTGGGCGTTCTGCTGAAGCTGTTGTGGCGCAGGCGGATCGGCTGTCGGTGTTGGGGGAGATCTCAGCGTTGGATGTCGGGTTTTCGTTGGCGACGACGCGGGCGCATTTGCCGTGGCGGGCGGCGGTACTGGAGCGCACCGAGTTGGGTGGGGTGACACCGCGACGGATAGTCGGCGGGAAGACGGTGTTCGTGTTTCCGGGGCAGGGTGCACAGTACGCGGGGATGGGCCGCGAGCTGTTCGACACATTCCCGGTGTTCGCGGAGGCGGTGCGTGAGATTTGTGATCCGGCATGGCTTTTCGCGTCCGATACTGACTTAGATCGTACGGACAACACGCAGTTGGGTGTGTTCGCGGTCGAGGTGGCGTTGGCGAGGTTGCTCGAGTCATGGGGTGTGGTGCCGGATTTGGTAATCGGGCATTCGGTCGGTGAGATCACCGCCGCACATGTGGCCGGGGTGTTGTCGCTGGGGGATGCGGTGCATTTGGTGACTGCTCGTGGCCGGTTGATGGCGGCGTTGCCGGCGGGTGGGGCGATGCTGGCAGTTGAGATTGATGCGGTCGAGAAATACGACGAAATCGACGCGGTTGGAAATTTCGGCGAGGTCGGCGGCTTGCCGGATGGGGTTTCGATTGCCGCCATCAACGCGCCGGGTTCGGTCGTGGTATCAGGTCCGGAGGCGGGCATCGCCGAACTACAGGCGCGCTGGTCGGATCGCCGCACCCGCCGCCTGATCGTGAGTCACGCATTCCATTCGGTGTTGATGGAACCGATGCTCGACGAATTCCGTCGAATTATCGCGGATTTGAGATTTCAGCGGCCGCGGATCCCGGTCGCGTCGAATGTGACCGGCGAGCTCGAGTCGGAGTTGTTGGCGGACCCAGGGTATTGGGTGCGCCACGTGCGTGAGCCGGTCCGGTTCGCCGACGGCATCGCCGCGAGTCGGGCGGCCGGTGGGGCGCGGTTCCTCGAGGTCGGTCCGGATGCGGTCCTCGCAGGACTCATCGATGCGGACTGCGTCGTCGCGACTCAGCGTCGCGGGCGCGATCAAGTCGAAACCCTCGTTCGTGCGGTCGCCGAAGCGCATTGCGCTGGTGTCGATGTCGACTGGTCACGCTTCTACGCCGGAACCGGCGCCCGCACAGTGGACCTGCCAACGTATCCGTTTCAGCGGCAACGCTATTGGCTTTCTCCCGCTGCGACAATCGCGGACGCCCGTAGCTTCGGCCTCGGGCGGATCCCTCATCCGATCCTACGGGCCACGGTGGAGATGCCCAGCGGCGAGATGGTTTTCACGGGCCGCCTGTCTGCTGCCGAGCAACCGTGGCTGCGTGATCACGCGGTATTCGGGTCGGTACTGCTGCCCGGTGCCGGTCTGGTCGAACTGGTGTCGGCGGCGGCGCGGGCGGCGGGCGGTACGCGGGTACCGGAAATCGTGCTCGAAGAGCCGTTGCTGGTCGAGCAGGGCGTAGTGGTGCGGGTGGTTGTCGGTCCCGAATCGGGGCAACGGTCGGTCGCGGTGTACTCACGCCCGGACGATCGCGAGCTCGCGGGATGGGTGCGACATGCGAGGGGCGTGGTGACGACGGCACCGGCTCCGCCGCCGGGGGAGCCGGACGTGTGGCCGCCGGTCGGCGCCGAACCGATGGATGTGGCCGATGGGTATGCGCGACTGGCCGCGCTCGGCTACGGGTATGGTCCAGCTTTCCGTGGCGTGCAGCGAGTTTGGCGCACGGACGAGGATGAGCTGTATGCGGAGGTCGAGACCCCGTCCGGTGCGGGTGTCGAACTGTCCGGGTTCGGCGTGCATCCGGCGTTGCTCGATGCGGCACTGCACGCGTGGGCGGTTACCGAGGCGGCGAAGTCGCCGGAAGCGTCCGATGGTGGCTTGGTCTGGTTGCCTTTCTCGTTCGAAGGCGTATCGGTGTGGGGCGAAGCCACGTCATCCCGGCTCCGGGTGCGGCTGCGTCGAGTGGAGGATCGGCTGGCGGTGGCTGTCGCCGACGCTGCGGGCAGGCCGATCCTCACCATCGACGCCGTCACGATCGTCGGAGTGACCCGCCAGCAGTTGGCGTCCACTGTCGGCGGCCGCGAGTCGATATACGGCGTCGACTGGGTACCCGTGGTCGGTGGCGTCGGGGTGTCCGGCACGGTATGGGGGATCGGCGGTCCGGTCGAACTCGGCGTCGGCGTGCGGTGGTTCGACGATGTGCAGGCGGTGGTGACCGCGTTGGCCGAGGGCGCTCGCGCACCGTCGGCGGTGGTGGTGTCGTGTGCTGGGCTCGCCGATGCCCCAACGGTGGCCGATCGGGCACGTGCGCTGGCGGCGACAGTGCTGCTGATGCTTCAAGAGTGGGTGGCAACCGGGCCGAGAGCGCCGTTGGTGATCGTGACCCAGGGTGCGATCGCGACGGGCGCCGATGAGATGGTGCCGGGTCTCGCCGAGGCCCCGGTGTGGGGCATGGTGCGCAGCGCGCAACTCGAGTTTCCCGGCCGGTTCGTGCTGGTGGACCTCGACGGCAACGACGACGTCGGGCGGGTGTGGCCGGTCGCGGCCGCAGGTGCGGAGTCCCAACTCGCGGTCCGGGACGGACGAGTGCTCGCGCCACGGCTGATACCCATCGAGCCGAGCGAGAGAGCATCTGCCTGGGATCGCATGGGCTCGGTACTGATCACCGGCGGTGGCGGCGCACTCGGTGCGGAGGTGGCGCGCTACCTGGTCAGCGAGCGCGGAATACGTTGCGTAGTAATGGTCGGGCGCCGCGGTGCCGCGGTCGACGGCGCGGTCGAATTGACCGCCGAATTGACCGCGGGGGGTGCGCGCGTGGAGTGGGTGGCATGCGATGTGACTGACCGGGCGTCGGTCGCGAGCGCGCTCGCCGCCGTCCCCGCGCAGCATCCGCTGACCGCTGTCGTGCACGCGGCCGGTGTGCTCGACGACGGCGTCCTCACATCGCTGACGCCGGAACGCCTGGACGCGGTGCTGGCACCCAAGGTGGCAGGCGCCTGGCATCTGCACGAGCTGACCCAGGACATGCGCCTGGCCGGTTTCGTGATGTTCTCGTCGGTCGCGGGCCTCATCGGCGCCCCAGGACAGGCGAACTACGCGGCGGGCAACGTATTCCTGGACGCGCTCGCCGCCCATCGGCAGGCGCAGGGACTGGCCGCGACATCGGTGGCGTGGGGACTCTGGGATCTAGCCGGTGGGATGGGCGGGGACCTGGCGACAAGCGACCGTGCGCGGCTGCGGCGGGGCGGGCTCGTCGCGATGACGTCGGCGCAGGCGCTCGCCCAATGGGACGCAGCACTGACCGCGGACCGCGCGGCCGTCGCGGTGGCGCAACTGGACCGGCCCGGCATGCAAGCGCAGGCGGCGGCCATGGGTTTCGTACCGCCGATCCTGCGGACGCTGGTGCGCGCGCCCGCATCGGGTGCGGTGGACGGCGCGGCGGCAGCCGAGGCGGCAAGCGCGCTGGCGGCGCGGTTGGCGGGTCTGTCCGACGACGAGCGGTTGCGGGTTCTGTCGGAACTGGTGCGCACACATGTTGCCGCGGTGCTCGGCCACCCCGGCCCCGAGGCGGTCGATCCGGACCTCAGCTTCCAGGATCTCGGCTTCGATTCCCTTGCCGCGGTAGAACTTCGCAACCGCCTGTCCCAGGCAACCGGTATCACCCTCCCGGCGACCGTCGCCTTCGACCATCCGACACCGATCTCGGTGGCGCGGCATTTCCACATGTCGCTGCCGATTTGGGAAACCGCCGAGTTCGACTTCGCGGCGCGGATCGACGAAATCGAAAGCGCACTCGCCGAATTCGACAGCGACAGCCGCGAGCATATCGAGGCGATCAAGCGAATACGGCAGTTGACCGCACGATTCGACAGCGCGCGAACGGCGACCGTTCCGTCCAGCGACGACGAACTGTTCGCATTCATCGATAGCGATCTCGGACTCGGTGACGAAGGGCGGGACGCTATGGGCTGAAATCGGCTGGAATACCGAGGCTGCACGGCTTTTCGTAGTCGTCACCGATGGCGGCATTCGGCCTGGACGCGCAGGTCGGGGTCGTGCAGTATGACAAAAGTGGTGAACCGAATTGCATGATTCACCGTCGATCGACCGCTCCGAAAGGAAATCATGACTGCGAGCGAGGACAGGCTGCGGCATTACCTCAGGAAAGTCACTGTGGACTTGCAGGAGTCTCGTCGCCGTCTCGCCGAAGTCGAAGAACGATTGCGTGAGCCGATCGCCGTTATCGCCATGGGTTGCCGGTATCCGGGCGGGGTGCAGACACCGGACGACATGTGGGAACTGGTCTCGTCCGGGGTCGACGCGATCGGCCCGTACCCGAGCGATCGCGGCTGGGAGTCGATGCACGAGGTCATCTCGACCAAGTCGAGCGATCTCGAGCAGGGCTATGCGCAGTCGGGTGGATTCATCGCCGATATCGCGGGGTTCGATTCGAACTTCTTCGGCATCTCCCCCAGGGAGGCGCTGCTGATGGATCCGCAGCAGCGCATGCTGCTCGAGGTGACCTGGGAGGCGTTCGAACGCGCGGGCATCCGCGCGAGCGATATCCGCGCCTCGCGAACCGGTGTCTTCATGGGCGCGACCGGTCTCGACTATCTGGCCTCGATTGTGCAGACCGACAACGACATCCTGACCGGCCCGGATCGCGAGCACGCGGCCGCCGACGATCTCGGCCACATCCACGGCGACGACCAAGCGGCGATCCGGTACATCCCCGACGACAGCGACGCGACCCACATGATGACCGGCAGCATGTCGAGCGTGCTGTCCGGTCGGCTGGCCTACGCATTCGGCATGGAAGGCCCGGCGATCACCGTCGATACCGCGTGCTCCTCCTCGCTCGTGGCGATTCATCAAGCGTGCCAGTCGCTTCGGAGCGGGGAATCGAACCTCGCCATCGCGGGCGGGACCATGGTGATGTCCACGCCGATGCTCCTGGGCATGACCCGGCTCGCCGCGGCGCCGGACGGCCGATGTAAGGCATTCGCCGAAGCCGCGGACGGCACCGGCTGGGGCGAGGGTATCGGCATCGTGCTACTCGAGCGCCTGTCCGATGCTCGGCGCAACGGCCATCCGGTCGCCGCCGTGATTCGCGGCAGCGCGATCAACCAGGACGGCGCCTCGAACGGTATGGCGGCGCCGAACGGCGTTGCCCAACAACAGGTTATTCGCGCCGCGCTGGCCAACGCACAGCTGTCCGCCGCCGCTGTCGACGTCGTCGAGGCGCACGGCACCGGCACGGCCCTCGGTGATCCGATCGAAGCGGGGGCACTGCTGGCCGCCTACGGTCCGGCCCGCGAACCGAACCGGCCGCTGTTCCTGGGTTCCATCAAGTCGAATATCGGCCATGCCGGTCCCGCCGCGGGCATCGCGGGTCTGATCAAGCTCGTGATGGCGATCAACCACGGCGTCCTGCCGCCGACCCTGCACGCCCAAGAGCCGTCGTCGCAGATCGACTGGGCGTCGGGCGCGATGCGGCTACTGACGGAACCGATCGCGTGGCAGGAGGATCGGCCGCGCGTCGGTGCGGTGTCGTCCTTCGGTGTGAGCGGCACGAACGCCCACGTCATCGTCTCCTCGCCGCCGCCAGCGGATATGCCGGAGCCGACGCGCGGCAAGGACGGTGTCGTTGCGTGGGTGGTGTCGGCCAGGACCGCGACCGCACTCGAGACGCAGGCGGTCCGGCTGCAGGACTGGATATCGACGACGAAGGCCGACCCGGTAGACGTCGGATACTCGCTCGCCTCGCGGGCGTCGTTCAAGAACCGCGCGGTAATCATCGGCAGCGCGACGGAGGATCTGACGGCAGGCCTCGACGCGATCCGGACCAGGGCACCGGATCCCCGGGTGGCGCTGGGAGTTACCCGGAATCGGGGTCCGGCCGTATTCATCTATCCCGGGCACGGGGGCCAGTGGATCGGTATGGGTCGTGAATTGCTGGCGAGCTCCGAGGTATTCGCCAGGTCGATCGCCGAATGCGAAGTGGCACTGCAACCATGGACGGGCTGGTCGGTCAGCGCCGTGCTGCGCGAGGATCCGGGTGCTCCGGCGCTGGAAACGGTCGACGTCGTCCAGCCCGCGCTGTTCGCGATCATGGTAGCGCTCACCGAGTTGTGGAAGTCGTTCGGCGTGGTGCCCGCGGCGGTCGTCGGACACTCACAGGGCGAAGTCGCGGCCGCGTATGTCGCCGGGGCGTTATCGCTCGAGGACGCCGCGAAGATCGTGGCGATCCGCAGCAAATTGCTTGCCACGTTGACCAACGGCACGATGATGGCCGTCGTCGGCTCGACCGGTGCCGAGCTCGAGGAACGGATCGGCCGCTTCGGCGACGACGTCGCTGTCGCCGTCGTCAATTCGCCCGAGTCCGTGACCCTTTCGGGGGTGCCGACGGCACTCGCGGAACTTGCCGAGGAACTCACCGCACTCGGATCCCGGGTCCGCTACGTGCGTGGTGCGACGGGGGCCGGGCATTCCGCGGCCGTCGACAAGTTCCGCGACGAGGTGCTGGAGCAGTTCGCCGGGATGACCCCGCGCTCGGCCGAAGTGCCCTTCTACTCGACGGTCGTCGGCGACGAACTCGACACCTCGACCCTCGACGCGCAGTACTGGTTCCGCAATATGCGCAGCACCGTTCGCTTCGATTCGGCGATGCGTTCGGCGATCCGTGCCGGGTGGCGCACATTCGTCGAACCGGGTCCGCACCCGGTACTGCTGCCCGCCGTCGATCAGGTTGCCAGCGATATGTCGGTCCAGGTGCTGACCGGCGGGACACTACAGCGCGGGCAGGACGGCCTGACACGGTTCTACACCTCGGCCGCCGAACTGTATGTGGAAGGCGTGGCCGTCGACTGGCGCGCCGCGTTCGCATCCGGCGGCGCGCACTACCGCCCGGATCTGCCCACCTACCCGTTCCAGCGCCAGCGGTACTGGCTGCCCGACGAATTCGGCGCCGAGCGCCGGCGCGCCGGGTCGACCGACAGCAAGTTCTGGAACCTCGTCGAGCGTGGCGATGCGAACGAGTTGGCCGCGCTGCTCGGCAGCGCGGACACCGATGCGCTCGCGCGGGTGTTGCCGCAACTGGCATCCTGGTGGCAGCGCGCGAACCGTGACTCCAGTGCCGACAAGTGTTGCTACCGAATCACATTCGAGCGACTTACCCGGCGTCCACTCGTACCGAAGCGCGGCACCTGGTATATCGCCGTGCCGGCGGGCGCCGACAACGATCGGGTGGCCACTGTCGTCGCGGCAGTGCGCGAGCACCTGGGTGACGCCCGGCCGATCGAGCTGCCCGTCGACGCAACCGGACCGGATATCACCGCGTGCCTGCGTGATTCGCTGACGGCCGAACGGCCCGCCGGAATGCTGTCGCTGCTCGGCCGCGTGCCAGCGACGGTCCGGCTCCTGCGTGGCCTCGACGAGCTCGGATTCGATAGACCGCTCTGGTGTGTGACCACCGCAGCCGTCGCGATCGGACCGGACGATGCGGCGACCGATCCGCAGCAAGCGCGGCTGTGGGGTATGGGCCGGGTCGCCGCGATCGAATTCGCACAGCGCTGGGGCGGATCGGTCGACCTGCCGGAGTCGCTCGATGCCGACGTGCTGGGATCGCTGTGCACCATCGTCAGTCACGGCGACGACGACCAGGTCGCGGTGCGCTCCGATGGTGTGTTCGCCCGGCGGGTGCACCGCATCCGGACCTCCGCTGGCGAACCGTCGCGCCCCTGGCATCCTGCCGGAACCGTCCTCGTGACGGGCGCGGTCGGCGAACTCGCCGAGCACGTCGCGTGCCGGCTCACCGATGCGGGCGCACAGCGTGTCCTGCTCGCATCAGGAGCCGACCTGCGCCGGGTGATCGATGACGTCGGCGACGAACTCACTGCCGTTGTTCACATCGGGAATCCGAATTCGGTTGCGGCACTCGATGATACCGAGGCCGGCGATACGTCCGCGATCGCGGACTTGGACGAACTTCTCGGTGATCGCGACCTCGACGCCTTCGTACTACTCGGGCCCGCCGCAGGTGCATGGGGGGAATCGGGTGGTGCCGCTGCCGCGGTCACCAGCGCCTACGGGGCGGCGGTGGCGCACCGGCGTCGTTCGCGCGGGCTCGCCGCGACGGCGATCGGCTGGGACGCATGGCCAGGCAACGTGATCGGCACCAAACCTATGGATCCCGACACCGCGGTCACCGCCATCCGGCACGCCGTCGAATCCGGCGCCGCCGAAGCATTGGTCGCCGAGATCGACTGGGAACAGCCCGAATCCGTATTCGCACATACCCGTGCCGGCGCGATCTTCGCGGACCTGCCCGAATTCCGCCGCTTGCGCTCCCACCGCGAACAGACCGTGCCGGACCAGAGCCCGATGCTCTCGGAACTGTCCGGGCTGTCGAGGGAAGAGCAGCAACGGCTGCTCGTCGAGCTGATCCGCAACGAGATCGCGACGGTGCTGCGCTACGAATCCGCCGACGAGATCGAGGCGACCACCCCGTTCCTCGAACTCGGTATGGACTCGATCTCGGGGCTGCAGATTCGCAAGCGAATCGTCGCGGCAACGGGGCTGGAAATGCCGATCCGCATGATCCTGGAGCACCCGACGCCGGAAGAACTCGCCGGTCACCTCGCTGCGCAGATCGCCTGACGTGGATTACCTTGTCCGCCAACCGAATGGAGTGTGAGTGAAGGATCTGTACGAGATCGGTGAAGTACCTCCGGCTGGGGAAGTGCCGAAGTACATGTACGCGTCGGTGATTCGGCGGGAACGGTACGGCGAGCCCGAGCAGGCTTTCGTTACCGAGGTCGTTGAGACACCCGCTGTCGGCCCCCGCCAGGTCCTGATCTGGGTAATGGCCGCGGGCATCAACTACAACAATGTTTGGGCCTCGCTCGGTTATCCGGTCGACGTCATCTCGATGCGGCAGAAGCTCGGACACACCGAGGACTACCACGTCGGCGGATCCGAGGGCTCGGGCATCGTCTGGGCGGTCGGCGCGGGCGTCACGAACGTCACGGTGGGTGACCACGTCGTGCTCGCCGGCGCGCAGTGGGACGAACTCGCCGAGGATGTGCGCACCGGCACCGACCACCCGGTGTCCAAGAGCATGCGCGCCTGGGGATATGAGACCAACCACGGGGCGTTCGCCCAGTTCTGCCTCGTCTCGGATTTCCAGTGTCACCCCAAACCGAAACGGCTCACCTGGGCCGAAGCCGCGTGTTTCATGGTCACCGGGCCGACGGCCTACCGGCAGCTGTTCGGATGGCCGGGCAATGCCGTGCGCCCCGGCGACGTAGTCTTGATCTGGGGTGGCGCGGGCGGACTCGGCTCGATGGCGATCCAGATGTCTCGGATCGTCGGTGCCATCCCGATCGCCGTCGCATCGTCGGACGAACGCGCGAAGTTCTGCCTCGAGCTCGGTGCGGCAGGCGTCATCGACCGGACGGAATACGACCACTGGGGCCGACTCCCGGATACCACCGATACCGCCGCGATGGACCACTTCCTGCGCGGCGCAAGGAAATTCGGCAAAGCGATCTGGGACATTCTCGGGACCAGGCAGCTGCCGAGCGTCGTACTCGAACACAGCGGACAGGACACGCTGCCCACCTCGATGTATGTGTGCGACAACGGCGGCATGGTTGTCATCTGCGGCGGTTCGACCGGATACAACGGAGACGTGGACCTGCGTCACCTGTGGATGCGGTCGAAACGGCTCCAGGGTTCGCATGCGGCGAACTTTCGTGAGTACCGCGAGGTCATCAACTTGATCGACGCCGGGCTGCTGCAGCCGTGCCTGTCGGCGTGCGGCGACATCGAGGATGTCGGGCGCTTCCACCAGTTGCTGCACGAGAACGCGCATCCGAGCGGGAATATGGCCGTCCGTATCAACGCCACCGAATCCGGCGTGAACGAAGTTGTCTGAGGCAGTGGTCCGGCACGCGCTCGACCTCGGTTAGAGATTGGAACGGAGGTCGAACTCGATGGTCGAGTCCCGCACCGGCATTGCCATCGTCGGTATTGCCTGTCGGTTTCCCGGCGCATACGGCCCGGACGAGCTGTGGTCGGTATTGCGCGACGGCCGCGAGACGATCGGCGAGGTCCCCGCGGACCGCCCCGCGGGCATTGCCCGCGGCGGCTTCGTCGACGGTGCGGACCAGTTCGATCACGCGTTCTTCGGCATCTCACCGAAGGAAGCGGACGCGATCGACCCGCAGCAGCGCCTGGCCCTCGAATTGGCTTGGGAGGCACTGGAAGACGCCCGCATTGCACCGGACACCGCGCCCGTCGGTACCGCCGTCTACATCGGCGTGATGGGCGGCGACTACGCCGACCTCGTCGCTCGGCGCGGACCCGAGGCTGTCACCCGGCATACGTTCGCGGGGCTGGGCCGTTCGATCATCGCGAATCGGATCTCCCGGACCCTCGGCCTCAGCGCGCCCAGTCTCGCCGTCGACACCGGGCAGTCTTCGTCGCTCACCGCCGTGCATCTGGCCTGTGAAAGCCTGGGCAATGGTGAATCGCAGCTCGCACTCGCCGGCGGCGTCAATCTCATACTCTCGCCGTTCGGCAACGCGATGGCGGCCGAATTCGGCGCGCTATCGCCCGATGGCCGCTGCTACGCCTTCGATGCCCGCGCCAACGGTCACGTGCGTGGCGAGGGCGGCGCGATCGTCGTCCTCGAGCGTCTGTCCGACGCACTCGCCAACGGCCGGCGGATCTACGCGGTCGTCGAGGGCAGTGCGATCAACACCGGCACCGGAGAACACGGGCTGACCTCACCGAGCAGCGACGCCCAAGCCGATGTCATCCGGCGGGCACTCACACGGTCCGCACTCGATCCCGCCGACATCGACTACGTCGAACTGCACGGGACCGGCACACCGGTCGGCGATCCGATCGAGGCCGCCGCCCTCGGCGCCGGTTACGGCAAACACCGCGCCGATGCCTTGCGGGTGGGGTCGATCAAAACCAATATCGGCCATCTCGAGGGTGCCGCGGGCATCGCGGGCCTGGTGAAAGCCGCGCTGTGTCTCGATCGTGGCACGCTCGCACCGAGTCTCAACTACGCTACGCCGAACCCACGGATTCCATTGGCGGAGCTCGGTATTCGCGTTGTCGATGCGGCCGAACCGTGGCCGCGCGGCCCGCGCATGCGCCGCGCGGGTGTGTCGTCGTTCGGCATGGGTGGTTCGAATGTCCACCTGATCCTGGCGGAGGCACCCCCATCGGCCGCCCAGTCGAGCAGCGAAATCTCCGGCGGCACAATGCCGTTCGTGCTGTCTGCGGTCGGGGCCGCAGGTTTGGCCGGACAAGCGCGCCGGCTACGGGCCTGGCTGGAAGCGAATCCCGCGGTGGATCTCGCCGATATCGGATACTCCCTGGTGACCACACGGACCGCGCTACCCGAGCGGGCCGCCGTACTCGCGGCCGATCGCGCCGCGCTCCTGAGTGGACTGGATGCGGTGGCCGCCGGTATGCCCGGCCCGGTCTACGGGCGGGCTGTGCCGGGACCGACGGTCTTCGTATTCCCGGGGCAGGGTGCCCAATGGGTCGGGATGGGGCTCGAATTATGGGCCACGGTCGGCGGATTCGGTGCCGCGATGGACGAATGCGCCGCAGCGCTGGCTGCCGTGGAAGGTGTGGACTGGTCGTTGCGCGCGGCACTCGGCGACGAGGCGCTGCTGGCCCGTGTCGACGTGGTGCAGCCCGCGTTGTGGGCGGTCATGGTGTCGCTGGCGGCCACTTGGCATGAGTTCGGCGTCACGCCGGACATCGTGGTCGGGCATTCGCAGGGTGAGATCGCCGCGGTAACGGTTGCCGGTGGACTGACCGTCGCCGACGCCGCGCGCGTCATCGTGCTCCGTTCCCGAGCCATCGCGCAGCAATTGGCGGGCCGCGGTGCGATGGCCGCGATCGCATTGGGCGAGAACGAGATCCGGCGACTACTGCCGGATGACGTCGTTGTCGCGGCGGTGAATGCGCCCGGGTCGGTCGTGGTATCGGGTGACGCGGAACGGGTCCGGACTCTCGTCGACGAATGCGAGCGCGATGGCATCTGGGCACGCCGGATCCCGGTGGACTATGCGTCACATTCACCCCAGGTGGCGGCACTGCGCGAGCGCATCCACACGGACCTCGCGGGCATCACGCCGCAGTCTGGTCGTGTGGCGATGGTATCGACGATTACCGGCGCGGCGATCGACACCACGATGCTGGACGGCGACTACTGGTATCGGGGCCTGCGCGAGCCAGTTCGCTTCGCCGAAGCGATTGCCGCCGTGCTGAATTCGGGTGCTGGAACGCTTATCGAGGTATCCCCGAATCCGGGACTCGTCATGGCGATGCGGCAGCTCGCCGCGGACACGCCCGCGGCGATCATCGACACGCTGCGGCGCGGAGACGGCGGCACCGACCGGCTGACCGCCGCCTTCGCCGCCGCGCATACCAACGGGCTACCGGTGGATTGGCAGACGTGGTGGCGTCCATATCATGCGCACCGCACCGACCTCCCGACCTACGCATTCCAGCGCCGCCGCCACTGGCTCGACACTCCGACCGGGGACACGGCCTTCACGGACTTCGCGACCCCCGTGCCGGACACACCGATCAGGGAGCGCACCGAGCGCGATACCGACATCGGTGCCATCGTCGCCGAACAGACCGCCGCCGTCCTCGGCTACCCCTCGGGCGGCGACCTCGATCCCCGCCGCTCATTCAAGGATCTCGGGCTCGACTCGGCGGGCGCGATCGAACTCCACAGCAGACTTGTCCGGGTAACTCAGGTGGCACTCCCAGCCACTTTGATCTACGACCACCCAACGCCAACCGCGGTCACCGCATTCGTGCGGGATCGCATCACCGGCGTCGCGCCGCGCACGCCCGACGCACCTGTCACCACCCGCTCCGACGAGCCCGTCGCGATCGTCGGTGTCGGCTGTCGATTCCCGGGCGGAGTGTCCTCGCGGGATGCGCTGTGGAACATGGTTGCCGGTGGCGTCGACGTGGTGTCGGGATGGCCGACCGATCGCGGGTGGGAGCTCGATCGGTTATTGGACCCCGATACAGACAAGCCCGGAACGGTGTACTCGTCGGGTGGCGGATTCCTCGATGATGTCGCTGGATTCGATGCGGGTTTCTTCGGGATCGGTCCGGGTGAGGCGGCGGCGATGGATCCGCAGCAGCGGGTGCTGCTCGAAGTCGCCTGGGATGCGATGCAGGACGCCGGACTCGACCCGAATGCCTTGCGTGGCACCGAGGTCGGTGTGTTCGTCGGCGCAAGCGACTCGGACTACCAGGGGAACTCGGCCGCCGCGGAAGGGCTCCGACTCACCGGCCGCCATCAGAGTGTGATCTCCGGTCGAGCGGCCTATGTCTTCGGGTTCGAAGGTCCCGCGGTCACGGTGGATACGGCGTGTTCGTCGTCACTGGTGGCATTGCATCTGGCGTGCGCCGCCGTTCGTGCGGGGGAATGCTCGGTCGCCTTGGCGGGCGGAGTGTCGGTTCTCGCATCGCCGTTCCTGTTCGTCGAGTTCGCGCGGCAGCGCGGTCTGGCACCGGACGGCCGGTGCAAATCGTTCAGTGCGGCCGCCGACGGTGTCGGTTGGTCGGAAGGGGCGAGCCTTCTTGTGTTGGAGCGTTTGTCGGATGCTCGGGCTAGGGGTCATCGGATTCTTGGGGTGGTTCGTGGGAGTGCGGTGAATCAGGATGGTGCGTCGAATGGTTTGACGGCGCCGAATGGTCCGTCGCAGGAGCGGGTGGTTCGGGCGGCGTTGGCGAGTGCGGGTTTGACGGCTGTTGATGTGGATCTGGTTGAAGGGCATGGGACTGGTACGCGGTTGGGTGATCCGATTGAGGCGCAGGCGTTGTTGGCGACGTATGGTCAGGGTCGGAGTGAGCCGGTGTGGTTGGGGTCGATCAAGTCGAATATGGGGCACACTCAGGCGGCTGCTGGTGTGGCGGGGGTGATCAAGGTGGTGGAGGCGATGCGGCGTGGGGTGATGCCTGCGACGTTGCATGTGGATGTGCCGTCGTCGCATGTGGATTGGTCGGTGGGGGATGTGCGGTTGTTGACTGAATCGCGGTTGTGGACATCGGTGGGTCGGCCGCGGCGTGCTGGGGTGTCGTCGTTTGGGATCAGTGGGACGAATGCGCATCTGATCGTGGAGGAAGCACCGGCATCGCATACCCCTGAAGTGGCGGTGGATCCGTTGCCGGTGGTGCCGTGGGTGGTGTCCGGTAAATCCGAGGCGGCGGTCCGGACGATGTTGGAGCGGGTACGCGCAGTGGAAGCGTCGGCTGTCGACGTTGGGTTCGAGCTGGCGACTGCGCGGGCGCATCTGGATTGGCGCGCAGCGATATTGGTTTCCGACTCCGATGTCGATAGCGATCACGTGGTCGCGCGACAGGTGGTCCCGGGTAAGACGGTATTCGTTTTCCCCGGCCAGGGTGCGCAGTACACGGGGATGGGTCGCGAACTGTTCGATACATTTCCGGTGTTTGCGGAGGCGGTGCGTGAGATTTGTGATCCGGCATGGCTTTTCGCGTCCGGCACTGATTTGGATCGTACGGATAATACGCAGTTGGGTGTTTTTGCGGTCGAGGTTGCACTGGTGCGTCTGCTCGAGTCGTGGGGTGTGGTGCCGGATTTGGTGGTTGGGCATTCGGTTGGTGAGATCACCGCTGCGTATGTGGCGGGTGTGTTGTCGCTCGAGGATGCGGTGCGTTTGGTGTCTGCTCGTGGGCGTTTGATGGCGGCGTTGCCGGCTGGTGGGGCGATGCTGGCAGTCCAGATCGGTAGTGCCGACGCGATCGGTAGGCCCGGTGAGCTGGGTAAGGCCGGTGAGGTCGGGAGGGCCAGTGAGGCCCGTGAGATAGGGAAGGCCGGTGAGGTTGGGAGGGTCGGTGAGGTAGGGATGGCTGGTGAGGTGGGGAAGGTCGGTGAGTTTGGGGGGATCGGTGAGGTTGGCGCGGTTGGTGACTTGCCGGATGGGGTTTCGGTTGCGGCGGTCAATGCGCCGGGGTCGGTGGTGGTGTCGGGGCCGGAGGCGGGTATTGCCGAACTCGAGGCGCGCTGGGCGGACCGGCGCACCCGCCGTTTGACGGTCAGTCACGCCTTCCACTCGGTGTTGATGGAGCCGATGCTCGATGAATTCGCTGTGGTGTGTGCGGGGCTCGTGTGGCAGCGGCCCCGTATCCCGATTGCGTCGAACGTAACGGGTCGGCTGGAGTCGGACCTGTTGGCGGATCCGGGCTATTGGGTGCGCCAGGTGCGCGAACCGGTGCGGTTTGCTGACGGCATCGCCGCGCTCCGGCAGGCCGGTGGCACCCGGTTCCTCGAGGTAGGGCCGGATGCGGTGCTAGCGGGGTTGATTGATGCGGAGGCAGTGGTCGCGGTTCAGCGTCGTGGGCGTGGTCAGGTCGAGACTCTTGTGCGTGCTGTTGCTGACGCGCATTGTGTGGGTGTCGATGTGGATTGGTCGCGGTTCTTCGCTGGTCAGGGTGGGAAACGGGTCGATCTGCCCGGCTATCCGTTCGAGCATCAACGTTACTGGTTGGCCCCACAATCCGCCGACAGCGCGTTCGACCACCCGATCCTCACGGCCGCCGTTTCGCTTGCACGAGCAGACGAATGGCTGTTCACCGGCCGTTTCGCGCTGTCGACGCACCGATGGGTCGGCGACCACATCTCCTTGGGCACCCCGGTGCTGCCCGGGACCGCGACGGTCGAACTCCTCACCCGTGCCGCCAGCGAGATCGGCTGCGGCGTAATCGAAGAGCTGACTCACGAGGCGCCCATTCTGCCGCCCGACACCGGCGCTATCGAACTGCAACTGCTGGCCGACGCACCCGACGAGACCGGTCGGCGCTCGTTCAGCGTCGCGTTCAGGCTCACCGACCACGACGAATGGATACGCTCGGCCAGCGGAACCTACTCAGGAGCCACCCCGGCCCCGGACAATGATCACCTACTCCAGCGCCTTATCAGCGAACCCCACTGGCCCCCCACCGACTCCGAGACCGTCGCGCCGGAATGGATCGTCCAACGGATCAGCGACGCCTCGGGCCTCGATTACGGACCGGCGTTCCTCGGTATCGAGAAGGCCTGGCGCCGTGATGGCGAGATCTTCTCTGAAGTGGCGCTCGCCGACGAATTCCACGGTGACGCCAGCGGTTACGGTATCCACCCAGCCCTTTTCGACCTCGCGTTGCACGCGGGATTCGCACAGTACGCACTCGCCGAGGATCTGCCGCCGGGTAAGGGCCGACTGCTATTCAGCTGGTCAGGCGTCCGCTGTTACGCCACCGGGGCGACCCGGCTGCGAGTTCGCTCGACGCCGACGGGCTCGGAAGGCTTCTCGATCGCCGCGGTCGATGATTCGGGTCGGCCGGTGCTATCGATCGACGAAATCATCTTCCGCACCTTCGATGTCGATTCCCGCGCACGTACTCCATTGTTCGAGTTGGGTTGGGTCGGTGTGGAGTTGCCGACTCGGTCGAGCTCGGCTGTGGTGCGGCGGTTGGATGGTAGTGCGGGTGTTGGTGCGGTGTTGGACGAGGTCCGGGAGTTTGTCGCGGGGGAGTCGGAGTCGCCTTTGCTGGTGTGGACCCGAAACCGTATCGGGGGTGTGTGGGGTTTGGTGCGGTCGGTGCAGGCGGAGTTTCCGGGCCGGATCGTGTTGGTCGACACCGACGATCCCGAGAGTACGGATTGGGATGCGATTGTCGCGTCCGGGTATTCACAGGTGCAGTGGCGTAATGGTGGTGCGTCGGTGCCGCGGCTGGCGCGGGTGCCGGTTCCCTCGCGAGAGATGCCGGGTTGGGGTGGGGGCACGGTGTTGATTACCGGTGGTACTGGTGGTGTGGGTGCGGTGTTGGCGCGGCATCTGGTGCGCTCACATGGTGTGCGGCATTTGGTGTTGCTGAGTCGTAGTGGTGGTAGCGATGTCGATGTCGATGTCGATGTCGATGGTGTCGGTGTCGGTGGTGTTGGTCGTGTGGTGGTCTGTGATGTGACTGATCGGGATGCGGTGGCGGCGGTTTTGGCTGGTATGGAGCCGCCGGTGACGGCGGTGATCCATGCTGCTGGTGTGCTCGATGACGCGACTGTCGCATCGTTGACGGTTGAGCGGTTCGAGCGGGTGTGGGCACCGAAGGTTGATGGTGCCAGGATTCTCGACGAGTTGACCCGTGGGTTGAACCTGTCGACATTTGTGTTGTTCTCCTCGATCGCCGGAACCTTCGGCACACCTGGACAAGCCAACTACGCGGCGGCGAATGCGGAGTTGGATGCGTTGGCGCGGGAGCGGCATGCGGCGGGATTGCCCGCGGTGTCACTCGCGTGGGGGCCGTGGGCTCAGGCCGGTATGGCTGCTCGCCTGTCTCCGGCGGATCACGCGCGTTGGCAGCGCCTCGGTATCACCCCATTGGACACCGACGCTGCCCTCGCACTATTCGACACCGCACTGGCGACGGACAGACCAGCGCTGATCGCCGCGCAAATCAGCCCGCACCGTGCACAGCACGAGGTGTTCAGCGGCTTGGTGCCGCGCACTGAGCGTGGCTCCGGTACGCGTGCGCGGCTGACCGGGCTCGACGAGGCCGAACGCGAAGCCGCGATCGTCGATCTGGTCTGTGGGCACGTCGGTGTGGTCACCAACAAGCGCGCCAGAATCGACCCCTCGAGCAGCTTCGCCGAACTCGGGCTGGACTCCCTCGGCGCGGTCGAACTGCGCAACCGGCTCACCGAGGAGACCGGCGTGCGGCTGCCCTCGACCGTCGTCTTCGACTACCCGACGCCGACGGCGCTGGCCCGGTACGTACTCGGGAATGTGCGAAAGGGCACGGCCCGCACCGCACCCGTCGAACGACCGAAAGAGATCCGCGCCGACGAGCCGCTCGCGATTGTCGGCATCGGATGCCGCTTCCCGGGCGCTGTAGGGTCGCGGGACGACTTGTGGGACATCGTATTCCGGGGCGTCGACGCGGTGTCCGGATTCCCGACCGACCGAGGCTGGGACCTCGAACGACTCTACGACCCGGACCCGGACGTGGCGGGCACCGTCTACATTCGTGAAAGCGCGTTCCTCGACGATGCCGCTGGATTCGATGCGGGTTTCTTCGGGATCGGTCCGGGTGAGGCGGCGGCGATGGATCCGCAGCAGCGGGTCCTGCTCGAAGTCGCCTGGGATGCGATGCAGGACGCCGGACTCGACCCGAAAGCTCTGCGCGGCACGGACGTCGGAGTTTTCGCCGGATCAAGCATCTCTGACTACCACGCACGCATATCCGGCGACTTCGAGGGCTTCCGGCTCACCGGTACCACCCAGAGCGTCCTGTCCGGACGGCTCGCCTACATCTTCGGCTTCGAAGGTCCCGCGGTGACGGTGGATACGGCGTGCTCGTCGTCGCTCGTGGCCCTACACCTCGCCTGCCAAGCTCTGCGCGCCGGCGACTGCTCCATGGCACTGGCCGGTGGCGTATCGGTATGGGGGTCGCCGTATCTATTCGTGGATTTCGCGCGGCAGCGGGGATTGTCACCGGATGGTCGAAGCAAGTCGTTCAGCGCGACGGCCGACGGTGTGGGGTTTGCCGAGGGGGCGGGTTTGGTTGTGTTGGAGCGTCTTTCGGATGCTCGGGCTAGGGGTCATCGGATTCTTGGGGTGGTTCGTGGGAGTGCGGTGAATCAGGATGGTGCGTCGAATGGTTTGACGGCGCCGAATGGTCCGTCGCAGGAGCGGGTGATTCGGGCGGCATTGGCGAACGCCGGTTTGACCGCGGCCGATGTCGATGTGGTCGAAGGGCATGGGACTGGTACGCGGTTGGGTGATCCGATCGAGGCGCAGGCGTTGTTGGCGACCTATGGGCAGGGTCGGAGTGAGCCGGTGTGGTTGGGGTCGATCAAGTCCAATATCGGCCATACGGTCGGCGCCGCGGGTGTAGCTGGTGTGATCAAGGTGGTGGAGGCGATGCGGCGTGGGGTGATGCCTGCGACGTTGCATGTGGATGCGCCGAGCCCGCATGTCGATTGGACTTCAGGCCGAGTCGAACTACTGATGGAATCGCGCCCGTGGAGGCGGAGGGGGCGGCGGCGGGCTGGGGTGTCGTCGTTCGGGATCAGTGGGACGAATGCGCATCTCATCGTGGAGGAGGCGCCGGATTCACCTGATGTCGGGGGGAATCCGTTGCCGGTGGTGCCGTGGTTGGTGTCGGGTAAGTCCGAGGCGGCGGCGCGCACATTGTTGGAGCGGGTGCGCGCGGTGGGGGCGTCGGCTGTCGATGTGGGGTTCGAGCTGGCGACCGCGCGGGCGCACTTGAATTGGCGCGCAGCGGTCTTGGTTTCCAACTCCGACTCCGATACCGGTGTCGATGACGTTGTCGCGCGGTGGGTGGTGGATGGGAAGACAGTGTTCGTGTTCTCGGGGCAGGGTGCGCAGTACACGGGAATGGGTCGCGAACTGTTTGACACATTCCCGGTGTTCGCCGAGGCGGTGCGTGAGATTTGCGATCCGGCATGGCTTTTCGCGCCGGAAACAGACCTGGATCGTACGGATAATACGCAGTTGGGTGTGTTCGCGATCGAGGTCGCACTGGTGCGTCTGCTCGAATCCTGGGGTGTGACACCGGATTTAGTAATCGGGCATTCGGTTGGTGAGATCACCGCCGCACACGTGGCGGGGGTGTTGTCGCTCGCGGATGCGGTGCGTTTGGTGTCTGCTCGTGGGCGTTTGATGGCGGCACTCCCGGCTGGTGGTGCGATGCTGGCAATCCAGATCGGTGAGGTCGGCGCGATCGGCGAAGTCGACGCGATCGGTGGGGCCGGTGGGGCCGGTGAGGTCAGTAAGGCCGGTCAGGTCGGTGAGGTCGGTGAGGTCGGGAGGGCAGGTAAGGCCGGTGAGGTTGGGAGGGCCGGTGAGGTAGGGAAGGTCGATGAGAGCGCTGTGGTCGGCAAAGTCGGCGTGGTGGTCGAGAGCGGCGTGGTCGGTGTGCTCGGTGACTTGCCGGAGGGGGTTTCGGTCGCGGCGATCAATGCGCCAGGGGCGGTGGTGGTCTCGGGTCCGGAGGCGGGCATTGCCGAACTCGAGGCACGCTGGGCAGACCGGCGTACCCGCCGTCTGACGGTCAGTCACGCCTTCCACTCGGTGTTGATGGACCCCATGCTCGATGAATTCGCCGCAGTGTGTGCGGGGCTCGTGTGGCAGCGGCCCCTTATCCCGATTGCGTCGAACGTAACGGGTCGGCTGGAGTCGGAGTTGTTGGCGAATCCGGGCTATTGGGTGCGCCAGGTGCGTGAGCCGGTGCGGTTCGCTGACGGTGTCGCCGCGGTCCGGCGGGTGGGTGGTACTCGGTTTGTCGAGGTGGGGCCGGATGCGGTGTTGGCGGGGTTGATTGATGCGGAGGCGGTGGTCGCGGTTCAGCGTCGTGGGCGTGGTCAGGTCGAGACTCTTGTGCGTGCTGTTGCTGACGCGCATTGTGGGGGTGTCGATGTGGATTGGTCGCGGTTCTTCGCTGGTCAGGGTGGGAAACGGGTCGATCTGCCCGGCTATCCGTTCGAACATCAACGCTACTGGCTCGACCCACAACCCGCCGCAGCCGCCAATCCGCTCAACCACCCGATCCTCACCAGCGCGTTGGTGGTTGCGGGAACGGCCGAGCAGATATTCGGCGGACGGATGTCTGTACAAACCCATCCGTGGATTGCCGATCACGTATTGCTCGACACAGTAGTCGTGCCCGGAACAGCGTTCGTGGAAATGGTGCTGCGCGCTGGCGAACAGGTCGAGTGCGAATACCTGGACGAGCTCACGCTCGAGGTGCCGCTGACCTTCGAAGCTGGTGAGGCGGTGCAAATCCAGGTTACCGTCGGTGCCGCAGCGGAATCCGGTGCACGCCCGATCGCGGTGTACTCTCGGCCCGAGGCCGGCGATGCCGACTGGACGCGCCACGCCGCTGGTTCGATCGCTCCCGCCCGCGATTCCGATCTTGCCGCGTTCGGCGCCCTCACCACTTGGCCGCCGCCTGGCGCGCAACCGATCGGCGTAGACGAGATCTATGCTCGATTAGCCCAAGTCGGGTTCGACTACGGCACCACCTTCCTATGTGTGCAAGCGGCATGGCTCCGGGATGGCGACCTGTACGTCGAGGTCGCCCTCGACCCCGGGACACACAGCGACGCCACCGCATACGGACTGCATCCGGGCCTCTTCGACGCCGTACTGCACGGCGGTGCGATGGTCTCGATCGACGGCACCGGCAGTGGCCGAATGTTGTTCAGCTGGAGCGGGGTCCGCCGCTATCGCAGCGCAGTGACCGCGCTGCGGGTACGGGCCGCCGCGGCCGGCGAGTCCGCATGGACCATCACTGCGGTCGACGAATTCGGTGCTCCGGTGCTGTCGATCGACAAACTCGTCTATCGCCCCGTCGACGCGTCACAGCTCACCGGCCGCCGTATCACCCGCAACGACGCGCTGTTCGAGTTGGGTTGGGTCGGTGTGGATCTGCCGCCGGGGGTGGTCTCGTCGCCGGTGCGGCGGCTGGATGGCGGTACAGGTGTTATTGCGGTGTTGGGTGAGGTGCGCGAGTTCGTTGCGGGAGACTCGGATGCGTCTCTGGTGGTGTGGACGCGGGACGGTGTCGGGGGTGTGTGGGGTTTGGTGCGGTCGGTGCAGGCGGAGTTTCCGGGTCGGATTGTTTTGGTGGATACCGATGATCCGGAGGGTACGGATTGGGATGCGATTGTGGCGTCCGGGTATTCACAGGTGCAGTGGCGTCATGGTGCGGCGTCGGTGCCACAGTTGCAGCGTGTGCCCGCAGCGACACGAGAGATGCCGGGTTGGGGTGGGGGCACGGTGTTGATTACCGGTGGTACTGGTGGTGTGGGTGCGGTGTTGGCGCGGCATCTGGTGCGCTCACATGGTGTGCGGCATTTGGTGTTGCTGAGTCGTAGTGGTGGTAGCGATGTCGATGTCGATGTCGATGTCGATGTCGATGTCGATGTCGATGGTGTCGGTGTCGGTGTCGGTGTCGGTGTCGGTGTCGGTGGTGTTGGTCGTGTGGTGGTCTGTGATGTGACTGATCGGGATGCGGTGGCGGCGGTTTTGGCTGGTATGGAGCCGCCGGTGACGGCGGTGATCCATGCTGCTGGTGTGCTCGATGACGCGACTGTCGCATCGTTGACGGTTGAGCGGTTCGAGCGGGTGTGGGCACCGAAGGTTGATGGTGCCAGGATTCTCGACGAGCTGACCCGCGGATTGAATTTGTCGGTGTTCGTGTTGTTTTCCTCGATCGCGGGGACTCTCGGCACGCCGGGGCAGGCCAACTACGCGGCGGCGAATGCGGAGTTGGATGCGTTGGCGCGGGAGCGGCATGCGGCGGGATTGCCCGCGTTGTCGTTGGCGTGGGGGCCGTGGGCGGATGCGGGTATGGCTGCTCGCCTGTCTCCGGCAGATCACGCGCGTTGGCAGCGCCTCGGCATCACCCCACTCGACACCGACGCTGCCCTCGCACTATTCGACACCGCACTGACGGCGCAGCAACCAGCACTGGTGGCAGCACGTATCAATCCGGCCGCGCTGCGGGCCGGATCGAGCCACGAGATGCTCCGAAGCTTGACAGCCCGAGCGCCGCAACTCGGTTCGGGACTCGCAGCGCGTGTGGCGGGCTTGGCCGACGCCGCGCGTGCGGCCGCCGTGCTGGCGGTGGTCGGTGAACATGTTGCGATCGTCGCCGGTACGAACCGGGTGGATCCGGCAACAACATTCACCGGACTCGGATTGGACTCGCTCGCCGCCGTCGAACTGCGCAACCGGCTCGCGCAGGCCACCGGGTTGCGCCTGCCGTCCACACTCGTCTTCGACTACCCCACGCCGAAGGCAGTGGCGCAGTACATTTCGGCCAACCTGGTGCCCCGGTCGGCGCCGTCGCCGATGACCCAGATCAGCGGCGCGCTCCAGCAGATCGAAGCACTGCTCGAATCCCTGTCGGACGAGACGGAACGAGAGTCGGTCCGCCGCACGCTGACTCGCCTCGAAAGCGGGATGCGCGCGCCTCAGACCGACCAATCGCGGTCCGAACTGGACTCCGTCACCGACGACGAACTATTCGACCTGGTCGATGAAGAGTTCGGGACGCGATGACGCGATGGGCTCGGGGATGCGCCAGCCATCGAGTCGGCCGCCCCCGACGCGGCGCACCGACGCGAGCACCCGCCGCGACAGCAATGTCTTGGCGGACGCGGTTCGCTGGATGACGGGCCAGAACCGCTCGGCCACATAGGGATCCGCGGCCGCGGTCGCCAGCAGCTTCCGCACCGGTGGTGGTGGCGCCGCCTGGCGGCTATTGCGGTTGAACACCAGTTGCTGCGGCCACAACTGGCGTCGGTGCGTGCGCTGATACCGCCGCAATGCCGAATCCAGACGGTCCGGATCACCGGTGGCCAATGCGTCGGCGGTGGTCTCGGCCAACCACTCGGCGCTCTCGATCGCCCAGCCGCAGCCGACCCCGCGCAGCGGATCCGCGGAGAGCGCGGCGTCGCCGAGGAGCGCCAAGCCGGGGCGAACGATCCGCAACCGCGTCACATTCGGCCGGTCTTTCGTTCCGATGATGTCGGAAACCCGTTCTGCCCGAGACAGATCCGGTGGATCGGGAAGTTCGGCGAAGCGGCGCCGAAAATAGTCCTCCTTGCCCTCCAACAGGTCGGGGACGCGCTGTTTGTCCACCAACATCGAGACGAGCGTAAGTCCGTCATCGGAGTTGATCAGGCCGAGCGCATCCGGGGGCATTAACCAGACCCGGAAGTTGCCCTCCGGGATCGGCACGTTCCGGAAGTACGCGAAATAGCTCGCCCGCCGGTTGGGGGACAAGCGCGCGGGAAGCGCCGCCGCCTCGGCGATCCGGGAATTCACACCGTCGGCACCGATTACCATACGTCCGCGCACCGTCCGCTCAGCACCATCGACGTGTGCCACCACGCCGTCGATCCGGCTGCCTGTCCGGTGTAGTGCTCGCACCTTGGCGCCGAGCACGAGATCCACACCAGCTGTCGCGGAAGCCATTTCACGGATGAGTGGATCGAGCACCGATCGACGAAGAATGTATCCGTGCCGATCGAGATCAGCGACGCTGTGCTCGTGCGCCCAGCCGACCGGCGTCCAGAACGATGTGTGCATCCGAACGCCGCCCGCGGCCTCGATGGGGCTATCGAGCCCTAGGCGCTGAACCGCAGGTAATGAGGTCGGCTGGATGAGGTGCGTGCACAATCGTTTATAGAAGGCGGGGTCACGATGCGCCTCGAGTACGGCGACGCGAAAGCCCCTGCGTCCGAAGTTGATTGCGGCCGCGCATCCGGCGAGGCTGCCGCCGACGATCACAACGTCGTACTCGTCGATCACGAGCGGCTCCTCTCCGGTCGACGCCACTTTCTCGACTCTATGCCGACCGTGCAGTCCATGCCGAATTATTGCGGGCCCGCGTACTATCCGAGGCGAATCTGCGAATGGTGCAGGAAGGATGCGTTCCGATGACGGTCACGGTCAGTATTCCAGCGGTGTTGCGACGGCACACCGGCGGCGAGAAGCGAGTCGAGGCGTCGGGGGAGACGGTGGGCGCGATCATCGCCGACCTGGAATCCAGGTACGACAGTCTGCAGGGCCGCATCGTCACCGACGGCAAGTTGCACCGGTTCGTGAACGTCTACGTCGACGACAACGACGTGCGGACCGAGCAGGGGCTGGCGACGGCGGTGCGGGACGGCTCGTCGGTGACCATTCTGTCCGCGATGGCGGGCGGCGCCTGACCCTACGCGGTCGCCGCGATCACGTCGATGGCGAGTATCAAGCCGAGTGTCACCGTCATCACCAGCGACGTGATCAGAAACGTCCGCCGCACGCCAGGCATCTCCGCGGGGAGCGCGAAGATCCGCTTCGGCCACACCCACCACGACTGATACGCGAACGCACCGCACGCGATAACGAACAGCACCAGCTTGATACACATCAAGACGATCCACTCGGTGCTCGGTCGGGGGGTGTCGGTGGCGCGGCTGATGGCGAGGCCGGTTCCGGAGATCGCGATCAGTACAGCCAGCCGTAAAATCCTGCGCCGCGAGCCGCTGGCCATCAGTTGGCCGATGTCCTCGAACTCATCCGGATCGGCGGCGCGCAGTTGGAACTGCTGCACCACGACGATCGAATAGACCATGGCGCCGAACCATGCTGCCAGTACGACAGTCTGGATGACGGCGAAGGTATTCGTCAGGGCCATTGAACAACCTTTCTCGGCTCTTCCGAACGAGTGTTCCGGGTCTGGTCACACTCAGCGCGCTCGACCACCGTACTGGAGATGTCGCCGCCTGAGGGCCATAGGAGCAGGAACGCAGCGAGCGCTGTTGCTACTATCCGCGGGTGTGCCTCCCCGCGGCGAACATTCGCACGGCACTCGGAGCGTTGCGGCTGTGATTCGCCGCGGCGCGGGCCCGCCAGTAGACGCCGAAAGTCAGCAAAGCAACCATCCAGATCAATACACCGGCGGCGAACAGCGTCGGACCGTCCGGATGCACGAGCGATTGGGCTCGCATCGCCTGCCAAAACACGATCGCGAGTAGGCCGGTATAACCCGATGCGAGGACACTGATCAGCGCGGCGCGCGTGCGTTCGGCCCGCAGCCACGGATAACGCGGCGCCAACCAGGCCAGCACGACGACCGCGAGTAGCAAGACCTGAATGGCGTGCAGTCCGAGGAAATGCGGGATCCGCAGATCGCCGCCGGTGGTGCTCCAATGCGTGATCGGCATACCTGCGACACCGTCACGTGCGTCCAATGACGGGTTCTCCAGCACGGTATGGCCGGCCACCAACTCGACCACATTGCCGTTGGTATCGCGCACCAACTGTTTTCCGGTGAACCCCATCAGGTACCCGAGCGCCATCCCCACGACAGCGAGGCCGAGTCCGGCGTGAACGGCCCGCGCGGTCGGCCGGTCCACCAAACGCTGCCACGAAAGGATCAGCACGATTACGAGATTGGCGAAGAACAAGCCGGGAACACCGGACGCGAACACCATCTGACCGACCGAGTTCACCGCATCGGTCTCGCTGTTGAAATGGCTGTAGGTGCCGCGCGCGGCCTGCACCACGATGAACCCGACGTCCACGAATCCGGTGACCGCGAAGACTGCCCCCATCCACCAGGTAACCCGACTTCCCTTGTGCGGCAACGACAGCAGCCATGCCAGCGTGATCCCGTAGAGCACGAATGCGAGCCCGAACTCGAGCGGTTTGAGCCATACGGATTCATCGAGCAGCATCCGGTCGTCGAATGCCATGCCACCGGCCGAGAACAGGACCAGCGCAGCCATCGCGGCCGCCATCCACAGCAGCGGGCGATGCAGGCGAGGGTCACGCGGCAGGTCCGCGCCGACGGCGGGGCGATGGTCGCGCGCGGAATCGCCAGGGGCGGAAACACTATCGATCGTCGACATGAGCCGACGGTAGGAATCGACGACGCACGACCACGTCACGCTGCAGCGCCATTCGGGGGTGATACCGCGGTACTAGAAATCGACCACCGGATGCATTCGCCATCCCCTCATCGAATCGCGAATGCGCCGGTGGCCGAATCGGATAGGGAGCGCTTACTCTGCGGCCAAGCCGACGGCGATACCGCGCGCGCCGAGCCAGGGCATCGGATCGATCGGGGTGCCCTCGCCCGGGTGGACTTCGTAGTGCAGGTGCGGGCCGGTGGAGAAGCCGCGGTTGCCGACGGTGGCGATGACATCGCCAGCGCGCACCTGCTGACCGACGGTGGCCAGAATATCGTTCACGTGGCCGTAGATGCCGATGGTGCCGTCATCCTGCTGCACCCGAACCCACATGCCGAAGCCGGAGGCCGGACCCGCCTCGATGACGGTGCCGTCGGTGACCGCACCGATCGGGGTCCCGATCGGATCGGCGAAATCGAGACCCGCGTGCAGCGCACCCCAGCGCATGCCGAAGTTGGAGGTCAGCACGCCCGCGATGGGACGAACGGTGCGCGGCCGGGCCGCCTCGGCGGCGATGCGGTGCTGCTCCCAGCTCACGGCCTCGGGTACGGTCTGTGGCATCTGGGCCTCGCGCGGGGTGAATGCGGTGAAGGCGACGGCATCACTGGTTCGGTCGGCCGACAGCTCGGTCTTTCCGGCCAGTGCGTCGGGCTCAACGGCGGCCGAAACGCCGAGCGAGGCGCTGACGGCCGCCGCCGCGGCAACCACCCTGGTTGCGGCGCGGTTGCGGCGTGAACGGGTCGAGCCGAGACGATAAGGTAACGGTACGGTCACGGGCATGGATCGAACGTACGGGACCGGCATTGGGGTTTCGTAATCCTGTGGCAACCGCCACAGGCTCGGGAAAGCCCAGTTGGCTGGTTACGGCTAGGTAACGATATGGCGTTACTGTGTTATCTACCTGGAGAAACCCGTATTGCGCGAAATTGACCAACCCGAGGTAAGTCGCCCACACTGTTTCAGTGCCGACTAATGGAGTTCTGGCCATCGAGGCGCTCGCTGACCCGACCCGTCGGGCCATTTTCGAAGCACTGCCGACCGCGCCGATGTCGGTCGGTGATCTCGCGAAACTCGTCGGCGTAACCAGCTCGGCAGCATCGCAGCATCTGCGTGTACTGCGCGCGGCCCGACTGGTGATGATGCGCCCGGACGGTAATCGGCGGCTGTACTTCCTCGACCCCCGCGGACTGGGCGACGCGCGTGACTATCTGGAGCAGTTCTGGCCCAGCGCGCTAGCGGCCTATGCCGCAGCCTTGAGCAACGCCCGCGCCGAGGGCAACGCCTGAATGGTGGTCAACCCACGCGGCGATACGTCGTGCGTCCGCGATTGTTTCCGCCGCCCGGCCACGCCCGCTTGGCGAGCTGCTTGTCGATCGCGCTGATCACCTCGGTGACACCGATCCGCAGTAATCCGGGGTCGGGGGTATCGGCCATCGGATCGCCGAGCTGGCCGGCCCACAGCACCGCGTGCCTACCGAGAAGATGCGGTGGCGGCCCACCCCAGCGCGGCGGTGTCGGACCGAACAACAACACGGTGCGGGTTCCGAAGGCGGTGGCCAGATGCGCGACGCCGGTATCACCGCAGATGACGAGTGCGGCCTCGGCGACCGTGGCAGCGAGTTCGATGAGGTTCTGCTCACCCGCGAGCACCCGGCCCACGGGTAGGCCCGCGCGTGCGGCAATATTCAGCGCGGTGTCGCGCTCGGACGGGTCACCGGTGAGCACCACTTCGCGACCGAGCACGAGCAGATGCCGCACGACCGCGGCGAATCGGTCCGGCGGCCAACGGCGAGCCGGTGCCCCGGCTCCCACATGGACCACGACGCAATCGCGGCGACTAGTGGTGGCGACCGGGGGGACGAGTCCGAGATTGCGGCGATCGGCGACGATGCCGTCGGATTCGAGCAGATGACACCAGCGCTCGACGTGATGCATATCCGCATGCCATTCCGGGCCCTCCAGCTCCGGAAACGCCGGATTGCGATAGGAGAGGATGCGTCCGGGATCGGTCTTGGTGAGCGCGACGATGCTTTCGGCGCTCGGTCCGTGCAGATTCACCGCAAGCGTGGGTTGGGGTGCATCCCAGCGCAGGTCGCTCAGGTCGGCGGTCGGGATCATGGAGTCGACGGAGGCGATCAGGTCGACGATGGGCTTCAGACGGTGCGGAGCGGCGAGGACGATCTGATCACGCGGTTTCGCCCGTCGCAGCGCGCGCAACGCGGGAACCGCGGTGAGCAGATCACCGAGGCCACGTGCCTGCAGCACGAGAACAACCGCCACCCTCTTCTCCTAGCCACCCGAGATCGCGAACCCGACCCACCCGCTTCACCCCATGGGTGCACACGACGAGAGCCACTTAGGGATGACTACCCGAGCCCTCTCGGCGATAAACGTGAGCGAGTACCCCGTTATCGAGCCCACTGTCCGAGTCGGAGGACTAACCTCGGCGATGGCGGCCAACTACCACCAAGGAGCGTTCCTATGACCTCCAGGCTGAACCCGTACATCAGTTTTTCCGACTCGGCGCGCACGGCGTTGGAGTTCTATCGCGATGTGTTCGACGGCACGCTGACGATGCAGACTTTCGGGGATATGGGGGATAAGGACGCGCCCGGCGCGCAGCTGATCATGCACGGCATGCTGGAGACGCCGAGTGGATTCACGCTGATGGCCTCGGATACCCCGCCAGGTATGGAGTACAAACCCGGAAGCAGTATTTCGATCAGTCTCTCCGGTGACGACGCCGACGAACTGCGCGGCTACTGGGACAAGCTGTGCGCCGGTGGCACGGTGACCGTGCCGTTGGAGAAGCAGATGTGGGGCGACGAATTCGGCATGTGCCTGGATCGTTTCGGTATCGCGTGGATGGTGAACATCGCGACACCCGCCTGACGGCCCTCATTGCGTTCGTCTAGCAAATTCCCAGAAAACTGCTGTTTCGCGGCCTAACATCACGTCATGACGACAAACAGCGTGCTAGAGGGTCCTCTGCAGTCGCTTGCGCGCAGTGCGTGGCAAACGGTTCTGGTCACCGGCATCCTGTCGGTGATCCTCGGTGTAATGATCCTGGTATGGCCCGGTGTGACGCTGCTCGCCGCGGGCATCATCTTCGGCATCTACCTGGTGGTGAGTGGCTTCCTGCAGTTGGTGGCCGCATTCGGCACACACACCAGCCCCGGAATCCGGGTTCTCGCGTTCATCAGTGGTGTGTTGTCGATCATCATCGGTGTCTTCTGCTTTCGTGACGAGTTGGAATCGATTCTGTTGCTCGGCCTGTGGATCGGTATCGGCTGGCTGTTCCGTGGTGTCGCGCTGCTGATGGCGGCGATCTCCGAGCCGACGCTGCCCGGTCGGGGCTGGGAGGGTCTCTTCGGAATCATCACCGCGATCGGCGGTGTGGTGCTGATCGCATGGCCGGTCGCATCGGTGGCGACGCTCGCCTTGGTCGCCGGGTGGTGGCTGATCATCCTCGGCATCATGGAGATCGTCACCTCTTTCGGTGTCCGCAAGGATGCGCGCAAGCTCGCTCGAATCTGAGATATTTCGAGTTCCCGCGGCGTTGCGCTCCGCGGCGACCGCAGGCGTATTCCGGTGGGGGACTTATGTTTTCGCGATGATGGGCATGACCGCGCAGCATGCCGCACGCGGGGACGCGTTCTCCGCGTGGTCGCCCTGCCGCAGGACTGGCTGAGCCGCTACACCGGACCGGGTGGGAACCGGATTTCGCCGGTGGCTCCTACCTGCGCTGCCTTGATGACCTTCGCCTCGGAGGCGGATCGGTGCGCTAGGGAATGACCTGACCGATACCGAGCATATTGCCTTCACTGTCGCGGAACCATGCGCCCCGCTCGGCTCGCCCCTTGCTCGGATAGTTGCCTTCGATATCCATGATCCCGTTCACCGTGCCGTCGTATTCCTCGAAAACCACGCCGCGGGCCCGTAGGCTCGCGACGGTTGCCTCGATGTCATCGACGTAGAAACCCAGCTGGGTGAACGAGCCGTCGGACGCCCCGGCGGAGGCGAACAGGCAGAAGACGCCCGACGCACCTTCGTAGCGCAGGCCGCCCTCGCGTTCTTCGACCGGTTCGAGGCCCAGTTTCTCGGCGTACCAGCGGCGGGCTCGGGCCAGATCCTGGGTGGGTATGCGGGCTTCGATGTGTGCGTTGCTCAGCATCCTCGTCATGGTAGCCAGCCTGCCGCGCGGTATCCGGAGATCATCGACTGGGCCTTCGACATTGTGCCACTCGCGCCGTACCTTCGTTACAGGACGGAAGTAATGGAGGGCATCGCATGCGGGTCGATATCGAATTCACCAGTGGCGCAGTGACGTTACGTGGATGGCTCTACCGGCCGGAAGCGGCGTCGGGTCCTGTCCCGCTGGTGGTGATGACGCACGGCTTCGCGGGCGTCAAGGAATGGGTGGCCCCCTTCGCCGAGGTGTTCAGCAGAGCAGGCCTGGCGTGTCTGGTGTACGACCATCCTGGATTCGGGACTTCCGATGGTGAACCTCGCTACGAAGTCGATCCGTTCGCCCAGATCGAGGGCTACCGCGATGCGATCACCTTCGCCCAGACCCTCGAGGGCATCGATCCGGAACGCATCGGCATCTGGGGGACCAGTTTCGCGGGCGGACACGTGTTGGTCGTCGCGGCGACCGATCGACGCGTGCGAGCGGTCGTGTCGCAGGTGCCATTGACCAACGGCTGGGCCAACTTCCGCAGTTTGGTGCCATCCATCATGCTGCCGGCGGTCCATGCGGCCATCGCCGCTGACCGCCAGGCCCGCGCGTCGGGCAAACCACATCAGATGATCAAGGCGGCATCCGATGACCCCACCGAACTCGTCGCCATGCCCGGTCTCGAGGTCTACAACTGGTTGATGGCCAACGGCCCGCAGATACCCACGTGGCGCAACGAGGTCACACTTTCCAGCGTCGACAAATTCCAGTCCTACGCCCCAGAAGCGTTCCTGCAGCGCGTTTCTCCGACACCACTGCTGATGGTGATCGCCGATCAAGACACTCTGACCCCCAGCGATATCGCGCTGCAGAGCTACGCCGAAGCTCTGGAGCCCAAACGACTGGCGCTTGTCCCCGGCCCTCACTTCGCCGTCTACGAGGAGCAGTTCGAACGAGCATCCAGCGTTGCCCGCGACTTCCTACTTGCCGAGCTGAACGGATAACGCCTGCCGATACGCGCGCAGGTGTGGTGGCGACAACGGGTTCGAGCCGATCAGGGTGATTCCGTATTCGCTTGACAGTCGGCGCATTTCGGCATCGAGTGCAGGAACGGACGGGCCGGAATTGCAGCCGTGATCTCACAGCGTCCGGAAACCGGCGCCGACGCCACCCGACCGATCCATCTCACCCAGGATGACGCCGATCTCGATCGCCACGGCCGGATCGTGCACCGCCGCCGTGCCGCAGGCCATGTCGAAGAGGGTCACGCCGAGCACCATGACCCCGATATGCCCGATATTCATCCCGACCAGGCGGTCGCCGAGCGTGACCGGACCGCCCGAATCGCCCGGTCTGGAGCAGAGCTGGCTCTGGAACCACCACTCGCGCGTATCCCACACCACGCCGCAGTCGAAGCCGGAGGTGCGGCCGTTCTTGCAGACGATATCGCCCGGTCGCGGCGGTACGCCGATGCCACCGATATAGGTCTGCGCCACTTGGCGAACCGGCGTGACCTTGGTGCGGTCGAATTCGATAACGGCGAAGTCGTTGTTGTGGTCGACCGCGGCGACGGTGCCGATGACGCCCGCTTGCTGTGTCTCGGACTGGACAGGCATACCGATCTCGGCGCAGTGTCCGGCGGTGAGTCCGACCATCCGATCGGCGCTGTCGTAGCCGACCGTAGTGAGGGTGCATACCGCGCGGCCGTCGAGCACAATGCCCGAGCCGCCGCCCATTGTCGCCATCTGTGCGGCCATCGCGGTACCGGAGAGTACAGAGGGGGCGATGACCGCGATGACCGCGGCGACGAGCAAGCGTATCCCGATCCTTCCCATGGCAACCATGTCGCTAACTTTCCGCCGTGGTCGCCGCTTCTCGGTATGCGCTGGAGTTGCAGGTGGGACACGGTTTGATGTCGTCGACGCGGCCCTGTCGAGCTGCGGCCGTCGGCGGTGCACACGGAATCTCCACAATTGATGCGGGTTCTCTCCACAGCCGGTGGCTAGGGTTTCGGTTCATGGAACAGCAGGCGGCGGGCTTCGGGCAGGCGGCGCGACGGATTCTGGTGGTCGACGACGAGGTGACCATCGCCGAATCGGTGGCGGCGCGACTGCGGTCCGAGGGGTTCAGCGTCGAGCTGGCCCATGACGGTCCGGGGGCGGTCGCGGCGGCCGAAGCGGTCGTGCCCGATCTGGTGGTGCTGGATGTGATGCTGCCCGGCTTCGACGGTCTCGAGGTGTGCCGCCGCATACAGGCCGCGCGCCCGATTCCGGTCCTGATGCTCACCGCGCGCACCGACGAAACCGATCAGCTCATCGGACTCGGCGTCGGCGCGGACGACTATTTGACCAAGCCGTTCTCGCTTCGTATTCTCGCTGCCCGCGTCCACGCGCTGCTACGCCGCATGGACCGCGCCGTCGAACGCGATGGCGCCACCATCATCGTCGGCGACCTACGCATCGATGTGGATCAGCGTCGCGTGTGGCGCGCCGATATCGAAGCGCAGCTCACCCCGCTGGAATTCGACCTGCTGGCTCGGCTGGCACGACGTCCCCGCGTGGTGCTGGCCCGCGAGCGATTGCTCGAAGAGGTTTGGGACTGGGCCGAAGCCGCGGGCACTCGGGCGGTCGACAGTCATATCAAGGCTTTGCGCCGCAAGCTCGGAGCGGATGTGATCCGCACAGTGCACGGTGTCGGCTATGCGCTGGATGCGCGATGAGCGAGGATGTTGCGCGCGCGGCGATTTCGCGGAAGCTGCGTGGCCTATCGGACGCGGTCGCGGAGATGCTGCCGCGGCCGCTGGATCCGGTCACATCGATCAAGCTGAAGTTCGCGATTCTGATGCTCGGGTCGGCCGGAGTGGCATTCGGGTTCTTCCGGCTGCGGATCGGCTGGCTGCCGCCGAGGACGACCATCGCGGCAACGGTGATCGCGTTGATTACCTCGCAAATCCTCGCGCACGGCACCACTCGGCCGTTGCGGGAGATGACGGCGGCGGCCAAGCGCATGGCGCAGGGCGATTACACCCGTCGAGTGCGGGCCAGTTCCCGCGACGAGGTCGGGCAACTGGCGGTGGCCTTCAACCAGATGGCCGCCGATCTGGCCGCCGCCGACCAGCAGCGCCGCGACCTGATCGCCAATGTCTCCCACGAACTGCGCACGCCCATCACCGCGCTGAATGCGGTGCTGGAGAACATGGTCGACGGTGTCTGCGAACCCGACGACAAAACCCTGCGCACCGCACTCGCCCAAACCGAACGGCTCGGCCGACTCGTCTCCGAACTGCTCGACCTGTCCACCATCGAATCCGGCGCCCGGGCGCTGGGCCGCGAAGAACTCAGCGTCACACCGCTTTTGGCCGAAGTCATCGCCGAGGCCGAGGTGGCCGCCGCGGCGCTCGGGCGCGGCGTGCGCTTCAGCACCGATGTGCAACCAAGCAGCGCAAGCGTTTTCGCAGACCGTGCACGTTTGCATCAGGTGCTGCTCAACCTGCTCGACAACGCCGCCCGCCACGGACCCGCCGGTGGCGAAGTATGCATCGAGGCCCGCGCCGACCGCGGCGGGCTGGTCATCGACGTCCAAGACCAAGGCCCCGGCATTCCGATCGCCGAGCGCGGCACCATTTTCGACCGCTTCACCCGCGGCGGGCGCGCCGACGGGGGCGGTACCGGACTGGGGCTTGCCATCTCGCGCTGGATCGTCGACCTACACGGCGGCACAATAGCCGTCACCGATCCGGGCTCGCGCATTCGCGTGGTTCTCCCGGCCCCTTAACGCACTCCGATATTCCGCAGCCCGGACCAACGAGGTCCCGGGATGATCCCGCACGCCCGTAGGAGGGGACACTCATGCCAGACCAACCCGAACCAGCGCGACCGGAATCACCTGCGCCATCCGCAGCGAAATCGGAGCCGAACGTGGGAGACCAGTCGGTAGCGGATGCGCCGACCTCACCGAGTGTGTGGTCGAGCCCGTCGAATGTGTTGATCAGTCTGCCACCGACCATGCCGCCGGTTCCGCCGCCGAGTTCCGGATTCCCGGCACCGCGACCCTGGCCGGTGCAACTGCCGAGGTGGCGGCGCATTGCCTGCCCGGCGGGCGCACTGCCCGCAGCGGGTATCGCGGGCCTCGCGGGCGCGGTCTTCGTCCCGCTGGACCGACCTGGAATCGGTTGGGTACTCGCCGGTTCGGTGGCAGCGGCCGCGGTATTCACGGTGGACCGCCGCGCCCGACGCACGGCCGAAGCGGCGGTCTCGACACATCATTCGGCCGCCTCGCAAACAATGGAGCCGCGCCCAGGGCGCTCGGCCCCTGAGGTGCCCGGTGGCACGACGTCGGTCGAAGGTGCTGGCGCGCAGCTCGACCAGTCCGATGGGAGCAGCGGCGGCATGGTGCGCGACGATGCACCATCGATACCGAATCCGTTGTCTGAATCGCCCACGGCGACGACAGATGAGCACGAGCTGGAGCCGCCTGTCCCCGTGGCTGACGGTGCTGAAATGCTCCCCACGGGTGGGGTAGAGCCAGGTCGAACTGATTCTTCGGACAGTCGGGGCGCGGTGGATGAGGGTGCGTCGTTGATAGCGGATCCGTTCGAATCGGCGCATTCGCCCGCATCGGGGGCAGGAGAGCGTGCTGCGGAAACCGCTGGTCCAGTCGTCATCGGCAGTCGCTCGACGCTGGGGGACCGTGGTGCGGAGGCTGTTGCGGCCGGATCGGTATTCCGTGGTCGCGCTGCGAATTGGGGGCGGGTGTGGTGGACAGCCCTGGCGTTGGCGTTGCTGGCCGTGGGTGCGGTGCGGGCCGCAGGGTGGCTTTTCGCGCTCTGTGTCGTAGGGGCCGTGGTGGCCGGGTCGTTGGCTGTCGTTGGGCGGCGGTCGGTATATGGCGCGTGGTACGACGTGATCGCGGTGCCGATCGAGTCTATTGCGGGCATTCCGTGGGTGTATTCGGCGTTCGGGCGGATCGGTGAAGGTCCAGCGCGGCGGTCGTGGCGGGCCGGGATGTCGGTTGCGGTGACGCTCGCGTTGTTGGCGGTGTTCGTGCCGTTGCTGGGCGGCGCCGATGCGACATTCGCGACACTGCTCGACGCGTTGACGCCACAGGTCGACGCGGCATCGGTCGTGCAGTGGATCGTGCTGTTCGCGGTACTCGGGCTCGGCAGCGTCGGGGCGATGTATCTGCTTGCGGGTCCGCGAGCCGCGGCGACAGGCGAGCCGTCCGGCCGATGCCTGCGACGGATGGAATGGGCACTGCCGGTGGGCGCTCTGACCATCCTGTTCGCGGTCTTCGTCGGTGCCCAGTTCGTCGCATTGTTCGGCGGTGACGATTACGTCCAGCGCACCGCGAATCTGACCTACGCCGAATACGCGCGCAGCGGATTCTGGCAGCTCTCGATCGTCACTATCCTCACCCTCGCCGTAATCGCCGTCGTATTACGTTGGGCCGCAGAGGAATCCGCCGTCGACCGGGCCTGGCTGCGCATCCTGCTGTGCGCGATCGGCGTGCTGACGCTGATCATCGTCGCCTCGGCCCTCGGCCGCATGTGGACCTATCAGCAGGCCTATGGGTTCACTGTCCTGCGCGTGCTCGTGGAGGTATGCGAATTGTGGCTGGGGCTGGTGTACCTGCTGATGATCGCGGCGGTGCTGCGCCTCGACGGCACCTGGCTGCCGCGCGCCGCCATCGGCACCGCCATCTCGACGCTGTTCGTGCTGGCCGTGCTCAACCCGGAAGGCCTTGTCGCGGCACGAAATATCGATCGCTGGCAGCACGGCGAGAACCTCGACACGCTCTACCTCAGCAGACTCTCTCCCGATATCTTCCCCGCCCTCGACCGACTCCCGCAGCCACATCGCGCGAAAATAGTCGGTCCCATCCGCACGAGTCTCGACGACGACATGTGGCAGAGCTGGAATCTGTCTCGCGCCAATGCCCGCTAGGACACTCGTACCTATCCGCGCTTGTCGAGCAACGTATGGAGTTGAGTGGCGAATTCCTCGGGGGCGCTTCGGTATCCGACGTGGTCGCCCGGGAATTCCACGATGTCGAGTCCGAGACGTTCGCTGAGTACCGCATTAGGCAGCGCCGGGAACATTTCCTTCGAATCGTGTCCGATGGCGAGGACGAGCTTGTCGGCGACGGGTTGCAGTGCGTCGAAATCCGGTGTGTAGCGAACGTACTGGCGCATTTCGCATTCCATCCAGAACTGCATGTTCTGCTGGATGCGCGCACTGATCGCGGCGGCTTCGGCCGTGGGGTCTTCGGCGGGCTGTGTTCGGCGCAGCCCGACACCCTGGGCGAATAGCGATATGGCGGCGACGAAGCCCTCGGATTTGCTGGTCTGGTAGACCTCGTCCAAGAAGGTGAGCCACTTGTCGGCATCGGGCAGTACGGTCGCCAGCGGCGGTTCGTGTGCGATGAGTGTATGCACGAGTTCGGGTCGGGTCGTGAGCAATTCGAGCGCGACGATGGCGCCGGAGCTGCTGCCGAGCACGGCGGCGGGTTGATCGCCGAGGTGAGTGAGCAGTGCGGCGGCATCTGCGCCGTCGAGTTGCGCGTTGTGGTCCTGCCCTGGGCTGCGGGAGAAGCCGCGTCGATCGTAGGAGACCACGGTATAGCGATCCGCGAGGCGTTCGGCGATCTGATCGAAGCTCCCGGCGTCGCCATTGCCACCCGGGATGAGCAGCAGCAGCGGTCCGGTGCCGCGGATCTCGTAGTACAGCGACGCACCTGGCACGGCCAGGGTGTGGTTGGTGGGGACGTCCATCGGAAAGGCTCCTGGTAGATAGGACAGTTGCCGCAACGCTTCCCGGATGACGGGCAGTGCCGCGGTGGGTGGGTCCGCAGCGACCCAGCGATCGATGGCGACCTGCAGTGCCGTCGCGATCGCGCCAGCCATGATCCGCGGGAACATATCGGTGTGCAGGTCGCGGCCGGTGCGTTCGGCGATGGCGGTCGCGAGGGCCTCCTGGATGACGGCCTGTGCCTTGAGATATTCACCCTGCAGCGCAGGCTTGCCGGTGATCAGCCGAATACCGTGAGTCCATGCCGGATCGGGCAGCTCGTCGTCGTGGAATTCGGCGAGTACCGCGTGGATTACCGCGGGCCACAGCGCTTCGGCCGCCGGACGGTCGTGCAGTCCGTTCGCGATCCGCCGGGCCCGATCGACCGCCACCGAGCACACGGCCTCGTATTTACTGGCGAAGTAATTGTTGAACGTACGTGGCGAAACACCCGCCGCCGCCGCGATGTCCTCCACCAGCACACTGTCGAGCCCACGCTCGACCGCCAGCCGCAGAGCCGCGAATCCGAGCGCTTCCCGAGTCGCGAGCTTCTTGCGTTCCCGCAGCCCGAGTACGAATGCCACGCCTTTCACGATACGCAAACTTGCGTGCCCCGCAAGATTGCGTGATCAGAAAGTTTGTGCCGCAAAGAGATCGAAAACCCGCGACCGCCGTGATCTGAGATCAGAACAGCCATACTCTGTCTCGGCGAATCGCTCACGAAACACTCGCCGAGGCCGCCCGAATGGCGTACGAACTGGTCGGCACTCACGAAGTCGGCCGACCGCAGGCCTCGCACACCCCTGTGAGCAGCTCGCACAAGCCGCGCACCTGTGCGAGGTCCTCACTGGATATGCGACAGTGCATCAGTCGAACTCTGTGCGAGGGCGTTCGGCGGTGAATGACGCTCGGAGAACCGGCATCGCGTGTGTCGGGTACGCGATTGCTGCGGTACCGGCGTGATGGTCCGGAGGCTACGCAGACTTGCGCAGCATCGATAGACGTCCCACACCCCACGCGACCACCACCGCGGCCAGGAATGACAGCAGTGACGCGCTCATCCACGCCTGTTTGGTGAAGTGCAGCTTCTCCTGCACGCCCACCCAGAAGTCGGTCCACACTCCGGCGTCGCCGGGGTTGATCAGCTGGTAGACCGACAGCCCGACCAGCCAGGCGAAAACCATGCCCCATCGCGACGGCGCGTGCGCCGAGGTATCCCACTGGTCGCGCGCCCGCAGGAAGAAGTCCGCGACGAGCACGCCGAGCAGCGGCACGAAAACCGACCCGATCAGCCCGAGGAAGCCGAAGTAGTTCGCCATGTTCAGCCGCAGCGCGAGCAGCGTGATCAGCACACCCAGACCGATCGACAGCACCCGGCGATCCACCCGGGGCGCGAGGTTCTGGATCGATACGGCTGTCGAGTACACATTCGCGAACGACTGGTCGGCCTCACGGAAGACGAAGATGAAGAAGTACACCGCTCCGAGGGTCACCTTCAGGAACGGCGAGTACACCCCGCCGTCGCCGGATGCCAGCGCCAGCGCGAACAGCCCGAGCGCATACGCGATGATCTGGGTGAACGCATATGCCCCGCTGGCCGCGCCGAATGCCGCGCCGGTGCTGCGGGAGTGCCGGGTGTAGTCCGCGGCCACCGGCACCCACGAAATCGAAACCGCGAGAGCCGCATCGGTCGCGACCCAGAACAGATTCCAGTCCACGCCGAACGGCCCACCGCCCGCCGCGCCCGGGTTGGCGGTGAGATCCGGCAGACCCGCGCGCACGAATTGGACGTAGAACCAGATCAACGCGATCACCACACCGACGGTCACGAACCGTCGCAGCATCCGGACCGAACCGAGCGGCCAGATCGTCAAAACCGTCGTCAGCACACCCGCGGTGACCACATAAATCCAGTGCGGCCCACCACCGAACAACTCCTCGGCCGCATCGCCGGTGACGATCAATTCGAAGGTGCCCCAGCCGATCAGCTGCGCGATATTGAGCACGGTCGGCAGATAGCTGAGCTTCGCGCCGAACAGGCCGCGCAGCAACATCATCGCGGGCTTACCGGTCTTGGCTCCGGGCACTGCGGCCAAGCCGAGCATGAGTCCGCCGACCACCGTTCCGATGATCATCGCGAGAATGCCCGCGGCGATGGAGATCTGGGCGGCGCCATCGGAATTGGGCGCCAGCACGGTGTAGGCACCGGAGAATGCGAACAGGCTGACCCCGAGGTTCGCCCAGAATGCGCTCTGGTCCCAGAACGAGAGCACCTTCGGCGCTGGTTGGTCCAGGGTCAGCGGTGCTTCGCGCCGCTCGGATCGATCAACGGTGGTTGCAGACATCCCGGTACCGCTCTCCCTACGCCGGCATTACCCGGACAGGTTCATGCGGTCGGCGAAACGTGGGGTCCGCCCTCTCAGCCCGGCCGTGCCCGAGCTCCCGCGCTGGGTTTCGGGCGAAATGCTACACCCGTGCACCGGCGTGTCGCGCCGCGCCTTCGGACATTCCAGACAGGTTGCGCGGAGACCGCCCCGAAAACCGCAAGCACCGCCCATACTGTCCGGTACCGATCTGGTTATTGCTCGGTTATCTGCCGCTCATCGCTCACCTCGACTGGAATGAGTATGTGCCCATGATGCTGATCACCTTGCACGAGACCGTTCTTGCTCAAATCGGGAACCCGACGCCGGAGGCGCCGCCCAATTCGGAGAAGATCCTGCAGATGGTCCGCTACCTGACCTGGTTTGTGCTGCTGTCGGGTGTCTGCGGCATCACCTATGCGGGCGGCCGGTTCGCTTGGGAGAAGTGGAGCGGCGGCACCCTGGACTCGCCGAAGATGCTCGCCGGCGCGATGCTCGGTGGTGTCATCGCAACCAGTGCGGGCACCATCATGAACGCTATCGTCGGCTGAAAACCGTTGCGGGTGTTCGGCTGACGGTGGCTCCGGCCGCGGCGGCGGCGCGTGCGAAGACGATCGCGTCGTGCACCGCCGCACCGCCGGGATCATTGTTGAAGTAGACGAATACCTCTTCGCGATCGGACCAGGTGTCGGCCAGCCGTCGCGCCCAACTGGACAGTGCCGTGCGTCCGTAGCGCGGTGCGGGTGTCGCACGTCCGGAATGCAGTCGCAGATAACCCCAGTCCGTCGTCCGCCACAGCGGTGCGACCGGACGGGAGCGGACATCGGCCCAGCACAGCGCCGCACCGCATTCGGTCAGCACGGCACGAACTTCCGGAATCCACCAGGAATCGTGCCGGGGTTCGACCGCGATCCGGACCTCGGGCGGAAAACAGCGTAGGCACGCGTCGAGCAGTGCCGGATCGACCCGCAGCGTCGGCGGAAGTTGCAACAGCACCGGCCCCAGCTTGTCGCCGAGTGCACGGGCGTGCTCCATCAAGCGCTCGACCGGCTCCTCGGGTTCGCGTAGCCGCTTGATGTGGGTGAGGAAACGGCTTGCCTTGACCGCGAAACAGAAGTCCGGCGGTGTCCGATCCCGCCATGCCGCGAAGGTCTCGCCACTGGGCAGTCGATAGAAGGCATTGTTGCTCTCGACCGTCGCGAAGCTCGCGGCGTAGGTTTCCAGCCACGCACGCTGCGGCACGTCCGTCGGATACAGCACCTCGCGCCAGTCTCGGTACTGCCAACCCGATGTGCCGACAAGTAGGGGCATACCTCTATCGAAGCACTTTCCGCACAGATCATCCGGGATGGTGGCCCGCGTCCGATATTCGGCTTGTCCGGTCAGTAGCACCCTTCGAGAGTGGCGGCGGCGACCACATCGATGACATCGGCGACATCGTTGTGGGCATGTATCGCAATCCGTTGTCGCCGTGCGCCGTTGCCACGCGCAAGCACCGCTTTGACGGTATCGGCGACGAACTGCTGCTCGCCGGACTGTTCGAGTGCCGGAGTGAGATAGTCGACCAGCCCGGCGAGCAGAGTGCTGGCCGGAAGCGCGCGCCCGCTGATCGTGTCGAGGCCGTCTCCGTCCAGGCCGGACCGGGCCGCCTTCCAATACGCGGCCCGCAAAACCTCCGCGGGCACCGGGGGTGGCGGCACTCCATCCTCGATCGCCGTCTGCGCCATGACGACCGCCGCGCGAATCAGCGTGGCCAACAACGCCGTTTCCTCGACTGTCGCCGGTACATCGCTGACACGCACCTCGACCGTCGGGTACGAGGCCGAGGGCCGCACGTCCCAATACACCATCGCCGTATCGAGAATGCTGCCGCTGGCGAACATCATTTGCACCATACGGTCGAAATCCGCGGGCGAATCGAAGAACGGTGGGGGACCGGCACTGGGCCACCGCCGCCACATGATGCTGCGCCAACTGGCGTATCCGGTATCGGTGGCACGGTAGACCGCGGAATTGGCCGTCAACGCCAACAACACGGGTAACCAGGGCCGCAAGTAGTTCCCGACCAGCACCGCGACGTCACGGGACGGGACCCCGACATGGACATGGCAACCGCACAAGCCCTGTTCATGCGCGAGCATCCCGAAATAGCGTTCGATGCGTCGATAGCGCGGGGTATCGGTGACCGGATACGCATCCGGTATCGCGGGCGGTACCGCCACCGCGAGCAACCGCGCACCGTGTTTCTCCGCGCAATTGGCCACGCTGCGGCGCAGTCGGCGCAGGTCATCGAGTAATTCAGGGGTCCGGGTATGCACCTCGGTATTGATCTCGACCTGGCAGCGCGTCAACTCCAACTGCAGATCGATACCGACATCGGCGGCCGCGGCCGCGACTTCGACATTGCGCGGACTCGGCGCACCCGTGATCGGATCCGCCAGAAGGAATTCCTCTTCCACGCCGACAGTGGGCAGGACCACGGCCATTACTGGATTTTACTGCGCAAATCGCCGATCCGGACGGATGCCGGAGTCGTTTGAGTGCTCCGCGTCGGGGTAGGTCGACCTTAGTGAAGGATCGGCGAGAAAGGGGTCCGGTATGTCCGAGGAATTGCGCGGCGTGCGCGCATTGGTCATCACCGCGAATACCGGCGTCGAACACGACGAGCTGTTGATGCCACTGGGCTGGTTGCGCGAACACGGCGCCGTCGCCGTACACGCGACCCCCGAACGAAGCGAGGTCCAGACTTTTCGACACGATGTCGACAAGGACGAGGTCGTGCAGCCGGATGCGGCGCTCAACGACCTCGAGGCCGACGATTTCGACCTGCTCGTCGTGCCGGGCGGAACGGTGAACGCGGATAAACTGCGCGTCTGCGAGCGCGCTGTGGAAGTGGCGCAGCAGTTCGTGCGTGCGGGCAAACCCGTCGCGGCGATCTGCCACGGTCCATGGCTGCTCGTCGAGGCCGACGTCCTCGCGGGCAAGACGTTGACCTCCTATCACTCGCTGCGCACCGACGTCGTCAACGCCGAGGGCCGCTGGATCGATCGGGCGGTGGTGCGTTCGGACGAGAACGGCTGGCCGCTGATCACCTCCCGCAGTCCCGGCGACCTCACCGAATTCACCAAAGCGATCGGCGCCGAGCTCACCGCCGCCCCGTCGGCCCAGGCCTTCGCCGGCGATGAAATCTTCTGACGCCGGTGAGTTCCCCGGACACGGATCGTCCTACTGATATGGACACAATCAACCTCGCCGACCGCTACGAGCTGCCGCCGATTGACTGGGACAGCATTCGCCGACGACTCGACGCGGGCATCGAACAAGCGCCCGGCTCCGGCGGTCTGGACCGGCACACCTGCTGGCTGTCCACGATCAATCCGGACGGCAGCCCGCACGTCACCGCGGTCGGCGCGCTCTGGGTCGACGGCGCCTTCTGGTTCACCACCGGCGCCCGCAGCCGCAAGGGCCGCAATCTGGCTCACGATCCGCGCTGCGCGATGAGTGTGGCCACCCACGAATTCGATCTGGTCGTCGAGGGCACCGCGACCAGGATCGCCGATCCCTCCGCCGTCGCCGATATGGCCCGGCGCTGGGCCGACGGCGGCTGGCCGTGTCGCGTGGAGGACACCGGAGAGGCGCTCACCGCCGCATACAGCGCCCCCTCCGCGGGCCCGCCGCCTTGGCACGTCTACCGTCTGACCGCACTCACCGCTACCGCGCTCTCGACGGTGGAACCCGGTGGCGCGACCCGCTGGCGGTTCTGATCGGCCGCACCCCGATTACCCCTCAGGTAATCGTGCCAGGGCCGTGGGGTTCGTAGGATCGGCAGGGTGAGTACGCAGACAGCCGGTGACCTGCTGCGCCACTGGCGGCTCGAGCGCAGGCTCAGCCAGCTGGAATTGGCCGGGCGCGCCGAAACATCCGCGCGGCACCTGAGTTTCATCGAAACGGGTCGCGCGAATCCGAGCCGCACCATGCTGGTGCACCTGTGCGAGCAGTTGGAAATCCCCTTGCGCGAACGCAATCGGCTACTGCTCGCGGCCGGATTCGCGCCCGCCTACGCCCAACCATCCCTCGATACACCCGCGATGGACGCGGTGCGCGGCGCGATGCGTCAGATCCTCGCGGGCCACGACCCCTATCCGGCGCTGGCCATCGACCAGAGCTGGAACATGATCGACGCCAATTCCGGTGTGGCACTGCTCTTGACGGGGATCGACCCAGAACTGCTCACCGCGCCGGTGAATGCTCTGCGCCTGAGCCTGCACCCCGACGGTATGGCCAGCCGCATCGTCAATCTGGCCGCATGGCGCGGCCACATCTTCGAGCGACTATCGCGCCAGATCGAAGTCACCGGCTCGCCGGAATTGATCGAGCTCCGCGACGAATTGCGCGAATACCCCGGCGGCACAGTCGATCTCACCCTTCCCGAACCGGACCAAGCCGTTGTCCCGCTACGCCTGCGCCACAACGACCACGAACTGTCCTTCATCAGCGTCACCACCGTCTTCGGCACCCCGATGAACGTGACCGTCGCCGAACTCGCCATCGAATCGTTCTTCCCGGCCGACGAGGACACCAAGAAGCGCCTCAACGCCGCGTCGTGAGCAGGGGTTGTGTACGTCGGTGGTGACAGACGCCAGTGGCTACGGCGTCCGGCATGACCGAGGCGACTGGGCTCGACCGAGCACACGGCGGCGGTGCGCGCCGAGTCCGTTGTCGGACTATCGCCATTCCCTGGCGGTGAAGGGCCGCGTCGGCTTCGTCATGCGGCGAGCTCAACGGCGTTTGATTCGATACACCTGGTTCGCACGTGGCGCGCAGGAGCGGCCCCCGGAGTTACTGCGCCGGAGTGGATCTGGCGGGTAGGTTCGGGGCATGGGCAGGGGATCGAAGTGACGGGTGCGACGGATCTCGCGGCCCTGATCGGTGTGACGGTGGATTCGATGACCGATCTGGGATCACATCATTCGTGGACGCTGCATCGGGCAGTACTCGGTGACGGCCGCGAGGTGTTCGTGAAGGCCGCGCATGACCAGACGCCGGTATTCGCGGCCGAGGCGGCCGGGCTGCGCTGGCTCGCCGCGGTGGCTCCCGGGTTGGTGCCCGAGGTGCTGGCTGTCGACGACGCGATGCTGGTATTACCCTGGGTTTCCGCCGCCGCGCCGAGCGCAGCCGCCGCGCAGCGTTTCGGGCGCGAACTTGCCGCGCTGCACGCGGATTCACCGGGATCGTTCGGCGCGCCGTGGCCGGGTTGGATCGCCGATCTGCCGCTGGACAACTCCCAGGTCGGTATCTCGTGGGCGCGCTGGTACGCCGACTATCGCCTCGCTCCGTACCTGCCGAAGGCCGCCGCAGCGCTCGGTCGCGACGGAGTTGGCTTGGTGGAGCGCGTGATCGAGAATATCGAAACCTTGGCGGGCCCACCCGAACCACCCAGCCGCATCCATGGCGATCTGTGGTCCGGCAACGTCTTGTGGACCGCCGACCGCGCGCTGGTCATCGACCCGGCCGCCCACGGTGGTCACCGCGAAACCGACCTCGCCATGCTCGCCCTCTTCGGCACCCCACACCTGGACCGGATCCGCGCCGCCTACCACGAAACCCATCCTCTCGCCGACGACTGGCAGGCGCGGATCCCACTGCACCAATTGCACCCGCTGCTCGTGCACGTGGTGCTCTTCGGTGGCTCCTATCGATCGCAAACTCTCGCTGCTGCCAAGGCCGCCCTCGCCGTATAGCATCCATAACGCCGTTCGCTCAGACTGCGCACTCCTCGAGGCGCAGGACGGTCACGTGTTGTCGGGTGCAGTGCGTCGCGTGCAGCGGTCCGGCCACACACGCCGCAGACAGGCCGACCTCGGCGGCGAGCGCGCCCCGCTGGCCTGGCGATCATGCCGCGACAGCGGCTGGCAGATGGGCAGTGCTCATCGGAGGCCAACGGACTCAGCGGCGCAAGGCGGTTTCCTGCCGCACATGCGACAACTTCTCGGGATTACGCACGGCGTAGATGCCGGTGATGAGCCCGTCTTCGATGCGTACCGCCATGACCGTATCGAGCTCGTCGTCGAGTCGTATGACCAGCGCCGGATAGCCGTTGACCTGCGCCGGTCGCAGCGACAGGGCAGCAGCGACTCTGCCAGGGAAGGCGGCGAGGAGGCGGGCCACCTTGTCGGCTCCCGTGATAGGGCGCGGCAGGGCTTGTTTGATTCCGCCACCGTCACCCAGCAGCACGACATCGGGCGCGAGCATATCGAACAAGCCCTGTATATCGCCGGTTTCGAGCGCGCGCTGGAACGCCGCGAGCACCTCTCGGCTCTGTGCCGCCGAAACCGGTCCGCGCGGTCGGCGTGCGGCCACATGTGCTCGGGCACGATGGGCGATCTGGCGGACCGCGGCCGGGCTCTTATCGACGGCTTCGGCGATCTCGTCGTAGGGCAGGTCGAATACCTCGCGCAGCACGAATACCGCGCGCTCGGTCGGGGCAAGTGTCTCCAGCACCAGCAGCATCGCCATCGAGACGTTCTCGGCCAACTCGATATCGTCGGCGACGTCGGGTGTGGTGAGTAGTGGTTCGGGGAGCCAGGGTCCGATGTAGGTTTCTTTGCGGCGTCCGAGTGCGCGTAGTCGGTCGAGGGATTGGCGGGTGGTGATTCGGACTAGGTAGGCGCGTTGGTCCTGGACTGTGTGGAGGTCGACGCCTGCCCAGCGCAGCCAGGTTTCTTGGAGGACGTCTTCGGCGTCGGCGGCTGAGCCGAGCATTTCGTAGGCGACGGTGAAGAGCAGGTTGCGGTGGGTGACGAAGACTTCGGTGGCAGGATCGGCACTCACGACTGTGCCCCCGGCATCCGGAAGTGTCTGGCCACTGGCGGCTCCTGTCTGTTGGATCTGCGTCACTCACCAGACGCCGGACCACAACATTCTGTGACATGAGGCGCTCGTGACGGGCGTCACAGGCGGTGTCACCAGGTTCGAGGCACCCCGATCGCGACGATAAGGAGCCCCGACCCGGTCTGCAGATGGGTTCAGCTCGTCTTCGCGATGACCTTCTCCGCGAACCGGGACAGGTGCGCGATCTTGGTGTCCAGCGATTCGGTATCGGGTTCGGTGGTGTAGGGGTAGCGGAAACCGACGATCACATCGGTCACGCCCTTGTCTTCCAACCGTTTCACACCGTCGACAGTGAATCCGTCCAGCGAGATGACGTGGATCTCGAAATCCTTGCGGGTGCCGTATTCGGCGCGCAGCGCATCGAGTTTCGCCAGCAGCCGGTCCAATTCGGCCGGATCGCCACCGGCATGCATCCAGCCGTCGCCGCGCTGGGCCGCGCGCCGCAGTGCCGGGCCGCTGTGTCCGCCGATGAGGATCGGAATCGGCTCGGTCGGCACCGGGCTGATCTTGATGGGCGGCAGATCGTAGAACTGTCCGTGGTATTCGAAATAGCCGCCCGCGGTGAGCCCACGCACGATATCGATGCACTCGTCCATGCGTGCACCGCGATGTTCGAACGGCACACCCATGATTTCGAAATCATCCGGCCACGGGCTGATGCCGACGCCGAAGCCGAATCGGTTCCCGCTCAATGCCGCGATCGAGGCGGCCTGCTTGGCGACCAGCACCGGTGGGCGAATGGGCAGCTTCACCACGAACGGCGTCAGCCGCAGCGTCGTCGTGGCCGCCGCGATGGCCGCCGACAGCACGAAGGCCTCGATGAACGGCTTGTCCTCCAGGAACTCCCGATTTCCGTCAGGGGTGTAGGGGTAAGTGGCGTCGGATTCCTTCGGATAGGCCACGCTGTCGGCGATTGTCATCGACGTGTACCCGGCTGCTTCTGCGGCCTGTGCCAAGGGCACATAGAAGCTCGGGTCCGTCATCGTCTCGGCATAGGTGAATCGCATCTCAATCGCCTTCCATTCCTAGGCCCACGGGTTCGAAAACCCTTCCGGGATCAGATAATCGAACATCGCCTTCATATCCGCGGACAGCCGCATGAGCTCGACGGCGGAACCGAGCGCGCCTCCGTCGAAATAGGCGAACTCCATGCCGACGCCCTCGAACGCGCCGCGCGCGAGCACCTCGGCCCCGCTCGCCTTCGCTTCGGCCAGGGCCGCGTCATAGTCCTCGGGTACCCACGCGATGTGATGCAGTCCTGGTCCGGCGCGATCCAGGTGTTCGGAATACAAACTGGTCCCGGACTTGGGCTCGATCAACTCCAACTGCTGCGCGCCCGCGTACCCCAACGCCACCGTGATCGTGTAATCGGCGGGCGCGCCACGCAATTCACACAACTGCGGTCCGAAGTGCACGTCGGGGATGGTGAACCACTTCGCGACGCCGTATCGCTCGGTGAACTCCCGCTGGGCCGCATCGATATCGCGCACCACCCAGCACAGCTGGAAGATCGGGCCGCGCGCGATGGTCATCGGGTCACCTCGGGTCTGCTGCACGAAGGTAGCGCCTTCGTTCCGTACGGCCTCAATTAAGCATTTCCGCTTAACATCGTCAATACTTGGGTTCAGTACAGTGCTGACATGCCCACCGATCCGCGTGCCGCACTGCTCGACGCGGGCGAACGACTCATCGCCGAACGCGGCGTCGACGTCCCGCTGCGCGATATCGCCGCAGCCGCAGGCCAGCGCAACAACTCCGCGGTGCATTACTACTTCGACTCCCGCGGCGGTCTGCTCGAGGCCATCGTCGACCGCCGCATGAACTGGCTCGAAGAGCGCCGAATGGGGCTGCTCGCCCGATACGAGACCGAGGGAACCGCACACGAGATCCGCACACTGGTCGCTATGCTCGCCGCCCCCATCCTGGAACTCATCTACACCGCACAGGTCACCCACTACGGCCGCTTCCTCGAGGTGGTGCGCGCCCACCCCGTGATCGCCGACGCCCGCCGCCTCGCCGGCGCCGACCGCGCCGCCGTCCGCATCATCGCCACCCGCCTGGATGCGGCCCTGCCCCAAATCCCACCGCGCCGACGCCGCCAGCGCCTGGAGACCATGGCGACCGTCATGTTCGCCCTGATCGCCGACTACGAACGCGCACTCGAAGCGGGCGTGCGCACCGCGGACCCCGACGGCGACACCGCCGAAATCATCGACATGATCGTCGCAATGCTCACCGTGCCAGTGCGCGAAGCGACCTCAGGTGGTGCGTAGGGATTTTCTACGCGCCGCCCAGCGCGCGGCGACAGTTCCAGATCTTCTCGACAGTGGGGCACCGGCAGCTCCCATTTAGGGCATAGCTGTCCGGCTTTTGTTTTTGCGCCGTCGAATTCTGTTGCGAGGCACGGGCGGCGGGATCCCGTGGCGAGGCGTGCGTCAGCCGTCGACACTGACCTGGCACAGCTCGCCCCAGCCGTTCGATCAGCTGCCGACCAGGTCAGGCAAGTCCGCGCCGGCACTTGCGCACGGTCGCGGCCGGTCGGTGATCAGCGAAAATTGGAGTCCATCGTGGCAGATCTCTTGCCGTTCGTGATCGCCGGAATTGTATCCGGCTCGGTTTATGGGCTGGCCGCAACGGGTTTGGTGCTCACCTATAAGACCTCGGGAGTGTTCAACTTCGCCCACGGCGCCATGGCCACCGTGTCGGCATACGCGTTCTACACGTTGCACATCATCGATGGTGTCGTGTGGCCGCTCGCCCTGGCGATGTGTGTGCTCGGGATCGGCCCGGCCATGGGCGTGGCACTGGAATTGCTGGCCCGGGTTGTCGACGGGGCGAGTTCGGAACTGCGGATCGCCGCGACGGTCGGCATTCTGCTGGTCGTCCAGGCGGGGGTGAGTCTGTACTACGGGCAGACGACGCCGCGGATTGTTCCGATCTTCCTGCCCCAGGGCGGATTCGCCGCCTTCGATGTGCGGGTGCAGTGGTCGGATGTATCAACGTTCGGCGTCGCGGTACTGGCGACCGTCGCGTTATCGGTCGGGCTGCGATTCACCCGAGGTGGCATCGCGATGCGGGCGGTCGTCGGGAATGCGGCATTGCTGGATCTGGCCGGGACGAGCTCGGTGCGCACGCGACGAACGGCCTGGTGTGTCGGCACTGGTTTGGCATCGCTGTCCGGGGTGCTGTTCGCGCCGTTGATTCCGCTCGATCCGATGCAGTTGACGTTGCTGGTCGTCCAAGCGTTCGGGGCGGCGGCCATCGGCCGTTTCACCAGTCTGCCTTGGAGTTTCGGCGGTGGCCTGCTCATCGGGGTGCTCGCCGCGTTGGCTACGCATTACTTTACCGCCGGGCTTGGCGCGGGAATTCCCACCGCATTGCCGTTCTTGGCGTTGTTTCTGGTGCTGCTGATCATGCCGCGACGCTACCTGGTGGACCGGGACCGGGTAGTCCGGCGGATCCGGTCCGGTTGGACTGCGCCGCCAGCGTTGCAATCCGCGGGTGGGGTCGTGGTGTTGGTGGTGCTCGCGCTGGTTCCGTCGTTCGCGGGCATCCATTTGACGGATTGGACTGTGGCGCTGGCGATGACGCTCGTCTTTCTGTCGCTCGGTCTGTTGGTCCGCACATCCGGTCAAGTCTCGCTGTGCCACATGGCTTTCACCGCGATCGGATCCTGCGCGTTCTCGCACCTGGCCGTCGATCGACATTTGCCGTGGCCGCTCGCGTTCATCGGCTGCGGACTGGTGGTCCTTCCGATCGGTGCGGTGTTGTCGATTCCGGCCATTCGCCTCAGCGGCCTGTATCTGGCGTTGGCGACCTTCGGATTCGGCGTCGTAGTACAGATGATGTTCTACAGCGAGCCTTACATGTTCGGCACCAGTGGTCTGGGCCTGAAAATGCCGCGCCCCAACGTATTCGGACTCGATTCCGACCCATCGTTCTACCGTTTCGTGCTGGTGCTGGCCACGGTAGGCACGCTGATTGTGGTGGCCTTGGACAAGAGTAGGCTCGGACGACTGCTCCGGGGGCTGGCCGAATCGCCGACCGCGCTGCGGACCAACGGTGTTACGATCGAAATCACCCGCGTTCTCGTCTTCTGTGTTTCGGCATTTCTTGCGGCATTGGGTGGCGCACTCGCCGGAATGGCCCAGACCACCGCCTCGGCGGCGAATTACCAGCCGCTGCTATCGGTCACTTATTTCGCGGTCATCGTCGTGGTGGTGGGCCGGGAGCCTTGGTATCCGCTGCTGGCCGCGGTGGCGCTGATCCTGGTGCCGTCCTATGTCCAAGTCGCGGGTATGTCGCTGTGGCTCCAGGTCCTGTTCGGCGTTCTGGTGGTGCTGCGGGCCGCGGCCGCGGGCCGCCTCGAAGTTCCCGTGCCGATTCGATCCTGGCTGGACAACGCGTTTCGCCGCCACCGATCCTCGGCGGTCTGCGTGGCGGAACCAACCACCGAGCAGCCCACAACGGTGCTGGGTGTCCACGATCTTTCCGTTCGGTTCGGGGGCGTAGTGGCAGTCGACGGCCTCACGTTCCAGGCGTGCACCGGGCGGATCACCGGACTCATCGGCCCTAACGGGGCGGGCAAGACCACCACCTTCGATGCCTGTACCGGTCTCGTCCAGGCCAACGCCGGCGAGGTGCGACTGCGGGACCTGGTGATCAGCCGAGCCTCGACCGCTCACCGGGCACGGCTGGGCATCGGGCGAACCTTTCAGCAGACCGAACTGTTCGACTCTCTCACTGTCGCCGAAAACGTCGCGATGGGCGCCGAAGGTCCACTCGCCGGCGCAAACCCGCTGGCCCAGCTGGTCTCGCCCCATGGACAGGCACGGCGGGTGCGCACCGCGACGGCCTCCGCTATCGCGTTGTGCGGTATCGAATCCATCGCGGATTCTCGCGTCGGTGCACTGTCCACCGGGCAACGCAGACTGGTCGAGCTCGCCAGATGTCTTGCCGGGCCATATCGGATCCTGTTGCTCGACGAGCCGAGTGCCGGCCTCGATCGCTCGGAAACCGCGCGCTTCGGGCAGATCCTGCGGCAGGTCGTCACCGCACGTGGCGTCGGAATCGTGCTGGTAGAGCACGATATGTCGCTGGTGCTCGAGATTTGCGAGGAGATCTTCGTACTCGACTTCGGTCGCCTGATATTCCGGGGCTCGCCCGCGCAGGTCCGCGCTTCGGAGGTGGTGCAGCACGCCTACCTCGGCGAGCCGGTCACCGACGAACGCCGGATGACGGAGCCCGTCGCATGACCGACATCGACTACGCACTCGAATTGAGGTCGATCACCGCGGGATACGGCAGCACGATCGTGCTCCACGACGTTGACCTCGCGGTTGCACCTCGATCGGTCGTGGCGCTGCTCGGGCCGAACGGCGCCGGGAAGTCGACGCTGCTGCGGGTGGCCTCCGGACTGCTTCCGGCGCGATCGGGGACGGTGTCGATAGGTGGGGCCGATCTGACCCGCACTCGTCCGGTGCGCCGCGCCCGCGCGGGCCTGTGCCTGATCCCCGAAGGCCGAGGTGTCTTCGCGGACTTGACGGTTCGGGAAAACCTGCGCCTACTGATGCCGCCGTGGCGCCGAGGTAGCACCGACGATGTGCTGGATATCTTCCCCGCGCTGCGGGCGAAGCTCGATCAACGGGCCGGCTCGCTATCCGGTGGCCAGCAGCAAATGCTGGCACTGGGGCGCGCCTGGCTGGCCGATCCATCGGTTGTCCTGCTCGACGAGGTGTCCATGGGCCTGGCTCCGCTGGTCGTGGACGAGATCTTCACGGCGCTCGGCGAATTGCGTACTACCGGCTCGGCGATTGTGCTGGTCGAGCAGTACGTCGACCACGCCATGACGATGGCCGATCACGTGGTGTTGCTCAGCCGCGGCACCGTCGCGTTTGCCGGGCCCGCCGCAGATATCGACCGAGATGCCGTGCTGCACAACTATCTCGGCATCGACGGCAGCCACACAGACTTGCCGGCGTTGCCGGCGGGACACCCACCCGGAACCGCGGCCGGGCGATGGGCGTAGCGAATCGAATGCTCGGAATCCGTACAGGAGTGCAGTAATGAAGAAAACAAGGTTTCTGTGGTGGGCCGCGCCGATGCTGGCGGCGGCGCTCGCGCTCACGTCGTGTTCCGCCGACTCGACGAGTGGCGGGCCTGAATCCGTTGGCCCGGTGAAGGTTTCCGATGGCGGGCTGAAGGGCGATCCGATCCTCATCGGGTCGATTTGCAGCTGTACCGGCCCAGCCGCGGCGTCGGTGGGACACGCCAGCGACGTGCTGCAGGCATGGGCGTCGTGGGTCAACGATCGCGGCGGAATCAATGGGCACCCGGTCAAACTCGTCTCCTACGACGACGAGCAGAATCCGACAACAGCGCTGGCCGTCGCGAAGAAGCTGGTCGAACAGGACAGGGTGGTCGCAATCGTCGGCCAGACCAGCCTGGTCAGTAGTAGTTGGCAGAACTACGTCGACAGCAAAGGCATTCCGGTCATCGGCGGACAGCCGGTCGACGCCCCGTTCATCACCGACCCGAACTTCTTCGCCTCAGGAACCACGCTGCCGGTGCTGATGCTGGGTGAGGTGGCCCAGGCCAAGCAGGTGGGCGCGAAAACCCTCGGCGTCTACTACTGTGCCGAAATCCCTGTCTGCGAGCAGCTTCCACAGATGCTGAAACCAATGGCCGAACAGGCCGGTCTGGGATTCTCCGCGGAGAAAGTCGCGATCGCCGCGCCGAACTACATCGCTCCCTGTCTCGCATTCAAGGATAAGGGTGTCGACGCCGTATTCCCCGGCGTCTCCGTCGAGGCGATTTCGCGCATCGCGGCATCGTGCGCACAGCAAGGTTACACACCGATTCAGGCTCCTACCGGCGTGAGCCTGCAGAGAGCGTGGGCCACGGACCCGAACTTCGACGGCAGCATCTTCGCGGGCTCGAACGCGCTGTACACCGATGACTCGATTCCCGCCATCAAGGACTTTGGCGACGCCCTCGACAAATACATTCCCGGTCTTCGGGGCAGCGGGGACTTCAGCGCGCCGCTGTTGTGGCCGTGGGCAGGTGGGCAACTGTTCCTGGCGGCGGCCAAAGCGGCCAACCTCTCCCCGTCTTCGACCAGCGCGGATGCGATCAAGGGACTGCGTGCACTGCGTGAGGAGACCCTCGACGGTCTCGCTCCGCCACTGACCTTCCCCGAAGGCCAACCGGGGTTCCCGCTGTGCTACTTCACCGGAAACACCAAAGGCGGTGTATTCCACTCCGCCAATGGTGGTAAGCCGACGTGCATCGACCAGGCAACTGCCGCTGCGCTGATGAAGGCACTCACGCCGTCATAACCATCCGAACCCGTAGTCGGCGAGGCGGTGGTGTCGCACCGCCTCGCCACCAAGGACGGCGAGGGGCACCGCAGGAATCATCGACATGATCACCGTGCCGGCGCGCGAAGCGACATTGGGGTTGGGTCAGCAGGTGACCGGGAGGTCGAGGCTGGCCAGCAGGTCGATTACGCGTTCGCGGATATCGTCGCGGATCGGTCGCACGTCGGCCAACGGCAGCCCGGCCGGGTCGTCCACGCCCCACTCTTCGTAACGGATGCCAGGCACCAGCGGGCACATATCGCCGCACCCCATGGTGATGATGACGTCGGCGGCCAGGATGATCTCATCGGTCCAGGTCTTGGGGAACTCGTGGGAGATGTCGATATCCACTTCGGCCATGGCCGCGACCGCTGCGGCGTTCAGCGCCCCGCTCGGCTCGGATCCACCGGACCAGGCCAGTACCCGCCCCTGTGCGTAGTGCTCGAAGAACCCCAGCGCCATCTGTGAACGCCCGGCATTGAATGTGCACAGGAACAGCACCACCGGGATCTGATGTTCCATGCGGCCCTCTACCTTGGCCCGCGTGTGCAACTGCTGGCGGGCGAAGCGCTCGGCCAGCAGCGGCAGGTACAGCTTCACCGGCGCCCGCGCCGTGATCTGCGCGTAGGAGTCGTGCAGGAAATGGTGAATCGTATTGGCGTCGAACAAGATCGTGAATTCGCGGTGCAGCCGCCGCTCGGCCCGGGCGAGCGCCGTTCCGTGCACGATGTCGAGGAGTCGGTACGCCGGGGTGATCTCGGCATATCCGGCCCGGTTCGGCTGCTCGGGCATAGGCACAGTAGTGAGGGTGACACCGACGCCCTTGCGCGGCAACCAAACTGGGGATGAACCGGATCGAACCTGCAGACCACAACGCGGCGTACCGCCGAAGAAGCCCCTCGATACGACGCGTGTCGCGAAAACCGTTAGCGCAGAGAACCTCCGCCGGGTGGTGGGCATTGGTGCAAGGTAACGACCAACTGCGCGAATTCGTCGAGGGGTTCATCGCTCGATACGCCCTCAACTCCACGCCCGCGGCGGCCGGTCCGCCGCGCCGTGACCGCTGATTCCCCGGCGGGGGAGCGTTCCACCACAACGCCGTCGGGCGCTGGTCGGTTGTTCGGAAGTTGTCATTGCCTTCCTCTTCGATGGGGTCCGGGAATCCGGCTATGAATAGGCCGCCGCGGCGGACGGCATCCGATCAAGGCACCCAAGGGTGCGGTCAGCGCCCCCGCTGGCCGCTGTGACAACGGTGGTTGGCGGTTTGGAGAAGCCCTTCGGGGTGGGCAATGTCCACCCCATAGGTGGCTATCGCCAACGGCACACCTGACCGAATCTATTCATGCAAGCCGACGAAATCTCACATGAGGAAAGACACGCATCCTGTGCATCGCATCGCCGTCATTGTGCTGACTGCAGTCATCGCCGGGCTCCTGCGCCGGTTGGTAATTCCGCAGCGGCGCCGCAGCCTGGCCACTCCGCCCAACGGGCCGCAGGATTGGATGCCCAATCTCGGCTACGCCCCGATGCGGCTGCGTGGCCCGTTCATCGCACTCACCGCCCTCTGGTCGGCGCTGCTGATCACCGAGATCGCAAGGAATCCGGACGCGAGCAATGTGATGCTTTACATCTATTTGCTCGCGCTCGCCGCTTCGGCTGTCAACCTCACTGCGATCCATCTCCAGTGGCGGTTCGCGCGCGGAGTCCTCGTCCATCTTGCCCACACTGCGGGTAGGTGAATTATGGCCGTGGCCATCATCGTGCTGATCCTCGTACCGGTCGTTGTCGGAGCTGTGCTCGTGTGGCGATATATGCGTCCTTGCACCAATTCGGTCATCTCTCCGTCTGAACCCGACGCGCGCAACGTGGCATCTCGGACTGTCCGAGGACCCCAGCCGTCCGAGCGCGGTCCGGACACGGCCGGAATGCGCCATCAGCCTTCGCGCGAACGCCGCGTCAATTCGACTGTCGCCGCGCGCAATTCCTCCGCCGAATCGAGCGGCGTCGCATAGCCGACGCGGGTCCGCGCCACACCACGTGGTGTCACCACTCGTAGGTCCAGCCCGTACCGGTCGGCGCGTTCGCAACTCGCCTCCGTTGCATCCGGATATCCACCCAATACCTGCGCCATCGACAACAGCGCGTCCGCGTGATCGTCATTCAGGTGCGTGATCGCCCGCCCCGCCACCGCAACGACCGGATCCGGCGCGGCCGCCAGATACTGCTCTGCCGTCGCCGAATCCATCCGCCCGTACCCACCGACCCATCGAACACGCCGCACCCGCATCACCCACAGCGAGAAATCGCTGTAATCCACGTAGTACTTCGCCGCTGGCACCGCCGCCAGATGCGCTGCACGCGCCGCCGCAACCTCATCACCGACCGGACGCTCCACCACGCCGGCCAGCGTGATCCGGGCTCCGGCCAGCGGATCGGCGGGCACATCGGGCGACACCACCGACAGGCTGGCCCGCGGATCCGCCGCGAGATTGCGTCCGTGCTCGGCCATCCGCGATACACACAGCACCGGCTGACCGTCCAGCAACCCGTAGGTGACGAACGACGCCCACGGGCCGCCGTCCTCGCTCAAACTCGCCAAGGTGGCGATATTCGTCGCCGCCGCAACAGTTCTGGCCTCTTCGGCCGCCGAGGGGCGGGCCGGATTCAACACCGGCGCGGTCGGCTGCGGAATCGAAGGCGCGTCGCCGGGATCACCGTGATCGAGAGTCATACTGTCCATCCTCGCAGGTACCCACCGCCATCCAGGACGGTATCCCGCCCGGCACGTGCTAGCCACCGAGACATGGAACAGCTGACATCGGCCAGTCGAAACGCCGACGACCACATCTCGAAGCGATCGATCGCGCGCGCAACCGCCGCGGATCGGCAAGACTGGCGTGCGTGACCAGATACGCATTCGATGCCGACCGCAACGCCCTCGTCGCCATCTGGGCGACCGGACGCGGCGATCTCACGACCACGGTGGCCGATCTGCCACCGATAAATCATGACCAGGCAACGAGTTTGGCGTCGAATCTGACCACCCTGTCCCGGTTCCAGTGGCGCACCTACACCCATCCCGCAAGTGCCGCAGGCGATCCCGACGTCCCCAATAGCGAAGCCTGGCGGCGCGCGGAGGAGCGCCGCAACTTCAAAGAGGTCGAGGCCGGAATCCGCACCCCGAACCTGCCGACCGACCACGGCCTCGTCGTTTCCTACAGCGGCGTGGTCGAATCCGCGCACCGCGTCGGGCGCACCCTGCACGCCATCGACGATTCCGCGCTACGCGACACCATCGCGGCCGAGGTCCGCACCGAACAGGCCGCCATCGAATCCGCCGAACTCGGCGACCTTTCCGGCCGTGCACGCCAAGCGGTCGAACTCTCCCGCCCCGATGTCTCACCAGCTCAGGTGCAGGCCGCCGACGACCTGCTGCGCGCCGACCCCCTCGGCACCGTGGAACTGTTCACCGAACTCGACCCCGCCTCCGCATCCGTCGCGGCCGCGCACTGGCTCTATGCCGCCGCCGAGGTCGCGGGCGAACTCGCGGGCGTGCCAACCGCCGAGGTAGTCGTCGAAGCCGACGATATAGAGGCATTGCAGGTCGAAACGCCGACCCTGGTGCTGGAGCGGCTAACCGGGGGCGAGACCCCGACCGAGATCGTCGTCGACCTCATTGCCGAGGCCATGGCCGTATCCGAAGGACATGTGCCCGCACCATGGGCAGTCGTGGGCCGCGTCGCAGAAATCGAAGAACAGGCCCGCAAATTCGATCTCGACGGCGTCTCTCGCGCCGCCCTGCTCGACGAATTCCGGATCAGCCGCCTCGACCCCACCCGCCCGGCTCTGGACCTGCTGGAAGATCTCCTCGACGGCATCCGCGGCTGCCTGCTGCTCTACTCGGCCCACACCGCGGGCGCCGACGCGCAAGTTGAAGCCCAGTTCGCCGCCGACGTCAGGGGGGAAGCCGACACCCACCCCGACCAGCTGTTCTGACCCGGGCATCGCTGCTCAACCACACCGCACAGACTTCCGGCTCGCACCGCCGGCGAGCCAGCGCAGCAGCGCCTGGTAAACGGCCTCGTGGTTGAGCAGGGAGAAATGGTTGGCTCCGACGATATGCAGGCCGTTCTCATCGTCGAAACCGATGCGGCGAGCCCGATTTCGACCGGAGCCACTGGCATGCAGGACCAGGCCGTCGCCGACGATGCGACCTAGTGGATGGCGCGGGCTGCGGGTGACCGAAGCGGTGACAAAGTAGTGGTCGGCGCAGTCGAGCAGGGGCACCTCGCGAATGACTCTTCGGCGCAAGGCATCCGCGTCCATGTCATGCCAGTCCTCATCCACCAGCGAACCGTGGCGCAGGTCGCGAATGCCCGCACTGCGCCGGCGCAGCAGCCGACCGAATGGTCGCGTCTCCGGAATTCTCACCAGCGCGGCGGAGGCGTAGTGGACCAACTGCTCCAACGGCGCGCCCAAATGCGGTGATCCGAGACAGACGATATGCCGCACCCGGCGCACCCATGGCAAGTCGGCCTGATCGGCGTCATAGCACGCACTCCGTGCGATCAGGCCGCCCATGGAATGGCCGACGAGAGCGATCTGTTCGACCTCCACCGGCCAGTTCTCGACCAATCGCTGCAGCATCCCGTTCAGTAGACGGGCGTTCTCCGAGATGTGCAATCCGCTGTTGTATCGAACCATCAGTGTCGTGCAGTCGAGGTCGGCTTCGAGTCGCTCCGCATAGCTGGCCCGCCCGCCAAGGCGCCAAGCGTGTTCGGTCTCGACCAGACCGTGCAGGAAAACCACGATGCTCGAGCGTGGATTCGACACGACATCGCCGACCCACCCCGGTGCGACCGGTTCACCATTGATCCGAAATGTCATCGGCCCGGCAAGGATCGGCCGCTCATCCTCGAGCGTGTCTCCGATCAAACCCTGCAGCGCGGCGAGGAATCCAGAGCCGTACACCGTGCGTGAGGGCGCCCGAGCGTCGGGCACATCCACGGCGCGCTCGGCAAACGCTCCGGCCGCCACGGCGGTACCGCCGACCAGCCGATACACCCCATCGGTAATCGCATCGTGCACCATCTTGACCGGCTGCGCGGCCGGGCCCACACCCAATCGCACCGCGGCGAATACTCGGTCCGACACGGCTCGATGCACCGCGGCGATCCCCTCGATCGCACCACCCAGCTCATCGCCCGCCAACCGGGCGAGCGCCTGAATCTCAGCCTGTCGTTGCCGCTCGGGCTCACTCATCGGCCCAGTGTACAACTGTGCACTGAGATTTCGTGGATGTGCGCGGCCTAGGACGGTATGTGGCTGACTCCGACCGCGGTTTCGGTGAGACTGCCGAGGTAGAGGGTGCCGTTGTGCTCGACAACGCCGGTGACCATCGCGAAGTCGGTGCCCTCGGTCTGCAGGTCGTGCACGATCTTGCCATCGAAGTCGACGGCCATCACCCAGACCGTGCGCGGTGGTTTGGGCTGTACCCATTGCGGCAGCGCCCAGACGATCCGGCGCAGCAGGCCGGGCAGGGGAAGTAGGCGGTCCAGCAATGGATTTCGCGGTGACGGCAGGGTGATCCACACCAGACCGTCGCTGCCGAGGGCCATATTGTCCGGGAAGCCGGGCAGGTTCTCGATCAGGCGATCGCAGGTGCCCGCCTTCGGTCCGGTGAGCCAATATCGAGTCACGCGGTAGGCGCCGGTTTCCGCGACGAGCACGCAGGAGCCGTCGGGGGATAGGACCACGCCATTGGCGAATTGCAGTCCATCGATGAGCGTCTCGAGCTTGCCCGACGGATCGAGGCGGAACAGGCGGCCGGTGCCGGAATGCTCCAGCAGATCACCCATCCACTCGTCCAGCGGATAACGGCGCGACGAAGAGGAGAAGTAAATTGTGCCGTCCTCGGCGCGAACCACGTTGCTGGCGAAGGGGAGTGGTTCACCGTCGACTTCGGCCACGACAACCTCGATGCCGCCTGCGCTGTCGAGTCGCAGCAGGCCGCGATCGAAATCGCAGATCAGAAGCGACCCATCGGTGTCGGCATGCATACCGAGCGGACGGCCGCCGGTGTTCGCCAGCAGGCTCACCGCGCCGTTCGCGGGATCGACGCTGTAGATCGAACCATCATCGACTCCCGCAATGATCCGCCCCGCGTCAGTGCGCACCACATCCTCGGGTGCCGCGCCAGGCAGTTCCAATCGCGCGACCTGGGGAAGCGGTGGGGCGCTATGTGTTTCGCGAGCCCGGGGTGGGGCATGCGGTGGTGTCCAGCGCTGCGGCTGCATTGGCGATCCAGCGATCATGGCTCACCTTATCCCGGTATCGACGCCCATTTGCTCGATAAGCGGCCCGGACAGTAACATGCTGCTACGTAGATATGCGCATCTAAACATATATCACTCCTCGATAAAGAGGCCAACCGTTCGGCGGAGGCGAACGCAGCATAGACAGGACGGCGGGGGTTCCGTCCCTTCCGAATAACGAAGCTGCACAAGTCGATACACGTTTTTTTGGGGGCGCATGGGCGGGGAGGGGAGCGCTGGACACCGCGGATTCGGGACTAGCGCTCACCCCGGCACTCGAGCGCTACCGACGTCGGCGACCGCAAGTATGGTTGGCGACTGTATCAGCGGTACAGAGCGGTCTCGTGCTGCAAACGCGATAGCTTCTCCGGGTTGCGCACGGAGTAGATCCCGGTAATGAGGCCGTCGTCGATGCGCGCCGCCACGACGGCGTCGATAGCGCCGTGGCGTCGCAGGATCAGCGCCGGATAGCCGTTGACGAGGACAGGTTGCGCGGACCTCGCCGTGAGGTTTCCGAGGGCGGCGGCGAGGAAGCCCGCCACCGCATCGGCGCCGACGATGGGCACCAGCGCGGCCTGTGCGATTCCGCCGCCGTCGCCGAGGAAGACGACATCCGGTGCGAGAATGTCCAGCAGGCTCTGCAGTTCGCCGGTTTCGACGGCTCGCTGGAACGCCGCGAGCGCGTCTCGGGTCTCGTCTACCGAAACCACCCCACGTGGTCGGCGCGCGGCGACATGTGAACGCGCCCGGTACGCGAGCTGGCGAACCGCAGCCGGGCTCTTATCGACCGCTTCGGCGATCTCGTCATACTCCAGATCGAATACCTCGCGCAGGACGAACACCGCTCGCTCGATGGGCGTGAGCGTCTCCAATACCAAGAGCATCGCCATCGAGACGCTGTCGGCCAACTCGATGTCCTCGGCGACGTCGGGTGTGGTGAGTAGTGGTTCGGGGAGCCAGGGTCCGATGTAGGTTTCTTTGCGGCGTCCGAGTGCGCGTAGTCGGTCGAGGGATTGGCGGGTGGTGATTCGGACTAGGTAGGCGCGTTGGTCCTGGACTGTGTGGAGGTCGACGCCTGCCCAGCGCAGCCAGGTTTCTTGGAGGACGTCTTCGGCGTCGGCGGCTGAGCCGAGCATTTCGTAGGCGACGGTGAAGAGCAGGTTGCGGTGGGTGACGAACGCTTGCGTCGCGGAGTCCGGACGGTCGTCGCGACTGCTGCGCGCACCGCGGTTGGCGGGCGTGGACTGCGACATGCCGTGCATGGGCGGCTCCTGTTCACTCTCGACTTTGTCACCCATCAGACGTCCGATCCTGTCGTTTCGTAACAGCCGAACGTGGTGGTGTGCATCACATCGAGGCGCTGTTACGTGGATCGGGGCGGCGCCGTCTGATGGTTGTTCAATTCAGCACAATGAGTGAGGACCGAAGTCATGGAACCCCGTTTCAACCTGAACGGCAACGAGCTCGGCGCGAAGATCGGTAAGCGGTTCGCCAACACCAGCCTGGCGATCATGCAATCGTCGCTACCGAAGTCCACCGTGGAGCTGGTGGAGTTGCGCGCCAGCCAGATCAACGGCTGCGGTTACTGCGTCGACGCCCACAGCAACGAGCTGGCGGCCGCTGGTGAACCCGCGGTTCGAATCAATCTGGTCGCCGCCTGGCGTGAGTCCACTGTGTTCAGCGAGGCCGAGCAGGCCGCGCTGGCGTTCGCTGAGGAGGGCACTCGCCTCGCCGACGCGAATCTGGGTGTGTCCGACGAGACCTGGGCGCAGGTGCGCAAGCACTACGACGACGACCAGATCGCCGCACTCGTGTACTTGGTCGCCATGATCAACGCCGCCAACCGGCTCCTGGTGATCACGCAGACCAAGGGTGGCTCCTACGTGCCCGGCACATTCGAGAGCGTGGCGAGCTGATCCACACGCTGATCCCGGCCCAGGCTATTCGGGCCGGGATCAGCGGATAGGGGAGCACTGCGACGGGATCGGTTCCACGAAGTGATGGGGGATCTGAAGTGCTTCGCGGGGAATGTATCCGAAGCATCCGTGCACCTAGCTCGCCGAAATTGCATCGCAGTATGTAGATATGCGTATCGAACGATATGATCTAACACTCCTAACTCGCGAAAGCTCACACACCTAAAAAACCGCATAGAGCAGAGGAGCCCTGCCGCTACGACCATGGTGGGCGCAGCGGCAGGGGGCTAGGGGTTGACCGAGAAGACGTGCCAGAGCACGGCAAGGGTGGCAACCGTGAAAAACGGTGACAGAATCCAGGTTTCGACCTTATTGCCGGTGCGTTCGATCACCGGCACGCAGGTACGCAATGGGAACGGCCAGAACAGTCGGCACCCCTTATCGGTGAGGCAATCGCCGGCTAGGTGGGCCAGCGCCCCGAGTCCGACAGCGAACGGTAACCATGCCGGTTTATCGGTGATCCAGTGGTCCATCACGAACGTCCCGGCTGCGGCGAGGATTATGACCGTGCCCCAGGCCTCGATGCCCTCTCCGGACGGGCACAGATGCAGTGCCCGCACGGCCAGTGCGAGCAGGAAGAAGACCAATCCGAGTGTGAAATACCGTCCGAGCCAATGCTCACCGGCCCAGGTCCCATAGCCGACGGCGATAACGAAGGCGAACGAGTGTGTGGCATGCCGATGTCCGCCGGAGATCCAGGAAATCAAGCGGCACAGGTGATAGGAGATGGGGCCGAGCACATGCGCGATGGTGCCGTTGGGATGGTCCGCATCCGGCAGCAGCGCGGCCCCTGCCGTCAGAAAGGTTCCGAGCAGTACCTCGACGGCACCGAGATGCGTGTCGCCAGTGGGCAATACCGGATAGACCAACGCCGAGATGGGCAGCGTCGCCGCTGCCACCGACCAGGCGAAAGCGCCGCTGGTCGCATGTGAATGTCCTAGCACCGCATGAAGATTAGTTGACTACAAGCTGTTTCAAACAACCGCGACTAACCAGCGGCTGAAAATGTGTCGGGAGGAGGGGATTTCACGGAAAGCGGCCAGACGCGGTCGGTGTGTCCGTTGTGCATGGAACAGGCAGCGAACGGTCCGTTGGGGTCGAACAGCATGTCCATATGACTGTCGGCATGGTCGAGAAACCATAGTGACAGGCCCAATTCGCCGTTGAGCCGATAGAGTTCCCAGGATTGCCAGAGGGCCTCCAGCCGTGCCACGGCTTCGGTGTGCCGCCACCATTCCGGGCACCAGGCCAGGCCGTTATCGGCCACTTTGCGCCGATAAACCTGGGCCAAGTAGTTCTCGACGAACTCCACGACCGATCCGTAGACCTGTGTACGCTGCTCTTTCATGGTGCCCCCGAGGCCCAGTGGCATTCCAGACAGCTTCGAGAGTAGTCACGAAACCTGCTGAGTTCCTTTGGGAAATCTTGGAAAAACCTAACCGTTGCGCTGCGAACGCGGATTTACGATGCGACCGAGCGCGTGCAGATCCGATTCCAATGCGTAGAACACCCGCAGGGCGCCGACGAATGCGAAAAGGCTGACCACGCAGAGGATCACGATGGGACCGATGACCATCTGCTGCTGTGCCGCATCGAGATAGACCAGACCACCTGCCACCCCGATCAGCGGGACCGAGGCGGCGATGCCGAGGTAGATCCGGATGCGTCGCGCGAGCCGTCGCAATCGGAGGGCGTCATCGGGCGAGGACTGCCCGGTACCGAGCAAACCCGGGTAGTACCAGCGCAGTACGAAGAAGGTGACAGGGAAGTACGAGTACACCACCGCGACCGAGGCCGCGACCAGATGGGATGCGATGAGGTTGATGGTGAATCCGGCGGACAGGTCCGCGGTGTAATGCAGCTGGGTCAGGAAGATCACCAGCGATAACGCCCATCCGGCGAATCCGACCACCGCGATGCGGTCGCCGCAGGCGAGCGTATCGGCGCGCGCCCGCGTGAGAGTCTGCTCGTCGAAGTGCTTACCGCGGCGTAGTCCGTCGGGAACCAGGAAGACCAGACGGCACCAATACAGCAGGGCCAGAATGCCGAGCGGGTAGCCGATCGCGCCGAGCAGCGTTGCGAGGTTTTGGAGTTGGCCGCTCGCCTCGGCGGTGAGTTGCGCGTCGAGCAGTCGGGTGTTGTGCGCTGAAAGATAGAGCGCGCCGAGGAGCTGCCCGAGCATGCTCGACAGCGTCACCACAGGCATCGGCCGCATCCGCAGTTTGGCGCGGATACTGCGCGCCGGCGGGTCGACGAGATCGCGGGCGGTGCGGTCCAGGGTGAGATCGAGTTGAGTGGCGAGTTCGGCGCCGGTGGCGAAGCGGTCGGCGGGATCGGGAGACAGGCAGGTGAGCAGGGCATGCTGCAGTACCGGTGGACAGTCCGGCGGGATGTCGGCGGCGAAGCGGTCGGTGACCGGCTGGCGGCGGAGTTCGATCATCCGTTCCAGTGAGGTATCCGATTCGCCCGCACCGCGTTCGTCGTCGAAGGGGAGTCGGCCGGTAAGCAGTTCCCACAGCACGACCGCGAGTGCGTAGAGGTCGCTGCGGGTGTCGAGGTCCGCCGCGGTGGTGGCCATGGTCGGATGGCAGGCCTCGAGCTGTTCGGGGGACATGTAGGCCAGTGATCCGCCGAAGTAGGCGGCGGGGCTGGCACCCGGAATGTGACGACTGAAGCTGATATTGAAGTCGGCGAGCTTGGGTTGTCCGTCGACGGTCAGCAGTACGTTCGCGGGTTTGATATCACGGTGCAGCACGCCTGCGTGATTGGCGTAGTCCAAGGCGGAGGCGAGTCGACTGCCGAGCCAGGCAACGGTTTCCGGCCAGCTCAGCCGAGCGACTTCGGTGCGGGTGGGGGACGGTTGTGGTTCGAGCACCCCGCCGCTGGCGGCTGCCTCGTCGACGGCGTCGAGCAGTAGTCGACCGGTCTTGCCCTCGACCCCGGTGCGGCGCAGCAGCCGCAGCACGCCGAGTAGGGTGCCGCCCGGAACGTACTGCATGTACATCAATTTCAGGTGCTGATCGGCGATCTGGCGTTGATCGAAGACCCGCACGATGTTCTCGTGATCGAGCTGGGCCAGCGTCTGTCCCTCGCTGCCGCGATCATGGGAGATCTTGACCGCGACGAGTCGCTGCATGGAGCGCTGCCGTGCCAGGAAGACTCGGCCGAACGCGCCTTGGCCGAGCAGGATCAACATATCGAAATCGTCAACGGTCGCACCGGGATTGATGGAGTCGAGCGTCGCGAGTGCGGCAGGGTCGGTCAGGACGGTGCTGCGGAAGTGGTCGCCATCGAGGCGGTCGGCGATCCGTGCCATCTGTTGGGAATATCGTTGCTCGTATTCGGTGAGATCCAGGTCCTTATCGAACTGGCGTCGCGCGGCGATCTCCTCGTAGATCAGATCCGGTGGCAGTGGGGCGGTGTCGAGTTCGGGAAAGTCGGCGAGGTATTCGTCGAGGCGCTTTTCGGCCTTGTTGCGGATCGACCGGTGATGCAGGTCCACCTTGATCAACTCGATGAGTGCCGACCGTCGCAGTGCGGTCTCGGTGGGCAGATGTGGGGTCAGCTCGGGTGGTTCGCCCGCGGCCGCCCACTCGCCCGCGAAATCGGCGACCGCCCTGGCCAATACGGCTTGAGTAACCGTCGCGCGATCCCCACCGTGCTCCGGTGGTACCGCGCCGAGATGGGTATTCATCGTCGGCTCACTCGATCAGGTTGGTGTCCCGGACAGAACCGAGAATATTCGATTATCGTCGTCGGTTGCTGATCTTCGCCAGGGGTCGCATGGAACCGACCCACGCATAGCGGCGCCCCCGCGAAGCGTGGAAGTTCGCGGAGGCGCCGCATGGGGATGTCCGGCCGGGGTCGGCCGGTCATTCCTTCTTCATCACACCAGGTCGAACCGGTCCAGGTTCGACACCTTGACCCACGCGGCGATGAAGTCGTTGACGAACTTCTCCTTCGCGTCGTCGGTCGCGTAGACTTCCGCGAGGGCGCGCAGCTGCGAGTTCGACCCGAAGACCAGATCGACGCGGCTGCCGGTCCACTTGACCGCGCCGGTGGCGCGATCCTTGCCCTCGTAGGTTCCGTCATCGGCGGCCGACGGCTCCCACTTCGTGCCCAGATCGAGCAGGTTCACGAAGAAGTCGTTGGTCAACGATCCCGGGTTGGCGGTCAATACGCCCAGCGGCGACTGCTTGTGGTTCGCACCGAGGACGCGCAGACCACCGATGAGGACGGTCAGCTCGGGAGCGCTGAGGGTCAGCAGGTTTGCCCGGTCGATGAGCAGGTACTCGGCGGGGAGCCGGTTACCCTTGCCGAGGTAGTTTCGGAAGCCGTCCGCGCTGGGTTCCAGCGCGGAGAAGGACTCCACATCGGTCTGCTCCTGGGTGGCATCCGTGCGACCCGGGGTGAACGGCACCGTGACGTCGTAACCGGCGTTCTTGGCGGCCTGCTCGACGGCGGCGGCGCCGCCGAGTACGACAAGGTCGGCGAAGGACACCCGGGTGTTGCCGGTCTGGGCGGAGTTGAAGGACTCCTGGATGCCCTCGAGGACGCGTACGACCTGGGCGAGCTCGTCGGGTTCGTTGACCTCCCAGCCGGCCTGCGGCTGCAGGCGGATGCGTCCGCCGTTGGCGCCGCCGCGCTTGTCGCTGCCACGGAACGACGCCGCGGCCGCCCAGGTGGTCGAAACGAGCTGTGCGACAGTCAGACCCGAGGCGAGGATTTGACTCTTGAGTGCGGCGATATCGGCGGCCCCGATGAGGTCGTGCGATACCGCGGGAACCGGGTCCTGCCAGAGCAGGGTCTCCTTCGGGACCAGCGGTCCGAGGTAACGGGCGACCGGGCCCATATCGCGGTGGGTCAGCTTGTACCAGGCCTTGGCGAATTCCTCGGTGAGCTCCTCGGGGTGCTCGAGCCAGCGACGGGTGATCTGCTCGTAGATCGGGTCGATCCGCAGCGAGAGGTCCGTCGTGAGCATGACCGGGGCGTGGGATTTCGACGGGTCGTGGGCATCGACCACGGTGCCCGCGCCCGCGCCGTCCTTGGGGATCCACTGGTTCGCACCGGCGGGGCTCTTGGTCAGCTCCCACTCGTAGCCGTAGAGGGTCTCGAGGAAGCTGTTGTCCCACTTGGTCGGTGTCGGCGTCCAGGTGCCCTCCAGGCCGGAGGTGATCGCGTCCTTGCCGACGCCGGTACCGAAGGCGCTCTTCCAACCGAGGCCCTGCTCCTCGAGCGGGGCGGCCTCGGGCTCGGGACCGACGAGTTCGGCATCGCCGGCGCCGTGGGTCTTGCCGAAGGTGTGGCCGCCGACGATCAGCGCTGCTGTCTCGATATCGTTCATGGCCATGCGGCGGAACGTCTCACGGATGTCGATGGCCGCGGCCAGCGGATCCGGATTGCCGTTCGGGCCTTCCGGATTCACGTAGATCAGACCCATTTGGACTGCGGCCAACGGGTTTTCCAGATCGCGGGTGCCGGTGTAGCGTTCGTCGCCGAGCCAGGTCTGCTCGGGGCCCCAGTACACGTCCTCCTCGGGCTCCCATTGGTCGACGCGGCCGCCGGCGAAGCCGAAGGTCGGAAAGCCCATGTCTTCGAGCGCGACATTGCCTGCGTAGACCATGAGGTCGGCCCAGGAGAGCTTCTTGCCGTACTTCTTCTTGACCGGCCACAGCAGGCGTCGGGCCTTGTCGAGGTTTCCGTTGTCGGGCCAGCTGTTGAGCGGGGCGAAGCGCTGCATACCGGCGCCGGCTCCGCCGCGGCCGTCGCTGATCCGGTAGGTGCCCGCAGCATGCCAGGCCATCCGGATGAAGAACGGTCCATAGTGGCCGAAGTCGGCGGGCCACCAGTCCTGGGAGGTGGTCATGACTTCGACGATGTCGGCCTTCACGGCGGCCAGATCGAGGGTTTTGAATTCCGCGGCGTAGTCGAAGTCCGCGTCCATCGGGTTGGCTACAGCCGGGTTCTTCTGCAGGATCTTGAGGTTGAGCTGGTTCGGCCACCAGTCACGGTTGCTTCCGCCTTCGGCTGGGGACTTGAGGCGACCGGACGTAACGGGGCAACCACCGGCGGCGGGCTCCGTATTGGCCTCTCCGATGGGCGGATGTTCCTCAGGCACGGCATTTCCTTTCGGGGGAGTGAGTGAATCGGGCTGTGATCACGGGTGTGATCCGGACATTTGCGCTGCCGAGCAATTGGGGCACAGGCCCCAATAGATGACCTCGGCCTCATCGAGTACGAATCCGTTGTCGTGTGATGCGGTCAGGCAGGGTGCCTCGCCGACGGCGCAGTCGACATCGGCGATGACGCCGCATGATCGGCACACGACATGGTGATGGTTATCGCCGACTCGCGTTTCATAGCGCGCGACGGATCCCATCGGCTGGATGCGCCGGAGCAATCCGGCGGCCGTCAGTGCGCGCAACACGTCGTATACCGCCTGGTGGGATACCACACCCAGCGTCTGGCGCACATGACCGAGGATCGTGTCCGTATCGGAGTGCGGATGCTCGTGCACGGCAGTCAGCACGGCAACGCGCGGCGCGGTCACGCGCAGCGACGCCCCGCGCAACATGCGCTCGAATTCCGAATTGGTGGACACATTCAAGAGTATGACTCATTCAAGTCTCTGTCGGGGCGGTTTTGCGAAACTCGAGACGATCTATCCCGCAGACCGCTCCTCTGCGGCGGCGTCTGATGAACCCCGCAGTCCGCTGCCGGTACGAGTTCGTGGTTATCGGGAGGGGAGCGTCGGATGAACTGTCGGCGCCATCGCCGCCGGGTTACTTGACATAATGTTGATTATCGGCGTTGCAACGGAGGTGCTGGAAGTGGGCGGCTTTGGTTGTATGACGTTGGTAGGTACGGAATTTCGGGCTTCGCTTGTCGAGCGGCTGGCTGGCTTACCGGCGTTCTGTGTGCGGAAAACGCATGCTGTGGATGCGTGGTGTCCCCTTGCCGCCAGCATCTGCTGATGTAAATATTTCGGCAGATACTGTATTTCGGCGGAGAAATATCGGATCGGCTCGACGACGGCGATCCGGCTGTTTATTGGCGGATCCCCTCCCGGAGTCCCCGAACTCCCCTATAACGTCACAGTGACGATTTAAGGGGTGGAGGCGAGGTTCCGTGGCTTGGATTGGGTTCGGATTATGAGGCCAGTGGTTAGTGATTGGCTCTGTTTTGGGAGTCCAGTTATCGGCAGGCTGAGGTGATGTTGATTCGGCGGCTGGTGGCGCTCTATGTCGGGTTGTGGTTGTACGGGTTTTCGATGGCGGTGATGATTCGGGCCGGGCTCGGGTTGGATCCGTGGGATGTGTTTCATCAGGGGGTGGCCGCGCATGTGCCGATCAGTTTCGGGGCGGTGACGGCTTTGACGGGTGTTGTGGTGCTATTGGCGTGGATTCCGTTGCGGCAGTTGCCAGGGCTCGGCACGTTGAGCAATGTCGTGGTGATCGGTGTATCGGTAGATGTCGGGTTGTGGATGTTGCCGGACTGGGATGTGCTGGCGGCGCGGGTCGGCGCGATGGGTGCCGCGGTGGTTTTGAATGCGCTGGCCACGGTGCTGTATATCGGCGCTGGTATGGGCCCAGGGCCACGGGATGGACTGATGACTGGACTGGTTCGCCAGACCGGGTGGTCGGTGCGATTGGTGCGGACCGGGATCGAGGTGACAGTGCTGACGACCGGCTGGCTGCTCGGGGGCAGCGTCGGCGTGGGCACCGTGGTGTACGCGTTCGGAATTGGTCCGCTGATTCAGGTGATGATTCCGTTCGCTGATCGGTATCTGCCCGGATTCCATGCGGATCGGAAGGCTGAGCCCGATGTCGTCCCGGTGGCGCCTTGACTGCGGCCGGTCGAACCGGCGAGACCTGCCGAACTTCGATACCTGGGGAGCGTCCGAATTGCCCTGGGCTGCAGCAAGTTACCGTTGAACCCCTCCCCTTCGCCCGTTCTGCTACCCCACCTCAAATCGTCACTGTGACAGTTGATCGGATGCATGCGCCTCGTCATAGCCGCACAGCGATGCGGAGAGTGTATGAGCTCGACGGGTGTTCGTTTACTGCGGATGCGGTCGACACACTCGATGGCCGAAAATATTGATTTCCTGGCCGCAGCGCTCTCTCGGCAACCGCGTCACCGTTCATACAGTTATCGACATGACTAGCACTCCATCCGTGCTCATCGTCGGCGCCGGATTCGGCGGCCTCGCGGCCGCGCTGGAGCTCGTGCGCCGCGGCTACGACGCGTTCACCATTATCGATAAGGCCGCCGGGCTCGGCGGGGTCTGGCGGGACAATACCTACCCGGGCGCGGCCTGCGACGCGCCGTCGGATCTGTACTCGTTCTCCTTCGCGCCGAATGCGCACTGGCCCAAGCGCTTCGCCGAACAGCCCGACATTCTCGCCTACATGCACGATGTCGCGCGCCGCTACGACCTCGACAAGCACATGCGCTTCGGTGTCGAGGTCGAGTCGGCCGACTTCGATGCCGACCGTGGCGTCTGGCAGGTTCGTACGACCGCCGGTGAGTTGCTCAAGGCGGATGTCTTCGTGCCCGCGGTGGGTCAGCTGTCACGTCCGGTGTGGCCGAATATTGCGGGCATGGATTCGTTCACCGGGGACGCTTTCCATTCGGCGCGATGGGATCACGAGGTCGAGCTGACCGGTAAGCGGGTCGCGATCATCGGCACCGGGGCGAGTGCGATTCAGATCATTCCGGCGATTCAGCCGAAGGTCGGGCAGTTGACGGTGTTTCAGCGGTCGGCGCCGTGGATCATTCCGAAGATCGAAAGCTATTACGCGCCACCGAAACTCAATGCGCTGGGCAAGCTGTCGATCGTGGCGAAGTTCCCGCTGATCCAGCGTGCGGAGCGGTTCGGCTGGTATTCGTTCTACGAGTTGGTGACCTCGGGACTCGAAGGCAACGGCCGCATCGCCGATTTGCTCTCTGGATGGGCGAACCGGCACCGGGCCTCGCAGATCGCCGATCCCGAAATGCTGGCGAAGATGACGCCGGATTACGAGGCGGGCTGTAAGCGCGGGTTGATGGCCAGCAACTACTACCCGGCCGTTTCGCAGCCGAATGTGTACGTGGAGACCTCGCGCATCGCTGAGATCACGCCGTCCGGTGTGCGTACCGACGACGGCACGCTGCATGAGGTCGATGTGATCGTGTACTGCACCGGATTCAAGGCGACGGAGTTCTTGGCGCCCATGACGATTCGCGGGATCGGCGGTAAGGAACTGCGTGAGGTGTGGTCGGGCGGTGCGCGGGCCTACAAGGGCCTCACCGTGCCGTATTTCCCGAATATGTTCATCATGTACGGGCCGAATACCAATCTGGGCGCGGGGTCGATCATCTACATGCATGAGCGCCAGGCGCGCTATCTGCGCCAAGCGGTCGAGTATCTGCGCGGTGCCGGTGGCTTTCTGTCGGTGAAGCCGGAGGTGGAGGCGCGGTTCGACGAGGAGATCCAGGGGCGGCTCGAACATACGGTGTGGACCAAGTGCACCAGTTGGTACCGAGAGGCCAGCGGTCGGGTGACGACGAACTGGCCGGGTCGGATGAGCGAATACGACAACCGGACGCATTTCGATGTCCGCGACTACGAGCTGGTCCGCACCGGAAGGTAACCCATTGGCGCACTATCCGGCGACCACGCCGTCGGATCCGGGTGCTGCGGGAGGTCGCCGAGGCTATGGGTATCGGCGATACCTACCGTCGAACGCCGATCGGAGTTGTTCGCGATAAGGCAACTCAGCCCAGAGCCGTGGTCGCGGATCCGTTCTTCGGCGGTGTCAGGCCGCAGCGGCGCTTGTGTACGCATTGTGGTGCGTGCATGACGAGGTGTCGGCACGGCGCGAAGGACACCCTGGTGCAGAACTATCTGTACCTGGCGGAAAGGCTCAGTGTGATGTGGTGGATCCCAGCGGATACAGCGACCAAGGCATCGCCTCGACCGGGACTGTCGCGGCAGGTCTGTCCATCCGGCTCGTCTTGGAACCGGTCGTGAATTCGGGATCGGTCCCCATAATGACGCGGCCTTCGCTATTGACCAGCACTACCCGCCGACCGAATGCCTGGAATCGCGGAAGCAGTGCTTCTTCGATCGCGGCGACCGGCACGTCGGCGCCGGCGATTCCGAGGAATGTTCCCGATGTGCTCGTGACCGGTATCGAGAACGTGCACACGTATTCATCGGTACACGCGTAGTCGAGATGGGGCCCCTGCACCCAACGCCGACCCTGCTCGCGCGGAACCGTGAACCAGTCCATCGTGGTGTAGTCGTAGAAGTATTCACTCTCGGGATTCAATTCCAGCATCAGGCGTTGCGCGTCCGGAAGCCACCAGTCCAGGTGTCGGGGGTGATCGGTGAGGACGCCGTCGGCCATCACTACGCCTGCTCCAGCGAACAGCTTTCCGTGCCGCTCGAGTTCGCCGATGATGGTCTCGCGCAACGGGGCCAGATCGGTCGACCGGGGAGCGGATCGTGGCTTCTCGGTGAGACGATCCCACAGGGTTGTCAGCGCGGTTCCGATGACTGTCAGCGAGAGGTAGATCTCGTCGGCCAGTTTCGCGACGGAATCAGCGAGCGACTCGATGGTCGCAGGGTCTGGAAAGCTATCGGTATCCCTCATCTATCGCTGAGCTCCAAGCGTAAGGCGACGAGGCGGCGGATGCGTGATTCGGTATGCGATTCTGCCAGTTCTCGCGCCCGGGCATCGTCTTCTTGTTCGATCGCGTCCACCAGGTGACGATGGGCGGTCGCCTCGGCCGCCGGGTCCAGTCTCAGTCGCGGCAGCCAGAGCAGGGCGGAGAGCTCGGCCTGTAGAGCGACCTCGGCGCGGGTCAGCCGGGTGGACTGCGCGCACACCGCCATCTCGATATGAAAGCGGCTATCGGCCCGGCGTGCCGAGACGAGATCGGTGCTGTCCAGCAGTCGGTCGGTCAAGGCACGGAGCCGGGCTATATCGGCCTGTAACCCGCGGCGTGCGGCGAACACGGCTACCGCTCCGGTGACGGCGAAGTGCTCGTCTCCCAGATCGCGCAGTTCCTGGATGCTCATCTGTTGTAACCGGGCCAGCGAGGTGTTCTCGAAGACCTCCGCTGAGGCGCTGATGAAGCTGCCACCCCCGCGCCCGCGTTTGGTGTGGACGATGCCCTGCTGCCGGAGAACGACCAGTGCCTCCCGCAGAGTCATCGTCGATACACCCAGCTGGTTGGCGAGATCGGTCTCACTCGGCAACTGCTGACCGTCGACCATTACACCGAGGCTGATCGCCGCTGACAGCCGCTGCACCACGGCCTCGGTTTTCGGACCGCCGCCCTCGAGCGGTGAGAGCACGGCACCGAGCGCGGTCAATCCGACCCTCTTCTGCTGGGGCAATAGGACTCCTCGCGTGGCGGGACGTAACCAGGATTCTAGTCAACTAACACTTGAATTATGAACTATGAAGTTAGATGTAAGCTTCACCCGGGGTCATCCTGAGTGTCTTCGCGCCGCTCAACAGTTCGACTCTCGGATCGAGACCGCCATCGGACATGTGCGCCGCGAAATGCGTCGACCCCTCGAGTTGCCGCCGTAGTGCCCGCTTCGGCTATCCGGCCGCCGTCACTGCTGGTCGAACCGTTGGTCGAGGAGGCGCGAGCCGAGACCGGGCTTAACCGGATGTTTACCCGTGTCCCTTGAACTATGAAATCTAATGTCTTACGTTTAGCGAGTGAGTACCTGACACCTTGACGCGTCGGCGTCATACCTGAAGCAGGAAGACCCCATGTCCCAGAATCCGACATTGCCTATGGTGCGCAGCCGGTGGTGCGGCCGTGCTGAGTTGCCGGCCGAGACGGCTGCGCATAGCCAACCGCATCCGATTGACAATGGTCGCCACATGTACGACGTATGCGGGCGGCGCCGGGGGATCGAAGATGGATAAGGATCTTCACCGAACCGAAGTCGACGGATTCTGTGTGACGTGGCGCTTGGTTCAGCATCATCTGATCGCCATTGTCGCCGTGCACAACGCATCGGACGCCTCGCAGGTAGCGTCCTTCTGCCCCAGCAACTATCCGGATCTCGCGCATGCGCGAGAACTCTTTCCGGAACTGGCGAGGCTGTGGGATGCGGTCCGCCACGAATTCTGGACGAAACTCATTCCGCCGCTGCCTCTGGCGGCTCGAAAGCGGGTATTGGCATAACGTCGCCGATGGCCGACCGCTCTGGAGCATGCACCGGCCGGGGAAATCACTCGCGCGCACGGAAACAGTTGCCTGACGCGCGCGATCGGTAGGACGGGGGGTGTCTCGACGCCGTCGCGGCAAATTCGGGGCTTGCCGATACGACCGACGAGGTGGTGGGCTATTTGGAAACGCCTAACACTCATGTCCGGCGATCCCGCTCGCAGTTCGGTCGAGAAGAAAGGCGGTACACCAGGCAATCGCATGGAGTAGCCGGCCAGATTCAGCGCCGAGATGATGGAGCGACACATGGACAACGACATCGAAGGCACGCCGCAGCTCACGGCGTTCCCGCGGATCGACGACTACGGTTTCATCTCCGACTGCGAGGTCACCGCACTGATCGCCCCCAGCGGAACTGTCGAATGGATGTGTCTACCCCGCATGGACTCCCCCAGTGTCTTCGCGGCCGTGCTGGATCGTTCGGCCGGTTCGTTTCGGTTCGCCCCCGCCGACTTCATGGTGCCCACCGATCGCCGCTACGTCCCGGGCACGATGGTCATGGAGACGAGTTGGCGCAGCGGCGAAGGGTGGGCGACCGTGCGCGATGTGCTGTTGGTCGGTCCCTGGCGACACCAGACGCCGGGCCGTAGCGCCCATTGTCGAACTCCCACCGATTACGACGCCGAGCACATTCTGCTGCGCACTGTGCACTGTGAGACCGGACAAATCCAGTTCGTGCTCGACTGTCAGCCGTCCTTCGACTACGGCAGAAGTCGCGCTCAGTGGGAGTATCTCGATAGTTACCACATTGCGCAGGCCAGCGCCGACGGGATCGATCTGCAGTTGACGCTGAGCACCGATCTGCGCTTGGGGTTGGAAGGTACGCACGCGCTTGCCCGTACCTTGCTGAAGGCGGGCGACACTCGCTTTTGCGCGCTCGCCTGGGGTAGTCGCGATGCGCCCTGCACCGTCGAGGAGGCCGATGCGCGAATGCTGCGGACAATCCACCATTGGCGGCATTGGCTGGCCGGCGGGCGGTTTCCGGACCATCCGTGGGCTGCCCAGCTGACCCGCAGCGCACTGACCCTCAAGGGTCTGACCTTCGCCCCCACCGGCGCCATCAGCGCCGCCGCCACTACGTCATTACCGGAAACCCCGGGCGGACAACGCAATTGGGATTATCGCTACTCGTGGATACCTGACTCCGCATTCGCGCTGTGGGGTCTGTACACGCTGGGCTTCAGCTGGGAGGCGGATGACTTCTTCTCCTACATCATCAGCTTGACCGAAGACGCCCGGAATATGCAGATCGTCTACGGTATCGGTGGCGAAAGCGATCTCACCGAGCGGACCCTCACCCATCTGCGCGGCTACGAAAACGCCGGGCCCGTGCGCATCGGCAACGACGCATACCGGCAACGCCAGCACGATGTGTGGGGTGCCGCGATGGACGCGGTCTATCTCTACGCGCGCAATCAAGACCGAATCGACGCACGTGCCTGGCCGGTGCTGGGCCGGGCGGTGAAAAGTGCCCTCACCTACTGGCGCGAGCCCGACCATGGGATCTGGGAAGTGCGCGGGGAGCCTCGACACTTCACCTCCAGCAAGGTGATGTGTTGGGTTGCCGCCGATCGCGGCGCTCGACTGGCCCGCATCCGCCAGGACTTCGATCGCGCGCATCGCTGGCAGCAGGCCGCGGACGAAATCCGTGCCGATATATGCACTCATGCGGTCGATTCCCGGCGGGTATTCACCCAGTATTACGGCAGCACGGCGCTGGATGCTTCGACCCTGCTCATCCCGCTGGTTCGTTTCCTGCCCCCCGACGACGACCGGGTGCGCAACACGGTGTTGGCCATCGCGGACGAATTGACCGAAGACGGCCTCGTCTTGCGCTACCGCGTCAGTGAAACCGACGATGGCTGCGCGGGGGAAGAAGGTGCTTTCACGATCTGCTCGTTCTGGCTGGTCTCGGCGCTGTCGGAGATCGGCGAGAAGACACGAGCAAAACAGTTGTGCGAGAAACTGCTCGCCTACGCCAGTCCCCTTGGCCTCTATGCCGAGGAGATCGACCCGCGCACCGGCCGACACTGGGGCAACTTCCCCCAGGCATTCACCCACCTGGCGTTGATCAACGCCGTCATGCACGTCATCCAGGACGAACAAGCCATATTGCGGCAGGCGCTCGGCGGGGAATCGATCGCCCCACGACTCGATGATGCGTCATTCACACTCGGATACATGCACCGCTGATGCCGCGGCCGCGCTTTGTCCGACGACCGCGCCCGAATGCTCACAGTGGTAAAGCCGCTGGTCCCCTGCAAGGTGAGCACCTGCGGGTCGACCCTTGCGCGACGTGCGTACCCGCTGTTGTATGCCATCGGACAGTTGACCCGCTAGGCCATCGAGGTCGGATACGCCGTGCGAGTTCGGCGGCACGCTCGTAGCGGAATCTGTTGGCGCATAACAGCTTCCGAGATTTCGGATCGGTGCCGTTCGGCGTCGCGGACGGGTGGGCTGTGATCGACGGTAGGGCAACCGCTCCCGTGCGCATGGGCGAATCCGCAGGCCGGGCCCGATCGGTACACCCGTCACCGTAGACGCCGCTACGATGAGACGGTAACTCTCTCAATGGTGTGGAGGAACACGGATGGGTGCTACCACCGTCGCTCGGCAATGCACGTTGTGTGAGGCGCATTGCGGGATTTTGGTGACCGTCGAGGATGATCAGGTCACGCGGATCGAGGGCAATCCCGATGATGTGCTCTCGCAGGGCTATATCTGCCCGAAGGCGACGGCGATGGGTGGGCTGCACCATGATCCGGATCGGTTGCGCACGCCCGTGCGGCGGGTCGGTGATCGGTTCGAGCCGATCGGGTGGGATGAGGCGTTCGACGAGATCGGGCGGCGGCTGCGGCAGGTGCGGCGCGAGTACGGGGCCAGCGCGATCGGCATGTATTTCGGAAATCCGGCCGCCCACAGTTCGTCGGTGATCTACGGCGCGCTGCTGCGTGCGGTGCTGATGACGCGGAACTTCTTCTCCGCGTCCTCGATCGACCAGTTTCCGCAGGAGTTCGTCGCGTGGCGGATGTTCGGATCGAATGTGTTGATGCCCGTGGCCGATATCGATCGCACCGATCGGCTGGTGATCATGGGCGCCAATCCGGCGGTATCGAACGGTTCGTTGACCACCATGCCCAATGCGAAGCAGCGCATTCGCGACGTGGGCAAGCGCGGCACAGTGGTCGTGATCGATCCGCGGCGCACCGAGACCGCGCGGCTGGCCGATGAGCATGTAGCCATCGCACCCGGTGGTGATGTGTATCTGCTGCTGGCCATGTTGCAGGTGCTGGTCAGCGAAAACCTGTGTGCGGAAAGCCGGATTCGCGCGCAGTGCACCGGCTGGGAGGAGTTGCGAGCGCTGGTCGCCGACATGACACCGGAACTGGCCGCACCGCTCACCGGTGTCGATGCCGAGACGATTCGGCGGCTGGCGCGCGAACACGCCGCGGCGGATTCGGCATTGCTGTATGCCCGAATCGGGATATGCCACCAGGTCACCGGTACGCTCACACATTGGCTGGTCAACGCCGTCAACGCGGTGACCGGGAATCTGGATCGGCCAGGTGGGCAGATGTTCGCGACACCGCCGATCGATGCGCCGCGGTTCGCGAAATATGTGCCCGTCGGGCACGGGGCATGGACGGACCGCTCCGGCACCTACAAGTCATTTCGCTCCGAGCTGCCGGTCGCGGTGCTGGCCGATGAGATCCTCACCGAGGGTGCCGGACAGATTCGCGCGATGATCACCTACGCCGGGAATCCGGTGCTGTCGACACCGCAGCGCGGCAAGCTCGACGCCGCACTGGACTCGCTGGATTTCTATGTGGCCGTGGATATGTATGTGACCGAGACGACCCGGCACGCCGATATCATCCTGCCGCCGATCTCCCCGCTGGAGCGCGAGGATGTGAACATTCTGTTCCCGGTGTTCAGTGTGCGGAACAATCTGCGCTACGACGCCCGAGTTTTCGAACCTGCGGCCGACGGGCTCGAGGACTGGCAAATCCTGGCGCGGTTGACCACCGAGGTAGTGCCGCTGCCCGCGCGCCGATTCATCACGCGCGCGGTCAACGCGCTGATGGAACAGTTCAGTCCGATGCGGTTGACGACCGTTGGGGTGGCGGTTGGTCCGTACGGGGTGCTGCGGCGCGGACGCAAGGGGTTGTCCGTGGCGAAGGTGCGCGCGGCGGCCGGGGGTATCGATCTCGGTCCGCTGCGGCCGCGATTGCGCGAGTTGATCGCGACGAAGGATCGCAAAGTGCACCTCGCGCCCGACGATTTTGTCACGGCCGCACGGGAATTGGTCGAGAACGCGCGTCGCGGCAATGCGCTGACCGCTCCCGCCGACGGCTACGACCTCAAACTCATCGGCCGCCGCCACCTGCGCAGCAACAACTCCTGGCTGCACAATGTGCCGTCCATGGTCAAGGGCCGCGACCGCTGCACCGCCCTCATGCATCCCGCCGACGCCGCCGAACGCGCCCTCACCGACGGCAGCCGGGTCGCGGTCACCTCCCGCACCGGCTCGATCGTGGTCACCCTGGAGGTCAGCGACGAAATCCGGCGCGGCACCATCGCCATCCCGCATGGCTGGGGACACCGTGAACCCGGCGTCGGCTGGCAGGTCGCCGCCTCCCTGCCGGGCGCGAATGTCAACCTGTTGCATGATCCGGCGGTCACCGACACGTTCTCCGGAAACGCCGCCGTGAACAACACGTGGGTGACGGTGAGTCCGGCGTCGCACGCGCCCGCATCAGAGGTCGATCGCGAGCCTGCGGCGACACCGTAAGAGTGCCCTGCCCGTCTGTCCCTCGGCGCTGTCGATGGTAGCCGCGTGCCTTAGCCAGGCGGCGTAGTGCCTGCGCGGGCATTACCGGCCCGGCGATTGATCGGGAATTCTGCCGATCACATGCGCCCACGACTGTTCGGAGGCGCGGGATCACCGTCGCGCGAACCGGCTGGGATGAGCTCACACCGGATGCACGCCGTCAGGGCGTTTGGACGGTGACGCGGTAGCCGAGGCGGAGTTCTCTGGCGGGGTGGGCGGCGGCGGTGAGGTGGAGCCAGCGGTGCAGCCCGGCGCGCGGGTCGGGGACGTAGGCGGCATGGGTGTGGGTAACGCCGAAGGGGAAGTCTCCCGATGCCGCGGTGGCGGTGGCGGTCATCAGATGCATCTCCGCCCACAGACATGGTTCGGGTGCGTCTTCGGGCAGGGGGCGGGTGTTGGGGAGGAAGAAGCCGAACTGTTCGGCGGGGGCCGCGGCGGTGTGGCGGAGCGTGCCGGTGACGAATAGTCGCACCGTTCCGGTATGCACCACGCAGCGCGGTGTCAGGTGCAGGGGTTGGGCAGGTTGCAGCTCGAGCCGGAAAACCATGGGCCGACTGTACGGTGTCGCCCTGTGCGCGAAAAGCACTGGAGCATCACGAAGTTCGGTAGCTCACACCCCCGGCGTCACGCCGGTCGATATCAGCGCCGCCGGGGCGGGCCGTATTTGTCCGTTCTGGGCGAAAAAGCTAGCCCTCGCGTAGCGGTTCGATACGAGCCGGAACATGCTTGTGCCATGGCGTTCCGGCGATCGCATCGCGCCAGCTCGCATCGGTGAGCTCATTCGCGGCCACACCGGTACGGGTGCCGTCGGGCAGGTCGAGGCCCAATCCGTTGGGCAGGGAGGCGTGCCCGGGCCGCATGCGTTCGTTGATCTCGACCGCGGCGATGGCGCTGCCACGTCCGGTGGTGATGCGGGCGCGGTCCCCGGTGGTGAGACCGAGCGCGGTGGCATCGTCGGGGCTGAGCCGCAACGCGCCCTCCGGATCACGGCGCCGCCAGCTGTTGTCGCGGAAAATGGTGTTGGCGGTGAAGGAACGCCGTTCCCCTGCCGACAGGACGAAGGGGAATTCGGGGCTGGTGTGCGCGGCGGGCGTGGTCGGGAGTGCCCGCAGCGCATGCAGCAATTCCGGGATCGCCAACGGGATTTTCGAGTGTGGCACATAGTCCCAGGCGTCCGGATAGTCGTCGACGGTGAAGGTGACGCCCGAACGGCCCGCCAGGATGGCATCGAACAGCGCATCGGCATTCGGGTGACCCGCACGACGCATAGCGGCCGGATGCACCTTCGCGACGCGCTGTGCGAGCGCCCACAGCACGGCGGCCGAACGCGCGCCATCGGGTAGGGTCGGGCCGAGGGTTTCATAGAGCAGGTACGGGGCGAGGCCACCGATCTTTTTGTCCATGGCCAGCAGTGCCGCGAAGGCCAATGCGTAGGGGCGGCGGCCCAGTGTGGCGGCGCTGCGCAGTACCGCCAGCTGGGCACGCCCGACGACACCGAGTTCGCGGATCAGGCGCGCGTAGATCTCGGGTTCGGGCAGTGTGCCCGGTAGCGGCTCGAGTACCGGCGCACGCAGATGAAAGGTGTTGTGCGGGAACTCCAGATTGAAGAAGGTGGCCTCCCACTTTTCGAACTGGCTCGCCGCGGGCAGCACATAGTCGGCGTGACGTGCGGTTTCGGTGAGCGCGACATCGATGACCACCACCAGATCCAAGGCGTCCAGTGCGCGGCGGAAGGCGGTCGAATCGGCGAGTGAGTGGGCCGGGTTCGCGGATTCGATGATCATCGCCCGGAATCGGTCGGGGTGATCGGTGAGAATCTCCTCGGCGATCGAATTGCACGGCACCATGCCGCCGAGGATCGGCGCGGCGGTCACCGGGCTGCGTTTGATGTCACGGCTGTAGCCCGCCAACGGCACCATCCACGAATGTGGTTGCATGGCACCGGGTTTGGCGAAGTTTCCGGTGAGCAGCCAGAGCAGCTTGTTCAGGTAGGAGATCAGGGTGCTGTTGGGGCTCTGCTGTACGCCGAGGTCCTCGTAGGTGGCGACACTGCTCGCGGTGCCGATCCGATGCGCGGCGGTACGCAGCAATTCCATTGGCACACCGCAGATCTCGGCATAGGAGGCGATATCGATATCGCGCAGCACCGCGATGACGGCGTCGACCTGCTCGGCGTGCTCGGTGAGGAATGCGTGATCGAGCAGATCATCGCGCACCAGCATCGCGAGCATCGCGGCCAGACACCACGCGTCGGTCCCGGGACGGACCTGCAGGTGTATGTCGGCGAGATCGGCGGTTTCGGTGCGCACCGGGTCGAGCACGATCATGGTGCGCGCGGGATCCTTGGAGATCTGCTGTAGGACGGTGCGGGCGCGTGGCACACCGTGCGACTGCCAGGGATTCTTGCCGAGGAATACCGAAACCTCGGCGTGTTCGAAATCGCCGGTGGTGTGTCCGCCGGTCAGATGCGCGTCGACCCAGCCCTCGCCGGTCTTCTCCTGGGCCAGCGCGGTGGAGCGGTAGCGACTGCCGAGCGCTCGCCGCAGCGCACCGCTATAGGCGCCGCCGAGGTGGTTGCCCTGTCCCCCGCCGCCGTAGAAGAAGATCTTGTCGCCGCCGTATGTGTTCTTGACCTCGGTGAACCGCGCGGCGACCTCGGAAATCGCGGTATCCCAGTCGATTTCGGTGAAACTACCATCGGCTTCCCGCCGCAGCGGGGTGCTCAGGCGGGTGCCGCCGTTCTGGTAGTGGTCCAGACGCAGCGCCTTGTTGCAGGTGTATCCGGCCGAGGCGACGTGGTCTTTGTCGCCGCGGATCTTGGCGAATCCGCGACCGTCGAGTTGGATCAGCAGGCCGCAGTTGTTCTCACACAGGATGCACGCGGTTTTGTGCCATTGCCCTCGCGCCGCAGGATCATCGCGCCGCGCGCTGTTATCGGCTCGGCTGTCTTGGGGTGCGGCGGTACTCATCGATGCTCCTCTGAATGGTCATTGATCGAGAGCGGAAGCGAACCGCCTGTCGACATAGGGATGGGCGGGTGCGACTGGTCTGTTCGACGCGAGTGCCGTCGGTCCACGCCTTCGGCTCGGCCGGCGACGGTGTCGCCGAGCCGGTCGATCGCCCCTCGATTCGATCCGGCCGTGTTCGACGTGCTCGGCATCGGCGGCATACCGGATATCGCAGGCCAGGGCGATCTCGGCTGCGCGCGACATCGGCGTCTCCTCCGGTTCGGGGTGGGCGCAGTGGATCTGCATACGACCCTGATTATGGTCTCCACCATAATCGAGGTGTCAAGGGCATGTCGTATCGAGATGGTTCTCCGCACAGCGAGAAAAGCGAGTGTGAGCGTGCATTTTTCGCACGAATGAAAACCCGCATGCGCGGGGTCGATGGCGGGAGCGCTACTGCTCGGCGGCGCTGATGACGGCCGCGAGGTGATCCTGCAATTCGCGGACTGTGTCCTCGAGCGGTGTGGTGGCCCGCTCGACGCGACACAGCGCGATCGCTCCCTCGACCGCTGCGACGGTCAGAGTGGCCGTGCGACGCGAACGCACCGCGTCCATGCCGTGACGGATCAGCAGATCGGTGAGCGCGGTATTCCACCGGGCGAAGATCGCCGCGGCGGACGCGGCGAATTGCGGTGCGTCGTCATTGGTTTCGACGGCGACGGCGAAGATCGGGCAGCCCGCCCGGTACTCGCTGTCGACGAGCGTGCGTCGCCACAGCGCGACGAACATATCCAGCGCGGTCGCCGGATCGTTCTCGCGGGTGATCGCTTCGATGAATTCCGACATCGAAGCACCGGCGGCGGTCAGCGCGTCGGTGATCAGCTGGGTGCGACCGCCAGGGAAGTGGTGATAGACCGACCCTCGGGGCGCGCCGGTATCGGCCAGCACCCGGTCCACGCTGGTGGCGCTCGCACCATGGATACGCAGAGATTCGATCGTTCCCTCGACCATCCGCCGCCGCGCGTCACGCCGCCGCGGGCGCGCCGGAGCCTCGTCATTCGATCGGCGTGTCGCTGCCATGTAGCCATCGTATGGGACACCCCATAACGCTGGGGTGTGCGTTCATCGCACACGGCTGGTGTGGAAATCCAGTACCGCGGCCAAGGTCTCCTTTGGGGCTTCGAGCTGGGGGTAATGCCCGACCTTCGGCAACTCGACCACATCCGGCTTCGGGATCAGCTCGCGATAGCGGCGCACCATGTGCGCACCCGATGCCGGGTCGAGCAGACCGTCGATCAGCCGGACGGGAATCGGGGTGTGCACCAGCGCGCCCACCCAGCGCTCCCGGTTGGCCTTGCGCTCGCCCATATAGCGGATCAGCTTGTGGCCATTGCTCTTGCCGTGCTTACTGCACCACAGGATCCAGTACTGATCGAGCTCGTGGACGCTGGGGCGGGTGTCGGGGCCGAAGACACCGGCCAGGCTGCGGCGAAAGACCCGCTCGGTGCCCAGCACACCGACCAGTGGACCCAGCGGACTGGCCAGCAGCTTCTGCGCCAGGCGCGCATGGTGGGTTTCGGGGAACAGGCCGCCGTTGAGCAGGCATACCGATTCGATCACCAGGGAGTCGTCGCCGTCGGCGCGGCGCTGGGCGTCACGTGCCAGCAACTCCTGGGCGACGGTGTCGCCGTAGTCGTGGGCCAGGATGTGCGTGCGGGAAATCCCCTGCTCACGCAGCAGGTTCTCGTGCAGATCGGCCTGATCGGCGATCCGGTAATCGTAGTTGCGGGGTTTGGCCGACCAGCCGAAGCCGATCATATCCGGGGCGATCAGGCGCCCGAACCGCTCGCGCAGACCCGGCCATACCGCATGCCAGTCCCAGGACGCGGTCGGGAAACCGTGGATACAGAGCAGATTCCCCGCACCGGCCCCGGTGCTGTCCTGCCAGAAAATCTGATGGCCGCGGTGGGTGTGCCGCCGACCGCTCGCCCGCCAGGACGCAAACTCTTCCATGTCTACCTCCTTTGTGCCGACAACTATCGCGCGCGAACGCTACCGCCACAGGCATTCCGGGGAACCGAACACACTGTCCGTGTCACGTACCGCATGGTCTTTTTCGAGCCGGGTGTTTGCTCTGCGAGAATGCCACAGTGCATGTCGCGATCGGCCTGGTTGTTCTAGTCGCGTCGGCGGCGTCGCTCGCGGCGCTCGCGCGACGGTTCGGGATATCCGAACCCCTGGTATTGACGCTGGCCGGGGTGGTCGCGTCATATTTGCCGCATGTTCCGCAGGTCCACCCCGATCCTGAGGTCATCCTGTTGGGTTTCCTGCCGCCACTGCTCTACACCTCGGCGATTCGCACCTCCCTGGTCGACTTCCGGGCCAATGCGCGCACCATCGCGCTGCTGTCGGTGGGTTTGGTGCTGTTCAGCACGTTCGCGGTCGCGGCGGTGGTGTGGTGGCTGCTGCCGGTGCCGTTCGCGGTGGCGGTGGCACTGGGCGCGGTGGTCGCGCCGACCGATGCGGTGGCCGCTACCGGGATCGCGCGGCGCATCGGCATGCCGCGCCGGATCGTCACCATCCTCGAAGACGAGTCGATGTTCAACGACGCCACCGCGCTGGTCACGGTGCGCACCGCGATCGCCGCGGCCGCGGGCACGGCGTCGGTGTGGAAGGCCGGTGGCGACTTCCTGCTCGCCGCGGGCGGTGGGGCCGCGGTGGGCATCGTTGTCGCCTATCTGCTGGCGATGCTGCGCCGGCGCATCACCGATCCGGTGCTGGACACCACGCTGTCGTTCCTGGCGCCGTTCGTCGCCTATCTGCCCGCCGAGGGAATCGGAGCCTCCGGTGTGATCGCGGTCGTGACCTGCGGCATGGTCCTGGGCCACGGTGCGCCGGTGTGGCAGAGCGCCGCCTCCCGGATCGCCGAACGCACCAACTGGCGCACTATCCAATTCATCCTGGAAAGCGTCGTGTTCCTGATGATCGGGCTGCAGATGCGCGCGATCATCGAGGGCGCCTGGGACAGCGACCTCGACCACACCACGCTGATCGTGGCGGCGGTAGCGGTCACGGTGGCCGCGATGCTGTCGCGGCCGCTGTGGGTCTTCCCGGTCGCACTGCTCTCGCGCAAGCTCGGATTGTCCAATGCCGATGTACCGGTGAGTCACCCGCTGGTGGTGTCGTGGGCGGGCATGCGTGGTGTGGTCACCCTGGCGGCGGTGCTGCTGCTGCCCGCCGACACCCCGCAACTGCCGGTACTCAAACTGCTCGCGCTCGTCGTGGTCGCGGGAACGCTACTGCTGCAAGGGACTTCGCTGCCCTGGGTGGTGCGGCGGCTGCACGTGCGCGGTCCGAGTCGCGCGGAAAACGCGCTACAGAAGGCGAACCTGCTACAGCAGGCGACCGCCGCCGGACTGGCCGAACTGGAAAAACACATCACCCCGGATACGCCGCCCGGTGTGGTCGAGACACTGCGCGACCGGGTCACCTGGAAGACCAACGCCGCCTGGGAACGTCTCGGCCGCTCGGAATCGGAACTGGCGACACCCACCGCGGAATATCGGCGGCTACGGCTGGAAATGCTGCGTGCGGAACGGGAAACCGTTCTGCGGGTGCGGGATTCGGGCGGTGCCGACTATGAGATCCTGCAGTATGTGCTGTCGCGGCTCGATCTCGAGGAATCGATGATCGACCGCTTCGACGAAACCGAAGAGGAGCGCGTCGAACCGCTATCGGCCCCCGCGGCGGTCGAGGGCTGCCCGCATCTGCAGTCCGCGCCGCTGGTGCGCGAAACCACCGAACCCGACGAATGCTCCGAATGCATCGCCGAGGGATACACCTGGGTGCATCTGCGCATGTGTCTGACTTGCGGGCACGTCGCCTGCTGTGACTCATCGGTGGGCAATCACGCCACCAAACACTATGGCGGCACCGGACATCCGGTGATGCGCAGCGTCGAGCCGGGTGAGGCGTGGCGGTGGTGCTATGTGGACGAACTACTCGGCTGAGCGGCGGGCGTGGGAGTAGATCAACCGCGCGTACTGGGCCAACAACTGATCCAGTGAAATATCCTCCCCGCCCGCGGCGATCTGCTGGTAGCCGATCAGCATCGACATGCCGAGCGCGGTGACCACCGCGGTGGTCTCTTCATCGCCCACAACGCCTTTGATCGCCTTGTGCACGGTGCGGCGGCGCGATTCGTCGACGCGCTTGAGCGCCAGATTCACCGATTCGTCGTTGGCGGCCCAGGCGCGGATCGCGGCCTCGGCGGCGTGGTGCAGGCCCGCGGCGAGGTCGGACATGGCGCGGATATCGTCGTCGGGATTGCCCTGGTTGAACTTCAGCGTGCGCAGGATGATGACCTGGCGGTTCTCCCAGTGCTCGAGCAGCGCGTCCACGAAGCCCTGCCAGCTGCCGAAATGGTGGTAGAACGACCCGCTGGTGACACCGAGTCGGCGACAGAGCACGCCGATATTGAGGCCTTTGAAGCCGAGTTCGGCCAAGACCTCCAGAGCGGTGTCGAAGTACTGCTCCTTGGTGACCACTCGTGACATTCGCAGGCGCCGTTTCTGTTCGTGCGGGCAAGGCGGAGGACCAGACAGTACCTCATCGTATTGCCCTCGCGCTGAAACCTAACGCGGTCCACGCATCGACGTCGTCGCCCCGCGAAAATACCCGTGACCGGGCGAAACATGCAGTGGCGTAGCGGGAAAGGGTTGCCGGACAGGTGCCGGTGCATAACAGAGCAACTGCTCTGTTATAGTCGTAGCATGCCTCGCCCTCGGACCCACGACCCCGACACCGTGCTCGATGCCGCGGAGTCGCTGGCGGTGCGCTCGGGCCCGGCGGCGGTCACGATCCGAGCCGTCGCGACGGCGACCGGGGTGTCCAACGGCGCGATCTATCACACCTTCGGTTCGCGTGCCGAACTGCTCGGGCGCAGCTGGTTACGGGCGGCGGGGCGGTTTCTGCGGATGCAGACCGAGTTGGTGGAGGCGCATCTGATCGCCGCCGACGGCGCCCCACGCGCGCTCGAGGCGGTAGTGGCCGCGGCCGAGACACCGGTGGAGTTCGCGCGGCGATACCCGGACTCCTCGAAACTGCTGCTGACCGTCTCGCGTGACGAACTGCTCGGCGACGAACTGCCCGAACAGGTCGTCACCGAACTCGCCGGAACCGATGACGCGCTGGTGCGACTACTCATCCGCCTCTCGCGCGCCCTGTGGGGCCGCGGCGATGCCGCCGCGGTCGATGTGATCACCACCTGCGTCGTCGATCTGCCGACCGGCATCCTGCTGCGCCGCGACCGAATCTCCACACCCATTGCCCGCGAACACCTTCGCGCCGCCGTGCGCGCGGTACTCGCGGTCGGCCCACCCGAATCACACCCGGAGTAAGGAATATCATGAGCACACTGAGCTACCACGAAAAGATCGCCGTGCTGGACCTCGGCGACGACGAAAATCGTTTCAGCCCAGAGTTTCTCGACGCGGTCAACGCCCACCTCGACACCGTCCTCGCCGAGGGCGCACACGCGCTGGTGACCACCGCGAGCGGCAAGTTCTACTCCAACGGCCTCGACCTGGACTGGCTGCTCGCCAACGGTGAGCGCACCCAGTGGTACACCGACCGGGTCCAGGCCCTGTTCGCCCGCGTGCTCACCCTGCCCATTCCCACCGCCGCCGCACTGCCCGGCCACGCCTTCGGCGCCGGAGCCATGCTGGCCCTGGCCCACGACTATCGGGTGATGCGCGCTGACCGCGGCTTCTTCTGCCTGCCCGAGGTCGATATCCGCATCCCGTTCACCCCCGGTATGGCGGCGCTGATCCAGTCCAAGCTGAGCCCCAAGGCCGCGGTTGCCGCGATGACCACCGGTCGCCGCTTCGGCGGAATCGATGCCTCGGACCTGGATATCGTCGACGCCACCGCGGGCGAAGGCGCGGTCGCCACGGCCGCCCTGGCGATGCTCGCCCCGCTCGGCGGAAAGGATCCCGCGACACTGAGTGCGATCAAGAACACCATGTTCGGCCAGGTCGTGGCCGAACTGACCGAATCCGGCTCCTAGACGCCTGGATGCGCCGACGACTCGACACGAGCAGACCCGAGGGTGTTCGCCGGAAGTCACCTCGGCGGTAGGCGGTGCGTGAATCGTGGTGGGCCCGCTGAACCGTCATCGGGTCGCGGCCAGTCGACTACTCGGATCCGCCCGCCACGGTATCGGTCAGGTGCTTGTCGAAGAACGCGAAAATGCGATGCCAGGCATCACGGGTGGCTTGCGCGTCGTAGCCCAGACCCGCGACACGCAGGACCGGGTCGATGCTGAAGACGTTCGCGAAGCCGTGCGTGGTGCCCGGATAGGTCTTGATGTCGTGCTCGACGCCGAGCTCGTTCAGTGCGCGATCGAGCTTGCGGTCCGCCCCGACGAGTGAGGGGTCGCGCTGGGCGTAGCTGGCCACCACCGGGCACGCGCCATCGAGCTGGGCACGGTAGTCGCCGTAGAGGCCCGGATAGAACGGTGCGGACGCGTCGAAACCCATTGGCGCGGTGAGCAATGCGAAGCCACCGCCCATGCAGAAGCCGATGACGGCGGTCTTGCCGGTGCAGTCCGGATCGGCGACCAAGCGGTCGCGGGCGGCGAGGATTTCCCGAATCGTCGGACTGGCGCCGGTGAAGACCAACGACCGCAGCACCGCGCGGATGCAGCGCACCCGGCCATTGGCGAACAGATTCGGGGCAATCGTGAGATAGCCGTAGTCGGCCAGCATTTCGACATTGCCGCGGATATCCCGGCCGAACCCGGCACCGTCGTGCAGCACCACGACACCAGGCCAGGGACCGTCCCCGCTCGGGCGGGCCAGAATCGCCTCGACAGCGCCGTCGGGTGCGTCGAGCTCGATGGTGTTCATGCCAGCAATGTAGGCCGCTGTCCCAGACATGTACAACCATCGGTGGCTATCGCGTGGCGGGCATCGTAGCGGGACGTGAAATTTTCGCCAGTTGATCGTGAAACCCACAGTGACGCGGCCTCGATTGGTTTAGCCTCTGCCGACGCGGTGTCCCCGGTCAGCGCGTTGTTCGAGCGAAAGGCGACATGTTCATGTTTCGGCTGCCGCGGCGCGCCTTCTGCGTCGCGACCACCCTGGCGCTCACCACGGTCACGGCCACCGCACTCGTCGCGGCCGATAGTGGTGACTACGCCCGATACGATCCCGACCCGACCGGCGACGCCTACCTCGATCAACACTTCGATACCGACGCTGCGCCCAACGGCGCGATCCTGTCATCGCGATCGGTGCGGATTCTGCCGCCCCTGTCCACCACCAACGACTTCGCCGCCTGGCAGGTATGGTTCAAATCCACTGCCGCCGACGGCACTTCGATCGCCGCGCTCACCACGATCATGAAACCCAAGACCTGGAACGGCCGTGTCGTCAGCAACAACTACGCGATCGACAGCGTTGGGCTGCAATGTAATCCGTCCTACCAGCTGACCCACTCGGTCTCCATCGAAGCCCCCGATATCACCCGCCAACTACTCGGCCACGGCTACGCGGTCGTGATGAGCGACTACGAAGGCCCGAAGATGGCCTACGCGCACGGACCCACCCAGGCACGCGAAGTGCTCGACGGAATCCGTGCCGCGCTTCAGTTCCCGGCGGCCGGACTGGCGGGCAGTGCGACCACGATGATCGGCTACAGCGGCGGCGCGATCGCCACCGTATGGGCGGCACAGCTGCAGCCCACCTATGCCCCCGAGCTGCGCATCCTCGGCGCCGCGGCCGGTGGCACACCCGCCGACCTGAGCCTGCTGCGCAAGACGATGGACGGGAAACCACCCGCCGGGGCGCTGTATCTGATGGCGGCGCTCGGGGTCGCCCGAGCCACGCCCGAGGCTTTCGACCTGCTCAACGACCTCGGGGTGCGGACCGCGCAGGAGAACAAGAACCTCTGCTCCAATGCCGCCCTGCTCGGTGCCGCGCCGGTGCCGCTGCGCACGCTGACCACACTCGACCCCTACCCGACCGACGTCGTGCAGCGGATCTACCGCGAAACCAAAGCCGGCGGCCTGACCCCGACGATGCCGATCTACCTGTGGCACGGCCTGTTCGACGAATGGATTCCAGCCGCCGGCGCGCAAGCACTACAGCAGCAGTGGAAGAGCGCGGGGGTGGAGGTGTCGCTTACCCTGCTGCCGTGCGACCACGTCACCTGTGCGTTCGCTCCCGGGGCGATCGATCGGATCGACACGTGGATGGGCATCTCCTGAGCACATCAGCCATCTCGGAGTTGCCGTCGCCTACCCAGTGACTACCTCGCACCGGGCCACGTGGCAGCAGTTGATGGTGTCGCTGTGAAGATGCCACGGCCTCGAGTTCACACCACCCCGATCGAGGCTCGCCGTGGCGGGCTACCGCTGGATCGGGCCCGGCGTGTGGTGGCGGCGGCTCATATGCGACTCTTGATGTGTCGACTCAGGGAAAGGGCTGCTCATGACGCTCGGTATGGTCCTCGGCGACTTCGGTGCTCGCACTTCGACGCGGCGCTAGTCCGTCCGCGCAGCCCCGGCTGACTCTGGCCGTTCTCCCGCTCCTCGTCGAAGTGCTCGCCGTGCCATCGCACGTCCGATCACGAGGAGCACCCCATGTCGAGCATCCACTGGACCGAATCACACACCGACCACAGCGCGCGGTGGCATTCCGAAAGCGCGGCGACAGCGCCCGCACACGTCACCATCGCCGATGACCGTATGCGCGCAGATACCGCCTACCGTCTGGCCTGCCAGGGGACGGCGCTGCTGTGGCGCGGCGATTTCCATAATGCGCGTCAGCTGTTGCGGGCATTGAGCCGGCGCATCGACCGCAAACCCCCATCGGCGGGGGCGGGACCGCCCGAATCCTTTCACCGGTATCGGCAGGCGCGCGGGCAGCGGGCACGGGTGTTGGGCAGGATCCTGGTGCAGTTGGAGCCGGACCATTCGCTGGCATTGCGGCGCGCACCCGATGTGCGGCAGGCGTGCACCGAGGCATATGGGTCGGCGCGCGAGCCGATGGTGATCGCGTTGACCGAACTGCTCGGTGCGATCGGGGCGCACGAGTGGCGTGAAAACGGTGTCCTGGTACCTGCTCTCGGCGCGCGGATTCACCCGCACTACGGGGTGTTCTCTCCGGTGCGCGGCGAATACGTCGATCTGGTCGCGAACGCGCCGTTGCCGGTGCAGCACCGTAGCGCCTTCGATCTCGGAACCGGAACCGGTGTGCTCGCGGCGGTGCTGGCCCGCCGCGGCGTCGACCACATTGTCGCCACCGATATCAATGCGCGCGCACTCGACTGCGCTCGCGACAATATCGACCGCCTCGGTCTCACGAATCGCATCGAGGTGTGTGGCCCTGCCCTGTACCCCGACGGCCGAGCGCACCTGATCGTGTGCAATCCGCCGTGGCTTCCGGTCCGTCCGACCTCGACCGTCGAACAAGGTGTCTACGACCCGGACAGCACCATGCTGCGGGCTTTCTTGACCGAGCTGCCCGCTCACCTCGAACCCGGCGGCGAGGCCTGGCTGGTCCTGTCCGATCTGGCCGAACGCCTCGGCCTGCGCACCCGCGCAGAACTTCTCACCGCCATCGACTCAGCGGGCCTGCGGGTTATCGACCGGATCGACACCCGACCCCGCCACTCCCGACCCCGTGACACTACAGATCCGCTGCACGCGGCCAGAGCTGCGGAGGTGACCTCCCTGTGGCGTCTGGTCGAGCAGCACCCAGGACTCATCAAGTGACCCCTCGGCGGCGGGGTCCATCCGTGGCGACGAACCGTGGAAGGTGGCTGGGCTCGGGCGAAATCGGGTGAAAACGGCACGCGGGGATCGAGTGGCAACTTACGGTCTGGAAGTAATTGTGGCCGTAGTGATTGTGGTGTGCGATGACCGAACCGAATACCTCCTGTGCCGCCTTCCAGCGGGTGGCGGCGATCGAGCCCGACGCGATCGCGGTGCGCTCCATTGGTGGCGGCCACACGTTGACCTGGCGGGAGTACGCCGAGCAGGTGCGCCATATCGCGGCGGGACTGCATGGGATCGGCATCGGGCGCGGGGATACCGTCGCGCTGATGATGGCCAATCGGGTCGAGTTCTATCCCATCGAGGTAGGCGCGCAGCACACCGGGGCGACCTCGTTCTCGGTGTACAACACCCTCGCGCCCGAGCAGTTGAACTATGTGTTTGCCAATGCGGGCAATCGGGTAGTGATCTGCGAGGAACAGTACGTCGAGCGGGTGCGCACCTGCGGTGCCCAGATCGAGACCATCGTGTGCATCGATGCCGAGCACGCCGCAACGATCAGCCTCGCGCAGCTGAAGGCCAAGGGCCGCAACGATTTCGACTTCGAGGCGACATGGCGCTCGGTGCGTCCCGACGATATCGCGACATTGGTCTACACCTCCGGCACCACCGGAAATCCGAAGGGCGTCGAGATCACCCACGCCAACCTGACCGCAGAGGCGCATGCCTTCAACGCTGTACTGCCCGTGGAATTCGGCGACCGGCAAATCTCCTACCTGCCGACCGCTCACATGGCCGATCGGTTCACCGCGCTATATCTACAGGAGTACTACGGCATCCAGATCACCGTCGTGCCCGACCGCAATCAACTGCCCGCGGCGCTGCTGGATGCGCGCCCCACGATTTGGGGTGCGGTGCCGCGGGTGTGGGAGAAATTCAAGGCCGCGGTCGAATTCTCGGTCGCCAATGAGCCCGACGACACCACAAGGGCCGCACTGCAATGGGCACTGGGTGTGGCCGCGCGCAAGGCCGCCGCGCTGCTGGAGGGCGCAACCATCAATGCGGAGTTGGCCGCCGAATGGGCGAAGGCCGACGAGGCGGTGCTGTCGAAGCTGCGCGCGAAACTCGGCCTGGACCAGGTGAAGTGGGCGATGTCGGGTGCCGCGCCGATACCGCCGCAGACCCTCGGCTTCTTCTGCGGCCTCGGCATCCCCATCTCCGAGATCTGGGGTATGTCCGAACTGACCTGTGTGGCCAGCGCCAGCCCACCCGCCGAGGCGCGTCTGGGCACCGTCGGACGCATGCTGCCCGGTTCGGAAGCCAAAATCGCCGACGACGGCGAATTCCTGGTGCGCGGACCGCTCGTCATGCAGCGCTACCGCAAGGAACCAGGCAAGACCGCCGAAGCCATCGACGCCGACGGATGGCTACACACCGGCGATATCCTCACCCGCGACGCCGACGGCTACCTACGCGTAGTCGACCGCAAGAAGGAACTCATCATCAACGCGGCCGGAAAGAATATGTCCCCGGCCAATATCGAGAACACGATCAAGGCCGCGACCCCACTGGTCGGCTCGGTCGTCACCATCGGCGACGCCCGCCCCTACAACACCGCCCTGATCGTGCTCGACGCCGAATCCGCGGCACCCTATGCGACCCAACACGGTCTGCCCGACGCCTCCGCCACCGCCTTGGCGGCCGACCCGGGCGTTATCGCCGAAATCGCGCAGGGTATCGCGGCGGGCAACGCGAAACTGTCCCGAGTGGAGCAGATCAAACGTTTCACCGTACTGCCCACCTTCTGGGAACCCGGTGGCGACGAAATCACCCTCACCATGAAACTGCGCCGCAAGCCGATCGCGACCAAATACGCCACCGAAATCGAAACCCTCTACGCCCCAACGCTATCCGCCACCACCCACGAACCAGCCACTCGAGTTTCCGCCCAGATCCGATCCGGACCTGGACAAGCGATCACCATGTAGCGGTGGCGGCGAAGGTCGAGAGCGCATTCTCACGCCTCGGCGCGCAGGGCCTCGACGGGGCAGGTGTCGATGGCGAGTCGGGCGTCGGAGTGGTCGGGGGTGGGGATGGGGGTGGTGAGGATGCGGACCTTGCCGGTGTTGTCGACCTCGAAGATGTGCGGAAGGAGGGCTTCGCACATGGCGTGGCCTTGGCAGCGGGTTCGGTCGGCGGTGATTTTCATGCGGGCCGCCGGGTTTCGATGCGTGCGGCTTGCAGCCGGATCGGGAGGCCGTCGAGTGGGATGGGGCCGGTCGCCCAGCCCATCGGCGGCACATATCCGGCGGGCACCGACCACCGGTAGCGCAACAGCATCCGATGCATGATCGCCTTGACGGTCATACCGCCGAAGTACAGGCCGATGCATTTGTGCGCACCGCCGCCGAAGGGCGCCCAGACATAGCGGTGGGATTTGTCCTCTTGACGTTCGGTGGTGAAACGCTCCGGATCGAAGGCATCCGGATCGCGCCACCACCGGTCGATGCGCATCGCCGGATGCGAGCCGATGATGACAAGGGTGCCCGCGGGCAGGAAGTGACCTTGAATCGCGGTGTCGCGCACCGTCTCCCGGATCTGCTGACCGACCGGGGAGTACATCCGCAGGATCTCCTTGAACACCAGATCCAGGGCGGGCAGCCGGTCCAGATCATCGTAATCGAGCCAATCCTTGCCCAGCGCTTGCGATTCGGCGCGCAGCCGGTCCTGCCATTCGGGGTGCAGACCGAGTTGATAACCCATCATCGCCAGTGCGATGGTGCTGGTGTCGTGCGCGGCCATCAGCACGAAGATCAGATGGTCGACGATGTCCTGATCGGTGAAGGTATGGCCCTCATCGCTTGCGGTGTGACACAGCACGCTGAACAGGTCGTCGCCGGTGCCCGCACGTCGGGCGGGCATTTCCCGGCGGCAGTAATCTTCGAGCACCTTGCGCCCGCGTAAGCCCTTCGCCCACACGCCGCCGGGCAGATTGGCGCGCACCAATGCCTGTCCGCCGCGCACCGCATCGATGAACGCGCGTTCGAGGCGCGCGGCCTCTGGACCGAGACGTGCGCCCATGAACACCTCCGACGCCATGCGCAGCAGCAGATGCTTCGTCGCCGGGAAGAGCTGGAAGTCGTTGGCGGGCAACCAGTCATCCATACCGCGCGCGATCGCCGGTGTGGTGATGTCGAGGTAGCCGACCAGCCGGGGCCGGGTGAAGGCCTGCTGCAGGATGCGCCGGTGATAGCGGTGCTCGTCGAAATCGCGCAGCAGGATGCCGCCACGGAAGAACGGGCCGATGAAGAAGTCGTAGCCGCCCTTGGCGGAATACACCTTGTCTCGGTCGGCGAGCACCTCCTCGATCGCCTCCGGGCTCACCACCATCACGACCTGTCGCCCGAGCAGTCCCGACCACTGCACGGGACCGTATTTCTCGACGCGCCGCCGCGCGAAATCGAGGTTGTCCGTCATGGCTGGGAGGGCGTGCCCGATCACCGGTAACCCGTAATCGCCTAGTATCGGCCGCAATTGGCTACCGGCGGGTGGTTCGGCGAGGACTCGGGTCCGCGTCGGATAGCGCTCGGCCAGCGCGGATGCGGCGTACTTTGCGCGTCGGCCCATCGTCGACATCATGGTCGTCCTCTCGCAACCTTGCGAAAATCATGTGATCCACACCATACCGGAATCAATGGTTTCCGTAAACGGTTGTTTCCTGATTTGCCTGCGGCATACTGAGCCTGTGACACGGGCAGCGACCGGGATCTACCGCGGCGCCTCCGCCGAGCAGCGGCGCGAGGAACGCCGCCGTCGCCTGATGGACGCGGCCCTGGACATCATCGGCACCCAGGGCTGGGCGACCACCACCGTGCGCGGAGTCTGCGAACAGGCCAAGGTCGGGCCACGTTTCTTCTACGAGAGCTTCGCCGACCTCGACGCCCTCGCCGCCGCCGTGCACGACGAGATCATCGACACCGCCGTCCGCAGCTCCCTCGACGCACTGGCCGCGGCCCCCCAGGGCATTCCCGCCAAAACACGCGCGGCGGTAACCGCCATCCTCACCTCCGTCATCGACGACCCACGCCGGGCCCGCATCGCCTTCGCCGAAGCCCACGGCAGCGAAACCCTGATGCGTCGCCGTGCTGCCGCCATGCGCACCATCGCCGACGTCGTCGCCGATCAGGAACGCGCTCTGCTCGATCCGCCACCGGGCAGCGACACCCTGGTGCGCGCGGTCTCGCTGATGATCACCGGCGGCGCCGCCGAACTGATCCTGGCCTGGCTCGACGGCGGCATCGAGGTGAGTCGCGACGAACTCATCGACCTCTGCGTGGAATTCGTCCTCACCTTCGCCGACAACCTCACGACCATGGCCGCCCGCCTCCCCAAACCAGCCCCCTGAGCTGCGCTTCGGTCTGGACGCCGTGGCGAGCGGGTCGGATCCGATCGCCTCGATCGGAGTGCGGCGCCCGCATGGCTGGCGGCGTTCGAGCGGATCGATGAATGGGCAAGGCCGACGATTGCGCTGCCCAGGACGCTCGCTGACCGCCCGGGTGGCCTCCGCCGATCGAGCGAATAGCCCCGAAAGGTGGTGGGAGTCAGGGCTACGAATGGAACAAGCGACGTCCGAGGTAACCGGAATTCGCCCTAAGCCGCTCCGGGAATCGTGCTGTCGCGGAAGGCGGTGAGACTGCGGCACTCGACACGGTGCTGGCTGTAAAACGCTGTGGGAGTGGGGGTTAGAGCGGAAATGTCAAGCGATGGGGGTTTACGTAGTCGAGCGGGTCGTGTAGAGAACGCAGGTTCGGCCGGTGCTCGGTGGGGATGCGGGACAGCTCGCCGCGCAGTGGGATGTCATAGGTGGCGGCGGAGGCGGTCAGACCGGGCAGCCAGTTGTCGTGATGGGTAGGGACGAACAGTCCGGGGCGGATGGCCTCGATGTAGCGACGCGGATCGCGCAGACCGTTGGCGATCTGGTTGAAGCCCTGGACCGCGCCGATCTGAACGTCAGTGGGTGCCAGATCGGCGAAGACGTCGAAGACCTGCGGGGCCTTCTCGGTGAGCGGACCGGAGGAATCATGCCAGACCAGCGAGAATCCGGGAACACGGAATTGGTAGAGCAGGCTACCGCCCTCCGGATCACCCAGACGCGCCGCGCTCTGCACAACACCGGCCAGCGTCGGTGGATGCCGCACCAGCGCACCCAGTTCCGGTAGCGGGAAGAACGGCGCGGATCCGCCGGGCCGCTCGGGAGCGGTTGGCGCGGAGTGCACGTGCCGGATCGCGGTGACCTCGACCGATCCCACGGTGAACTCGTGCCGTTCCCCCGGCGACGACGTCCCATCCCCGAGCGCGACCGTCCGGAATGTCGAATCCCTCACCTGCGCACGGATAGTCACGCCGTGATCGGCGGTTCCATACACGACTGCCCCGGACGCCTCGGCGATCCGCCCCGCATCGGCGGCATGATCGAAATGCCCATGCCCGATGAAGATCGCCTCCGGCGCCAGATCCGCCAGATCCTGCGCCGTCGCGGGCACATAACCGGTGCTCGTCAGCCGTGGCACCCACGCATCCAGCAGAAACACCGACCCGGCCATGGCAAAGGCATAGGTTGTGCACCCCACCCAGGACAACACCACTCGATCCGCACGCACCGCACCGGTATCCGGATCCACGACATCAGCCCCGAAGAACCGCACCCGCGCCGCCACCGTCCGCGGATCCGCCTGCGCCGCCGAAACGTGCAACCGCCCCGCCGCACCCGCGCCGATCACACGACCGAGCGCAGACCACCGCCCAACCAAACCTCGAGGATGAATCCCACACACCCGTGTACCACATCAGATGCCCGCGAGTTTGTCACGCGTGGGATGCCGTGCCATGCCTGTCGCGGCCTGGATTACAGCTGTACGCCCAGCAGACCGTCGACGGCGGTTGCGATCAACGTTGGGCCCTCGCGGTCCTGGCCTCCGTAGTTCAGCGCCTGGTTGGCCCAATTGTCCACGGCAGCGAGGGCTTTCGGGGTGTCGAGGTCGTCGGCGAGGTGTTGGCGCAGGCGTGCGACGGTGTCTTCGCCCGCGGGGCCGGAGGTCAGGGCGGTGGCTCGGCGCCACAGGTCCAGGCGGGCGGTGGCCTCGGCGAGGACGGTGTCGGTCCACATGCGGTCTCGGCGGTAGTGACCGGCGAGCAGGCCGAGGCGAATGGCGCCGGGGTCGACGCCCGCGGCGCGCAGTGTGGAGACGAGCACCAAGTTGCCGCGCGATTTGGACATCTTCTCGCCGTCCAGGCCGATGAGACCGGCGTGCACGTAGTGGCGGGCGAAGCGGCGGCCCGCGATCAGCGCCTCGGCGTGCGCGGCGGAGTATTCGTGGTGCGGGTAGATCAGGTCGCTGCCGCCGCCCTGGATATCGAATTCGGGGCCGACGCGGTTGAGCGCGATCGCCGCACACTCGATATGCCAGCCGGGTCGTCCCGCACCGAACGGCGCCGGCCACGATGGCTCGTCGGGACGCGCGGCGCGCCACAGCAGCGCGTCGATGCTGTCGCGCTTGCCGGGACGGTCCGGGTCGCCGCCGCGCTCGGCGAACAAACGCTCCATGGTTGCGCGGTCGTAGCCGGACTCGTAGCCGAATTGGTCGGTGGCATCGGCGCGGAAATAAATGTCGGGATATTCGGCATCCTCGACCGTGTAGGCCGCCCCGGACGCCAGCAGCTTCTGTACGAATTCGATGACCTCGTCGACCGATTCCACGGCGCCGATGTAGTCGCGCGGTGCCACGATGCGCAAGGCGGTCATGTCCTCACGGAACAGATTGATCTCGCGGGTGCCCAGATCGCGCCAGTCCACACCGTCGCGGGCGGCGCGCTCGAACAGCGGGTCGTCGACGTCGGTGACGTTCTGCACGTAATGCACCTCGTGGCCCGCATCCCGCCACAACCGGTTGACCAGGTCGAAGGTCAGGTAGGTGGCGGCATGCCCGAGATGGGTGGCGTCATAGGGGGTGATCCCGCAGACGTACATGGTGGCCGTAGGGCCCGGGGTCACCGGGCGTACCTGCCGGTCAGCGGTGTCGTACAACCGCAACGGTGGCCCTGCGCCGGGAATTGTCGGTAGGGCGGTATCGGACCAGGACTGCATGATTCGAGGGTAGAGGTGTGGTGTGGGCCGTTGCGCCGCACCCTGCTCGCAACGGTAGGTTGTATGGCAACCACCCCGGATCTGACCTGCCCCGATGTCGTAAAACTCGGATGTCAATGTTTGCCGTCTGGTGGATCGAATTGCCGCGAGTGGCGCAGGTCACTGTCGCTGAGTTTGCTGCGAGTACCGTGCGCTCGAATGCGGCCGGGGCCGGGCGGGCTCGCGCTAGGTTGGACGGGTGACTGTTCTCGGTGCGGTGTCGATGCCCCAGGTTTCCCCGGAACGCTTGCTCGCGGTGGCGACCGCGGCCGAGCACAGCGGTCTCGAAGAACTGTGGTTGTGGGAGGACTGCTTCTGGGGTGGTGGGATCGCCACCGCCGCAACGGTGTTGGCGCGGACCGAGCGGGTGCGGGTCGGGATCGGGGTGATGCCGGTGCCGCTGCGGAATGTGGCGCTCACGGCCATGGAGGTGGCCGCGCTGTTGCGGCTGCATCCGGGCCGGGTGATGCCAGGTTTCGGGCACGGTGTGCAGGACTGGATGGAACAGATCGGTGCACGGGTCGAATCGCCGATGACGCTGCTGCGTGAACAGTTGGATGCGCTGCGCGCACTGCTGAACGGTGAGAAGGTCAGTGCCACAGGCCGATACGTGCACCTGGACAATGTGGCTCTGGACTGGCCGCCCAGCACGCCCCCACCGCTCACCGCCGCCGCGACCGGCCCGCAGACACTACGACTGTCCGGCGAACTCGCCGACGCCACCATCCTCACCTCGCGAACCACCCCCGACGGTGTCCGTGCCGCCCGAGCGCGCATCGAGGAAGGTCGCGCGAAAGCCGAACGCAGCGAGCCACATCGGATCATCGTCAACCTGCTCACCACCACGGGCCCGGACGCGGTCGAACGCCTGACGGCGGCCCAGCAACGCAACTCCGGCGAGCACCCATCCGAGGCGGGCGTCGCGGGCGACGCACACGCCATCGCGCAAGCCGTCCGCCGCTACGCCGAGGCAGGTGCGGACACCGTCGTGCTCGAACCCACCGACGACGATCCCGACCTGATCGAATTCGTCCGCTTCGCCGGGACCGAGGTCCGCCCGCTATTGAGCTGACCGCGGTACGCCGGCTCGACCGGCGCGATGACGGGGTCCGCTTCGAGGACGAAGATGCTGTCGGAGTCCGTTCCGGAGAATGCGATCTGGGTGCATTCGAGGTTGCGTCATAGGTATGGCGCGGAATGCATCAGCGGCCGGCGCCGCCCTGCTCGGCGGCATGGGCTTGCGGGCGCGGACCGAATTCGATGGTGGCGATGGGGCGGGTAGCCGGTCGCCGTTATCTGCCCTCGAATTCGGCAGCCAGCGCATTTCGGCATTCGATGCAACATCGCACCGTCCGCTATCGCAGGCCCCCCGGACTCAGAAGGCGGGCCACGGGATCGGTCGCGAAGTCCTCGGCATCGGCATCACCGGATTGTCCAGCAACTGCTGCGCACGATCGCCGAGTGCCTCGATCTCGGCATCGGTGAGATGCGGTGCGAGCTCATCGGCGAGCGCGCCGGGTAGCTCCTTGGCGAACGCGGCGATATCGGTCATCAACCCGTCACAGATGGGTTTGCCCGCCCACCCCCACAGCACCGTGCGCAACTTGTGCTCCCTGTGCAGGCAGATGCCGTGGTCGACACCGTAGACCTGCCCGTCGACACCTTCCAATGCGTGCCCGCCCTTGCGGTCGGCGTTGTTGAGCAACACATCGAGCACGGCCATCCGCTGCAGCCGCGGATCGTCGGCATGGATCAGCGACACCTCGTTACCGGCCGCGTCCTGGGCGCGCAGCACCTCGCAGAACCCGTCCGGCACCGCGCCCATCGGAACCAGATCCACCAGATCCAGCCGGTCGCCCTGATCGGTGTGATTGTCCACCGACTCCACCCACCGCTGCACCATGCCCGGCCCGTAGGGGCCATCACGCAGAATCGTCTCCGGAATGACACCCCAACCGAGCGCATCCGAGACCCGATACGAGGCCACCTCACGCCCGGCCAGCGTGCCGTCCGGGAAGTCCCACAGCGGCCGCTCCCCCCGCACCGGCTTGTACACCACCCGAACACCGTCGGAGCCATCCGCATCGCAGACGAGGGTGACATTGCTCGCGGTCGTCACCCGACCGATCACCGTCAATTGCGCGGTATGCCACCGAGGCTCGGCCACCGACTACTCCTCTAGCTCGGCCGCGCCGAAAATATCCCCGCGCTTGTATCCGTTGGTTCGCACACACATATGTCCGCGCGCCGAAAGTGGTTCCCCGCACAGCGGGCACGGCGGCCGACCGGCCGCGATCACCCGGGTGGAGCGCAACGCGAACTCCCGCGCCTGGATCGGGGTCAGGAACACCCGCACCGCGTCGGGACCCTCCTCGGTGTCATCGAGTACCACTGACTCGTCGACCTCGGTTTCGGTGATCGCGAGCAGCTCCACCACCACCGCACCGGCGTCGGCGTCCCAGCCCAAGCCCATGGTGCCGACCCGGAACTCGGCATCGATCGGGGTCACCAGCGGGTCACTGTCGGCGATGTCCTCGGCCTGCGGCGGCACCTCCGCGCCGAAGCGGCGCGCGACCTCGTCCAGCAGCAGACCCATCCGGTCGGCGAGCACCTTCACCTGCTGCTTCTCCAGTGCCACGCTGACCACCCGTGGTTCCTGCACGGCCTGCAGGTAGAACGCGCGATCGCCCGGCTCACCGACGGTCCCGGCGACAAAACGGTCGGGGGTGCGAAATACGTGGATTGCGCGAGACATCTGCACCTCCTGATACGTGACCCTGATCGACTACCCGCGGCGCTGGACTCCGCAACACGCCACCTACTCGTTTACAAGGAATCTCAAAGCTCCGCATTCCCATTATCCGCACTCGGGGTAGCACCAAGCTCGCCACCGGGAACCGGACCGGCTTCGGGGTCCGCGGGAGCCGGGGAATCTGCGGCGGGCCGTTGCGGTTTGATTGCCAAACCGGACAGATCCCCCGTGTCATTGAGCCGAACCACATACGGTGCGGTCGGGGTATAGCGCACGATGCTGATCGAGGCGGGTTCCACCACAATGCGCTGGAAACCGTCGAGGTGCAGGCCGAGTGCGTCGGCCAGCACGGATTTGATCACGTCACCGTGCGTGCACGCCACCCACAACACATCGTGACCGGCCCTCTCGGCGAAATGTCGATCATGCTCGCGCACCGCGGCCACCGCGCGGACCTGCACCTGCGTCAGACCTTCCCCGCTGGGGAAAACCGCGCCGGAGGCATGCCGCTGCACCACCTTCCACAGCGGTTCGCTCAGCAGATCCGCGATCGCCTTACCAGTCCAGTCGCCATAGTCGACCTCGATCAACCGATCGTCGTATTCCGGTTCCAGACCGAGCTTTTCCGCCAGCGGCGCGACCGTGCGCTGACAGCGCAGTAGCGGCGAATGCACGATGTGCTCGATCGGCAGCGCGGCGAGGCGTTCGGCGACCGCGCGGGCCTGGGTATTGCCGTGCTCGGTCAGATCGACGCCCGCACTACGCCCGGCGAGGGTGCGGGCGGTATTCGAAGTCGAAACACCGTGCCGCAGCAGGATCACCGTCATGGCACCAGCCTAACGATCATGTCGCCGAAACCACTCCGCTCGCGAGCAGGCCCATGACCGTCAGCCCGAGCACGATGCGGTAGCCGACGAACCAGTCCAGGGAATGTTTGCCGACGAACTTCAACAGCCACGCCACCGAGGCATACCCGACCACGAACGCCAGAATCGTCGCGACCAGCAGTTGCGGACCGCTGGCATTGAGGCCCTCACCCGCTGGTTCGAACGCATCCGGCAGGCTGAACAGGCCCGAGGCCGTCACCGCGGGAATGGCGAGCAGGAACGAGAACCGCACGGCCGCTTCGCGCTCCAACCCGAGGAACAGACCCGCCGTCGCGGTCGCGCCCGAACGCGACACACCCGGGATCAAGGCCAGACATTGCGCGAAGCCCATGATCAAACCGTCGCGAGTGGTCAGCTGTTCGATCGGGCGGATCTTGCGACCGTAGTACTCACCGGCCGCGATGACTAGCGCGAAGGCGATCAGCATGAACGACACCAGCCACAGATTGCGGGCGCCGGTGCGGATCTGATCCTTGAACAGGAACCCGAGCACACCGATCGGGATCGTCGCGATGATCACATACCAGCCGATGCGGTAGTCCAGTTCACGCTGCGCCTGCTCGTCCAGCACGCGCTTGTGATCGGCGGTGATGACCGGAAGTCGCATGGTGGGCTGATCGTGCAGCGGCAGTTCCGGCTCGCCGCGGCTGGTCAGCCGATCGCGCACGCCAGCGAACCACGCGACGATGATCCGCCAGATGTCCTTGGCGAAGAACACCAGCACCGCCGCCTCGGTGCCCAACTGGGTCACCGCGGTGAACGAGGCGCCCGCGTCATCGCCGAAGAACACCGAGGACACGATGCGCAGATGCGCCGAAGAGGAGATCGGCAGAAACTCCGTGAGACCCTGCACCAGACCAAGAATCAAGGCCTGAACCCAGGTCATCGACTCGCCGACCACGAACCAGCCTCCACTTCCGCCCGAAATATGTGTTCCTACTGGGCAATTGGTCCGGCGATCGATCCGATCACTGTGACCACCGCCGCAATCACGCAGCGACAGTACAGTGCCGAGACGGCGGCGGCACGCCCGGCTCGACCCTGCGACCCACGGCGCTGGTGGGCGTCGAGTTGCGTATCCACACTCTAGGCTTGGCGCCGTGACGATTGCGCGGGCACGGTGATGGAACAGCGGACGGTCGGCCGCAGCGGCCTACGGGTGTCCCGGATAGGACTTGCGACCCACACCTGGGGTGCGCATACCGATACCGACGATGCGGCGGTGCAGTTGGTGGCCTTCGCCGAGGCGGGTGGCACCCTGGTCGACACCTCCCCTGCCTACGCCGGTGGTGCGGCACAACGGATTCTGGCCGAACTGCTCGGTGACCTGGTCTCCCGCGACGATCTGGTACTCAGTGGCTGCGCGGGTGTCACACCGCGGATCGCCTCCGCGCCCGTCGGACCGAACGTGCCCGAGCCGGAGCCGGTGCGTCCGGCGGTGGACACTTCCCGTCGGGCACTGCTGCGTCAGCTGGATCGGACGCTGCTCGAACTGGGCACCGACTATCTCGATATCTGGCAAGTCGCCGCCTGGGATCCGGCGACTCCGCTGGACGAGGTCGCCGCCACTCTCGAATTCGCGGTGCGCTCCGGGCGGGTCCGCTATGCGGGTGCGCGCGGGTTCACTGCCTGGCAGGTCGCCAGCCTCGCGGCGGTCGCGCCCGTCACCGTCGCTCAGGCCCCGTACTCCCTGCTGACCCGTGACACCGAAACCGATTTCATTCCCGCCGCCCAGCATCATGGTGTGGGTTTGGTCGCCACCGCGCCGCTGGCCGGGGGCATTCTCACCGGCAAATACCGCGACGGGGTGCCCGCCGATTCGCGCGGTGCGGACGAGGCGACCGCCGCCGAGATCCGGCACCGTCTCGACGACCACGCGACCCGGGTGGTCGAAGCACTGGTGACCGCCGCCGACGGACTTGCCACCTCACCATTGGCCGTCGCCCTGGCCTGGATCCGGGACCGTCCCGGCATCGCGAGCATGATCGTCGGCGCACGCGATATCGGCCAGCTGACCGGGGTGCTGGCCGCCGAGACCCTGGAACTGCCGCGCGCCATCGCGGCCGCGCTCGATGATGTCAGCGCACGCGCGGCGGGGTGAACCGATGAGGGAGGCTAGCCTTACCTGCATGAGGTTTCTCGACCGTGTCCGATCCGGCGGGGTGCGTTCCCTCCTGGTCCTGCTTGCACTGACCCTGTTGGTCGGTTCGGCCTGCGGTACCAGCAGCGATGTCACGAGCAGGGGCGGGCGCGGGCCGGTCACCGCGAAGCTGGAAAACCTCGACCCGGTGCCGATCGGGCCCGAACCCACGCCCACACTGCCTGCGACCGTCCGATCGTTCGACGGCGCCGAAGTCACCATCACCGATGCCGGTCGCATCATCGCCGCCGACCGCTTCGGGACCCTCGCGCAGACGGTCTGGGCGTTGGGTATGGGCGCCAAACTGGTCGGGCGCAGCACCGCGGCCGGGTTTCCCGCGGTGGCGAATCTGCCGATCGTGACCGGTGGCAGTGGTTCGCTGAACGTGGAATCCGTTCTGGCGCTGCGTCCTTCGGTCTTCCTCACCGACAGCACCAGTGCCGCCCCTCAGGTGCGCGAGCAACTGCGCGCGGCGGGGGTGACCGTCGTCTACTTCGATCCGCAGCGCACGATGGACGGGGTGGTACCGCAGATCGAGGCCGTCGCCGCCGCACTCGGTGTACCGGATCGCGGCCAGGCCCTGGCCCAGCGCACCCGCGACGAAATCGCCGCCGCCAGCGCTGCGGTGCCCCCACAAGACAAAGCCCTCACCATCGCATTCCTCTATCTGCGCAGCACCGCCATCACCATGCTCGCCGGACCCGGCTCCGGCGCCGACGCCCTCATCGCCGCTCTCGGCGCACGCGACGCGGGGTCTGCGGCCGGGTTGACCGAGCCGTTCGTGGCGATCACCAGTGAGGCCATGATCGCGGCCGCGCCGGATGTGCTGCTGGTGATGTCGGATGGGCTGAAGTCGGTCGGCGGCGTCGACGGGCTGGAGAAGGTGCCCGGCATCGCGCAGACACCCGCCGGACGCAACAAGCGCGTGGTCGATATGGCCGACTCGGTGGTGTTGAGCTTCGGCCCCAATACCGGGCGGGTGATCGCCGCCCTCAGCGCGGCCGTGTACGGCACCGAACCCGCATGAGCGGCGATCGGGCAGGTGTGGGTGTGAACGAAAGGGCTGCGGGAACCACCACGACCGACTCGGCGATGCCGCACAGTCCGCATCCCGTTGCGCCCAAGTCGCGGGGGTGGTCGCGCACCGCGATCGTGTTCGCGGTGGCGGTGGCTGCGCTGGTGGCATTGGCGTTGGCGTCGGCGGCGATCGGTCAGGTGCCGACGACGCCTGCCGAGGTGGCGGGCAGTGTGTTGCATCGGATCGGGTTGGACTGGGGGCCGATGCCCGCGCATCCGGCCGGTGAGGTGACGCTGTGGGAGGTGCGGTTCCCGCGCGTGGTGCTGGCGATCCTGGTCGGAGCCGCATTGGCGACAGCGGGTGCATTGTTGCAGGGGGTGTTCGCGAATCCGCTCGCCGAACCCGGTGTGATCGGGGTGTCGGCGGGAGCGGCGGTCGGTGCGGGCACGGTGATCGTGGTGGGTGGTGCGTTCGTGGCGGCGTGGTCGGTGGCCGCGGCCGCATTCGCGGCGGGGCTGCTCACCACATTGCTGGTGTATCTTCTCTCGCGCTCGAATGGGCGCACCGAGGTGGTCACGCTGGTGCTCACCGGTGTCGCGATCAACGCCTTCGCGGGTGGATTGATGGCGTTCCTGCTGTTCATCGCGACTCCAGCAGCCCGCGATCAGATCGTGTTCTGGCAGTTGGGCAGTCTCAACGGAGCCACCTGGGATGCGGTGCACGTCGTGGCGCCACTGGCCGCTCTCGGCATTCTCGCTGCGGTGCTCATCGCGCCCCGCCTGGACCTGCTCGCTCTCGGTGAATCCGCCGCGCGACACCTGGGTGTGGACGTGGAGCGCTTGCGGCGCAACGTCATCGTGGTGGTCGCCGTCCTCGCCACCGCGGGTGTCGCCTTCACCGGCATCGTGCTGTTCGTCGGGTTGATCGTGCCGCATGTGGTTCGCATGCTCGTCGGCCCTGCCCACCGCATCCTGATCCCACTGAGCGCCATCGTCGGCGCGGTCGTACTCCTCGCCGCCGACGTTGCCGCCCGCTCCCTGGTCCACAATGCCGACCTGCCGCTGGGCATGCTCACCTCTCTCATCGGCGGACCCTTCTTCTTCTGGCTCCTGCGCCGTACGCGTGCTCGCGCGGGAGGTTGGGCATGAGTTGCCGGACAGCATCATCGGCGAATGGTCGGGTGTACCCGCCCGCAGGTGGGGTGCGGGTGTGAGCGGAGTTCTGGAGGGATTGGGTTCGATGTTCGCACGCACACATGAGTTGCCGGTGTCACCGCAGCGGGGTGCGGTGACGCTTCGGGCCAGCGGTGTGAGCGTGGACAGGCGTGGTGCGTCGGGGGCGCATACGCGGCGAGTGCTCGACGCGGTCGACTTCGACGTGGTCGCGGGCGAGATCGTCGCGCTCGTGGGGCCGAACGGCGCGGGCAAATCGACACTGTTGGCGGCGCTCGCGGGTGAATTGGAGCCGAGCCAGGGCACGATCGAACTCGACGGACGGGCGCTGGGCCACTGGTCGCATGTGGATATGGCGCGGCGCCGGGCGGTATTGCCGCAGAGTCACACGGTCGGATTCCCATTCACCGCTCGTGAGGTGGTCGCCATGGGGCGCGCGCCGTGGGTGCGGACGCAGCGGCGGGATCTCGATGACGAGCGGATCGGCGCCGCTATGACCGCCGCGGATGTGGAACACCTTGCCGCCCGGCCATTTCCGACGCTCTCCGGTGGTGAGCGCGCCCGCGTCGCCCTGGCCCGCGTCCTCGCTCAGGACACCGCGACCCTGCTGCTGGACGAACCTACTGCCGCTCTGGACCTCGGCCACCAAGAAGCGGTCCTGCGATTGGCCACCGCCCGAGCCACCGCGGGCGCCGCCGTGGTCGTCGTCTTGCACGACCTCGGCATAGCCGCCGCCTACGCCGACCGGGTCGCCGTCCTGGAATCCGGCCGCATCGCCGCCGACGGTCCACCCCGCAAAGTCCTCACCACTGAACTGCTCACCCGCGTCTACCAGCACCCGGTCGAAGTCCTCGACCACCCGATAACCGGCGCGCAACTGGTCCTCCCCGTCCGCCGCTGACCCCGCCGCCGTACCGCGCGACCGACAGGGCAGCCGCGTTCCCTACGTCGAAGTCCGTGACCACCTGCGCTGCCGAAGTTTGCCACCGTCCCGCCCCGATCACGGACCACCGCGCCGCAACTGGACCACACGAAGTGCGGCTGACCGAGTGCGAACAGTTGATCTCAGGTCTGATGCCACAGCAACCGCAGCGCGCCGTTGATCGCCCACAGCGCGAAGAACACGATCCCGGCCAGCGCGGCGAAGGCAAGTCCGATCAGCACCGCAGCGCCGCCGAACCAGGCGATTTCCAATAGTCCGCGCCACGGTCCGGTCAGTGGGTATCGCGCGTTCGTGCCGCCGCCCGCGGCGAACAGCGCCCACACCGCGATGAATACCGCGGGGGCGCCGACTCCGGCGATGATGCGCACGATCGGGTTCGCATCGAGGGTGAAGCCCCAACTCGCCGCTGCGGCCAGTACGCCCAGTTCCAGCAGAAACATCAGGCCCAGGTTCGCGCCTTTGAGCACAGTCATTCTCGATCCTCTCGCCCGCGCAGCGACCCGCTCAACGCCAGATGAGTTTCAACACCGCGGGAGTCAACAGCATGCGGACCACCGACGCGTCCAGGACCAGCGCCGCGATCATGCCGTAGGCGATGTACTTCATCAACACCAGATCGGAGAACCCGAAGGCGCCGGTCACCACGATGAGGATCGCTGCGGCAGAAGTGATTACGCCGCCGGTGTGGGCGATGCCGGATCGGATGGCTTCCGGCGGCGACGCGCCGTCCGCGCGTGCCTCGGCCATCCGCGACAGCAGGAATACCTCGTAGTCGGTGGACAGCCCGAACACCACCGTCACGATCAGCGCCAGCACCGCGAACATCAGCGGCCCGGGCGTGAAGTCGAAGATCCCGGCCCCGTGGCCCTCGACGAACACCCAGGTGAGCACACCCAGGGTGGAGGCCAGACTCAATGCGCTCATCGCAACGGCCTTGAGCGCCAACACGATCGAACCGAAGGCCAGATACAGCATCGCCAACGCCGCGAGCGCCAGGAGTCCGACCAGCAACGGCAGCCGCACCAGCAACCCGTTGATGCTGTCACGTTCGAGCGCGGGCACCCCGGTCACCATGATCTGCACCCCGGACGGTTCCGGAATCGCCCGCAGCGCATCGATCACCGCATCCGCGGTGCGCTTGTCGGCGAGACCGGCGTTGAGCACATTGATCCCGTCCTTGGTCGGCGCACCGGGTTCGAAACGCCCGGTCAGACCGGGAATTCGGCTCGCCTCATAGCGAATATCGCTGAGCTGCTGCGGATTCGCGCCGACCACGACCAGTTTGATCGGCTCGGTGCGAAAACTCGGAAACAACTGGTCGAACCGCTCCTGGGCGACCCGTGCCGGATTGTCGTCGGAGAGGTACCGTTCGCTGATCCCGCCGAACTCGATATTGCGGATCGGCACAATCAACGCGAGTAGCCCGAGCACGATCGGTACCACCACAGCCCACGGTCGCCGCATCGCCCACGTCGCCAACCGCGAGAAGAATCCGGCGTCGATTTGCGCCTCGGTCTTGCTGCGCGAGAACCGATGCCAACCCCACAGGTCGATTCGCCGCCCGACGATGCTCAGCACCGCGGGCAGCGCCGTCACCGACAGCAGCGCGGCGAGCAGCACCGAGCTGATGCCGCCATAGGGCACCGACCGCAACACCCCGTTCGGGAAGATGAACAGCGCCGCCAGGCTGATCGCGATGATCGCGGCCGAGAACAGCACGGTGCGCCCGGCCGTGGCCACGGTGCGCGCCGTCGCATCCTCCACACTGCGCCCGGCGGCCAACTCCTCCCGGAACCGGGTCACGGTGAACAGTCCGTAGTCGATCGCCAACCCCAGACTCACCAAAGTGACCACCGCACTGGCGAAGACGTTCACGGCGATGTGATCGGTGAGCATCCGGATGGTGCCCTGGGTGCCCAGTACCGTCATCGCGCCGATCAGCACCGGCAGCAACGCCCCGACCACCCCGCCGAAAACGAAGTACAGCAGGATCGCCACGATCGGCAGCGCGATGATCTCGGCCCGGCGGATATCGTCCTGCATACCCTGATTGATGCCCTCGACAATCGGTTGCAGCCCGGCCAACTGCACCGTGGTGCCGCCGGGCCCACCGCCTGCGTGCCCGGCACCTAGTTCACCCTTGATCGCGGTGTAGTTCTCGACCGTCGCGGTGCCTTCTCCGCGCAATCCGACACTGGCGAAGGCATGGGTGTGTGAGGCGTCGGTGGCCTGCCCGGCGAAGGGGCTGTCCCAATAGCTGTCGATTTTCAGGATCCGGTCGGGGTGATGGGCCAGTAGCTGCTTCAGCGAATTCGTCGCTGCCGTACGCACGGTCGGGTCGTCGACGGTCATGCCCTCGGGTGCGGTGTAGAGCAGGATGATGTCGCTGTCGGTGTCGCGCCCGAAGGTGGTATCGGCGATCTTGGCGGCGGCCACCGATTCACTGCTGTCGTCGAACCAGCCCTCCTGAGTCAGTCGGCCCGCCAGATCCCGGCCATACCAGCCCGAGAGCAGCACCGCGACAATGGCGATGCCCAGCACCAGATAGCGATGGCGGTAGATGAGACGACCCCACCGCAGCGAACCGGATTCGATCATCTATCCGCAGGCCGCGGTGCGGTAGTCGGCCGAGCGCAGAATGCCGCACAGGTCGGTGCGCGAGATCTTCCACTTACCGTCGAGTAGCACGAAATGCACAACGGTGGTGCGGACCGCGGTGCCGGTGCCGTCCTTGTCCAGGCGCATAGTCGCGGTCAGTGTGCCGTCGCGGTTGTCGAAGACCGGGTCGGTGACGCCGTAAACGGCGCGCGGATTGTCTTGCAGCGCCTTGTACATGTCCGGGATGGCGTCGCGGAAGGCCTCGCCGTCCTCGATGAGGTCGGTGCGTTCGGAGTCGGGCAGCGCCGGATCCAGGGCGCGTTTGATCTGCGCGTCCAATTCGGTGGCGGAGGGCAGTGGTCGGTGGGCGGCGCTGGAGGAGGTAGCGATCGAGGACGACAGCGAGGCATTGGCCGAGGAACGCGCGGCATCGACCGAGGCCTCGTCCGGCCCGGTGCTGCATGCCGCGGCCACCGCGACCAGGGTGGCCGCGGTCAGCACGGAACGGACGAATCGTGTGCTTGGCATCATCATCATCTACATACCATCAATGACTGAACTGATGCGCCCGAGCAGGGCCCGCACGGTTGTCATGTCTCGATCCGGGGCCGTTTCGACCGGTATCGCATCCGGGATCATGTCGCGTACCAGCGCCACGACGCTGCGTTCGTCGTCGAGGTCGATATCGGTGGCGCGGGCCTGCGCGACGGCGACCACGTCCTCCGGTCCGGGCACATCACTGTCGAGGTCGGCGCGGTAGATCTCCAGCTCCACGGTGGAGCGCACGGTGCGAAAGGCATAGGGCCTGCCATCGGCCGTAGTGCCGAATCCGTGAGCAAACGGACCAACGGTTATGTCATCGATGGCAAATCCCGATGGATGGTCGGCTTTCAACCGGATCTCCCTGAATTGGACATTGATTCAAGTCAACCGTAACCCCCATCGCCGACATTCTCCGCCAGCGACTACCCCGGTACGCCGGTCAAGTGCGCCATCATGGTCAGATGGTGCGGTAGCCGATGATTTGTCGTAGTAAGGAGTTCGGTGGATGCGCCCATATGGTTCGCTACCCGCGGCGCTCGCGGGTGTGGCGGTGCTGGCGCTGATCGCCGGATGTTCCTCCGCTTCCGATAGCGACAAGCTCGAGACTCGACCGGCGGCGACTGCGGCGGTCGCGCCCGAGCAGAGTGCGCACCCCGCCGGGGACATATGGGGCCTCGGCAACCCGGTCGGCGGACTATTGGCCGAGGCGGCCACCGGACAACTTGTCGCGCTCGAAGCGAGCCGCGAGACCAGCAGAATGTTGTTCGTCATCAACCCCGTGACGTTCACCCGCCTCGATCCCACCGGCGCGCCGAACGAGCAGATGCGCACCCTCCTGCTGCCCGCCAACGGTGCCGGCTTGGCACAGGGCAAGCCGGGTGAAGTGCTGATCCCCGGCGACCACCGGATCATGCGAGTCGACATCACCTCCGGCGTGACCACCGAGGTGCCGGTGGACGGTGATGCCAGATCGGTGCGCTACCGCGACGACGGCACGCTGTTCGTCGGCACCGCCGATGGCAAAGTGCGCGAACTATCCCCCGACGGCACGGTCACCGGCACCATTTCCGGGCTAGCCTCCGCCGATGCCCTCGCCGTCACTGGCAACCATGTCTCGGTCCTGGACCGCCGCCAGACCTCGCTGACCCAGCTCGACCTCGGCAAAGACCGCCTCGGTCTGGCACTGCGCGCGGGTGACGGCGCGACCAACCTGATCACCGATCCGTTCGGCCGTATCACCGTCACCGATACCGCCGGTGACGAACTGCTGGTCTACACTGCCGGACCGCTCGTATTGCGGCAGCGATTCCCGGTAGGATCGTCGCCTTACGCGCTTGCCTACGATCAGCGGTCCGACACCGTGTGGGTGACGTGTACCCAGAGCAATGAAGTCGTCGGATTCGACCTGTCGACGGGTATACCGAAAGAGGTGGGTCGTTATCCGACGGTTCGCCAGCCGAACTCGGTGACCATCGACGAGCGTACCGGTGACCTGTTCGTCGGTTCCGCGACCGGAGACGGTCTGCAACGGATCCGGGCGGACCAGCGGAAGAAAGGGCAGTGATGGCGCCACAATCACGCGCAGCGCTACCGGCGAGCTGGGAAACCACCAGTGACGACTACGAATACGTGCCGCTGCGGCTCCCACCGGAGGTAACCCGGGTGACGGCCTCGATGCGACTGGCCATCCAAGCCGAATTCGGCGGCTGGGAATTGTCGCGGGTGCGCGCTTACACCGACGGCAGCAGGCGGGTGCTGCTGCGGCGCCGAAAAACCGCACTACTACCCCAGCCCGAACCGGGAATGTGAGGCCATGTATTCACTGCTGCTGCGCCTGATGTTCCTGCTGCCGCCGGAACGCATCCACCATCTGGCGTTCACGGTCATGCGGCTTGCGGCCCGGTTCGCGCTGTCGCGCTGGGCGATGACGAAGATGCTGACCACCGACGACCCGATCCTGCGCAACCACGCCTTCGGTATCGACTTTCCCGCGCCGCTGGGGCTGGCGGCCGGATTCGACAAGAACGCCGACGGTGTGAACGCTTGGGCGCCCCTAGGATTCGGATTCGCTGAAATCGGCACCGTCACCGCGCAGGCTCAGCCGGGCAATCCCACGCCGCGGCTTTTCCGGTTGCCCGCCGACCATGGCCTGATCAACCGGATGGGGTTCAACAACCACGGTGCCGCAGCAGCGGCCGACTATCTGCGCAATCGACGCGGCGGTGTCCCGATCGGCGCGAATATCGGTAAAACGAAAATCGTCGAACCCGCCGACGCGGCCGCCGATTACGCGGTGAGCGCATCCTTGCTCGGGCCGCTGGCCGACTTCGTCGTCGTCAATGTCAGCTCCCCCAATACCCCGGGTCTGCGGGATCTGCAGGCCGTTGAATCCCTGCGCCCGGTGCTGCAGGCCGTCCTCGACAGCGTCGAGGTCCCGGTGCTGGTGAAAATCGCCCCCGACCTGTCCGATGACGATGTGGACGCCGTCGCCGATCTCGCGGTGGAACTCGGCCTCGCTGGGATCGTCGCCACCAACACCACCATCCGTCGCGACGGCCTGCGCACCGATCCCGGCGAGGTCGCGGCCATGGGTGCGGGTGGGTTGTCCGGTCCTCCGGTCGCCGAGCGCTCGCTGGAAGTGCTGCGGCGGCTCTACCGGCGCGTGGGCGATCGTCTGGTGTTGATCTCGGTCGGCGGTATCGAAACCGCCGACCAGGCCTGGGAGCGCATCTTGGCCGGCGCGACCCTGCTGCAGGGCTACACCGGCTTCATCTACGGCGGACCATTCTGGATGCGCCACATCCACCGCGGCATCGCCCAGCGGCTGCGCGAAGCCGGTTACCACTCGATCGCCGAGGCGGTCGGCGCGGAGCACGTAGCACATACCTGATCTACCGCACGACCACCATGGCCTCCGAAGGTTCCCTCCGACGGCCGATGCTTCGCGGCGCCGCCCGCTTTCAGAACACCCACGGCGTTCGGTCGGCGTGCAGCGACATCCGGGCGCGCCCGGCGGCTTCACAGTCCATCGGGGCGCCCTGGATCCCGTTGGGACGGTGGCGTAGTCGGGCCAGCATCCGTTTCGACAGCAGGATCACCGCCTGCTCCGAGATGATGCCGACACGTCCGGCCAGGATGGCCGCGTCGGCATGGGCATGCCGATCGTGCACGATATCCGGATCGCTGAGGATCTCGTCGAGTTCCATGCCCGCGAGCGCCTGCTCGCGGGTCAGCAGTCGATCCGGCAGCCAGCTCAATCGCCAGACCGCGGCCCCCGACCTGTTCTGGCGGTACGCCGACTCGGGGGTGATATCGCTGATCATGGTCCAGTCGGTGGTGTCGACGGTCATGGGTGCCTCCGGTGTAGCAATTCGAGCGTGGTCACGAATGGGCTCCTGTCGAGCATCCGTTGGTGCAGCGTGCGCAGTGCCTGCTGCACGGTGATACCGAGTTGTTCGGCCAATGTCCGCGCGTGCGTCTCGTGGTCCGATGCCAGGTCCGGGTGGCTCAGAATCTCCTGCAATCGCATTCCGGCCCAGGCCTGTTCGCGGCTGAGCCGGTCCGGTAGCCAGCTCAATCGCCATGCCGGTTCCTCGCGGCCCGCCCGCCACGCCCATTCCTCGGGCGTGCGGCTGCTGGTCATCGACCGGCTGCATTCATAGATCGTCACGACTGTCTCCAGGGATGCCAGAGCTTGTCCCCGACCGCATTTCGGCGCACTGAGCCCCGGTCGACCTGCCTCACGGTCAGCCGGGGCTCGTTACTGTCGGATGGAGCAGGCGAGGAAGTCGGCGGGATCGGGTGAAATAGCATCCCGGCGAACTCGATTCGCCTAGACCGTGGCAAGGTTCGCGGCGAGCTCGGTTTGTGTGCCGCCGGCCCTTGGCTCCCCGCGTCGCCGTGCGTGCCGTATCAGCAGAATCACTCTCATCACCAGGGCCCTCCCGAGTCATCTGGCGGACGACGCTTGGTCGCCGTAACTCAGTGCGGCATTTGCCGTTCCGTGTGGTCAATTGCCGTTGTAAGTTGGTAATTGCCGGTTCGCTCAACGGCTAAACCCTGGACGATTGGCATATCGTGAGAGTGGTACAAGGAACGATCACGGCGTCATGGAGGACAAGCCCGCCTATGGTCCAGCTGGACTCACGCACGATTGCCATCCGCAACATCCTCACCAGGCTCAGCAAACGCTCGGGGCTGAGTGCGGATCGGTTGCGTACTACCGAAATCGACGTGGCTGCCCTGCTGGATTTATCCGTCATCCGCCAGCGGGCGCAGCAGGAGGGGCTGTCGGCGGAGGAAGTCGTGTTGCCCGTCGTTCGTGACCTCGCGCGACAACTGGACCCGACCAATCGGTTGATCGCCGATGCCGAACTGTCGTTGGGACTGTTGCGTGAAAAGCCCCCGGCCGGAATAGATCTCGAGCGCTTGTACGCGGCCGACCTCGGCGAGCGTCGCGAGTATCTGACCGAGCAGTGGCGGAGCCTGCACGAGACGTACGGCGCCGATTTCGTACCGCCCGCACCGACTGTGCGTTCATTGCGGGCCACACCCGAGCGACGCGCATTTACCGAATTGGCGGGCAAGCTCGCGGCCGCGGCGGCCTATTCGACCCCGAACTACCGGTTCACCCCTGAACCGAAAGTGCTGATCACGCTGCCGGATACGCTGCCGCGCCGTGGTGTGGTCACGGTCATCGGCTCGGCGCTCATCGACCACATCTACCGGATCGGCCAGATCCCATCGGCGGGCAAATCCACGCCGGGCAGCTTTGAAGTGCATGCGGGCGGTAAGGGGCTCAACCGTGCGGTGGCGGCCGCACGCCTCGGGCTACGGGCTCGACTCGTCTCAGCGGTCGGCAGCGATGATGCCGGTAAGCACATTCTCAACTATTTGCGGACTGAGAACGTCGATACCGAGTTGGTCAAGGTGGTCGATGGCGCGACGACGAATGTCTCCGCGGTCATGATCACCAGCACGGGTGTTTCCAGCAAAATCGGCTGCGAGGACGACCGCATCTGGCAGGGAGCGCACGCGGTGAGCGAACCGCGGTTTCGCGAGGTGCTCGCAGGTTCGGATGCGGTCGTATTGACCTTCGAGCAGCCCTCCGATGCGATCAAAGATGTGTTGGCGGCCATCGGGGAGATGGACCGGCGGCCATCGTTGGTGGTGAACCCCTCGCCGCCGATCAATGCGCCGCAGTACCTTTACCAGCATTTCGGCACCATCGACTATCTCGTCGGCTCGACGTGGGAACTGCGCGCATTGCTGCCAGGGGACGCGCCCGCGTCGGCAACCGAGGTGGCGCAACGGCTGCGCAGTCTGGGTGTGCGCGGGGTCTGCGTGATCGATGGCTTCCGTTGCATCGTCAGGTCTGACGAGATCACTGCCGATATCGCGGATTTTCCGGTGGCACTGGAGGATGCGCCGGGCGCCGCAGCGGCTTTCTCCGCCGCGCTGGTGTCGAAGATCGTCGCAACGGGCCGACCGGCCGACGAACCGGTATTCCGCTGGGCGACCGCGGCCATGGTCGCGACCCAGTCGTTCGGTGACATTCCGGACGCGATGCCATCGGTTCGGGATATCGACCGCATCGTCCAGCTCGCCGGGGAAGAGTGCGCCGGCGCGTAACATGCGCGAGGGTGCGGCTCGAAGAGATTTACAGCGCTGAAATCGGTGATCGAGTTACAGTTTGTCGTTCGCTGGCAGCCCGGATCTTCTCACGCCGCAAACGGCGGCAAACCCAACTATTCCATCGTCTTCGGAGGAGCATTGACCACAGCTGTGCCGACGCTTGGTGAGACCGCCCATCGGCTCACCCGCAAGGGGCAGGATCTGCAGGTTCGTGTGATGGAAGTGGCCGGCGGCGCCGAGTACGGGCATGTGCTCGTCTTCGGCGAAGCCGACGATGGGTGTCTGGTCCGGGTGCATTCGCGGTGTCTATACGGCGAGGGTCTCGGTTCGGATGATTGCGATTGCGGGCCGGAACTCGACAAGTCCCTGGACCTGATCTGGGCTGAGGGCAGGGGTGTCCTGGTCTACCTGGAACAAGAGGGCCGCGGTGTCGGGCTGGTCGCCAAGGCGCTGGGCTACCGGGAAAGTCAACAGTCGGGAGCTGACACCTTCACCAGCTACGAGCGGCTCGGATTCCCTGCCGACAGTCGTAGTTATCTGCACGCGGCCAAAAGCCTGCAGGATCTGGGACTGACCCGGGTGCGTCTGCTCACCAACAATCCGGACAAGGTCGCCGAACTGCGTGCCGCCGGTCTCACGGTGATCATGGAACCGCTGCTGACTACTGCACTCAGTGCGCGGGCCGCGGCATATCTGGAATCGAAGCGTCGTCGCCGTGGCCATCTCATCCCGACGGGCGAGGTGCCATGGGCTCCGGACGTACAACCGGTACTCAAACGCAAGAGCCGCATCTGGCGCATTTTCACCATCCGCGGCCCGGTTCGGCGCGCTCGTCGCCGCGCCACGCAACCAGCACCCCCCGCGTCCAAGTAACGGACACGATTACCCCGGTCTGGCTACCATGAGTGAGCCGCGCCACATGGTGCTATCACACCGCGTGACACGATGAGATAGAGTCGCTTGCAATCTATCAGTAGCAGCGGGTCTCGAACCGTATGGAAACCATGCGGTCGCATGCCGGGCGCGGTTCACGCCAGAGATATCGGGAACGGGAAGATGACGACAACAGAAATCGGTTTCGCGCATGAGTCCGGCAAGACGGTGTACACGGTGCCGGAGGCATTCCAGGAGACCGTGAAGTTACGACCCGATCAGGTCGCGTTGCGGACGGTCGGGGGCACCACGCAGATCAGCTGGCGCGAATACGGCGAGCGGGTGCGCACGTTGGCGGCAGGACTGGCCGGGCTCGGCGTCGGCCACGGCGACACCGTCGGCATCATGCTCACCAACCGGCCCGAGTTCAATCTGATCGATACGGCCGCCCTGCATCTCGGCGCCACCCCGTTCTCGATCTACAACACCAGCTCCCCCGAGCAGATCACGCATCTGTTCACCAATGCGGAGAACAAGGTAGTGATCACCGAGCGCGCCTTCCTCGACGTCATCAAGGGTGCGGGCGTGCAGCTCGAGCACATCGTGGTGGTGGACGGGCCGGCCGCCGATACGGTCAGCCTGGCCGACCTCGAGGCAAATCCCGCCGCCGACTTCGATTTCGACGCCGCCTGGCAGGCGGTGACCCCCGACGATCTCGCCACACTGATCTACACCTCGGGCACCACCGGCCCATCCAAGGGCGTGGAGATCACCCACCGCAATGTGCTGGCCCAAATCATCGCACTGGTCAACGGTCCATTGCGGGTCGGCTTCGACGACCGCGCCATCTCCTATCTGCCCGCCGCGCACGTCGCCGACCGCATCTCCGGCCATGCCATCAGCCTGCTCACCGGCATCCTGATCACCTGTGTGCCGGATCCGCGTGAGATCGCCTCCGCACTGCCCGACGCGCGTCCCACCGTCTTCTTCGGCGTGCCCAGGGTGTGGCAGAAGATCAAGGCCGGTATCGACGGCAAGGTGGCCACCGAAGCGAGCCCGGTGAAGAAGGCACTGGCGAACTGGGCTATCAACACCGGCATCGCCGCCGCGCGCGCCGATCTCGCCGGTAAAGGGCGCAGCCCGGTACTCGCCGCGCAGTACAAGCTCGCCGACGCGCTGGTGCTGTCGAAGCTGCGGGCCGCACTCGGGCTGGACAACCTCAAGGTTGCCGCCTCCGGTGCCGCCGCGATCCCGGCCGAAACTCTCGAATACTTCCTCGGACTCGGGTTCACCGTCAGCGAGGTGTGGGGCATGTCGGAAACCACCGGCGTGGCCACCTACACCGAACTGGCCAAGCCGCGCCCGGGTTCGGTCGGCCGGGCTGTCGAAGGCCTCGAGCTACGGCTCGGCGAGGACGGCGAACTGCTGGTGCGCGGCGCGATCGTCACCCCGGGCTACCGCAAGCAGCCCGATAAGACCAAGGAGGCACTCGACGCCGACGGTTGGCTGGCCACCGGCGATGTCGCCACCATCGATGCCGACGGCTATGTGCGCATCGTGGACCGCAAAAAGGAACTGATCATCAACGAGTCGGGTAAGAATATCTCCCCGACCAATATCGAGAACGCGGTCAAGGCGGCCTCCTCGCTGGTCGGTCAGGTGGTGGCGATCGGTGAGGCCAAGCCGTTCATCTCGGCGCTGATCGTGCTCGATCCGGATACCGCCGCCATTCGAGCCAAGGAAATCGACGCGCCCGCCGACGATTTGGCCGCACTGGCCACCCGCAAGGAGATCCTCGACGACGTGCTGGCCGCGGTCGTCGCGGGCAACCGCAAACTGTCGCGGGTCGAGCAGATCAAGCGGTTCACGGTAGTCGGCACACCGTGGGAGCCGGGTGGTGACGAGCTGACCCCGACCATGAAGCTCAAGCGCAACCCGATCGCGGCGAAATATGCCGAGGAGATCGCCTCGCTCTACGCCACGCCGCTGCCCGAATCGGTGGTGAACGTCTCCTAACGACCGGTGGCCCTGAGCAAAAGCTCAGGGCCACCGTCATTTTCCACTATCTGCTAGGCGACCTCGTACTTGGCGACGATGGTGGCGCGGGCCAGAGTGTGGGAGAACAGGTTGAACCCGAGGAAGGCGGGCGTGCCGTTCTCATCGATCTCCAACCGCTCCACATCCACCGCGTGCACGACGATGAAGTAGCGGTGGTAACCGTGTCCGGCCGGAGGCGCGGCACCGACGAATCCCGGGAACGCGCCATCATTGCGCAACGTGACCGCACCCTCGGGCAGCACCCCGCCCTCACTGCCCGCCCCGCGTGGCAGCGAGGTGGTGCTCACCGGAATATTGGCCACCGCCCAGTGCCAGAAACCGGCTGCGGTCGGTGCGTCCGGGTCGTAGACAGTGACCGCGAAACTCTTTGTCTGCGCGGGGAATCCGGACCAGGACAGCTGCGGCGAGACATCCTTGCCGCCCGCGCCGAACACGCCGCTGACCTGATCGTTGCCGAAGCTCTCGCCATCGGCCACATCCTCCGAGGTCACCGTGAAGCTGGGTACCTCGGGCAGTGCGTCGTACGGGTTGTAGGAGTAGTCGGGCACGGTGAGTCCTTTCGATCGTCAGCTGTTCAACAGGAAGTGTTCCAGCACCCGGGTGCCGAATTCGAGTGCCTGCACCGGAACCCGCTCATCGACGCCGTGGAACAGTGCCGTGAAGTCCAATTCCGGCGGAAGTTGCAGCGGTGCGAAACCGAAGCAGCGAATACCCAAGCGGGCGAAGGCCTTTGCGTCGGTGCCGCCGGAGAGCATATAGGGCACGGTGCGGCCCTGCGGGTCGTGGGCGAGAATGGCGTCGTTCATCGCATCGACGAGATGTCCGTCGAAGGTCGTTTCGTAGGAATCGAGTTTGGTGATCCACTCGCGCTCGACATCCGGGCCGATCAGCTCGTCCACCTCGCGCTCGAATGCCGCCTGCCGTCCCGGCACCACGCGACAGTCCACGACCGCCTCGGCGGTCTGCGGAATCACATTCGCCTTGTAACCCGCCTGCAGCATGGTCGGATTCGCGGTATCGCGCAGTGTCGCGCCGATGATGCGCGAGATCGTGCCCAACTTCGCGAGCTGACCCTCGATATCGGGACTAGACGGATCGAACTCCAAGCCGGTCTCCTCGGCAACCGCCGCCAGGAACTCGGCGACAGAATCCGAAAGCACCAGGGGGAAAGTGTGTTTGCCCAGGCGCGCCACCGCCGCGGCCAGGATCGTCACGGCATTGTCCTCGTGCAGGAACGAACCGTGACCGGCACGGGCCTTGGCGCGCAAGCGCATCCAACCGAGTCCCTTCTCGGCGGTCTCCACCAGATACAACCGGCGGTCGGTGCCGTCCGGGCGTGGCACGGTCAGCGAGAAACCGCCGACCTCCCCTACCGCCTCGGTGACGCCCTCGAACAGATCGGGCCGATTCTGCACCAGCCACTGCGAACCCCACTTGCCGCCGTTCTCCTCATCGGCGAGGAAGGCGAAGACGATATCGCGCGGCGGCACCGTCCCCTCGATCTTGAACTGGCGCGCGATGGCCAGCATCATCCCGACCATATCCTTCATATCGATCGCGCCACGCCCCCACACATAGCCGTCGCGCACCGCGCCCGAGAACGGGTGCACACTCCAGTCCGCGGCTTCGGCGGGCACTACATCCAGATGACCGTGGATCAGCAGCGCGCCGCGGCTGGAATCGGCCCCCTTCAGTCGTGCGAACACATTTCCGCGACCCGGTGCGCCCGACTCCACGTACTCGGTCGTGTACCCCGCCTGATGCAGCTGATCGGCCACCCACTGCGCGCATTCGCGCTCCCCCTTGGTGGTGGCCAGATCCCCAGTGTTGGAGGTGTCGAACCGGATCAGCGTACTGACCAATTCGACCACCTCGGAGACAGCACGAGATGTGGTGTTCGGACCGGATACTTCGCCAGTTGCAGACACGTACCCTTTCCTACCACCTGACACGGCCCCCATGGCGCCATAGCCGTTCCCGCATGGCATCCGCCGCCATCGCCGAGGTGCACGATCGCGCGCGGGTTCGGGTCGATTCACGCTGATCGCAATCGCCGATGCTGTGTGGTCGCGGCATTGCAGGGTATGTCTCGGGCAAATCCTTGACCGGAAAGCCGGACCCATGAAGCTGCCGAATCTGTCATTGCCGCCGATCGATAGCGCGACCGACTGGGTCGCCCAGCAGGTCCGAGCGCGGGTTCCCAAAGCGAATATGAACGACCGGGACCCCGCCTTCATCGCCCACACGGTCGGACCGTCCTGGCAGCTGGTTCGCGCGTACTTCCGGGCGGAGGTACGCGGTATGGAGCGGATACCGGAAACAGGCCCGGTGCTGTTGGTAGGCAACCACTCCGGTGGCAATGTCTCCCCCGAGGCAGTCGTGACGATCCTCGCGCTCGCGCACTATTTCGGACCCGACCGTCCCTTCTATCAACTCGCCCACAATCTGGTGATGGCCGTACCGCTGCTCGGCATGTTCCTGTCCCGCTTCGGCACGGTGGCGGCCGATCGCGACAGTGCCAAGGCGGCATTGCGCAGCGGTGCGGCGGTGCTGGTGTATCCCGGCGGCGACTGGGAGGTGCACCGCCCGACCTGGGAGGAGGACCAGCTCGATTTCGCCGGACGCACCGGATTCCTGCGACTGGCCTGGGAAGAAGACGTGCCGATCGTGCCGTTCGTGAACTACGGCGCGCAGCAGAACGCCCTCATGCTCACCCGTGGCGACCGGATCGCTCGGCTGCTGCGGCTGGATCGGACGCTGCGATTGAAGGTGTTCCCGATTTCGCTGGCGCTGCCGTGGGGCCTGAATATCAGCGACCTCGCCGGGCATATTCCGTTGCCGACGAAGGTGACGGTCGAATTCCTGCCGCCGATCGACCTGAACCAGATATTGGGGTCGGAGCTGGATGTGGATCGTGGCTACGAGTACGTCACCGGGATCATGCAGGAGGCCTTGTCGAAGCTGGCCGAAGAACGCACGCTGCCGATCCTGGGATGAGCCATCACGCGGGCGGGTGGACGCGCCCGGCGCCGATCCGGTCGATCCGATCGCGCCCCCACGCACCAAGCGGTCCCAGCGCCGCATTGAGTGCGCTCCCCAATTCGGTCAGCCGGTATTCGACCTTCGGCGGCACCTCGCGGTAGATCTCACGATCCACAATGCCGTCCTCCTCCAGCTCCCGCAGCTGCTGGATCAGCATCTTCTCCGATACACCCGGCAGGCCGCGGCGCAGTTCTCCGAAGCGTCGCACGCCGTGATTCGCCAACTCCCACAGGATCAGCGCCTTCCACTTACCGCCCACCACATCCATCGCCGCGTCGATGCCGCAGAAGTACGGTCCGGATCTTTTCGCACCCATCGCCACCCGTTTCCACATGCGCATCGGGAAGTACTGGATCGAATCGTAGGTACTCATCACCAGCCCGGGCAAGACGGGCCCGCAACATGAAAATCACCAGCTAAACCCGCGATTTGGTCAACGCCGCCACGATCCGATAACCTTGCTGAGCACACCGGTCCGGGTGGCGGAATGGCAGACGCGCTAGCTTGAGGTGCTAGTGCCCTTTATCGGGCGTGGGGGTTCAAGTCCCCCTCCGGACACTTACCATAACCTCAACTGTGCGGGTCGAGAGATGTCTCGACCCGCATGAGTCGTTTTGCGGGGTGGTAGGTCATTTGCAGGTTGAGGTGCCGGTAGACCTCGGCTTTGTCCAGCGGATCCGCCCCGGACAGCACGTGCCGGATATCTCCGAGTTCCTTGATGAGACAGCCGATCTCCTCGCTGGTCATTCGCCGTTGCCTTGTGATCGGCCGCGAACGGGCGAGGGCTTCGGCACGGCGGGCTTGCACCTCGGCCATCCAGTGCGCCACTAGATGCGGGTCGGCACCGGCTTCCAAGGCTGCCCGGTGTCGGGCCAGGATCCGGTCACAATCCTCGATCGCCTGTGCGACGGCCGCCGCTGACGGGTCGAGGTCATGGTCGGGTTGTGCCCGGTAGAGGGCATCTATGGTCTCGGCAACTCGGTGCGGGGCGAAGCAGGTGCCCAGCCAATCATCGAGTGGGCCGAGTAGATCCCGTTCGGCCAAATACACATTGCGGGGATGGACGACTTTGTTCGCCAGGGCGTACTCGTTGGGGTACCGGCATCGGTAGAGCAGCATGTCCCGGCTTCGCTGGCCTTGCATCCGCCGCTGGCACAGTCCACACCGCAGCCGACCGCGAAACATGTAGGTGTGGTGGGTGCGGTGTCGTTCCCGCGTTCTGCGGCCCGCTCCCTTCGCGGCCAAGACCTGCTGGGCGCGTTCGAATGTGTCGGTGTCGATGATCGGGTCGTGCACCAGCTGATCGGAGAAGACCCATTGGTCACGGTCGTTCCATCGCATCCGGGTCTCATGCCCCAAAGCGATGTCCTCGACATCGATGAGGATTTCGTCTTTGCGTTGTTTGTTCCACACCTGCCGCCCGGTGTAGCGGGGGTTGGACAGGATCACTCGAATCGCGCCCTTGGACCAGGCCACGCCGGGGCGGTGTCGGTTTCGTGCGGGGTCGTAGGCCGACGGCGACGCGACATCGTCGCGGGTCAGCGCCTCCGCGATCCCGTAAATCCCTCGGCCACCGAGATATTCGGCAAAGATCCGTCGCACGATCGGTGCGGTCACCGGATCGGTTTCCAACCGATGCAACCGCTTCCCGTCGGCGGCCTTGGCCGGATTCGGATGCGGCCCCGCGTCGGCTAACCGGTACCCATACGGAGGCCGCCCGCCCAGGAAGCGGCCCTCGACACTGGCTTGGGCGGCCATCGCCGCACGAACCCGTATCTTGATCCGGTTGCGCTCGCCCTTGCTCATACCTCCGAACACCGACATCACCAAGTCGTGGGCCTCGGAGTCCGGATCGACCGCACCGCCGACCTCAGGTACCCATAACTGCAGTCCGTAGTGGGTGAGGACCGGGAAGGTCAGGCCGTACTGGTTGCCGTAGAACGCTCGCTGCGGTTCGCCGATCACCACCGCGTCGAAACCACGATCCGGGTCCCTTATCGCCTCCAGCAGCCGCGTCGCTTGCGGTCGACGTTTCCAGGGAATCGACCGAGACTGACCGACATCGAAAAACTCGGCCACAATCTCGCCGTGCCGATCAGTCAACGCCCGCGCCCTCTGCCAATTCCGGGACGCCTCCGGATCCTGCTGATCCTCGGTCGACACCCGCCCCTGCAATGCGGCCTCGAGCAGCCGCGACGCGGTGATGACCCCGACGAGTTCGTTGCCCTTCATGACCGCGATCAGCGGGCAGCGCAGCCGCGCCATAACCGCGGCGACCTCGATGATGGTGTCGTCGGCTTTGGCGGGCGGCACCTTGCTCAGCCGTTCGGGGATGACATCGCGAACCTTCTTGCCACGCAATTTCGCCGCGACCTGGTCGCACATCGATTCGTTGAGCACCGCGGCCAGCGACGGGTCGTCCTGCACATACTGCGGGACGATGAACCGAACCACCTGCGAGGCCGGTAGCACCGCTTGCGGGGCGCCCGCGCCATCGGTCACCACAATGCCCGGCAAACGATGCTGGGCCAGCAGCCAAGCCGCATCCGAGGCATCGGTGTCCATGGCGACCACCGGATATTCCTCGGCTATCTGAGCAGCGCGCACATGTGCAGGATACGTCGGCGAGCGGCGTGATCACCTGTAGGAAAGACGTCAAGATCGAATACGCCACTACCATGCGCCCACTCCCCGGCTCGGTCCACGTGCCCCGAGGTCTCGGGCCACGTTTGCCGACCAGACTTCCCGACGCGCCAACAGTAAAGACGCCGTAAACGATGCCTCGGAGCAAGTCGGTTGATGCCGAGTCGGCGTCACCGAGGGGACGGCGGACCGGTGATTCCGCGACGTATATCGCCTGCAGTATGTTCGGTCTTTGCCAGGTCCCGGGATCGTCAGGACCGCAGCTGCCACGGCACGCTGGTTAACATCACACCCGACACGAACAGCGGCCGCGCTTTCAATTGCGGCGAACTCTGGTTGTGCAGTGAGTTCTCCCACCCCAACCGATTCAGATCGAGTTCCAACGATCCCATTCCAACGCTGTATTGCAACTTCGACCACCCGTCATGAGAGCTGGACGAAGCACGACCCGCCGGGGCACACTGGCGCAATGCCGACCGTATACAAGAACCCGCGTGGTCAGCGCACGGTGCGGCAATGGTGTTCGCAAGCCCTGGCGCGAGCGGACTTCCCACTCGTCAACTCAACTCTGGACACCGGCGTCGGCCGAATCGAACTTACCTCAGCCGGAACCGGAGGGCCGCGGGTCGTCGTGGTGCCCGGGACCGGCTCCAACGCCGCAGTGGCGCTGCCGTGGTTGCAGGCGCTGTCGGCCCGCTGGGCGACCACGGTGCTGGATCTGCCCGGTCAGCCCGGACTCAGCGACCCCCATCGGCCGCACCGCGGCCGGCTGGCCTGGTACGGCCGAATGCTGGAGGAGGTCCTGGCCGCCATGGAGGTGGACGGGGTGGTGCTGGTGGGCAATTCGCTGGGCGCCGCAGTGGCCTTGGCCGCCGACTCGCCCCGGATCGCGGGACGGGCACTGGTCTCACCCGCTGGTTTCATGCGTCTGACGGTGGACCCGAAACTGGCGCTGGCTTCGGCCGTTTGGCTACGGCGTCCCACCGCCGAACACACCCGCCGCATGCTCGGGTTGTTCGTCGCCCCAGGCGAGGACCCGCCAGAGATCGAGGTGGAATGGATGACCCTCATGGCCGCCTGTTGCCGCACCACCCTAGCCCCGCCGCCGCTGCCCGCCGCGCTATTGGCCCGCCGCGCCGAGCGGCCCTGTGTAGTCGGGGTGGGGGAATATGACCGGTTCCTGCCACCGCGGCGACTGGCACCGGCAGTGCGCCGAACCATGAACCTCGACCTTCGGGTCTTCCCCGGCATGGGACACCTGACCACACCAGGCCACCTCGACAATGTGGTGTCACTAGTCGCCGAGGTTGCCTAACTGCCCACTACCTGAACCCAGATCAACAGATGCACCAAGCCAGCATTCGTACCGTTATAGCTCAGCGTGGGCAGTCGTGTCGTGGTCTGGTTGCCACAGCAGCCCCCCACCCCCGAAACCACTTGATCAGCACGGCCTAGTTCGGCGGCGGCGCGGCTGTGATGCCTTTGCGTACTTCGCCGGGGTGGTGTTCGGCGCGCGATAAGTCCCGCGATGCCGAGGATCGCAGCTGCCACGGCACGCTGGTCACCATCACACCTGGCTCGAACAGTAACCGGGCCTTCAACCGTAGCGAGCTCTGATTGTGCAGCAGGTTCTCCCACCAGTGCCCGACCACGTATTCGGGGATGAAGATGCTGACGACGTCACGGGGCTGGTCGCGGCGGAGTCGTTTGATGTAGTCGAGTACCGGGCGGGTGATCTCGCGGTAGGGGGATTCGATCACCTTCAACGGAATGATCACGTTGCGGCGCTCCCACTGCTGGTCCAGCAGGCGGGTATCGGCATCGTCGACGTTGACGGTGATCGCGGTCAGGGTGTCCGGGCGGGTAGCGCGGGCGAACTGCACCGCGCGCCGCGCCGCTTTGGTCCAGCCCGAGACCAGCACGATGGCGTGCACCCGGCTGGGCAGGGTTTCCTCGTCACCGTCGGCGATGTCGAGTTCGGCGCGCACCGAGGTGTAGTGGCGGTGGATGGAATACATCAACGCGACCAGCATCGGGATCGCGAACACCACCAGGTACGCGCCGTGGCTGAACTTGGTGATCATCACCACGACCAGCACGATGCCGGTGAAACAGGAACCGAACGCGTTGATCGCCCTGGCTCGATGGATGCGGCCCCGCTCGCCGGCCGTTGTGGCCGTGGCCAGTTCACGGTTCCAATGCCGCACCATGCCCGCCTGACACAGCGTGAACGAGGTGAACACCCCGACGATGTAGAGCTGGATCAACCGGGTCGCCGAACCATCGAAGGCGTAGATCAACGCGCCCGCGACGACCGCGAGCAGGATGATGCCGTTGGAAAACGCCAACCGGTCACCGCGGGTGTGGAGCTGGCGCGGCATGTACCGATGCTGCGCCAGAATCGAACTCAGCAGCGGAAACCCGTTGTAGGCGGTGTTGGCCGCCAGGACCAGGATCAGCGCCGTGGTCACCATCAGGTAGTAGAAGACCACGCTGTTGCCTCCGAATACCGCCGCGGCGATCTGCGCGATCACCGTGCGCTGCGGATCGGTGTGGCAGTCGCCGGGGAACCCGATCAGATCGCAGGTGTCCTCGGTGACCCGGGTGTGGGAGATCATCGCCAGCGCGGTCACCCCGGAGAACATCATGATCGAGATGATGCCCATCGCCGACATGGTGCGGGCCGCGTTGAGCGCCTTCGGTTTCCGGAACGCCGGAACACCATTGGAAATCGCCTCCGCACCGGTCAACGCGGTACAACCCGAGGAAAAGGCACGCAACACCAGAAACGCGACCGCCGCACCACTGAGACCGATGTGTTGGGCGTTGATCTCGTAGTGCGCGCTCTCGGCCACCGGCGCGTGACCGAACAACGCTTGGCCGAGACCAACCGCGATCATCACCAGCACACCGGCGACGAACGCATACGTCGGCACCGCGAACGCCCGCCCCGACTCCCGCACACCACGCAAATTCATCGCGGTCAAGAAAGCGATGAACCCGATATTTATCGCCACCCGATACGGATTCAGATCCGGAACCGCGGAGATGATGTTGTCCACACCCGCCGCGACCGATACCGCCACCGTCATCACATAGTCCACGAGCAGCGCCGCCGCGACCACCAGCCCCGGGACCGGCCCCAGATTCTCCGCGACCACCTCATAGGAACCACCACCGGAGGGGTAGGCCTGCACCACCTGCCGGTAGGACAAAACGACCACCGCCAGCAACACCACGACCGCACCCCCCACCCACGGCGCCAAATGGATATAGGCGAGCCCACCCAAGGTGAGGATCAGCAGAATCTCTTGTGTCGCATACGCCACCGACGACAACGGGTCACTGGCGAAAATCGGCAGCGCCAAACGCTTCGGCAGCAGCGTCTCACCGAGCCGATCACTACGAAACGGACGCCCGAGCACAAGACGCTTGACCACGTCGACCGGTGAAACCACGATGGGCCAGCCTAAGGCTCTCGACGCACGCACAGCCGTAGACATTCCGTAAATAATTCGGCCCGATCACCAAAAACGCGCGTCAAGAAGACACCTCGAGCAACTCATCCGCCGCTACCGTCCGAACATAATGTCCGCTCACACCCACCGTTCGGTGAACGACCAACCCGACGACCTCGCGAGCTTGCGCGAGCTGGTAAGCCACCGCCACGTCGTCGAAGTCCTCGACGCGCTGTCGAACCGCCCGCATGTCATCGCCGAGCTGGCCACCACCATCGCGGGCCGTCGCAGCGCTCTGATACCCGCGTTGCGGGTGCTCGCCGCGCACGGACTGATCACCACCGACAGCCCTGGCAGCTGGGACCGCCCTCCCACCGCAACCCACGCGATCGGATTGACCAGCCGAGGCGTCGACACCGTCGCATCACTGTCGCACCTCGCCATATGGAGCGCACTCTATGAACACACCGATCACGCCTGCGAGCGATAAATCCGAGCACCGGACTCGCTGAACGTTCATAACAGGCACACCACATGATCGAACCGACGACCCGACGACCCGAGGGTAGCGTCGGCCCCGGCCGAGTGCGGGAACAGGATCGCCAACGGTCCACGATCAGAACACGCGCCGACATGCTCAACTATCGAACCTCAGAAGGCATTCCGGAAGGTTCAATCGCGCAAGGCGTGCCGGATTCAAGGTTCTGACCCATGTGTTCCGCAGCCGAAACGTGGCCTGGCGCGGTCGCCGGAGGTGGTCCGGACTAGTCGATGGTTGGGTTGTAGAAGCCCCGGAGAGCAATCCGAACCACCGATAGGGTGGCT
>NZ_JBITGN010000021.1:0-147319 GCF_044457245.1 Nocardia sp. NPDC050630
TCACCGCCGCCAGGTGAATCACTCACCAACCCAACGCCATCCAACACACCACTGTTCGCCACAGCCAGCCGCCAGTCCCCCTCCGGCAGCACCAGCGCATCAGTTTCGGCGGCGGCCAGCCGCGGAACGAAGACCGCACCGTCACGTAGGGACAGTTCCGGCTCGCCCAGCGTCGATAGGTGCGCGAAATCGACACCCTGTGCGGCACCGTCCAGGCCCACCACCGTGATTCGCCCCGGCTCCTCCGCTTGCACGGACCGCAGCAGCCCCCGCACCGCGCTTCCAGGCAGGCCGCGCGTGAGCAGCACCAGCTTCGAGTGGCCGAATCGTTCGTCGGCGACCAACCGCTGCACGAGCCGCAATACGTCACCGAGCAACGCGTGCACCTCGGCCACGACATCGGTAGCGTCCACCGGGGCAACGCATTCCACGACAAGTACGGCAGGAATGTCCGCTGTGCCCGCGACGAGCGCAAGCGCGTCGGCCAGACCCAGGACGGGCACAGTGCTCTCGTCGCCGTGATCCGGCACCGCTATCCAACGTAGCGCCTGCAGGCCCGACGATCGACACACCACGTCGTGCGTCAGCTGCGCGAGCGGGACGGGCCGCGCAGCCAAGCGGCGCACCGACACCACCGCACGCCCCGAGGCATCGAATGCCTCGAATCTTCCGGCGGCACTGCCGGTCACGCCAATCCGGGCCCGCAGCTGCCTGGCACCAGTCGCCAGCAGCGCCACGCCTTCCCACGCGAACGGCAACATCACTTCGTTATCGGACGGTGTCTCTTCCGCGCCAAGCACCCGCGCGTGCACGACGGCGTCGAGCATTGCCGGATGGATGCCGAACCCGGCGACATCGACCGAATCGGGCAGCGCGATATCCGCGTACAGAACATCGTCGAGCCGCCAAAGACGTTGCACACCAGCGAATGCGGGGCCATATCCATATCCCGCCGCGGCCAGCCGCCCGTAGCCCGCGCGAACGTCCACTTCGGTCGCGCCCGGCGGTGGCCAGGCACCCGTCTCGAAACCGGCCACGACGGGCGGGCGCACTGCCATCTCACCCTCGGCGTGCAGGACCCATTCGGCATCAGAGCGGTCCGGTCGCGAGTACACCGAAATCGACCGCTCGCGCAGCACCACCTGTACCGCGACCCCACCGCCCTGCGATAGCAGTACAGGTGCCTGCAGTGTCAATTCCTCGAGCTGCCCGTACCCGGCTTCGTCGCCCGCGCGAATCACCAATTCCACCAAGGCCGCAGCGGGCAACACGATCGAGTCACCGATCATGTGATCGGCCACCCACGGCTGCGCTGCCACCGACAAGCGACCGGTAAACACCAGATCGCCGCCCGGAACACCCGCCATGGTGCGCAGGATCGGGTGGTCCACCTCGGTGAGCCCCAGGCTGCCGAGGTCACCGAACGCCTCGGAGGAGGTGAGCCAGTAGTGTTGCCGCTGAAACGGATACGTCGGCAGATCAACCCGCCGGGCACCGGTCCCGGCATAGAACCGCGACCAGTCGACATCGACACCCGCACAATGCGCTTGGGCAACCGCACGCACGAGAGTCTCGACCTGACCACGCCCACGACGCTGAACCGCGACCACTGCCTCCGCATCGATCAACCCCGCTAGCACCGCATCCGGCCCCACCTCGAGGAACCGGGTGCCACCGGCCTGCCGGAGCGCGGCGATGCCGTCAGCAAACCGCACCGGCTCACGCACGTGGCGCACCCAATACCCCGGATCCACCAACAACTCCGACTCCAGCCGACCAGTCACATTCGACGCAATCGGAATCCGAGGCTGCTGCCACACGAGTTCCCCGCACACCGCGGCGAATTCATCGAGCATGGGGTCCATCAACACCGAATGGAAGGCGTGACTGACCGCCAGACGGCGGGTACGCCGGTCCGCCCAGCGCGCCTCGAGCTCGGCAATACCCGCCTCCGGACCCGACACCACCACCGACCCCGGCGCATTGACCGCCGCAACCGAAACCCCATCCGGCAAGTCACCAACCGCGCCAACCTCACCGATCCCCCCAAACTCACCGACCTTCCCCACCTCACCAGCCATCCCTACCTCACCGACCCTCCCAACCTCACCGGCCTTCCCTATCTCACGGGCCTCACTGGCCCTCCCGACCTCACCGGCCTTACCCAGCTCACCGGGCCTACCGATCACGTCAGCCCCACCGATCGCCTCGGCCCCACCGATCTGGACGGCCAGCATCGCCCCACCCGCCGGCAACGCCGCCATCAACCGGCCACGCGCAGTCGCCAAACGCACCGCATCCTCGAGCGACAACACCCCGGCCACATACGCGGCGGTGATCTCACCGACCGAATGCCCGATCACCAAATCCGGTGTCACACCCCACGACTCGAGCAGACGTGCCAGTGCGACCTCGACCGCAAAAACACCCAACTGCGTATTATCCGTACGATCCAGGTCTGTTTCCGGCGCGAAAAGCCATGCCGGATCACAAATCTCACGAACCGCATCCGCGAAAACCGGAAACGTGTCAAACAGCTCGCGACCCATCCCCGCGTACTGCGCACCCTGCCCCGGAAACACGAACACCGTCTTCCCACCAACCACACGCCGCGGCAGCACCCCACCCAACTCCGACCGATCCAACACCACCGCCCGCCACGGCAAATGCGCCCGCGTCGTCGCCAACGAAAACCCAACATCCAACACCGACACCTCCCCCGACAACACCCCATCACCCAACACCGACAACCGATCCGCCTGCGCCACAACAGCCTCAGCAGACCGCCCAGAAATCAACCACGGCACCACCGCCAACCCCACTCCAGCCCGCAACGGCGATCCAGCATCCGCTCGCGACGACACCAACCCCGTCCCCGGTTCCAGCTGCGGCGATTCGGTCCCCGATTCCAGCAGCGGCGATTCGGTCCCCGCCCGCAGCGCCCGCCGAGCCCCCGCCTGCGACGCCGCGCTGCCCCCAACTACCGGCGACACCAACCTGTCTCCAACTACTGGCGGCGCCAACCTGTCTCCAGCTTTCGGCGACACCAACCCGTCTCCAACTACCGGCGACACGACTTCCGCAGGGGCTTCCTCCACGATCACATGCGCATTCGTCCCACTGATCCCGAATGACGACACCCCAGCCCGCCGCGGCCGACCTACGGACTCCCACGACCGAGCCTCCGTCAACAACCGCACATCCCCAACCGACCAATCCACATGCGACGACGGCACATCCACATGCAACGTCGCAGGCATCACCCCACGCCGCATCGCCTCGATCACCTTGATCACCCCAGCCACCCCAGCAGCCGCCTGCGTGTGCCCCAAATTCGACTTGATCGACCCCAACCACACCGGCTCACTCCGACCCTGACCGTAGGTGGCGAGCAACGCCTGCGCCTCAATCGGATCACCCAACCGCGTACCAGTCCCATGCCCTTCGACCACATCCACATCAGCCGGAGACAAACCCGCACTCGCCAATGCCGTCCGAATCACCCGCTCCTGCGACGGACCATTCGGCGCCGTCAAACCATTCGACGCACCATCCTGATTCACCGCACTCCCACGAACCACACCAAGAATCCGATGACCCCTAGCCCGAGCATCCGACAAACGCTCCAACACCAACACACCCGCACCCTCACCCCAACCCACACCATCAGCCCCCGCAGCAAACGACTTACACCGACCATCCCGCGACAAACCACGCTGACGCGAAAACTCCACAAACACAGCCGGTGTGCTCATCACCGTCACCCCGCCGACCAAGGCCAGACCGCACTCCCCCATACGTAAAGCCGCGCACGCCTGGTGCATGGCGACCAGCGAGGACGAACATGCCGTGTCCACCGAAACGGCCGGTCCGAGCAGTCCCAACGAGTAGGCGACGCGGCCGGTCACCAGCGATCCGGCAGGTGTCGGCGCCCCATAGTCGTGGTACATGACGCCCGCGAATACGCCGGTATCGCTGCCCCGCAACGACATCGGATCAATCCCCGCGTCCTCGAGCGCCTCCCACGCCACCTCGAGCAGAATGCGCTGCTGCGGGTCCGTCGCCAGCGCCTCGCGCGGACTGATTCCGAAGAATGCGGCATCGAAATCACCGGCGTCGTAGAGGAATCCACCGGCGCGGGTGTAGGACTTGCCCTGCGCGTCAGGATCCGGGTCGTAGATGTTCTCGGCCCAACCCCGATCGGTGGGGAACTCGCCGATCACGTCGCGTCCGTCGGCGACCACCTGCCACAGGTCTTGCCGAGATCCGACGCCGCCGGGATAGCGACATCCCACACCGACGATCGCGACCGGTTCCGCCAGCTCGACGGAGCGCACCGCATCGGTGCGGTTCGGCTCGGTGGCGCCGCCGAGCCGTTCGCGTACGTGCTCGGCAAGCGCGGTAGGTGTGGGGTAGTCGAAGATCACCGTCGCAGGCAGCGTCAGCCCAATCGTCTCCTTGAGACGGTTGCGGACCTCGAGCGCTGTCAGCGAGTCGAACCCGAGGTCGCGGAAGTTCCGGTCGGGATCGACGCTGTCCGGACCTCGGTGTCCGAGCACCGTCGCGGCCTCGGCGCGGACGAGCTCGAGTATCGACGAAAGCTGGTCTCCCGCACCGCCGTCGGTATAGGCGGGGTGACGGTAGGCCCGCGCCGCGGGTCGTCGGGCGGGTGCGATGGTCTGCCAGATCGGTAGTCGATCCTGGCTGGTCCGCGTATCGAGACCTGCGGCAACTACTTCGGGGCGGCCTGAACTGATCGCGGCATCGAACAATGCCAGACCGTCGCGCCGCGACATCGGCATGAACCCGAGGCGCTGGATGCGGGCGGTGTCACTCGCTCCGAGCGTGGCGGTCATTCCCTGGTCGGCGGTCCACGGTCCCCACGCGATCGAGGTCGCCACCGAACCGGTCGTGTGGCGATGCCGGGCGAGGGCATCGAGAAACCCATTCGCCGCAGCGTAATTCGCCTGCCCGGGTGAACCGACGACGCCCGCCGCCGACGAGAACAGCACGAACAGGCGCAAGTCGCCGGTGAGCGTGTGCAGGTGCCAGGCACCATCGACCTTCGGCCGCAGCACGCGATCCAGCTGGTCGGGCCCCAGCGACTCGAGCACACCATCGGCGAGCACACCGGCGGCGTGCACGACACCGATCAACGGCAGGTCGGCGGGGATCGACGACAAGATCTCGGCGGCGGCGGCGCGATCGGCGACATCGCACGCGACGATCCGCGTGTCGGCCCCAGCCTCGCTCAGTTCGGCCTGTAGCTCCCTTGCACCCGGCGTCGCCGCACCGCCGCGGCTCGCCAGCAGCAGATGCCGAACGCCGTACTCCCGCACGAGATGGCGCGCGACGACCGCACCCAGTCCGCCGGTGCCGCCGGTGATCAGCACCGTTCCGGTCGTCAGGTCCGGCGACAACCGCTCGGCCGGTGTGGCGGTGCGGGCGAGCCGCGGCACGTACACTGTCGCGTCCCGCAGTACGAGCTGCGGTTCTTTCGAAGCCACGGCGACAGCGACGATCTCGGCGAGGTCCGCTACGGCGGTGTCGACCAGGGTGATGCGGCCGGGCTCTTCCGCCTGCACCGACCGCACGAGTCCCCAGACCGCGGCCGCGGCGCAATCCACCGGATCGGTGTCGGCGACCGACACGGCACCGTGCGTCAGCACCACGAGACGACTCTCGACGAAGCGCTGGTCGCCCAGGAAGTGTTGCAGGACAGCCAATATCGTCCGCGTTGTCGCGTGAACGGCCGTGACGGTGTCGGCCGCGATCGTTCGAAGGTCCGCGACGACCACGGCCGGCAGCGCGCCATCGCCGAGCCGCTCCCACTCGCCAAACGACACCGGCGTCGCGGATATCCGCCTCGGCTGCCATTCGACGCCGAGCAGTGCCGCCCGAGGAGCCACGATGCGTTCGGTCGGTGCGGGCCATGCCGTGAACTCGCCGATCGACAGCACCGCATTACCCTGCGGATCCGCGATCTGCACCACCATCGCGCCGTTCGCCGTCGGCGCGATCCGTGCGCGCACCGCCGCCGCACCGGATGCATGCAGCCTCACGCCTTCCCACCCGAACGGCAGGAGTACGCCATCATCGGCCGGACGTGTCACCAAGTGCGCGTGCAGAACCGCGTCGAGCAGAGCCGGATGTAATCCGTATCGACTCGCATCCACCGCATCCGGCAGTGCCGCTTCGACGAACAGTTCATCGCCGCGCTGCCACACCGCGGTCAGGCCGCGAAACGCGTCGCCGTATCGGTACCCGTCGGCGGCGAGCCTGCCATACGCGCCGGTCAGATCGACCGGGTCCGCGTCTGCGGGTGGCCAGGCGAACGGTTCGACCGCCGCCGTGTGGTCAGCGGGCAGGAGCGTGCCGAGCGCGTGCAGGGTCCAGTCGTCCACTGACTTGTCGGCCCGCGCGTACACCGACACCGCCCGATCACCGGATTCGCTCGTCGCGCCGACGATCACGTGGACGACCACGCCGCCATCGTCGGGCAGATACAGCGGCGCGGTGAGCGATAGCTCGCGGATGGTCGGGTAACCCACCTCGTCACCCGCCCGGACGGCCAGTTCGACGAAGACAGTTCCGGCGAGCATGACGTGGTCGCCGATCCGATGGTCGGCCAGCCACCGCTGCGTCGCGATCGACAGCTGCCCGGTCAGTATCACCCCGCCCGAATCCGGGTTCGCCACCAGCGCATTCACCAACGGATGACCAGTGGCGCGCAGTCCGGCCGGTGTCTGGTCTGATTGCCCGGGCACCGCCCAATAGCGTTCGCGCGCAAAGGCATACGGCGGCAGTGGCACACCACGCGCACCCCTGCCGTCGAGCACCGCGGGCCAGTGCACTCCGGCACCGCCGCGCGCCAACGCCGCCATAGCACCGACCGTCGCGGCGACGTCACCGCGGTCCTTGCGCAGCATCGGCACCGACACCACATCGCGCGACCGCACCGAATCCGCCATCAAGGCGGCCAATCCGCCGTCGGGGCCCGGTACCAGGAATCGAACGGTTCCGGCGTCCTCGAGTCTGCGCACCGCATCGGCGAATGCGACCGGCTCGCGCACCTGCCGAACCCAGTAGTCCGCCGTCGCCATATCCTGATCCGATGTCGCGCCGGACATGGTGGTGACAATCGGCATCGTCGGTGCCGCGTACCCGATGTCGCGGGCGGTCACCGCGAACTCGTCGAGCATCGGTTCGACAAGCGCCGAATGGAATGCGTGCGACACCGGCAGGCGATGCACCTTGTGCCCGCGCTGTTCCAGTTTCGCGGCCACGTCGTCGACCGACGCCGCCGCACCGGACACCACGACTGACCTCGGCCCGTTGATCGCCGCGATCTCGGCGCCGGGAACGAGCGCCGAGCTGACCTCGGCCGCGGTCGCATGCACGGCCACCATCGCGCCGCCGTCCGGAAGCGCCGCCATCAACCGCCCCCGCGCCGACACCAGCCGAGCGGCGTCGGCGATGCCGAACACACCGGCGGCGTGGGCGGCCGCGATCTCCCCGATCGAATGACCGACCACGAAATCCGCACGCACGCCCCAGGATTCGACCAGTCGGTAGGCAGCGACACCGATCGCGAACAGCGTCGACTGCGCGAAATCGGTGCGGTTCACCAGGTTCGAATCCTCGCCCCACAGCACATCGCGGATCGGCTGTGCCAGCGCGGCCTCCGCCGCGTCGAATGCCGCCGCGAACGCGGGAAACGTCGCGTACAGCTCGCGTCCCATACCGAGGTACTGGGCGCCCTGGCCCGGGAAAACGAATGCCGTCTTGCCCGCGACCGCGCCCACCGGCGACCGTTGTTCGGCAATCGCGTCGAGTCCTTCGAGCAGTTCGGCGCGGTCGGCTCCCACCACGACAGCCGTATGCTCCTGGCTCGATCGGTTCGCGAGCGACCACGCGATGTCGAGGACAGACACGTCCTGCTCGGCTCGCACCCAATCCCGCAGCCGCGCGGCCTGCCGAGCGAGTCCGGCCGAATCCCGCGCCGCGACCACCCACGGCAGCACCGGCAATGCGGCACTGTCGGAGTCCCGCGACGCCGATGGTGCCGCCTCCTCGAGGATGAGATGCGCGTTCGTACCGCTGATGCCGAACGACGAAACCGCCGCCCGCCGCGGCCGGTCGCCAACCACCCACGGACTGGCTTCGACGGCCAATTCCACCGCGCCGCTGGACCAGTCGATCTGTGGACTCGGCGCGTCGATATGCAGCGATTTCGGCACCACGCGATGGCGCATCGCCTCGATCATTTTGATTACGCCCCCGACACCGGCCGCCGCCTGGGTATGCCCGATATTCGATTTGAGCGACCCGAGGATCAGCGCGGGGCTCGATCCGCGGTCCTGACCGTAGGTGGCCAGCACCGCGTGCGCCTCGATCGGATCCCCGAGCGGTGTCCCGGTCCCATGTGCCTCGACGACATCGACATCGCGCGCCGCAATACCTGCCGCGTCCAATGCCGCCCGAATGACCTGCTGCTGCGAGAGCCCGTTCGGCGCGGTCAGCCCGTTGCTCGCGCCGTCGTGGTTGATCGCGCTGCCGCGAATAACGGCGTGCACGGTGTGCCCGTTACGCTCGGCATCCGAGAGCCGCTCCAGCAGCAGCACGCCGACGCCCTCGGACCAGGCGACTCCGTCGGCGGCGGCCGCGAACGACTTGCTCCGCCCGTCGGCGGCGAGCCCGCGCTGGCGCGAGAAGTATTGGAACATTCCGGGTGTCGCCATCACCGTCACACCACCGGCGAGTGCGGTCTCACACTCTCGCGACCGCAGCGATTGACACGCCTCGTGCAGTGCCACCAGCGAGGACGAGCACGCGGTGTCGATGGACAGCGCCGGGCCGTGCAGACCGAGGTGGTAGGCGATGCGGCCGGATACGACACTGATCGTGCTCCCGGTCAGCCAGTGGCCCTCGATCTGCGGCCATGCGTCGGTGTCGAGCAGGCGCGCCGCATAATCGTTCGCGCTCGCACCCGCGAAAACACCGGTTCGGCTACCGCGCAGCGCCTTCGGATCAATGCCGGCATGCTCGATCGCCTCCCATGAGGTTTCCAGCAGCACCCGCTGCTGCGGGTCCATCGCGAGCGCCTCGCGCGGTGAGATGCCGAAGAATGCGGCGTCGAATTCGGCGGCGCCGTCGAGGAAACCGGCTTCGCGCGCGTAACTCCGTCCCGGCGCATCCGGATCGGCGTCGAAAAGGTCGGCCAGCTCCCAGCCGCGGTCGCGCGGGAACGGGCCGATGGCATCATGCTCGCCGGCGACGAGCTCCCACAGCTCGGCCGATGTTGTAACACCGCCTGGAAAGCGGCAGGCCATTCCGATGACCGCGATCGGCTCGGAGCGCTCCGCTCGCAAACGGTTCAACTCGCTGCGTGCTTCGCGCGCTTCCCCAAGCGTGCGCTTCAGATACACCCTGAGCTTTTCCTCGTTCGACATGCCATGGGCCCGTCATCGGAGGCGGCGGGGGGCGGTCAGCGATGCGACATGACGCAGAATGATCGACCTCCATCGGCCCGGGCGGCACCGGTTGAATCGACTTGCCAGAGACACCGCGCCCGCATCGTAACCCAGACGCCAGGAACACATCGGCAAACCAGCACTGGGAACAAATCAGCACCGGTCGACTACGAACGCGATTGCGGCGACACCGCTTTCGATCGAACTTTCCCGAAGCTATACCCGTCAGGCATCATTCGACGTCGACCGCGTCAACAATGTTGAGCCGCGCCGCGTGCATGGCTGGCGGAACCGCCCCGACCAGGCACAAGAGCAAAGCTCCCAGCCCGAAGACCACAGTCGTCGGCGTGAGTCCGAAGGCTATATCCAGCCCGAGAACATGTGTGAACGCAAGCGTATTCACATATTGGTTCGCCACGCCGATGACCAGCCCGCAGATGCCGCCGACCACGCCGATCGCCGCCGCCTCCGCGAGCACCATACGCATCATGAAGCGCCGTGATGATCCGATCGCTCGGAGGACACCGAGTTCGCGGCGGCGTTCGAGCACCGACAGCATCAACGTATTGACAAGGGCGACCGCGGCGACGAATACGACGATCCAGGTAATGGCAGTGATCAGCACGGTTGCCTGCCGCAGGCTCGCGGTCGTCCCGGCAAGCTCCTGCTGCCCGGAGTACACATGCACCGAGGTCGGCACGGCCGCACCGATCGCACGCTGCACCGCCGCCCGATCCGCGCCCGGTTGCACGGTCACCTCGAGCAGGGTCGAGCCGGGCCGGTCGAACCACTGTCGCAACTGCGGCAGGCTCATGCCGACGAATCCGGTCAATGCGGAGAAATAGGAAAACACCTCGAGCACCTCGACGTGCTGGAAACCGTGCGGCGTCGGGATCGTCAGATCGTCGCCGGCGCGTACGCCGAGCGTCCGCGCGATATCGCGCGACACCACCACACCGGCGCCGGCCAACATTCCCGCCCGTGCCGAAGCACTCAGGGACTCGAAGAGCGGATGCCGCGTTCCCGCCGCGAGACCCTGCACGATCACCTTCGCCCCGTTGATCGACGCATAGGCCATCTGTCCCGGCACGACACCGGCGACCCCGGGCAGCGCGGCGATCGTCTGCTCGATTCCGCTGGGCAGCAGCGGTCCGGTCGGAAACACCTCGTTCGACGTCGGCTGAACCCACACGTCCACCGCCGCCGCCGGGCGGAAGGCGTCGACGGCCGAATCGATCCCGTTCTTGTTCGATCCGGTGATCGACACCGTCATCGCCACCGCGATCAGGACCGATATCACGGTGACCCAGACCCGCCGCGGCGCACGCTCGATGGTGGCCGCCGCGAGCGCGCCCGGTGCGCCGAAATACCTGGCAACCGCGACGGTCGCCGCGACCAGCTGATCGAAGCATGCGAAGCAGACGAAAACGGCGCCGTCGAGGAACAGCGCTACCGCGCCGATCGACCAGAGACCGAGATCAATGGTGGCGGCAGCAATCGACACAGCGAGAGACCCCACGCCGGCGACGGCGGCGACGATCCGCAATGAGAGGTGGATCCGGTCCGCCGACGAGACGCCGACCGGCGCGAGTGCCTCGATCGGCGCCACTTTGTACACCTGACGCGCCGCAGCCGCCGCCGCACCGACGCACGAGACCACACAGGCGGTGAGTACCAGCGGTACGGTGAACCCGGGCAGAGCGTACCCGATTCGGACCTGCAAGGACTGGACGAGGGCAGCGGGCAGCAGACCGATTGTCCAGCGCCCCATAAGGATTCCGATGCCGATGCCGAGTACCCCGCCGATGGCACCGAGCACGGCGGCTTCGGCGAGCAGGTCGCGCACAATGACCTGCTTGCGGCCGCCGATGGCGCGCAGCGTCGAAATGACGTTGCGGCGCTGGTTGATCGCCATACTCATCGCGTTGTAGATAAGGAATCCCGCGACGACGAGGCCCAGTGCGGCGGCCATCAGCGTCGTGGACCGCAGCACCGCGATGACACCGCCGGCCTGCGCGGCACGGAAGTTCGGGTCGGTCACCACCGCCCGCCCGGCGACCACATTGTCGACCGCGGACCGCACCACACCGACGTCGGAACCGGGCGCGGCTAGCAGCAATATCGAGTCGATCGTGCCGGTGCGACCGGTGATCCGCTGCGCAAGGCCGAGCGTCGACATGATGAAGTGGCCGTCGTTGAGCCGCTCCGCCGCCGGTCCGTCGATAACCGCCGCGACGGTGACGGCGGTATCGACCACCTCGAATTTTTCGCCCTCGGACCAGCCGGTGCCAGGACCGACCAGTACGCCGTTGGGCACCGTGAGCAGCTTCGCGCCGCCACTGGTCTGCGCGGAGACGGCGCGCTGCAGATCGCTGCGCAGGGACGCGGCCGAGACCGGATCAATCCCGATGAGCAGGGTATGGGTGCCTCCGGACCCGACGTCGGCGCGGATCATCGGCACGGCGGCGGACACCCCGGGCACCCGCGCGACCTCCGATTGCAGCGCCTGGCCGAACCCGGCATCGGTCACGCCCGATACCTCCAGCGCTGCGTTTCCGGCGATATCGGCGCCGAGCCGGTTCACCGATTCCGTGATAGACCCCGAGATCCCGAACACCGCCACGAGCAACGCGGCCGAGACCGCGAACACCGCGACCGACATCGCCGTCCGGCTCAGATGCACGAATAATTCACGAATGTTGAACAGCCGCAGCCGATCCAGCGTCGCGAACATTACAGATACTTACCGACGATATTCGTCATCGCGACGGGCAACGACACTGCGCATCCGACGACATCTCCTGCTGGCGGCATGGTTCGGAGCATGCCACACCTGATTCCGGTCGGTAGGCCATAGACGGGGGCACGATCTCGGCTGAGCAGCGTATTGAAGCGGACCGTCGCGGCCGTGGCGCAGTTCGTGGATCGCATCCAGCCTGTGCCGTAGACCACACCGTTAAGCTCCTGCACCTATGGCCCTCAGCGCGACACTGCACAACTTCGCCGTCCACCTCGCCGATGTCGACCGTGGCGTCTACCAGGAGCTGGAGTTGCGGGTTGCGCGCCACCCATCCGAAACCGCCGAGTTCATGGTCACGCGACTGCTCGCCTACTGCCTCGAATACGAGGACGGCATCGCCTTCAGCGACGGCGGCGTTTCGTCCACCGACGAGCCCGCGGTGCTGGTGCGCGATCTCACCGGACGGGTCACCGCCTGGATCGAGGTCGGAGCACCCGATGCCGATCGCGTCCACCGCGGCAGTAAATCGGCGGAGCGCGTCGCCATCTACACCCACCGTGACCCGGCCAAGGTGCTCGCACAGCTCACCGGCAAGCGGATCCACCGCGCAGAAGCGATTGCGCTGTACAGCTTCGATCGCGACTTCATCGATTCCGCGGCAGCCGCGATCGAACGCCGCAACACGGTCACGCTATCGATAACCGAGCGACTGCTGTACTTGGACCTGAATGGCATCGGCCTGAGCACGTCGGTCGAAAAGCACAGCCTCGGCTAGCGGTCGACCGCTCACCGGAGACGTTCGGCCTCGCGGGTGAGGGTCAGCAAGGTGGCGCTCAAGGCCTTCAGTTCTTCGGTTTCGGCACCCTCGCCGATGGCGGTGGCCACGTCCTCGGCGGCGCAGCGGGCGGCGAACCAGCGGTCGGCCAGGTCGGCCGCCTCCTGGGCGCTCAATACCACCGAATCCGCCGGAATTCCGGTTCCCTTCAAACTATTGCGGTGTTCGTAGGCGCGTTGGCGACAGGACTGACGGCAGTACCGGCGACGACGTCCGGCCTCCGATTCGACGATCTCCCGCCCACACCACAGGCAGCAGGACAGCAAGCGGCGCGACATGACGCAGAACCCTAATGGTTGTGCCGACCGAATGGGACTCGCGACCCCGGTTCATCGGCGCGGCGCGGGCGTGGCGGAGTATGGCCGGGACACCGACTACAATGGAACGGTTCGCCAGAACGCCGATGGGGAACTATTGGCGCAGGCACGATCGTTACATCTAAGGTCCAGCGAGCGTCACGCGTTCATCCGGCAGTGACCGATGAGGGACGCGGTCGCAGCGCAACAAGACTCGAGCACACAGGGAGAGGCACACCATGGCAGATCGCGTACTCCGGGGCAGTCGGCTCGGAGCGGTGAGCTACGAAACCGATCGCGACCACGACCTGGCCCCGCGACGGATTGCTCGGTACCGGACCGATAACGGCGAGGAGTTCGACGTTCCCTTCGCCGACGACGCCGAGATCCCCCCGACCTGGCTCTGCCGCAACGGCCAGGAGGGCACCCTCATGGAGGGCACCACCCAGGAGACCAAGAAGGTCAAGCCGCCGCGCACGCACTGGGACATGCTGCTGGAGCGTCGCAGCAAGGACGAGCTGGAGGAGCTGCTGAAGGAGCGGCTCGACCTGCTGAAGACGCGGCGCCGGGTCTAGGTTTCCATAGGCGACGTCCCGGTGGAGGCCGCGGGAGCGCCTCGAGCCGGAACCAGCCTGACACAACAGAAGGCCGCTTGCGCCAACCGGTGTAAGCGGCCTTTCTCGTACCCGAGTGCAATGCGCGCACCCCATGCGGCGGCTGCACACCGGGTATAACGGGTGTGCAGCCGCTACAAGGGGTTACCGAGAACTTGCCCGCGGGCGCCGATCCCGTGCTGCCCGAGGATGAATTACGACCTACTTACTGGCGACCTTGCGGTAGCGCAGCAGCGCCAACGGCACGACCACGATGAGGATGGCGAGGGAACACGCCACCGAGTATTCGATGCAGTGGTCGGCGGGCCAACCGGTCGGCGTGCCGAAGGCGGGTGGCGCACCGTTGTCGAAGAGCTTGCGACCGGCGGCGGAAACCGCGGTGATGGGGTTCCATTCGGCGACGGTGCGCAGCGGGCCGGGCAACGATTCCGAGGAGATGAAAGCCGAGGAGATGAAAGTCAGCGGGAACAGCCAGATCAGGCCCGCACTCTGGGCGACTTCGACGGTGGGTGAGAACAGACCGGTGATCGCTCCGACCCAGGACATCGCGAATGCGAACAGCAGAATTATCGCGAAAGCCAACACGGCATCGACGATCCCGCCGTTGATACGCCATCCGACGATATAGCCGCAGCCGACCATGACGGCCACGCTCAGAATATTCACCACCAGATCCGAGAGCGTGCGCCCCATCAGCACCGCCAGCCGCGACATCGGCAGCGTGCGCATTCGGTCGATGATGCCCTTCTCCAGATCGCCCGCCAAGCCTACGGTGGTGAAGGCGGCGTTGAAAGCGACTGTCTGGGTGAAGATTCCGGCCAGCAGGAATTCGCGGTACTGGCCGCCGCCGAGTGAAGCGCCGAAGATGTAGGCGAACAGGAATACGAACATCAGCGGCTGGATCGTCGCGGTCACCAGCAGGGTCGGGACCCGCAGGATGGTCAGCAGATTCCGGTAGGCGACGATGCCGCTGTCTCGGATGATCCGGACGTGCGGCTGCCGAATCTCCTGCGGGGATTCGGTGTGCGCCGTCGGTGCCGGTTCGGCGTGCGCGACTGCGGTGCTCATCAAGACAGGATCTCCTCTTGTACATCATCGATTTCCGGCTCGAGGTCGTGCGCCGGGCTGCCGGTGAGGGACAGGAATACGTCGTCGAGACTGGGCCGAATCACCTCGGCGTCGACCACACACACCCCGGCGTCGTCGAGCCTGCGCAGCGCTTCGACCATGGTGCGGGAGCCGTCGGCGACCACGATGGAGACTTCGTCCGCGCCCAGATCGTGCGTCGGCTCACCGATGCCGACCTGCGCGAGGATCGTCAGTGCGGGCAGCACGTCCTGACCGGGGGCCAGCGTGACGGTGAGCCGGTCGCCGCCGATGGAGGTCTTCAGCTCATCGGCCGACCCCTTGGCGATGACCCGCCCGCGATCGATGACCGTGATGCGGTCGGCCAGTTGGTCGGCCTCTTCCAGGTACTGGGTGGTGAGCAGGACGGTGGTGCCGTCGTCGACGAGATCGCCTATGACCCGCCACATATCGAGACGGCCACGCGGATCCAGGCCGGTGGTCGGCTCGTCGAGCACCACCACCGCTGGCCGTGCCACCAATGCCCCGGCAAGATCGAGTCGCCGCGACATACCACCGGAGTAGGTACCCGCCCGACGGTGCGCCGCATGGTCCAACCCGAAGGAGCTCAGCAACTCCGCCGCGCGCGAGGTGGCCTGCCGCTGCGACATCCCGTACAGCCGCGCCACCATGCGCAGGTTCTCGTATCCGGTCAGGTTGGCGTCGACCGCCGCGTACTGACCGGACAGTCCGATGCGCCGACGGGCGGCCGCCGGATCGCGCAGCACGTCGATGCCCGCCACCCGCACCGATCCGGCACACGGCCGCAGCAGAGTGGTCACGATGCGCACCGTGGTCGTTTTACCGGCGCCGTTGGGCCCGAGTAGCGCCATCACCGTGCCCGCCGGAATCTGTAGGTCGACCTCATCGAGCACCCGCAACCGGCCGTAAGTCTTGACCAGGCCGCGCACCTCTACCGCCAGACTCACGACACGACCTGCCGAGCCCTCGCCCCCGACGCCCGCACTCGGGCCGTGCCGGCTTCGGCTTGCTCCGCATTGTGCTGATGGTTCACTCGCTGACGCTCACTCACGATTCGCTCCTACTCCTGCCCTCGGCACCGGCGTCCCTGCCCGTGCGGTCGTCGGCGCCATCGCGCGCGAACCCGCTTCGGTGACAACAGGTTTCATCGATGTATATGGGCGTTGTGTCGATGGATTGTTCGAAACGCTCTCTCACGACCGTGCCTCCTGCCCTGGTGCGCCTTCCAGGTGCTCGTTGAGCACCGGACCGATGATGGCGAGTGATTCCGGTGTCGTCATGGCCGAGTGTTTGCAGGGCAGGTCGTGGTTGTGAATCGTGCCGGTGACGAAGGGTTCCCATGCCGCGGCACAGCGGGTCGGGTCGGTGTGGTTGATCTCGTCATCGGCCGCGGTGAAGAAGAGCACGTCACCGTCGAAGCTCCGGGGGCGGAAGCTGTGGGCCAGGACGGTGCCATTGGTATAGCCCGCGTACAGGCGCTCGAGGTGTTCGACGGTCAGGGCGGCGAACGGGCCGGGACGCGAGCGCAGCAGTTCGGCGGCGTCGCGCAAGGTCATGCGCGGGTCGAGTTCGACGTCATCGGCGTCACTGCCGAATTCGCCGATGATCTCGGCCACCGTGGGGATCGCATGCTCGAGCCATTCATCGGTGAGCTGGTAGCTGTCCATCATCGACAGCAGCGCGACCTGCTCGCCCGCATCCTGCAGTTGGACCGCCACCTCGTGCGCGATCAGGCCGCCCAACGACCAGCCGAGCAGGTGGTAGGGCCCTTCGGGCTGGATCGACTTGATATGCGCCACATAATTTTCCGCGGCCTCGCCGATCGAATCGAACCCGTCCTCGCCCGCCACATGCGGCGCCTGCAATCCGTACACCGGGCGCTCCGCGGGCAGATGCGCGAGCAGGCCCGAGTAGCACCAGGACAGTCCGATCGCGGGATGGATGCAGAACAGCGGATGCCGGCTTGCGGCGGTGCGGGCCCGGATCGGCAGTACCGGCTCCAGCGTCGCGGCGATGGCCGCACCGGGGTGTCCGGCTCCGTCCAGCCGGGCCGCGATGGCGGCCGGGGTGGATTCGCCGAACATCAGCTGAACCGGGATGTCGATACCGTTGGCGCGCAACTCTGCCACGACCTTGGTGGCCAGCAGGGAGTTGCCGCCGAGTTCGAAGAATCCGTCGTCGACACCCACCGCTTCGACACCGAGCACTGTCGCGAAGGCGGCGCACAGCTGCGCCTCGGTCGGAGTGGTCGGCGCCCGATAGCCTTCGCTTGCGCTGAAGACCGGTTCCGGCAAAGCGTTTCGGTCGAGCTTGCCGACTGGGCTGAGCGGTACCTCGTCGATCAGCATGATCGATTGCGGAACCATGTAATTCGGCACCCGCTCGGCGAGATGTTCGGTGAGCTCGGCAGCGCTCAGCGTTACGCCATCGCGCGGCTTCACATACGACACCAGCGCCGTCGCACCGGCGGGAGTCCGATAACCGATGGTCGTCGAGAACTCGACCGCCTCGTGCCGCGCGAGCGCGGCGTCGATCTCGCCGAGTTCGATGCGGAAGCCGCGGATCTTCACCTGATGGTCGGTACGGCCGAGGTATTCGATTTCGCGAGCCGAGTCGCAGCTGTAGCCGAACCAGCGCACGAGATCGCCGGTGCGATACATCCTTTCCCCCGGCTTGCCGTACGGATTCGCGATGAACCGCTGCGCGGTCAGCCCTGGACGGTTCAGATAACCTCGTGCCAGCGCACTACCCGCCAGATGCAGTTCACCGGTCACCCCGACCGGCGCGGGATGCAGCCGCCCATCGAGGATGGTCGCGTTGACGCCGCGGATCGGCTCGCCGATCGTGATCGGTCCGTCCGGCGTCATGGGCTGGGAGATCACCGTGACAATGGTGGTCTCGGTCGGCCCGTACACGTTGTACAGATTGCGCCCAGGCGCCCAGCGCGTAACCAGCTCCGGCGGCAGCGCCTCGCCGCCCACCAGCACATGCGCCAGTTCGGTGACGCCGGTCGGATCGACCGTGCCGAGTGCGGAGGTGGTGATGAACGCGTGCGTGATCCCCTCGTCGATGAAGACCCTGCCCAGTTCGGCGCCGCCGACCACACCCGGTGGCGTGATCACCAGCGTCGCCGCACCACCGAGCGCGAGCAGCAGGTCGAGCATGGCGGCATCGAAGCTCGGTGTCGCGAAATGCAGGACCCGGCAACCCGTGTGTACCTCGAAGCGCTCCGCGGTCTCCGCCGCGAAGTTCGAAAGGCCACCATGGGTGACCACGACACCCTTGGGTGTACCGGTCGAGCCGGAGGTGTAAATGACGTAGGCCGGATTGTCCACCCGCAGCACACGGGTCCGCTCGCCCATCCCGATCGGCGCATCGGAGGTATCCAGCACTCGCGCACGGAATTCGGCATCGTCGAGCACGATCCACTCGGCATCGCCTGGCATCTGGTCGCGGTGCGTGGCCAGCGTGATCCCCAGTGCCGCACCGGAATCGGTGAGCATATGGGAGATCCGCTGCGCCGGATACATCGGATCGACCGGCACGAATGCCGCCCCCGCCTTGGCTACCGCGAGCATCGTCGCCACCGATTCGACCGAACGCGGAATCCCCAGCGCCACCAGCGTTTCGGGTCCGACCCCGCACTCGATGAGCACCCGCGCCAGCCGGTTGGTCCACCGGTCGAGCGCGTCGTAGCTCACCTCGGTATCGCCCGAACGCAGCGCGATGGCCTTGCGATCGATATTCGCCGCGGCCTCGAACACCTCGGGGAAGGTGACCGGCCGGTCCGCCTCCGCGCCGCGCACCGGGGCCAGCCCGGACCATTCGGCGGGATCGAGCAGTTCCAGATCACCAACGGCGGTAGTCGGATTCGCGGCGACGCTGGCGAGCAGCCGGACCAGTCGCCTCCCGAGCCGCTGTGCGGTCTCCTCGTCGAACAGATCGCTGGCGTAGTTGACCGACAGCTTGATGCCGGCGGCTTCCCTTGTGCCGGATTCGGATTCGGTCAGCGTGAACTGCAGATCGAACTTCGCGATACCGGTGTCGACATCCTCGGACTCGATGCGCAGTCCGGGCAGTTCGAGCACCCGCACCGGGTGATTCTGCACCGAGAGCATCACCTGGAACATGGGGTGATGGGCCTGCGAGCGCACCGGATTCAGCACCTCGACGAGCCGCTCGAACGGCAGGTCCGCATGCGCGAACGCGTCCAGATCGGTGTCGCGCACGGCGTGCAGCAGGTCGGTGAAACTGGCGTCCGGATCGATCCGGGTGCGCAGCACCAACGTGTTGACGAACATGCCGACCATCCGATCCAGCTCGGGGTGGCCGCCGCGACCGACGATCGGCGTGCCGACGGTTATGTCGTCGGTCGCGGTCAGCCGGTGCAGCAGTATCGCGAGCGCGGCGTGCAGCAGCATGAACATGCTGACGTTATTGCTGGTGGCGATCGTGCGCAGTTCCCGATGGGTCAATGCGTCGATCGGGCACTCCACGATGCCCCCGCGATAGCTCAGCGCGGGCGGACGCGGCCGGTCCGTGGGCAGGTTCAGCAGCTCCGGAATTCCGTTCAGGGTCTCGCGCCAGTAGTCGAGCTGGCGATGGACCACCGAATCGGGATCGTCCTCGGTGCCGAGCATGTCCTGCTGCCAGAGCGTGTAATCGGCGTACTGGATCTCCGAATCCGGCCAGTCCGGCGTCTTCCCCGCGCATGCGGCCGCATAGGCGGTGGCCACATCCGCGGCCAGGGGTGCCAGCGACCAGCCGTCCATCGCGATGTGGTGGACGACGAGCACCAGCACGTGCTCGCTCGATGCCCTTGATTTCGCGTCAGTCGATCCGTCCTGGTCGACCTCGATCAGCGCGGCGCGCAGCGGCACGGTCGTGGCGAGATCGAATCCCGGAGTCGCGAAACTCTGTACCGCGCCGGGTATTTCGGACGGCCGCATGGTCGCGAGCAACATCGTGACGGCCGCATCGGCCGGATCGAGAATCTGCTGCGTGGGAACGCCATCGACCTCCGGGAACACCGTCCGCAGCGTCTCGTGCCGCTGCTGGACATGCTGCAGTGCCCGGGTCAGCGCATCGGTATCCAGCTCGCCGCGCAACCGCAGCAGCACCGGGATGTTGTAGGCGCCGCCGACATCCCCCGCGCCGTCCCCGACCTGGTTGAACCGGTTCAGGAACCACAGTCGATACTGAGCCGCCGACAACGGGATCCGCTCCGGACGATCGCGGCGCACCAGCTCCGGCCGGGTATCCGCACCGGATCCGGAATCGAGCAGCGTCGCGAGTTCGGCGACCGTCGGCCTGGTGAAGACGGTGCGCACCTCGAGCCGGATATTGGTCGCCGCCGCCAGCCGAGCCACCAGTTGGGTTGCCAGCAGCGAATTTCCGCCGATATCGAAGAAACTGTCCTCGGCGCTCACGTCCTCGACACCGACCAGCTCACCCATCACCTCGGCTACCAGCCGCTCGGCATCGGTCGCGGGTGCCCGCTGGGCCGTGCGCACCATCAGCTGCGGTTCGGGCAGTGCGGCGACATCCAATTTGCCGGTGGGGGTCAGCGGAATCCTGTCCAGCACCGTGATACTCGCCGGAACCATATGCGCGGGAAGGTGTTCGGCGACATGGGCGCGCACCGCGTCGATATCCGGTGTGGTGTCGTCGGCGGGCTGGATGAACGAGACGATCCGATCCGCGCCCGCGATATGGCGCACCTCGGTGTGCGCGAATCGCACGTGCTCATGCGCGGCGAGCGCACTGCTGATCTCGCCGAGTTCGATGCGGAAGCCACGCACTTTGACCTGATGGTCACTGCGCCCGAGGTAGACGATTTCGCCCGCGGCATTCCAGCGCACCACATCACCACTGCGGTACATCCGCGACCCCGGCGGTCCAAAAGGATCGGCGACGAATCGCGTCGCGGTGAGCTCGAACCGGTCGAGATATCCACGCGAGACACCGAGTCCGCCCAGGTACAGATCGCCGGGAACGCCGACCGGCACCGGACGCAGCCGCTCGTCCAGCACCAGCGCCCGCGCACCACGCACCGGGGTTCCGACGGTGATCGGTTCGCCGATCGCCATCGGATCGGAGATGGTGATGACGACAGTGGTTTCGGTCGGGCCGTATACGTTGCGCATCTGTCGTCCCGGTGCCCAGCGGGCCACCAACTCCGGACCATAGGCCTCGCCACCCACCATCAGCGCACGTAGGCTCGGCAATGACCACTTCTGCCGATCAATAGTGGCCAACGCGGCCGGGGTGATGAACGTATGAGTGACACGCTCGCGCTCCATCAGCGCGGCCAGTTCATCGCCGCCGTAGACATCGGTCGGGACGATCACCATGGTCGCACCGGAGCCGATGGCGAGCAGCAGATCCAAAATGGCCGCGTCGAAGCTCGGGGAGGAGAAGTGCAGCGTGCGCGAATCCTTGTCGATCCGGATCCGCTCGCGGAGTTCATCACCGAAGTTCGACAGCCCGCTGTGCGTGACGGCCACGCCCTTGGGTGTGCCGGTCGAGCCCGAGGTGTAGATCACATAGGCCAGGTCGGCGATCTCGACGCGACGATGGCGTTCGTAGTCGTCGACCAGGCAATCGTCGAATTCGTCCAGTTCCTCGATGAGTTCAGGCGCGTCCAGCAGCAGCCAGTCGGTGCCCGCGGTCGCGGGCAGCCGCTCGACATGCTCGGCCAGCGTGACACCCACCTCGCACCCGGAGTCGACCAGCATGTGCCGTACACGGTCGGCCGGATAGTTCGGATCCACCGGCACGAATGCGGCGCCTGACTTGGCGACCGCGAGCATCGTGATAACCGAGTCGACCGAGCGGGTCAGGCCGAGTGCCACCCGGTCACCCGGGCCGAGCCCGCGCTCGATCAGCGCCCGTGCCAACCGATTCGAGCGCGCGTCGACCTCGGCGTAGGTCAGCGAGGTGCCGCTCGCGCGGATCGCCGTGCGCTGGGGATGCATATGCGCGGTGGCAGTGAAGTAAGCGCCCAATGTGCACTGCGGCGTTGTCGCGCCGCCGGTAGCCGGGGTGAGCTGTCGTCGCTCGAATTCGGTGCGCACGTCGATATCGCGGACCAGCACCTGCGGAGCGGCGGTAATGGCCGCCAACACCGCGAGGAACCGATCGGCCATCGTTGTGACCGTTACCGCATCAAAAAGTTCTGCGGCATAGACGAATTCGAAGGCGCGCGCCGACGCGTCCGCTCCGGCGTCGCGGGCGCCGGCACCGACCCGCAGTTCCAGATCGAATTTGGCCAGCGCGATATCCAATTCCTCGGCATGCAACGCCAGGTCGGGCAGTTCGAGCGAGGGAACCGGACCGTCCTGCACCGTCAGCGCCACCTGGAACAGCGGCTGGCGACTGCTGCCCCGCGCCGCCTCACGACCCATCTCCTTGACGATGCGCTCGAACGGAATATCCGCATGCGCCATGGCGGCCAGTTCGTTATCACGGTCCGCGTGCAGCAGCGTCGCGAACGGAATATCCGGGTCGACGTCCGAGCGCAGCACCAGCGTATTGACGAACATGCCGACCAGCTCGTCGAGCTTCGTATCGGTGCGCCCCGCGACCGGCGTGCCGATCACGATATCCCGCCCGCCGGTAATGAACCGCAGCATGACCGCGAGGGCCGAGCGCAGCACCATGAACATGCTGACGCCGTGTTCGCGGGCGAGTTCGGCCAGTGCCCGCCGCATCGGCTCGGGCACCGTGAAGCGCACCGATCCGGCCTGCTGCGTCGGCTCGGCCGGCCGCAGACGATCGTAGGGCAGCGGCAGTTCGTCGGGCAGATCCGCCAGTGCGGTGTGCCAGTACGCGAGTTGCTCGCCCGCGAGGCTTTCCGGATCGGCCTCGTCACCGAGGTAGGCGCGCTGCCACAGCCCGAAATCGGCGTACTGCACCGGAAGTGGCGTCCAACTGGGTGCGACACCCTTCCGCCTTGCCATGTAGGCTGCGGCCAGATCCCTGGTCAGCGGGCCGAGTGACCAGCCGTCGGCGGCGATGTGATGTAGCACGATGCCGAGCAGATGCCGCCGAGACTCGATGCGCAGCAAGCTGATCCGCAGCGGAATGTCTTTGGTGAGATCGAATCCGGTACGGGCCATGGCCCGAAGTGCCTGCTCGGCGGCGCTCTCATCGGTCGCCACCGGCTCGACCACCGGCATGGCCTTGGCCGTCGGCAGCACCGACTGCCGCGCGCCGAGATTGTCCTCCGGGAAGACGGTGCGCAGCACCTCGTGCCGCTCGACCAGATCAGTCAACGCCGCGCGCAGCGCATCCGCGTCCAGATCGCCGTCGATCCGAATGACGAATGCGATGTTGTACGCGCTCGATTCGGGTGAAAATCGATTGAGGAACCACAGTCGCTGCTGCGGCAGCGACAATGGAATGCGTCCCGGACGCGGGGTATGCACAGCCAGCGCCGCCCGTTGCGTCCGGGGCGCTTCCGTTATCCGTTCCGCTAAGCCCGCGACCGTCGGCGCCTCGAAGATCAGCCGAACGGGCAGGTCGACGCCGAATTCCGCGTGTAATGCGGCGGCGAGGCGGGTGGCCAGCAGGGAGTTGCCGCCCACGTCGAAGAAGCTGTCCTCCGCGCCCGTCATCGGGCGGCCGAGAACTTCGCCGAACGCGGCGGCAACGCGCTGTTCCAGCGGTGTACTCGGCGCACGCGAGGAACCCGCGGCCGCGAAAACCGGTGCGGGCAGGGCCTTTCGGTCCAGCTTCCCGGCCTGGGTGACGGGCATCTCGTCCAGTACGGCAATCGAGGCGGGCACCATATAACCGGGCAGCCGCTGGCGTGCGGTCTCGGTGATATCGGCGGCATCGATCGGTTCTTCCGCTGTCACATACGAGACCAGGCGGGTCTGGCCGTATTCGTCGGTGTGCACGACGGTGAGCGCGGCGTTCACACCCGGATGGGCGCGCAGTACATGGTCGATTTCGCGCAGTTCGATACGGAAGCCGCGGATCTTGATCTGGTCGTCGGCGCGTCCGAGGAAGCGCAGCTGGCCGGTCGGATCCGAGACCACGAGATCACCGGTACGGTACATCCTTTCACCGCGCCTGCCCAGCGGGTTGGCCGGGAAGCGCTGTGCGGTAAGGCCGTATCGGCCCAGATAGCCGCGGGCCAACCCGGGACCGGACAGGTAGAGCTCGCCCGGGGTGCCCGGTGGCACCGGATGCAGTCGAGCGTCCAGCACGAACAGCCGCATACCGCGCACCGGCATGCCGAGCGGCACCGGGCGGCCCGCCTGCATCGCAGCGCTGGCGGTGGCGGCGACGGTCGCCTCGGAAGGTCCGTACATATTATGGATGCGATGCTCGGCCGACCAGCGTTCGACCAGTTCCTCCGAGCACGCCTCACCGCCGACGATGACGGCCTCGAGCTCGTCGAGTCTGTCATCCGGCACGGTGGCCAGCGCGGCCGGTGTAATGAAGGCATGGGTGATCCGCTCCGTGCGCAGCAGATCGCCGAGTTCGGTACCGCCGTACATGCCCGCGGGTGCGACGACTATGGTGGCGCCCGCCGCGAACCCGAGCAGTATCTCCAGCACCGACGCGTCGAAGCTGGGTGAGGAGAAGTGCAGAGTACGTGCCGAATCCGTAACACCGAACAGATACATCTGCTCCTGTGCCAGCGATGCGATACCGGCGTGAGTGACGACCACGGCCTTCGGCTTTCCGGTGGAACCCGAGGTGTAGATCAGATAGGCCGGATGGCTGGTGCGCAGCGGATAGTGGCGATCCGCATCGGTGACGCGATCGGTTGAGTGGCGGGCGGATTCGGCGGCCAACTCCTCGGACCCGAGCACCAGCCAATCGACATCGTGCTTGCGGTGCTTACCGCGCGCGGCGGGCCAGGCGGGCATAGTGGCCAGGGATTCCGGAACGGTCAGCCCGAGCATGGCACCGGAATCGGCGATCATATGTCCGATTCGCTCGGCCGGGTAGCTCGGGTCGATCGGCACATATGCCGCACCGGTTTTCGCCACCGCCCAGATGGCGGCGATGGAATCGAGACTGCGTGGCAAGGCGATGGCCACCACGACCTCGGGTCCGGCACCGTGTTCGATCAGCGTGCGCGCCAGCCGGTTCGACATCTCGTCGAGTTCGCGATAGCTGGTATCGACGCCCTCGTAGCGCACAGCGGTCGCATCCGGCAGCCGCTCAGCGATGTCGGTGAACAATCGCGCCAAGGTAATCGCGGGCTCGCCTGGGGCACCGGCTATCGGTACGAGTTTCGCGTTCTCGCGCAGGTCCAGGATCTCCAGATCACCGACCGGGCGATGGGGCTCGACGACGACGGCACTGAGCACAGCGAGGAAGCGCCGGGCGAACGCTTCAATAGTGCGCTTGTCGAAAACGTCGGTGGCATAGCCGAATTCGGCGGGCAGTGGACCGTCGCCGAGGCTGTCGTGCAGTTCCAGCTGCAGATCGAATTTGGCGATATCGGCGGCGATCGGCAGCACCTGCGCCCGCACACCGGGCAGATCGATACTCAAATCCGGTGCGCGGTCATAGGACAGCATCACTTGGAACAGTGGATGCCTGCCGGCGGAGCGCTCCGGGTTGACGAGTTCGACCAGCCGCTCGAACGGCACATCCGCATTGGCGAAGGCATTGAGATCGGTTTCGCGGACCACATCGAGCATCTGATCGAATCCGGCGGCCGGATCGACCTCGGTCCGCAATACGAGGGTGTTGACGAACATGCCGACGAGATCGTCTAGTGCGGGATCCGAGCGGCCCGCGATCGGCGTGCCGATGGCGATATCAGTGCTCGCACACAGCCGCGCGAGCAGAGTAGCCAGTGCGGCATGCAGCACCATGAACATGCTGACGCCGAGGCTGGCGGCGAGTTCGCCTGCGGCACGCCGGATCTCGGGCGGGATGGTGAACTCGACCCGGCCGCCGTCGGTCGAGCGACGCAACGGACGTGGGCGATCCAGCGGCAGGTCGAGCTGGTCCGGCAGACCGGTGAGGGCCGAGCGCCAGTAGGCGAGCTGGCGGCTCAGCGCACTCGCCGGATCGGTTTCGTCGCCGAGCAGCTCACGCTGCCACAGGGCGAAATCGGCGTACTGCACCGGCAGCGGATTCCACTGTGGTGCTATGCCCTTCGCACGCGTGGCCACCGCGGACATCAGATCCCTGGCCAGTGGTGCGATCGACCAACCGTCACCGCAGATGTGGTGCAGTACGATGAGGAAGACGTGCCGATCGGGTCCGGTGGTCCACAGGGCCACCCGGATCGGGGCCTGGCTACGCAGATCGAAGCCGTATCCGGCGAACTCCTCGGCGAGTGCGCGCACGTCGGCGCCGGTCGCGTCGATCGGATCCAGGGTGAGCGGGATGTCGGTGGCCGGATGCACGAGCTGGTACGGCCCCTCGGGCGTATCCGGGAAGGTGGTGCGCAGGGATTCGTGCCGTTCGATCACATCGACGAGTCCGGCACGTAGCGCGTCGATATCGATGGGTCCATCGATATCGACGGCCAGCGGCATGTTGTAGGCGGCGGCATGTTCGGCGAAGCGGTTGAGAATCCACAGGCGCTGTTGTGCCAACGACAACGGGATCCGTTGCGGCCGTTCGGCCGGTACCAGCTTTGGAGAGGACGCATCCGGATTGTGCGTGGCGAAGCGCTCGATCAACGCGGCGATGGTCGAGGCCTCGAACAGGTCGCGAATGGTCAGGCCGGTACCGAGGGCGGCATTGATCCGCGCGACCGCGCGGGCGGCGATCAGCGAATTGCCGCCGAGATCGAAAAAGCCGTCCTCGACACCGATTCCGTCGATGTCGAGCACTTCAGCGAAGATTCTGGCGAGCACCCGTTCCACCTCGGTGCGTGGTTCGGCGGTGAGGTGGCCGGACGGGCGGGCGGCAACGGGTTCGGGCAGCGCCTTGCGGTCGATCTTCCCGTTCGCGCTCAGCGGTAGTTCGTCGAGCAGCATGAGCACCGAGGGCACCATGTAGCCGGGCAGCGTGCGACGCACGGCATTCAGCAGTGCGGTACTGTCCAGAACGCCCGAAAAGGCGGGTACGGCAACAACATAGGCGACGAGTTCGTCGCCGGTGCGGCCGTGATGGGCGACGCAGACGGCACGGGCGACCCGTTCGTCGGCCAGCAGTGCCGCCTCGATTTCGCCGAGTTCGATACGCAAACCGCGGATCTTGACCTGGAAGTCGCTGCGGCCCAGGTATTCGAGGACACCCCGACCCGAGGCACCTCGATGGTCGCGAAGGTCCGGGACGCCCTGCCAGCGGGCCAGATCGCCGGTGCGGTACATCCGGGTGCCGGGGGTGAACGGGTTGGCCACGAAACGTTCAGCGGTCAACCGGGATTGGCCGAGATAACCGCGCGCCAATTGGACGCCCGCGAGATACAACTCACCGACGACCCCCGGCGGCACCGGCCGCAACTGTGCGTCCAGGACGTAGGTCTGGGTGTTCCACACTGGCGAGCCGATCGGCACGGTATCCGGATCGGCCGGGCACCGCCAATAGGTGACATCGACGGCGGCCTCGGTCGGCCCGTACAGATTGTGCAGTTCCGGCCCATACAGGGCGGCGTGGAAATCACGAACGGTGGCCGCGGGCAACGCTTCACCGCTGCAGAACACTCGGCGCAGCGTGGTGCAGCCGCGCACGTCGGTGTCGGTGACGAACACCGAAAGCATGGATGGCACGAAATGCGCTACGGTAATGGACTTTTCGGCGATTATCCGAGCTAGGTAGCCCGGGTCGCGGTGGCCGTCGGGCGTCGCGACGACCAGTCGGGCGCCGATCTGCAAGGGCCAGAAGAACTCCCAGACCGAAACGTCGAAGGTGGCCGGGGTCTTCTGCAGCACCGCGTCGGTGGCGCCGAGCGGATATTCGTGCTGCATCCAGCGCAACCGGTTGACGATCGCGGCGTGGGTCACGCCGACGCCCTTGGGCATTCCGGTCGAGCCGGAGGTGAAGATCACGTATGCGAGATGATCGGCACGCAGGGGGGTGAGACGGTCGGTGTCGGTGATCGGGTGGGCATCGAAATCCGCGAGGTCGACGGTATCGATCGCCACTGCGTCCGCGCCGTCGGGCAGCGCGAGTTCGTCTCGGGCCGCGGTCAATACACAGACCGGATCGGCCTGTTCGAGGAGCTGTTCGATCCGCTCCACGGGGTGATCCGCATCCAGCGGCAGATACGCAGCGCCCGCCTTGATGATCGCGTACATGCCGACGACCAGCTCGATGCTGCGTCGCAGGTACAGTCCGACCACCTTTTCCGGGCCAGCGCCACGCGCGATGAGCAGTCGGGCCAACCGGTTGGCACGCTCATCCATTTCGCGGTAAGTCAGTGTCTCGTTACCGAATTCGAGTGCGACCGCATCCGGGCAGATCATCGCGCGATCGGTGAACAGGCCCGGGAGGGTCCCCTGCTGCGTGGTTGTCCCGGTGGCGTTCCAGGTGTGCACCACGCGCTCGTGCTCGTCATCGGTGATGGCGATGAGACTCGCGGCACGTGTATCGGGTTCGGCGGCGAAGAATCGGGTCAGGAAGTCCAGGAACCGGGTGTGGTGCGCGATGACCTCGGACTCCGCGTAGAGCTGCGGATTCGCCTCGAAGTCGATATGGATGCGACCGCCCTCGCCGTTGTACAGATTGATCGACAGGTCCTCGACCGGGCCGGTGGCCAGCACATGCAGCGAGCCGACCAGACTGCCGAACTTCAACTCATCGTGGAACAGCATGATGTTGACCATCGGGCCGAAGAATCCGCGTGCATCGCGGGAGTAGCCACAATCGCGGCGGATGTCGTCGTGCCGGTAGCGCTGGTGCCGCAGCGCGCCGGTGATCTGCAATTCGGCGGTGCGCACAACATCGCGCACTGTGGTGTCGGGATCGAAGCGCACCCGAATCGGCACCACATTCGAGACCACGCCGGCGGAGCGGCGCAGCGCGACCGTGGTCCGCGCCGAGACCGGCAGGCTCAGCACCACGTCGGGATTGCCGGTCACCGACCTGACGTAGGCGGCCAGTGCGGCGACGAACATGGTCGAGCTGTTGGTCTCGAGTGCGGCGGTGGCGGCGGTCATGACTGCCTCGGCGCGGTCGTCGAGGACCGCACAAGCACGCCGCCGCCCCGCGTCGGGGGCGGCGGTGAGGCCGTTCACGCTGGACAGAGTCATCGGTCCACCCGCGCCCGCTAATTGCTCGAGCCAATAGTCACGGTCGTTGCGGAATCGGCTGGAGTCGCGGTATGTGGATTCGTCGGCATAGATTTTGGCCAGCGATGTGGCCCGGGATGCTTCGGGTTCGGTGCGGTTCTCCACCGCCGTATAGATCTCCGCGGTACGGGTGAGCGCGTTCATCGCGCCGTAGCCGTCGATCACGATGTGATGGCCGCGCGCATACCAGATGTAGTCGGATTCACCGGTCCGCAGCACGATGTTCGTGGTCAGTGGATCGCGCTCGAAATCGATCGGGGAGCTGGCGTGCTCGTTCATCCAGCGCAGCGCGGCAGCGTGTGGATCGGGCTCGTCGCGCAGATCGATCCGGCCCCAGCCCGGGCGGCGGCTGTGGTCGATCACCTGATGTGGAACACCATCGATCTCGATCAGCCGCACATGTCCGACCTGCGTTTCGAGGCCGAACCGCTCGATCGAGTACAGCAGGCGTCCGACGTCCAAGTCTCCGTGGATCTCGACATACTGCGCGATGGTCAGCGGGACATCCGGGCGGATACGTTGGGCGTACCAGAGGCCTGTTTGCGCTGGTGACAGTGGGAATGGTTGTGCCGGGAACTCACCGGAAGAGCATTGGTCGACGCGATCCGTGGCCAATGACTTCATCAATCACTCCTTCTGCCGCTGTTGATGCACAACTCCCTGAGCACCGCCACCGCAGGCGCGCACGCGCCAGCCGTAGGACGTGATCCACGCCCATTGATTCGGAGCATCGAATGCAACGGATGGCCAGCGTTGCGGATTTGTTTCACTTCCAACGATGTTGGCAGTAAGGCATTTTCGTAAGCTACATTCTCGCAAACCCTCCAATCTGCTGCCTGAGCAGCGCAAAGATAGGGAAACGACAACTCGCACCAGCCTAAATTGACAGGCCGGCTAACTGCACGCTAACGCTCGGGGCGGACCTAAAGACGGTTTCAAGCCCCGAAACATACCAATTGTTTGACTAGCGAAAAGCCCTACTCATTCATCGCGCTCGAACGATCTCGCGAGCTCAGCCGACCGGCTGGTCCATGGTGGCCTGGTCGTTCGCGGACTTGCCGCGAGCATGCTGCCGCCGGAAAACTGCCACCATGACGGCAGCCGCGGACAGGATAACCGAGACAAGCTCCAGTTGGGCGCCGAATCGGGTCGCAAGTGTTGTCTCGCTGCGCAATGGCAGTTCGGCGACCAACGCGGCGGGGACGAATCCGGGTGTCTGCTGCTGGACCGCGCCGTCCGCGGTGATGATGGCGCTGACACCGGAAGTGGCGGCGACCACGAGGGCACGGCCGTGCTCGACGGCGCGGATCCGGGACATGGCCAACTGCTGATAGGTCATCTCGCTGTCGCCGAAGGTGGCGTTATTGGTGGGCACTGTCAGCAATTGCGCGCCCGCGTGCATGGAATCGCGGAAGGCGCGGTCGAAGGCGACCTCGTAGCAGGTCGCCACGCCGATATCGATGCTGCCGCCGTAGTGGCTGCTTGCGGTTGGCTCGAGAGGGGCGACGTGGACAGTGCCGTCGCCGTTGCCGGGCACGAAGTATCCGGCGCGGTCGGCGTACTCGGAGAATAGCCGGAAGAAACTGCGCATCGGCAGATACTCGCCGAACGGCTGGATGATCTTCTTGTCGTGCCGCTCCCCCGGACCGGCCGCGCCGTTCCAGACGATGACCGAGTTCGTCGTCGTGCGGTCGCCGTTCACCAGCACGGCGCCGACGAGGATCGGCGCGCCGATCTGCTCGGATGCCTCGGTGATCTCGGCGGCCGCGTCGGCATTGCGCAGCGGATCGATATCGGATGAGTTCTCCGGCCAGATGACCACGTCCGGCTTGCGTGTCGTTCCCTCCGCGACCGCACGAGCCAATTCCTCGGTGCGCCGGACATGATTGTCCAGTACGGCGCGGCGCTGGGCATTGAAGTCCAGCCCGAGCCGGGGCACGCTGCCCTGGATGGCGGCGACCGTGATCGTCCGGTCCCCTTCCTCCGGTCCGGGCAGCGCGGTCCGCAGGATCGCTCCGGTGCTCGGGATGACAGCGAGCGCGGTCGCCGCGGCGATAACCCCAATGCGGGTCGTCGTGGTAGCACGACCCGGCTCGGTAGCCGAGGGATCGTCCATTGGCGCGACCGTCACATGAGTCCACAAGTACCCCAGCAGTGCCGCCGCAGCGGTTGCGGTGAGCGCCACCGCGAACCCGATGAGCGGCGCTCCCCCGACCATCGCCAGCGACAGATACCAGCCGTCGGCCTGACCGAATGCCGAGCGCCCCCATGGGAATCCACCGAACGGAAAGCTCGATCGCAGCCACTCGGTGGCCGTCCACGTCAACGCGACCCATACCGGCCACCCCGGCAGCGAAAACAACAACCGCGCCAAAAGCCCGAATAGTCCTATATATACGGAACACACCGTCGACAACGCGAGCCACGGCACCGGCCCGACGTAGATCCCGGTCCACGGCAACAGCGGAACGAAAAACCCGAGCCCCGCCAGGAACCCGTACCCGAACCCCCCACGCAACCGCGCGGCGCCGCGTACGGTCAGCGTCAGCACCACCATCCCGATCGGCGCAAGGAACCAGAACGGCCGCGGCGGAAAGCTTCCGAAGATGAGCAGCCCCGAAACCACCGCAGCCACCGACCGACTCAGCACCGGATACCGACTGAACGCGGCCGCCACGCGGCGCAGCGCCGCGCCGGGTATTTCAGGCTTCATGGATCGTGACTCCGCGGTGGACGGTGCGCAGGCAGGTGGGCAGGGATGCGTCGGGGTCGAGCGGAGGTAGACCCGGGACTCGGGAGCGCGGATCGGTGGACCAGCGTTGGACGGTGTCGGCGGCTGCGGCGACGACGAGCTCGGCGGCGTCCCAGATCGCATAGGAAGCGGGAGCACCCGGAACCAACGTGCCCGCGACGCCGTCGCGAATGCCGCCCGCACGCCAGGCGCCGCGGGTGGCGGCGGCGAAAGCGGCCCGCGGTGAGAGGCCATGACCGGGGGTGCGGTGGTTGACCGCCGCCCGAACCGCCGACCAGGGGTCGAGTGCGGTAACCGGTGCGTCCGAGCCGATAGCGAGCGCGATGCCCGCCGCGGCCATGGCCGCGAAGGGATTCAGCGTTGCGGCGCGTTCGGCGCCGAGGCGGGTGGCGTACATGCCGTCCGGACCACCCCAGGTCGCGTCGAAACCCGGTTGGACACTGGCGATTACACCCCAGGCGGCCAGTTTCGCGATCTGATCGGCATCGATCATCTCCGCATGCTCGACGCGGTGCGCGCGGGACGCGACCGCCGGACCGCCGAGTTCGTCGACCACCTGGCCGAATCCGGCGACGACAGCGTCCATCGCGGCATCGCCGATGACATGGAATCCGGCTTGGATGCCCGCCTCGGTGCAGGCTCGCACATGTGCGGCGATCGTGTCCGCGTCGAGGTAGCCGAGACCGGTTCCGGCGTCATCGGCGTACGGCGCGCGCAGCAGGGCGCTGCGCGAGCCGATCGAACCGTCCACGAACAGATCGCCACCGAGCGCGTGCACCCCGAGTTCGGCGACCAGCGCCCGTGCCTCATCCGCGGTGCGCACCGCCGCACCCCAAAAAGCCCGGACCTGCACACCGTGCTCGAACTCGAGCAACTCACGAATATCGGTGCGCCCGGCGATCTGCGGTCCTCCGCATTCGTGCACGGCAACAACACCGTGCGCGGCCGCCGTGTCCAGCGCTGCCTTGCGCGCCCGATCCCGTTGTGCGCGATCCAATCCCGAGAGAACCGCGGTACGCACCAGATGGTGCGCGTCGGCGCGCAAGGGCGCACCGCGGGTGAACCCCGTCGCGGCGGTGACTGCCGAAGTCAACAACACCGACGACACCACCGCCGAATGCGCGTCCACCCGTGACAGATACACCTGTCGGCCCGGCTGCACCGCCGCGTCGATCTCATCGACAGTCGGCGCCCGCCCCTCCGGCCATCCCGTCTCGTCCCAGCCGTCACCGAGGATCGCGCCGTCGGGATGTGACACCGCGAACCCACGCAGCAGTTCCAGACAATGTTCGAGTGAGCGCGCCGCCGACAGATCGAGTCCGGTCAGCTTCAAGCCCAGTGCCGTTACGTGCACGTGCGGGTCGACGAACGCCGGTGCCACGAAAGCACCGTCGAGGTCGATGATCTCCGCATCCGGATGCAGGGCGCGCCCCGGTTGCTCAGCGCCCAGCCAGACCACGGTGCCGTCGGTCACGGCCATTGCCGTCGCATCGGGTGAACTCGAGCTGTAGAAACGACCGCCGATCAGCAACTGGGTACTCACGAGACACCAGTCTGCCGTATGGGTGTTTCAGTCCGTCGGGTCGGACAGCTTCCGCTCGGTAGCGACTGCTCGCGGATCGCTCGAAAGGCCCGGCGGTGAAACGTCCGCGGGTTGTGCGAGGACCGCCATGACCTCCGCGTATCTCGGCGGCGCGGCACCGGGCGCGGCTCGCATACCGGCCTCCACCGCGATCAGTTCCAGCCGCAGTGCCGCAGCCGTGAATCCGGAAATCGACTGTCCCGCAGCCGCCGCGGCCTGCCGCACCGCTGCCGCCAGCTCCTCACTCACCGTGACGGTGAGCTCCTCGGTCGCCATCCGGCCACCCTAGCCCTTTGATCCGTCTCACGAAATGGGCAAGAGGGTGATAGTCGGCACGGTTTATGGAAACGGCTCGGCGTGATCAGGCGGTTGCCCCTTCCGAGCGACCCGCAACCAGTCGCTACGGAAGAGCCGGGCGGCTCGACGGGCGGGGGTCGTCGTACCACTCGGTGACGACTGTGCCGTCGACCACATCGTCACCGTCGATGATCACGCCGCGATGCGGCATCGCGGCGGCCAGACGGCTGAAGCGGCGCGCGGCGAACGCGGCGACCAGCGGACGAACCAGGAAGCGAGTCGGCGGCAGCAGCAGAAGCAGCCCGAAGAGTGAGGTGATCAGGCCCGGGATGAACATCAGAAACCCGCCAGCGGCGACGAGCGCGCCATCCGCGACCGCGGTGCTCGGATTGATCTCACCGCGCCCGGCGCGTCGGAACTGCTCGAAGACGCGACGGCCTTGGGAGCCGATGAGCAGCATGCCCGCGGCCGAACCGGCGATGAGCAGCAGGATGGTCGGCATCACACCGATCAGATGACCGACGCCGACCAGCGCGGCGATCTCGACGATGACGTAGAGCACGAACAGTACGGCGGGCATGGCGATCCTTTCGGACGATCTACCCGGTTCAACGTCGCACAGTCCGATTTTTCTCCCGATCGAGCTGATAGCTGGCTGAGAGCTCAGCCGCCCGGTCGCACCAAACCGGTCTCGTAGGCCAGCACGACGGCTTGAACCCGGTCGCGCAGACCGAGTTTCGTCAGTACCCGCCCGACGTGCGTCTTGACTGTGGCCTCCGACAGGTACAACTGCTCGGCGATCTCGGCGTTGGACCGCCCCGCCGCGATCTGCTCGAGCACCTCGCGTTCCCGCGCGGTCAGTACCTCGAGTACCGCCGGATCCCGCATGCCACCGGGATCGTCGGCGATGAGCCGGTCCAGCAGTCGCTTGGTCACCTTCGGCGACACCACCGCGTCACCGCCGGCGACACTTCGGATCGCCGAGACCAGATCCTCGGGCGGCGTGTCTTTCAACAGGAATCCGCTCGCGCCCGCTCGCAGCGCACCCAATGCGTGTTCGTCGAGATCGAAGGTCGTCATGACCAGCACCTTGCAGCCGTCACCGGCCTCCACGATGCGCTGCGTCGCCGATACCCCGTCGACGACCGGCATCCGCACATCCATCAGCACCACATTCGGCCGCAACTCCTTGGCCCGGGATATCGCGGCGGCCCCGTTCTCGGCCTCCCCGATCACCTCGATGTCCGGGTGCGCACCGAGCACCATCTTCAACCCCATGCGCATGAGTTCTTGATCATCGACAACGAGAACGGTAATCGGCACGTCCCTAATCTATCGGCACCGTCCACCGTGTTTTGCGCACCGTGCGCGCGACGCCGAAAGAGGCCTGCCGCTAACCGTTTTCGTTGCCACGCACCAGCGGGATCGTCGCGTATACCCGCCACGTGCCAGCGGATGTGCGACCCGCTTCCAGCGTGCCACCGAGTACGGCGACCCGTTCACGCATGCCGACCAATCCCATGCCACCGCCGACGATCGGGCTCGCGGACTGCTCCTGCACCGGAACCCCGCCGGTATCGCTGACTTCGATGACGACATCGGTTTCGCGGCGCTGCACCCGCACCCAAGCCTTCGGATGCGAGCCCGCGTGGCGCAGCGTATTGGTCAGCGATTCCGTCACGATGCGGTGCATGCCCAGACTCACCTCGGGGGCGATATCGTCCAACTGCCCGGTCATTTCGAGTTCTACCGCGAGTCCGGTATCGCGCATCATCTCGACCACCTTCGCCAGACCCGCGGTTCCGTGCTGCGGCAGCTGATCCGGTGCATGTTCGATGCGCAGCAGCGCGACGGTTCGGCGCAATTCCCGCAAGGCCTCGCGACCGGTGCTCGCGATCGTGGTCAACGCTCGTTCGGCTGAGTCCGGATCGAGGCGCAGCGCGTACTTCGCCCCGTCGGCCTGCACGATGATCACACTCACCGCATGGGCGACGACATCGTGCAGTTCGCGGGCGATGCGGGTGCGTTCGGCGGCGACGGCATCGTGCGCGCGGCGTTCCCGGTCGTAGTCGGCGACCGCGAGTCGCGCCGCTACCTCTTGGTCGTAAGCGTGCCGGGCACCGATGAACTCGGCCAGTGTCCAGCACAGCGCGTAGAACATCGCCGTGAAGATCAGATCCGAACCGGCTGGCTTGTGTAACAGGAAAAATGAGCTGGTGCAGTCGGCGACCAGACCGAGCGCGTACCAAAGTCCTTCCTTGCGACCGACATACGCGACCAAGGTGTACAGCATGATGCCGAGCCCCAACAGCGCGATGTGGTCGGCATCGTCTTCGGACGCGTAGCTCACCATCGTCGAGCCGATCGAGAGTCCGAGCATCGCGGCCGCCATCGCCCGCGGGTACAGCCGCCGAAACGCCACCGGCACCGGCAACAGCACGCCGATTCCCAGGTAGGTCAGCTTGCTATCGGAATTGCTGACCCCGAGAATCTCGAGCAGCAGCAGTACGGCGGCCAGCATCGAGTCCGAGATGAGGGGCTTGCCGCGAAGCCACAGACTGAACCGGCGCACGACCATCAGCCTAGGTGCGGGCGGGTCGAATCCAACCATCTGGTTGGCTGGCCGGGTGGATTTTGCAGACTGGGCGACCTTACTAACGGCCGCGACCGCCGCGGGCTGGGTTGATGCGGTGGTCGGCGGCGGCGGATTGATCATTCTCCCGACACTTTTCCTGGTCGCACCGGGCATCGCACCACAGACCGCGCTCGGCACCAATAAGCTCGCCGCGGTCGCGGGCACCAGCGCATCGGTCATGACATTCGCGCGCAGAGTTCCGCTGCGGTGGCGCACGCTGCTGCCAGCGGCGGCGATCGCCGCGGTCACCGCGGCGACCGGCGCGGCGGCGGTATCCCTGATCGATCGCGACCTGTTCATCCCGATCGTGATGGTGGTGCTGGTCGGTGTCGCCGTGTTCGTCACGCTGCGCCCGTCGATCGGCATCACCCTGGCCACGCACCCACCGACCCGGCGCAAGTTCGTCCTCGTGATCGCCCTGGCAGCCGGTTTGATCGGGTTCTACGACGGACTGCTCGGCCCCGGCACCGGGACCTTCCTGATCATCACCTTCGCCACCTTGCTCGGCACCGAATTCGTGCGCGCGGCCGCGATGGCCAAGGTGATCAACTGCGGATCGAATATCGGTGCGCTGATTTTCTTCGGCTTCACCGGCCACATCATGTTCGCGCTCGGCGCGGCCATGGCGGTCGGCAATGTGGCGGGTGCGATCATCGGCTCGCATATGGCATTACGCAAGGGCGCTGAATTCGTGCGCGTAGTACTGCTGGTGGTCGTCATCGGTATGGTGATCCGCTTGGGCTGGCAGCAATTCGGCTGAGCCAATCAATGCATAGATCCGACGTGCATCTTGGCATTCGAGGCGAGCCAGGGCTGCAGCACCCGTGAGGTCGTTTCGTGGATCTGTCGGTGCAGCCGCTCGCCGTCCAATCCGGCCACCGGACTCTGGAACAGCACCGTCAGCGCACCGGAGACCGCGCCGACCACCGCCCCGACCAAGGCGGCGGCCCCGACCTCGTCCAATTCGGTGGGAAATGCCATATACAGCTGCCGCGCGATCTCGCGCTGCGCGACCAACTGCGCGTGCGCGGCCCGCCCGCTCACGGCGGGCACCGTACGCGAAATCTGTGCGCGCAGTGCGGCAACGCGCGCACTCAGATCATCGACGAGATGTTCACCCGGATTGTCACCAGCCGCCCGTAACGCGCGCAGCAGCACCTCCACCGGCCGCTCGCCGGGCCGACGACTCGCGATGGCCGCCACCGCAGCACGCACCCGTTCGTCCTGTTCCGGGAAGAGCAATTCTTCCTTGCTGGCAAAGTAGTTGAAGAACGTCCGGGTGCCGACTTCGGCGGCAGCGGCGATATCGGCCACCGTGGTTTCCTCATAACCTCTGTTCTCGAAAAGTTCGATGGCTGCCTCGAGGAGGGCACGGCGGGTACGTTCTCGTTTGCGATCGCGGAGGGCGGATGGCGGCACGCGGGCACAGTACGGCATAACCCGACTTGGGTACGGTAACCACGACTTTCGCGCGCGCCATGCTGCCAAACCGTGATCAAATTCGAGTTGCGTGCGACTGATCCCGGCGGGCCGCGTCGATTACCGAATCCAGTAAACCCGGGAATCGGGCGTCGAGATCGTCACGCCGCAACGACTGCAAGGTTTCCCGGCCGGACGGTCGCTGCCAGATGATGCCCGCATCGCGCAGCACCCGATAGTGGTGTGTCAGATTCGATTTCGGCACACCGTCCACGATCGAACCGCAGGTGTGTTCCGCCCCGTCCGCGAGCACGCGAACGATCTGCAGCCGCAACGGATTTCCCAGCGCGGCGAACACATTCGCCAACTCGATCCGATCCCGCTCGGGATGTGCCGTCATCATGCGGACCAGACTACTCGATTGTTGACATACAGTCGAACTGTTCATATGTTCTTGAACTATCCAACTGTATGAGAGGTCGTGCCATGCCGAGCAATTCCCGATTCGACGACAAGATCGTGCTGATCACCGGCGGAACCAGCGGTATGGGGTTGGCCACCGCGCGCAGGTTGCTCGACGAGGGTGGGCGGGTTGTGATCACCGGGCGGGACAAGTCCCGTCTGGATGCCGCGAGCGAAGAGCTGAACGGTGGCGATCGCGTCCTCGGAATATCCGGCGACGCAGCAGATCTCGCCGATCTGGCGGCATTGACGACCGCGATCCGGGACCGTTACGGACGCTTGGACGTGATTTTCGCCAACGCGGGCATCGGCGCATTCCAGGCGGTCGCCGATGTCACCGAGGCCGAGTTCTACCGGGTCGTCGATATCAATTTCAAGGCCGCGTTCTTCACCATCCAGCAGACCCTGCCCCTGTTGGCCGATGGCGGCGCCATCGTGATCAACGCATCGTTCGCACTGCATCGGGGCGGGCCCGGCGCTGCGCTCTATTCGGCGACCAAGGCGGCAGTGCACAACCTGGCCAGGACGCTGGCCGCCGAACTGGCACCCAGGCGAATCCGGGTCAACTCGGTGAGCCCGGGTTACACCGGGACTCCCGCGTTCTATGCGGAAGCGTCGCCGCAGGTGCAGGCCGCGGCCATCGCCACAGTGGCCGCCGGGCGCATCGGAACCTCGGAAGATGTCGCCGCCGCAGTTGCCTTTCTCGCCTCCGACCAGGCGTCATACATCAACGGCCAGGACCTGCTCATCGATGGCGGTCTCGTCGCCGCTACCCCTGCGGCCATGGTCTAGAACCGCGCTGCTGGGCATTACGTGCGGCATTGCGGTCGATCCATGTCCGCGAGGTCTGCGTCAGCACATCGGAAGCGGCGCTCGTCAGCCCGACCGGCTAGGTTGGGTCGGGTGAGCATCGCGACTTCCAAAGATGTGGACGCCGAGTTCCTTGCGTTACCACTGCACGCGCTCGCCGACGCAGCCCTGTCCGCGGCGCGCGCGGCGGGCGCACAGCACGCCGATCTGCGGGTGCATCGGCTGGTCACCCAATCGATCCGGCTGCGCGACGGGCGGGTCGAAGCGATCAGTAATGCCACCGACCTCGGCTTCGCGGTGCGCGTGATCGTCGACGGCACGTGGGGTTTCGCCTCGCATGCCGCACTCACCCCCGAGACCGCGGCCGAGGTGGCGCGGCGGGCGGTCACGGTGGCGACGACCCTGCGCGCGCTCAATCGCGAGCGCGTCGAACTCGCCGACGAGCCGCGATACGACAATGTGCACTGGGTTTCGACCTACGACGTGGACCCGTTCACAGTGCCGACCGCCGATAAGGTCGCTGTGCTGCAGGACTATTCGGGCCGTTTGTCCGCCGCCGACGGCGTCGATCATGTCACCGCCTCGGTACTGCAGGTCAAGGAGCAGACCTTCTACGCCGATACCGCGGGGTCCGCGATCACCCAGCAGCGCGTGCGCCTGCATCCGCAGCTCGAGGCGATCACCGTGGACGCGGCAGCCAGTGTTTTCGAGACCATGCGCACCCTCGCCGCTCCCGCGGGACGCGGTTGGGAATACGTCACCGGTGCGGACGGAATCTGGGATTGGAGTGCCGAACTCGCGCAGATCCCCGGCTGGCTGGCCGAGAAGGTGAAGGCGCCCAGCGTCGAGGCGGGCCCCACGGATCTGGTGATCGACCCGACCAACCTGTGGCTGACCATCCACGAATCCATCGGCCACGCCACCGAATACGACCGCACCATCGGCTACGAATCCGCCTACGCTGGTACTTCTTTCGCCACCCCGGACAAGCTCGGCACGCTGCGGTACGGAACGCCGATCATGCACGTCACCGGTGACCGCACCGAGGTGCACGGACTGGCCTCGGTGGGCTACGACGACGAGGGCGTCGCCGGACAGCGCTGGGATCTGGTGCGCGACGGCATTCTGGTCGGCTATCAACTCGACCGCGTCTTCGCCCCGCGCTTGGGCCTGGAACGCTCCAACGGCTGCTCCTACGCGGATTCGCCGCACCATGTGCCGATCCAGCGCATGGCCAATGTGTCGCTGCAACCGGACCCCGAAAACGACACCAGCACCGCCGAACTGATCTCGCGGGTCGAGAACGGCATCTACATCGTCGGCGACAAGTCGTGGTCGATCGATATGCAGCGCTACAACTTCCAGTTCACCGGCCAGCGGTTCTTCCGCATTCGCGACGGAAAGCTCGACGGTCAGCTGCGCGATGTCGCCTATCAGGCCACTACCACCGACTTCTGGGGTGCGATGGAGGCGGTCGGTGGTCCATCTACTTGGCGCCTCGGCGGCGCGTTCAACTGCGGTAAGGCCCAACCCGGCCAGGTCGCCGCGGTCAGTCACGGCTGCCCGTCGATCCTGGTGCGTGGCATCAACATTCTCAACACCCGGACGGAGGCAGGTCAGTGATCGAGGTGATGTTGCCCGCAGGTGCGCTCGTCGAGCAAGCGCTGGCGCTTTCGCATGCGGATGAGGCGATGGTCATCGCCACCGATGCGCACGAGGCGTCGCTGCGCTGGGCGGGCAACTCGATGACCACCAATGGGTCCTCGATTTCGCGGGAGTGGGCGGTCATTTCGATTTTCCGCGACGGCCCGAACTCCGCACGCGTCGGGAGCGTCCGCTCCACCAGTGTCGACCCGACCGAGATCGAGGCCGTTGTGCGCGCCAGCGAGATGGCGGCCCGCACCGCCGAGCCCGCCAAGGATGCGATGCCGCTGCTGACGCCGGATTCGGATGGTCTGCCGGACGCCGGGAGCGATTGGGCGGCCGCACCCGGCAGCACCGGAATCGAGGTCTTCACCGACCTCGCACGCGACTTGGCGGGCGGGTTCGACGGCGCTGATCGGCTCTACGGTTTCGCCTACCACCAGATGCACACGACGTGGCTGGGTACCTCCACCGGTATTCGCCGGCGCTTCGTGCAGCCGACCGGTTCGGTGGAGATCAATGGAAAGCGTGGCGATGGTGCGGATCTCGCGAGTGCGTGGGTCGGTGTCGGCACCGCGGACTTCACCGATGTCGACGTGCCCGGGCTGCTCACCGAATTGTCGCGGCGGTTGGATTGGTCCGAGCGCCGGGTCGAGCTCCCGGCGGGTCGCTACGAAACCCTGCTGCCGCCCTCCGCGGTCGCGGACCTGATGATCTATCTGGCGTGGTCCATGGAGGGCCGCGGCGCCCACGAGGGACACAGCGCCTTCGCCAAGGCGGGCGGCACCCGCATCGGTGAGCGGCTCAGCGATATTCCCTTGACGCTCTACTCCGATCCGAGTGCGAGCGGCCTGGAATATCGTCCATTCGTGGCGACTTCGTCGTCCTCGGAATCGCTGTCGGTCTTCGACAACGGTCTTGCGGCCCGCCGCGTGGACTGGCTGCGCGACGGCGTCATCGAATCGCTGGTCTACCCGCGTGCCACCGCCGCCGAATTCGGTGCTCCCCCCACTGTTCCCGGTGAGAACCTGCTACTGACCGGCGGCTCCGGCGCGAGCATCGATGAGATGATCGCCGATACCGAGCGCGGCCTGCTGCTCACCACGCTCTGGTACATCCGCGAGGTCGATCCCGCGACCTTGCTGCTCACCGGCCTCACCCGTGACGGCGTCTATCTGGTCGAAAACGGCGAAGTCACTGCCGCGGTCAATAACTTCCGCTTCAACGAAAGCCCCATCGATCTGCTACGTCGCACCACCGAGGCGGGCGCTACCGAAACGACTCTGCCCCGGGAATGGAAGGATTGGTTCACCCGAACCGCCATGCCGCCCTTGCGCATCCCGGACTTCCACATGTCCTCGGTGAGCCAGGCGACCTGATTACCCGGCGGGTGTGATCTCGAGGCCGATGGTGCCGGACTTGCCGCGGCGAATACTGCTCGCGGTCACCAGAATCGGGCCGAGGAGCCAGTACTTCTTCTTGATCAGCTTGCGCACCCGTTCGGTTTCGGCTGCATCGAGCACCCGGCCGGTACCTTCGATGACTTCACCGCTCGGCTTACCCGACGGGCTGCACGGTTGGAGGGTGACGGCGGGATTATTGCGCAGCCGCTTGACCTTCCAGCTGTTGGTTTCGGTCCACACATACAGCTTTCCGTCGTCCTCGGCGGCCCAGACGGCGGTGCCGACCGGTGTGCCGTCCTTGCGGAAGGTGGTCAGCAGCACGTAGTCGGCTTTGCCGACCGCACCCAGCGTGTTGGTCATGTGGGGCAGCCTATCCGCCATCTGAGCGGCGGGCGCGCGCTGCCACTAGTCCGACATCCGGTATTCACCCGCCTCCAAGCGCTCGAGCACGCCGCCGGTCCAGTTCGACAGGTTGTCGAACACACCGCTCCACAGCTCGAGTAGATCGGTGGCATGCGGCGGTTCGTACCGGCCGGGAAATGTCGGAATCATGGCGAGCAGATCGTCGCGAACCACTGCGGCATTGCGGCGTTGTTCGCGCAACTTCTCGATGACGTGCGCGCGTGGCAGCGCATCCATGAACGCGATACCCGCACCGAGTTCTTCCATATCGACGCTGACCAGCGCCTCGTCCATGAGCTTGCGAAACTCGGCCTCCCCCGCCTCGGTCAGTTCGAACAGCGTCCGCCCCGGTCCCTGGGTACTCCCCTGGGTTCCGAAGGCACTCAATTTGCCTTCCTGCGTCAGCTGTTTCAGCGCGTGATAGATCGATCCCGGCTTCACATTGGTCCAGGTTTCGGCACGCCAGGACAGTAGTTCGCGACGCACCGCGTAGCCATAGGTGGGCTGACGCAACCGCATCACGCCCAGGACGAGCAGGCGCACCGCCGACATCCGGATATCCCTTCGCTAAAAACGCCATACTACTCAAATTTGACTTCTGGAATTGGACCGACCTAGCCTCGGGTAGTCAAAATTGATTACCGTAACGAGGCAGGGGCGATGACAAGCGATACAGCGGTTCCGGTGTTGTGGAGCGGTAACCTGAAGGACACCCTCGACTTCTATCGAACCCTGGGCTACACAGTGACCCACGAGCAGACCAGGCCATACGCCTACGGCGCGATCGAGGCCGATGGTTGCGCGGTCCACTTCGCCGCCGCACCGCCGAGCATCGAACTCCCCATCGAACAGGTCGGCTGCCTGATCATGCTCGACGATGTTGCCGAGCGACACGGCGCATTCACCGCCGCGCTGCGCAAGCGCTACGGGAAAGTCCCCGCGAAGGGCTGCCCACGCATCACCAGATTCCGCCCCGGCCAAAGCAGATTCAGCGTGGTCGACCCGGTGGGCAATACCATCATCTACATCCAGCGCGACGAGCCCGAAGACGTCGAGTACGGCGGTTCCCGCGAACTCGACGGCCTGGCACGGGTTTTGGACAATGCCCGCATCCTGCGCGATTTCAAGAACGACGATGCGACCGCGGTTCGGGTGCTCGAGGTCGGTCTGCGGCGCTACGGCACGCAAGCATCGGCCGTCGACAAGGCGAGGACGCTTGCCGCGCTGACCGAATTGGCCATCGCCACCGACGATTTCGAGCGGGCCGAGAAGTTGCGCGCCGAACTCAGGGCCATGTCGCTGTCGGAAGCCGAACGTGCGAGCGTTGCGGGCGAGCTGCGCGCCGCTACCGATCTCGCGGATTGGCTCTCCGAAACGGATTGAGTCTGTTAAGCGGCGGTCAGCACTTGCGGCCCGTCCGCGGTGATCGCGACCGTATGTTCGGAGTGCGCGGTCCGCGAACTATCCGCCGAGCGGATCGTCCAACCATCCGGATCGGTATAGATCTGGTCGGTCGTTCGCGCGAACCACGGTTCGATCGCAATCGTCAAACCTGGTCGCAGCGCATACCCGCGACCCGCACGTCCCGCATTCGGCACATGCGGATCCTCATGCATCGTTCGGCCCAACCCGTGGCCGCCGAATTCGGTATTCACCGGATAGCCGTTTGCCCGCGCGACCTGCGCGATAGCGGCGGAGATATCGCCGATCCGGTTGCCGGGGAAGGCAACCGCGATCGCGGCCGCCAGCGCGTCCTCGGTCGCTTTGACCAGCCGCAGGTCCTCCGCATCGGCGGTGCCGACAATCACGCTGGTCGCCGAATCGGCAACCCACCCGTCGATCCCCAGCGCCAGGTCCATGCTCAGCACATCACCGTCGCGCAGCGCATAGTCGAACGGAAGACCGTGCAGTACCGCATCGTTCACCGAGAGGCATACCGTATTGCGGAACGGACCGCGACCGAACGATGGCGCATAGTCCCAGTAGCACGACACCGCGCCCCGGTCCCGAATCCGCTGCCGCACATGCTCTTCCAGCTCCAGCAGATTCACCCCGACGCGAGCCAGCGCACGCAGTTCCGCCAGGATCTCGGCGACGAAGCGCCCCGCCACCCGCATGCGTTCGATCTCGGCAGGCGACTTCAACTCCACCATCTCAACCTCCAACTCGGTATTTTTATACCGAGCATAGCGATGACCGGTATAAAAATACCAATCATCCACTGTGACCAGGCGATGTGTTATGTTCGCGAACGCGAAAAAGCACTGGTTTGTTTCGTTGTTCGCCGCCCCGAGCGGTATGCGTTCTGCCCGATCGACCCCGATAGCGAACGTAGAGGAGCAAGCGATGAGCCCGCGCCGCAAGGCACTTGTCGTCGCCGTCGCGTTGGCCGTGGCCGTGGCCACCCCCGCCTGCGGTTCCGATTCGGCGAAGAACGAGAACCAGTCGGGCATCGCCGCAGGCCCCGCGCGCAATCCCTACCTCGCCGCCGCGACCTACGGGCTCACCCACATAGATCCGGGTCAGTCCGACACCTTCCCGTACCAAACACCGCAGGGCGAATTCCATATCGACCCGAAGCAGCAGCAGCGCATCACCTCGGGACCGGTCAACATCATGACGCTCGCCGCCACCGATCCGGAGCACATGTGGGTCTCCTCCACCCAGGGCGTGGTCTACGTCCAGGTCGGCAATGGCATGTTCCACGAGATCGCCCGCGCGGACGCACCCGGCGTGAAACCCTTGGCATCGCAAGCGTTGGACCATGTGCTCGAGCAGAACTTCACCGACGCAGGTCAGGTCGACACCGCGGTGCACAACGACTGGGGCATCGATTGGACACGCATCGTCAATGGCGTCTACAGCCTCGTCGACCAGGACAATCGGGTCTACTACGTCACCCAGAACGCGCAGATCGTCGTCTTCGGCCTGGTTAATGCGAACAATCCCGAAGCGGGCGTAAGGATTCTGCGCACCCTCGACTTCAAACCGTGGCTCGGCACGGGTCCAGGCCTCGGCGGTCAACCGGAATCCATCGTCGGCCTGAATATGACCTATGACGGCAAATTGGCCGTACTCAGCACCCGCGGGCTATCGATCATCGACCGCAGCCTGCAGGGCGAACCGCAGCAGGTCCACTTCGGCGCGGACGAGGTGGTCTCCAACGCGATGGCCGTGGACGATAAGGGCGGGATCTACGCCGCTTCCGACAAGATCATGCGCAAGGTCGTCTGGACTGGATCCAAACTCTCGACCGAGGCCACCGACGGGGCGTGGGCATCGCCCTATGATTTCGGGCGGCAGCCGCCCGCGGTGAAATTCGGCATCGGCACCGGCTCGACACCCACCCTCATGGGCTACGGCAAGGACGACCGGCTCGTGGTGATCACAGACGGCGCCGACCGGATGAAACTGGTCGCGTTCTGGCGCGACGCCATTCCCGAGGGTTTCCAACCGAAGCCGGGCAGCAAATCCAATCGGATCGCCGACCAGATCCAGGTGACGGCCGGTCTGAATCCGCAGCCCGAATTCATCCAGAGCGAGCAGTCGGTCGTGGTGGACGGCTACGGCGCATTCGTGGTCAACAATGCCCGGCCGCAAGGCGCACCGGACCGGCTCATCGATGTGCTCGCGGGCGGTCCGGTATTCGGCCCGCCGTCGGGTATCGAGCGGTTCCAATGGGATCCGGCAAACCACAGCTGGTCATCGGTGTGGTCGCGTGCCGATGTGGTCTCCACGAGTATGGTCCCCACCGAGAGCAGTAAATCCGGCGTGGTTTTCGTCAACGGCTACACCAAGACCGACGGCTGGGAAGTGACCGGCCTGGACTGGCAAACCGGAAAGACGGTGCATCGCACTATTTTCGGTCAGAGCAATCTCGGTAACGGCGCCTACGCGCTGGTCCAGTTCTTTCCGAATGGGGATCTGCTGTTCAACAGCGTCGGCGGACCGTTCCGAGTGAAGTACAACGGTTGAGCTTGCGGTATTTAAATACCATCCATAGTCTGGACGCATGGTCCGACTTCCGCTGACTCCCGCTCAGATCGAGGCCGGGCGCCGCCTCGGAGCCCGGCTGCGGGCCGCACGCGCCGATCGCGATCCGGCCCTTATCGCCCATGCCGCCGGAATTTCACCGGAGACGCTGCGCAAGATCGAGACCGGACGGCTGCCGACGCCCGCATTCGGCACAATCGTGTCGCTTGCGGCCGCCCTGGAGATTCCGCTGCAGGAACTCGCCGATACTTGGCGCACGGCCGGGCTGGCGGAATCCGCCTGACCTACGCGGGTGTAATCGCGATCCCGACGGAACCGTCCGCGCCCTTGAACAGCTTGTGCAGGCGAATCAATACGGTGCCGATGATCCCGTACTTGCGTGAGACGAGATCGCGTACCCGCTGCGTGCCTGCCGCATCCAGCACCTCGGCCTTGCCCACAACCTTCTCCTCGCTCTTCGGACGGCCGCGGCCGTCGCATATCTGCAGCGTCACCGCCGGATTGCGGCGGATCCGCTTGACCTTCCAGGTCTTCGAATTGGTCCACACCACGATCCGCTCACCGTCCGGAGCCACCCATACGGGAGTACCGACCGGCGTGCCGTCCTTCTTGTATGTGGTCAGCAGGTCGAAACGGCTCGCGCTCACTTCGTTCCAAGTCATACCTGAAACGGTAGGCCCGTCCGGTCACCGCTACATCCGTATACGGACATACTTGTTCGTACGCCTGCCGACGTAATGGGGCGAGCCGGCGCCCGCCCCGTTACACCTGCTCAGCCGCGATAGGTACGGAAAAACGTACGGATATCGTCCACGAGGAGGCGCGGCTGCTCCAAGGCCGCGAAATGACCGCCCTCGGCGTATTCGTTGAAGTGCTCGATATGCCCGTCCGGATTCATCACCCGACGCATGAGCGGATCGGTATTGAACACCGCCCACCCCTGCGGCACGCCCGACGGCGACACCCAGTCCATACCGGAATGCGCTGTTTCCCAAAGGAATTGCGCGGCGGAGGCACCGCTGCGAGTGAACCAGTAGATGCTGATATTGGTCAGCAGCAGGTCACGATCCACCGCCTCGCCGGTTGCGCGGGCCGGGTCGGTCCAGGCCTGGAATTTCTCCGCGATCCACGCCAGCTGCGCGATCGGAGAATCACTCAGCGCGGCGGCGATGGCATTGGGCTGAGTGGTCTGCAGGACCAGATACCCCTTCTGCTGATTCCACCTGGCCTGCGCGGCCTGGATGGCGGCCACATCGTCCTCGGTCAAACCCGCGGGCATCGGCAGCTGCTCACCAACCAGACCGAGCGATCCGCGGTCACTGTTCACGTGCGTCGCAATGAGACGCTCCGGATGAGTGGCGGCCAGACGCCCGGTCACCCCCGCACCGATATCACCGCCCTGAGCGACGAACTTCTCGTAACCGAGCCGAGCCATGAGTTCGGCGAACGCCTCGGTGGTGCGCGCCAACTCCCATCCGGTCGAGGCGAGCGGTGTGGAGAAGCCGAAACCCGGCAGCGACGGAATCACGACATGGAACGCATCCGCCGGATCCGCACCATGCGCCCGCGGATCCGTCAGCGGCCCGATCAGCTCGAGGAACTCGACAACCGAGCTCGGGTACCCATGCGTGATCAGCAGCGGCACCGCATCCGGCTCCGGCGAGCGCACGTGGAAGAAATGAATCGTCTGCCCATCTATCTCGGTCGTGAACTGGTCATACGCATTGAGCCTCGCCTCCTGCGCCCGCCAATCGAACCCTTCCCGCCAATACTCGGCCAACTCCCGCAGGTAATCGGGCGCAATGCCCCGCCCCCAATCGGATTCGGTACCTGGCACCGGATGAGGCAACCGTGCACTCGCCAGCCGCGCGCGCAACTCATCGAGCTCGGCCTGCGGAATGTCGATTCGGAAGGGGCGAATAGGCTCTGTTTTCGTCATGAGCACTACTCTGGACCCCATTGCGGAAGAGTTTGTTCCGCATTCCCCTAGGGATCACATGCAATGCGCTCAGAGATCCGGCCGAGCAGCGGGGGTTGCATGCGGGATGGAGTGCCATTCGACCGCCGCTGGACTTCGGGACTCGGATCGCAGCGATAACTGAGCGAGCTCCTGCACCTGCGCCAGGACCGTCACCGAGTTCGACCGACAACGCGTGTCGCGGTGGCTCGCCCTGGTCGCCATTGACGGGATGATCGCGAGGGGTGGTCTCGGGCGGAAGAAAAGTACGACATACCCCAAGAGCGGCTACTCGTAGGACAGAAACTCAGCGTCGTGCTCACGGAAGACTTCCTTCCGCGATTGCTGCGATGATCGAGCGATGTTGGAGACTTCGGCGCGGTTGTTGCGGTTGTTGTCGTTGCTACAGATGCATCGGGATTGGACCGGGCCTGCGTTGGCCGAGCGGCTCGGGGTTTCGACGCGGACTATTCGTACCGATATCGAGCGGTTGCGCAGGCTGGGGTATCCGGTGGATGCGACGCCGGGGGTGGCGGGTGGGTATCGGCTGGGGGCCGGGTCTTCGCTGCCGCCATTGCTTTTGGATGATGAGGAAGCCGTGGCGGTGGCAGTGGGGTTGGCGACCGCGGCGAACGGGGCGGTGACCGGGATCGAAGAGACCTCGGTGCGGGCGCTGGCGAAGCTGGAGCAGGTGCTGCCGTCGCGGTTACGGCATCGGGTTCGGGCGCTGACCGCCGCCACCGTGCATGTGCCGCATCCGGGACAGTCGAATGTGGACGCGGGAGTGCTCACCACCGTCGCCGGGGCGATCCGGGCGAGCGAGCGGCTGCGGTTCGATTACGAAACCCATTCGGACGCAATCGAACAACGACCGCCCTCGCGGCGTGAGGTGGAGCCGCATCGGCTCGCGCATTGGAATGGCCGCTGGTATCTGGTGGCGTGGGATGTCGGGCGCGCGGACTGGCGCACCTTCCGTGTCGACCGGATGACGCCACGGACACCGAACGGTGCACGCTTCACCCCGCGCAGCGTCCCCGAAACCGAAGTGGCTGAACGGATACAGCGCGGCGTCGGTGCGGCGACGTGGCGCTACCGCGCCAAGGTGCGGGTGGCGGCTCCGGCTACCGCTGTGCGTACCCGGCTACCGGCTGCCGTGACAGTCGAACCCGATGGTCCGAATCACTGTGTGATCCAGGTCGGTTCGGACACGCCACATACGCTGACGTTGTATCTCGGACTACTCGATGTCGATTTCGAAGTCCTGGACGCACCCGAACTCGCCTCGCACCTGCGCACAACTGCCGAGCGGTTTCGCAAAGCGGCGGGCGGAAATTGACATGCGATGTGTCCTGAATTTCGGTGAGCGGCAACCCCGGTCGGACAAATTCTCCGGATTGCCCGGCCGGGAGTACCCGCTCGAGGCTTAATCAAACAGCTCGATTTACCTCATTATTGATTGGCACCTGCGATACCGCCGATGATTCCGCCGATGACACATCCGGGCAGGAATCCGACGATAAAGAAGAGCAATCCGATCAGCGCGCCGACGGCGCATCCGATCAACACACCCGCGACCGTGGTGCCCGCATCACCGATGAACTGCAGCGGGGCCGATTGCGGCGCCGGAGCGTTGACCGGCGTCAGCGTCAATGTCGTTGCCGCGGCATCGACTTCGGGAGTGACCTGCACCTGCTGACCCGCCACCGTCTGCAGTGTGGTCGGCACGGTGGCGACCACGGACCCGTCGGGCGCGAGTACCGCGATGCCCGCATCGGGCGTCAGGACGAACTTGCCCGAGGCCAGTGTGATGGTCGCATCGGAGCGGTCCGTCGCCACCGCTGCGGTGTATTGGATGCCGTGGTCCACGCCGTTGAGGACTGTTTCCGACGATACTTCGGGTGAGCCGTAGGCGGTGGCCGCGGTGATGCCTGTCGCGGCAACGGTCAAAACCGTTGTCGCTACCAACTTTTTGATCTTCATTGTGTTTTCCAATCATCCAGCCGATTCGATCGATGTTTCCGAGAAACGGACATCGGACATCAATCATCATGCGCTCTCGACACACTCGGCGTCGCGGAAATCATGAAATCGAAATATGTTGCAAGATCAAATAATTGGAAATACCCAAGGAACTGGGGTATTGCTTTTTCAGCTATTCCAGTTCACCCTCGGTCTCCAGGTAGATCTGCCGCAATCGGTCCAGTGTTGCTTGCTCCGGATGCTCCCACAACTCCCGTTGCGCCGCCTCCAGCAGTCGCTCGGCAATGCCGTGCAGCGCCCACGGGTTGGACTGTTCCATGAACTTGCGGTTCACGTCATCGAAAACGTAACTCTCCGCAAGCTTCTCGTACATCCAGTCGGCCACCACATTGGTGGTGGCGTCGTAGCCGAACAGATAGTCGACGGTGGCCGCCATTTCGAAGGCGCCCTTGTAGCCGTGGCGGCGCATCGCCTCTAGCCAGCGCGGATTCACCACTCGGGCACGGAAGACGCGCGAGGTCTCCTCCGAGAGCGTGCGGGTGCGTACGGCATCGGGACGAGTGCTGTCACCGATGTAGGCCTGCGGATTCTTACCGGTCAGCGCGCGCACGGTGGCGACCATGCCGCCGTGGTACTGGAAGTAATCGTCGGAGTCGGCGATATCGTGTTCGCGGGTGTCGGTGTTCTTGGCGGCCACCGTGATCCGTCGATATGCGGTGCGCATATCGGCGGCGGCGGGTACGCCGTCGAGGTCGCGGCCGTAGGCGAAGCCGCCCCACGCCGTGTATACCTGCGCGAGGTCGTCGTCGGTTCGCCAGCTCTTGGAGTCGATCAGTTGCAGGAGGCCCGCGCCGTAGGTGCCAGGTTTGGAGCCGAAGATGCGGGTGGTGGCGCGACGCTCGTCGCCGTGTTCGGCGAGGTCGTTCCGGGCATGGGCACGAACGTAATTCGACTCGGCGGGCTCATCGAGGTCGGCGACCAGGCGGACCGCGTCGTCGAGAAGTGCGAGCACATGCGGGAACGCATCGCGGAAGAAACCGCTGATGCGGACCGTGACGTCGATGCGCGGGCGGCCGAGTTCGGCCAGCGATATCACCTCGAGAGTGCTGACGCGGCGGCTCGCCTCATCCCAGACCGGGCGGACACCCAGCAGCGCAAGAACTTCGGCGATGTCATCGCCGGAGGTGCGCATAGCGGAGGTGCCCCACACCGACAGCCCGACCGAGCGCGGATATTCCCCGTGATCGGACTTGTACCGATCGAGCAGGGAATCCGCCATGGCCTGCCCGGTCTCCCAGGCCAGTCGTGACGGGACCGCCTTCGGATCGACCGAGTAGAAATTCCGACCGGTCGGCAGCACATTGATCAGGCCGCGCAAGGGCGATCCACTCGGCCCGGCAGGAATGAAACCGCCATTGAGCGCGTGCAGGATTCGGTCGATCTCGATACCGGTCTGGCGCAGTCGGGGCACGACTTCGGTCGCAGCGAAGCGCAACACGGTTCGCACCGCGAGGAACGTCGGGTCGGTCGCAGGTGCGGTCAATGAGTCGACAATTCCGTCGACGGCGTCCGCGGACCAGTCGGCGGCTTGCAGTGCGGCGAGCAGCTCACGTGCCTGGGTTTCCACCGCATCGACCCGTTCGCGCACCTCGGTACCGGATTCGTTCAGCCCCAAGGCTTCCCGCAGACCCGGCACATTCCGCTCACCACCCCACAATTGCCGCGCGCGCAGCATGGCCAGGACCAGGTCGAGTTCGGTCTCCCCCGCTGGCGCCTGCCCGAGGATGTGCAGACCGTCGCGGATCTGCACATCCTTGATCTCGCACAGCCAGCCATCGACGTGCAGCAGCATATCGTCGAAGACATCCTCGTCCGGCCGTTCGGCCAGGCCCAGGTCGTGGTCCATTTCGGCCGCACGCATGAGGGTCCAGATCTGCTGGCGGATGGCGGGCAGTTTGGCCGGGTCGAGGGTGGAGATATTGGCGTGTTCGTCGAGCAACTGCTCCAAACGCGAGATATCGCCATAGCTTTCGGCACGGGCCATGGGCGGGATGAGATGGTCGACAAGGGTGGCGTGCGCGCGGCGCTTGGCCTGGGTGCCCTCGCCCGGATCGTTGACCAGGAACGGGTAGATCAGCGGCAGCTCACCGAGTGCGGCGTCGGTGCCGCAGGAGGCGGACATGCCGAGGGTTTTGCCGGGTAACCATTCCAGGTTGCCGTGCTTGCCGAGGTGCACCATGGCGTCGGCGGCGAATCCCTCGGGCGCGGAGATCCATCGGTAGGCGGCGAGGTAGTGGTGACTGGGCGGCAGATCCGGGTCGTGGTAGATGGCGACCGGGTTCTCGCCGAAGCCGCGCGGCGGCTGTACCATCAGCACGATATTGCCGAAACGCAATGCGGCGATGACGATTTCGCCCTTCGGGTCGGCGGAGCGGTCCACATAGAGTTCACCGGGCGGTGGTCCCCACGCCTCGATGACCGCTTCGCGCAGATCCTCGGGGAGGGTGTCGAACCAGCTGCCGTACTGGTCGGCACTGATGCGGATGGGATTGCCTTCGAGCTGTTCGGCGGTGAGCCAGTCCGGATCCTGACCGCCCGCGGCGATCAGGGCGTGGATCAGCGCGTCTCCGTCGCGTTCGGCGAGGCCAGGGACCCCGTTCTCGTCGCCGAGATCGTAGCCGGCCGCGGACATCTCGGTGAGGAGCCGGATCGCGCTGGCGGGAGTGTCCAGGCCGACGGCGTTGCCGATGCGCGCATGCTTGGTCGGATAGGCCGACATCATGATGGCGATGCGGCGCCGTTCGGCCGGGATGTGGCGCAGCCGTGCGTGCCGGACCGCGATGCCGGCGACCCGGGCCGCGCGCTCGGGATCAGGCACGTAGGTGGACAGGCCGTCGGCGTCGAATTCCTTGAAGGAGAACGGAACCGTGATAATGCGGCCGTCGAACTCCGGGACGGCGACCTGGGTGGCGACGTCGAGCGGGGAGAGCCCGTCGTCGTTGGCCTCCCATTGGGCGCGGCCGCTGGTGAGGCACAGGCCCTGCAGGATCGGCACATCCAGTTCGGCGAGGGCCGCGACATCCCAAGCCTCGTCATCACCGCCGGCCGATGCGTTGGCAGGCTTCGTGCCGCCCGCGGCGAGCACGGTTACCACGAGTGCGTCTGCGGTGCGCAATGTGTCGAGGAGTTCCGGCTCGGCTGTGCGCAGGGACGCGCAGTACAGCGGCAAGGCTTTCGCACCCGCGTTTTCGATTGCCGCGCAGAGGGCTTCGATGTAGGTGGTGTTCCCGGCGAGATGCTGTGCGCGGTAATAGATTACAGCCACAGTCGGGGAGTGCTCGGCCGTTGCGCTCGGTGTGCGCTCCAACTCGCCCCAACTCGGCAGTTGTACGGGCGGTTCGAAACCGTGGCCGGTGAGCAGCACCGTATCCGAGAGGAAGTTGTGCAGCTGACGGAGGTTTTCCGCACCACCGGCGGCGAGGTAGTTGTGCGCGTCGGCGGCCACACCGCCGGGCACCGTCGAGCATTCCATCAGCTCGGCGTCGGGTGCGATCTCACCGCCGAGCGCCACCATCGGCACCCCGCTGGCGCGCACGGCCGCGAGCCCGTCCTCCCAGGCGCGCTTGCCACCCAGGATCCGCACGAGCACCAGATCGACGCCGTCGAGCAGCGCGGGCAGGTCCTCGAGCAACAGTCGAGCCGGATTTCCCCACCGATATTCCGCACCGCTCGCACGCGCGCTCAACAGATCGGTGTCGGACGTCGACAGCAGCAAAATCACAGGTGGCAGCCTTCCTCGGGTGACGCGCCCATCGGTTACGGTGCTCGCCGGAGAGGGTCTGGCTTTCGACAGTGGCGCGACCGCACCGGAGTTCCACCGGTTTCCTCATCACCCGCCGAGCAACCAGATGCTAGCCCGCCGCTGTGCGCCGCTCGTCGACGGTCATCTACTCGGCGTTCAGGTCAGGTCGGCGTTTCCGTCGATCACCTTCAGGTGGTAGTGGAATTTGTCGACCCGCCAGCCCGCGGCGGTGCGCTCGGCGCCGATGCTGTAGCTGCCGACGAAGGTGCGTGTCTTGCCGTGGGACGCATCGTTTTTCACGTGCACCGCGATGGCGTCGGCGTGGATTTCGGCGTGGTCGCCCTGCAGGTCGACCAGGTAGTTGCCGGCCTGATGATGGACGCCGTCGAGGTCGGCCAGGCCCGTGCGCCAATCGCCGACGATATCGGTCGCGGGTCGCACCGCCACCCCGCCGCCGAAGCCACCATCGAAGTCGACCTTCGGGGTGAACACCTCCGCGAGCAGGTCATCCCAGCGCTTCTGATCTGTGTAGACGAACATCCTCGTGACAACGTCGATGATCACGAGTCGGTCGGCAACGGTGGAGATTTCACTCATTCCGCCAACCTTAATGGTGGGGCGAGGGCGACTGGTCGGTCGCTCTCATCCGGATGCGCCCAACCGTCAGTGCAAGGCACCGGAGATCGGTAGCGTCCTGGCCACGCACCACAGCCGTCACCGGACTTCACGACTGACCCCATCGGTCACGCACCACAGCCGTCACCGGACTTCACGACTGGCCCGTCGGTGGTCAGGGGTCACTGCCGTCGCCTGTTACGCGGCCGCGGGGTCGTAGGCTGGACGGGTCATGACGCGTACAAATCCCGATTCCTGTCCCGGTGTGCTGCGGCTGCATCAGGCGGCCGATGGGCCGTTGGCTCGGATTCGGCTGCCTGGTGGGCGGCTGGAACCGGGGCAGTTGCAGGTTTTGGCCGAGGCCGCCGTCGAGCTCGGCGATGGGAATATCGAGCTGACCTCGCGGGGCAATGTGCAATTGCGACAGGTGCGTGATGCGGCTGCGTTGAGCGAGCGGTTGGCCGGTGCCGGGCTGTTGCCGAGCGAGACGCATGAGCGGGTGCGCAATATCGTCGCGTCGCCGCTGTCGGGGCGGATCGGTGGCTGGGCGGATGTACATGCGCTCGTTCCGGCGCTGGACACGGGATTGCGCGCCGCACCGCGGCTGACCGAACTGCCCGGCCGCGTGCTGTTCACCCTCGACGACGGTCGCGGCGACATCAGCGGCCTCGGCGGTGATATCGGCGTACACGCCACGGACGCCGACGAATTCGCACTCATGCTGGCCGGTGCTGATTCCGGCATCCGAGTATCCGCGGCCGACGCGGTCCAGGTGATGCTGGCCGCGGCGCACGCCTTCCTCGATCTCGGTTCGGGTCAATGGCGGCTGCACGAAGTCGACGACGGTGTGCGGCGAGTGATCGATATCCTCGGCTTGTCCCCCGGCTCCGAACGCCTGGAATTCGATGCCGCCCATGACATTCCGATCGGCTGGCTCGACCAGGACGACGGTCTGGTCAGCCTCGGCGCGGCCGTTCGCCTCGGCTCCCTCCCCGCTCGCATCGCCGAATTCATCGCCGCCATCGAACGCCCGATCTTCATCACCCCCTGGCGCAGCCTGGTGGTCACCGATCTAGCGGAATGGCCCGCCGAACAGGTCGTCCGCGTACTGGCCCCCATGGGCCTGATCTTCGACGCCAACTCCCCTTGGCTCCAGGTCAGCGCCTGCGCAGGCCAACCTGGCTGCGCAAAAGCGCGCACCGATGTCCGCGCGGACGCCACTGCCGCCGTCGAATCCGGGCGCGTACTGGTCCCCAACGACCAGCCCGCCGCGGAGAGCGATTCCAGCGGGGCAGCAGATCTCGGCGCGGCCGTCGAAGTTCCCAGCGCCGATGACGTCACGGTCTCGGGCCGCCAACATTGGTCCGGCTGTGAACGTCGCTGCGGCCGCCCCCGCGGCCCGGTCACCGATATCGTCGCCACCGAAAACGGTTACCGCATCGGCTGACATCGGCCCAGCGAGCGACCGCAGGAAGTCCGGGCCCACCATATCGGGCCGCCGTCCGCAGGCCGACCATCCGGCGCCGCCTTGGTGTGGTATCGGCTGAATCCATGCCGCAAGCGGACCGATCAAGGACACCGCGAACGATGCCAGTACGCCGTGTCGCGTGTCGCGCATGGCAAGTGGACCGAGCTTTTGCCGCACATGGCCCAGGCGATCTGGCTCTCGGGCACGGCCCGTGGCACGGTGAGGGCAGCGGTTGACTCGTGGGAGGAGTGTTCCGATGACGGTCGGGCGGCTGGGTGACGCGGAGATCGAGGCGATGTCGGCGCAGGAGCGGCGAGAGTTGATTCGGCGGTTGCAGTTGCCGCCGGAGCGGGTATTGCCGCGGCCGGAGGTCGTGCGGATTCATCGGCGGGTGCGGTTGACGCTGATGGTGGGTGGGTCCATCGCGTTGATTCCGTGGATCGTGTATCTCGCGGTGTCGCTGCCACCCGATTATCAGGCGCGCAATTGGACGCTGACCTGGGTCGGGTTCGACATCCTGCTGGTCATCATGATGGCGACGACCGCCTATCTCGGCTGGCAACGCAAGCAGCTGCTGATGCTGCCCGCATTCGGTACCGGCCTATTGTTGCTCGTGGATGCCTGGTTCGACATCGCGACCGCCAACTCGCGCGATGTCTGGTTCTCCATCGTCATCGCCTGCGTCGGGGAAATCCCCCTGGCCCTGCTACAGATCAGCGGCGCACTCCTGCTGTTCAAATTCGTCGCCGAGGTCCATCCGTTGGCCGAACCGGGCGTCAGCGGTTGGCGCACCCAACTCCCGTTCTAACAGCGATGCTCGCGCATTATGAAGCGACCGCGGTCGGCGCACTCCGTGGATCCTCGTGAATCTCCAACGTGCAGCACTTCACTCCACCACCGGCCTTCAACAACTCCGACAGATCGACGCCCACCGGGTTGTACCCCTGCGCACGCAACTCCGAAGCCAGGTTGTCGGCGCGGCTGCTGATGAAGACATTCAGCCCATCGGAGACGCCGTTCAGTCCGAGAACCACCGCATCATCAACGGTGGCGAGGATGGCATCCGGATAGAGCTCGGCCAGTATCGCCTGACTCGCGGCACTGAAGGCGGGCGCGAAGTACGCGACATTCATGTCATCGAGAACCATCAGCGCCGTATCCAGGTGATAGAAGCGCGGATCGACCAGTTCGAGCGAAACCACCGGCAGATCGAAGTACCGCTGGACCTCACGGTGTGCCGCAATCGAACTCCGGAATCCGGTCGCGGCCAGCATGCGCTCACCAACCAGCAGGAAGTCACCTTCGCCCTCATTGATTTCCTGCGCCCCGATCAACTCCACCAGCCCCAGCTGCGCGAACCAGCGGTGATACGCGGGACCTTCCGCGGCCCGCTCGGCATGGGTGAACCGCGCCGACATCGCCCGATCACCCACGATCAGCCCGCTATTCGCGGCGAAAACCATATCGGGCAGACCGGGCTCCCCGGGTACCACATCGATGCGATGGCCGTAATGCTCGAATGTCGCGCGCAGTGTCTCCCACTGTGACAGCGCCAGCGCACGATCGACGGGTTGCTGCGGATTCATCCACGGATTGATCGAGTAGCAGACATCGAAATGATCCGGACGGCACATCACGAACTGACGTGGCGATGGCTGCCGCACGGGCTCGAAACGGAGGGTGGCTACAGAGGTCAACGTGTCTCCCGGAGGTAGGCGCGGAGCATTCCACTGACACGAAGGTAATTCGCCTAGTATTGCGCCAGAAACAACGATTCATTGCGCATGACCGGCAGAATCCATCGAATCATTGCGCCGATCGGAAGTGGGTGTGGCGTGGATAACATCGACCGGCAGATCCTGGCGCATCTGCTCAAGTCGGCGCGCGCCTCGTTCCAGGAGATCGGCGCGAAGGTCGGATTGTCCGCGCCCGCGGTGAAGCGCCGCGTCGACAAGATGGTCGCCAGCCGCCAGATCACCGGCTTCACCGCACTGGTCAACCCGGCCGCACTCGGTTGGACCACCGAGGCCTACGTCGAGGTCTACTACCGCGACAACATCACTCCCGCCGAACTGCGCCGCAGCCTCGAACCGATCCCCCAGGTAGTCGGCGTCTGGACCATCGCAGGCGAAGCCGACGCCCTCGTCCACGTCATGGCGACCGACATGGCCGAAATCGAATCCACCGTAGAACGCATCCGCGAAAACACCCGAGTAGGCCGCACTCGCAGCTCCATAGTCATGTCCCGAATCCTCGAACGTCCCCGCACCTGATCCGCCGAGCACGCATCCACGCAGGCCCTCTCGACGTTTCCGCCACCATCGCATTCTCGACCCGCAGCGGGGGTGAGGAGGAAGGGCTCATATGGTGGGGGGCATGTCCGCTGTTTACGTCACTGATGGGGCCGAGATCTATCGGCGATCGTTTGCGATGATTCGGGCGGAGGCGGATCTGAGTGGGTTTCCGCCGGATGTGGCGCAGGTTGTGGTGCGGATGATTCATGGGTGCGGGCAGGTGGATCTGGCGGGGGACGTGGCGTTTTCGCCTGGTGTGGTGGCGGCGGCGCGAAGCGGGCTGCGCGCGGGGGCTCCTATTCTTTGTGATGCGCAGATGGTCGCGTCCGGTGTGACGCGCAAGCGGTTGCCTGCCGACAATGATGTGATCTGTACCCTCGGCGATTCGCGGGTGCCGGAACTGGCTGCGGCAATGGGCAATACGCGGTCGGCCGCGGCGCTGGAGTTGTGGCGTGATCGCCTCGAGGGCGCGGTAGTCGCCATCGGGAACGCACCGACGGCGCTGTTCCATCTGCTCGACATGATCGAAGCGGGTGCGCCGCGACCCGCTGCCATCCTGGGCATACCGGTCGGCTTCGTCGGGGCTGCCGAATCCAAGGACGCGCTGATCGAATTCGGCGGGATCGAATATCTGACGGTGCGTGGGCGGCGCGGTGGCAGCGCCATTACCGCGTCGGCACTGAATGCGATTGCGAGCGAACAGGAATGAGCAGCGGCAAGTTGTGGGGCGTCGGACTCGGCCCCGGAGATCCGGAGCTGGTGACAGTGAAGGCGGCGCGGGTGATCGCCGAAGCCGATGTCATCGCCTTCCACAGCGCACGCCACGGCCGCAGCATCTCGCGCGGCATCGCCGCGCCGTACATGCGCACTGGCCAAATCGAAGAACACCTGATCTACCCGGTCACCACCGAGACGACCGACCACCCCGGCGGCTATCAGGGCGCCATCGACGAGTTCTATGAGCAGGCCGCCGAACGCCTGGCCACGCACCTGGCGGTAGGCCGGTCCGTTGCGCTGCTCGCCGCGGGCGATCCGCTGTTCTACAGCTCGTACATGCACATGCACCGTCGATTGGCCGACCGGTTCGAAGCCGAGATCATCCCCGGCATCACCTCGGTGAGCGCGGCCTCGGCGGCCCTCGGCACCCCGCTCGTCGAAGGAGAGCAGGTGCTGACCGTCCTGCCGGGCACCATGCCCACCGACGAACTCACCCGCCGCCTCCGCGACACCGACGCCGCCGCCATCATGAAACTCGGCCGCACCTATCCTGGTGTGCGCCGAGCACTCTCGGACTCCGGCCGCCTCGCCGATGCGTACTACATCGAACGCGCGAGCAGCGCCCGCGAGCGTGTGCTCGCCGCCGATGAGGTCGACGACGCGGACGTGCCGTACTTCTCGATCACCCTCGTTCCCGGCCCCCAACCGACAACCGCACTGCCCCTGGCGAATTCGGTGCAAGTTCGACAGCCTGCCGTCGGCACGACGGCCACCCCGATCGCGAACGCCTGGTCGAACCGAACCATCGACGCCAGCAACGAATCCGCGGCGGACCGCACCGTCGTCCCCGTACCGCAGCAGACGTCTCCACTGTCTCTTCCGAATCCGGTGCGAAATCAGCATTCCTCCGCCGACACGGCGGCCATCCCGGTCACGAACGCCGGATCAATCGGAATCAGCGCGGAATCCGCGGCAGACGTGCGCCTCGCGAATCCAGAACCGGATCCGCACCGCTCGGTACAACAGGCCTACGCCGAGCTAGCCCGCGTGGATCCCAGAGACGCCGGCGGCCCCGGCGAAGTCGTAGTCGTCGGGCTCGGCCCCGGCTCACCCGACTGGACCACGCCCGAAGTCGAACGAGCACTCGCCGAGGCCACCGATCTGGTCGGCTACACGACCTACATCAATCGAGTGCCGTCACGGCCCGGGCAGCGCAGGCACGCCAGCGACAACCGGGTGGAATCCGAACGTGCCGCCATGGCATTGGATCTCGCGAAGCACGGGGCCAAGGTCGTTGTCGTCTCCTCGGGTGACCCCGGGGTCTTCGCGATGGCGGCCGCGGTACTCGAGGAATCCGCCGATCCGCAGTGGCAAGGGGTGCCGGTGCGAGTACTGCCCGGGCTCACCGCGGCCAATGCCGTGGCCAGCCGGGTCGGCGCGCCGCTCGGCCATGATTACGCGATGATTTCGCTCTCGGATCGGCTCAAGCCGTGGGAGGTTGTCGCGCAACGACTTTCGGCGGTAGCCGCGGCCGATATGGCGATCGCGATCTACAACCCGGCCTCCAGTCAACGCACCTGGCAGGTCGCCGCGATGCGTGAGGTGCTGCTCGAACATCGCAAGCCCGATACGCCGGTGGTGCTCGCTCGCGATGTCGGCGGACCCACCGAATCCGTCCGTGTGGTCACCCTCGCCGAATTGGATCCGGCCGAGGTCGATATGCGCACACTGCTGATCATCGGCGCCTCCACCACTGCCGTCATCGAGTCCGACCAGGGCACCAGGGTCTACACCTCGCGCCGCTACCAACGCTGATTCCGATTCTGCAGGAAACCGTGCAAATTTCGACACGGGTTCGGCCACGCTGAAGGCATGATCAACAGCGGGCCGGACGGACCGCGACAACCGGAAAGGCAATTCGAATGCGCAAACTGAAGCTCCAGGTCCAGACCACCATCGACGGCTACATGTCCGGGCCGAACGGCAGCATTGTCGGGGATGTCGATCGGCATCCCCGACGGATCTCAGCTGCGGTAATTCCGAACGACGAGCGCTAGGCACCCCGCCGCTCCCACAGCGGCGGCGGCGAACATTGCCGGGTATCCCAGGCCGAATGACTCGTGTAGGAATGCCAGAAGCGCGGGAATGCCGAAGCCAAGGTAGCTCGCCGCGTAGAACACCGCGGTCAGTCCGGCCAGGTCGTCGGGACGGGCAATGCGCTCGATCTCCTGCAGTCCAGCGACCAGCCCGATTCCATATCCGGCACCGAGCACGACAGCGGTGACGATGGTGAGCACGAGGGCCAATGCACCTGATGTCCATGCGGCCGAGACCATTCCACACACAACCGACACCAGCGCCACAACAGCCGCACGGGCGGTGCCCGGTCGATCGACTCGTCGTGCCAGCGACTGGATCGCAAAACCACAGCCCAACGTGATCACCGTGATCAACGCCGAAAAGGCGATCGGTGCACTGTGCACCTTCGGCGCCATCAGAGCGGGCAGCACCGCGTAAGCCGTTGCGGCAGAAGTGAACAACCACAGCGCGACCGGTAGCACAACACACCGGAACCTGCGATGCGCGGCTGCGGGAACTTTCAGATCATCGATCAGTCGTCCCGAGTTCGGCTGCGGCGATAACGTTTCCGGCACTCTGGCCACCCAGATGGCTGCTATCAGACACAGCATCACATTGATCAGATACGCCAACGTATTCGGCAGCGGCACCCATTGCGCGAGCACACCCGCCACACCGGCACCGATGGCGAACCCACCGGTCAGGCTCATCGCCGAACGTCGCGCCCCCGTCCCGGCGGGTAGCTCCGGCCCGAACGGCGGGTGCGAAAGTTCCTTCAGCCAACTACTTCCCACCGCCATCGCCAACCCGAGCGCCACGCCGCACAGCACCCGTCCGACCGAGAGCATCGGCACCGATGCCGATCCGAAGGCCAGCAGTAGCGAACCGGTCGCGCCGATCAACGGCGCCGGGCGAAGCAACATGCGACGGCCGTAGCGGTCCGAGAGCGGTCCGCCGATCAGCAAGGCGGGCACGATGCCGAGGACATAGTCGAACAGCAGCAGGTCGACCGTGGTGACCGGCAGCCCGTTGCCCTTGTACAGGACCAGCAGGGGCGTGAATTCGTTTCCGCCCCAGGCAATCGCGAACATCGCGACCGCGACACCCCGCCAATGCCGCGCGCTCTGCCGAATTCCCGGCGACCCGGTGTCGACCGCGAGCAGCGTGGCCACTATAGGCCTCGCATTTCCAGCTGGTGCACGCCGGACATATGCTCGACGAGCGCGATGGCGAATCCGGCCGCATCGCCGATTTCGATCAGATCGGCCAGCCGCATGTGCTGTTCGATAATGCGGGCGGTATCGGTCGAACCACGGTGCAGTGCGGCGCTGTTCATGCGACGCTGCCGCTCCCGCAGCGAGTCGTAGAACCCGGTGAGCAACGGATTGTCCGCAGCGACGACGTAGGTGCGGTGAAAGTCGGTGTCCGCCACCGCGAAGCGCTCGAAGTCCGCGGCAGCGGCCACCTCGCGCTGGCGGTCCAACGAGGCGTGCAGTTCGGCGATCAGCGCGGAACGCTGCTGCGCTACCACCGCATGGACCGCCCCGGTCTCCACGACATAGCGAGCATGGACGACGTGTTCGGCCTCGGCGGGCGGAATCGGCACCACCAGCGCGCCCCGCTTGGGATACAGCCGCATCCACCCCTCCACCTCGAGTCGCAGGAATGCTTCCCGCACCGGGGTCCGCGACATACCGAGATCGGCGGCGATCTCGCCCTCACTGATCAGCTCACCGCCCGGCAGTGCGCCGGTCAGGATGCGTTCCTTGACCTCGCGATAGGCGAGTTCAGCAGATGAATACGTCTTAGACACAAGTTGTATCTTAGCGACATCCCGCGGCAGCCCTCCACCGATCGCCAGTGAAGTCGTATAACATTCCACTATGGAACGTTGAGATCGAAGGGAGCAGTCCGTTGGCGAACACCTCGACGCAACGCAAAACGCTGAATTCCACGGCGGCCTCGCTGCTCGGATTTCTGCACGACGGTCCCATGTCGGGTTGGGATCTGGTGGCGCAGGCCCAGGACCGGATCGGCGACTTCTGGACCATTACCCAAAGCCAGGTCTACCGGGAACTGGCCGCCATGGACGCGGCCGGACTCGTCGATAAGGGTGAGACCGGGGCGCGCGACCGCACCCCCTATCAGATCACCGACGCCGGTCGCGAAGCATTCCTCGAATGGATCGCCCGCGACCCGGGCGCGGAAACCATTCGGGTGCCACTGCTACTGACCCTGTCCTTCGGCAAGCACGTCGATCCCGATCACCTCGATCGAATCATCGCCACCAACAAGGACATTCACCAGCAACGCCTCGACCGCTACCTCAACGACAACCACACCGACATGTCTCCCTATCAACGCGCCACTCTCGAATTCGGCATCGGCTACGAGCGCACAGTCCTCGCCTGGTTCGACCGTCTGCCCGACATACTCGGCCGCTGAATCAGCGGGATGCGATATCCCGCAACCACTTCCACGCCGCGTCCACGGATTCCACGACCACCGCACCGGGCGGCAGCGCGGGACGGTCGACGACGACCACGGGAAGGTCCGCGCAGCGAGCGGCATCGAGCTTGGCGGCGGTCTGATCGCCGCCACTGTCCTTGGTGACCAGCACATCGATCCGGTGTTGCGTCAGCAAACGCTGCTCATCCGCCGGTGCGAAAGGCCCACGCGCGAGCAGCAATTCGTGGTGCGGCGGCAGCGCCCCGGTGGGTGGATCAATGGCACGGATCAGAAACCACTGCTTCGTCAGGCCCGCGAAGGCCGCGACACCTTGGCGGCCGATCGTCAGGAAGACGCGCTCGCCCAGCTCGGCGACCTCCCGCACCGCCGCGTCGAGGTCGGGCACCCGGATCCACCGATCACCGGGCTGTTCGGACCACCCCGGCCGCCGCACATGCAGTATCGGCAGGCCGAGATCCGTTGCGGCACTATGCGCGTTCGCACTGATCGTGCCCGCGAACGGATGTGTGGCATCGATGACGACCGCGATCTCATTATTCGCCAACCACTTCCGCATTCCGACGACACCACCGAAGCCGCCGATCCGAACCGGCCCCTCCGGCAGCAATGGGTCGCGAACACGACCGGCGAGCGAGGAGACGATATCGAATCCTCGTTCGCCGGAAGCGATGTGGGCGATTACCCTGGCTTCCCGGGTACCGCCCAGAATCAGAGTTTTCAGGGCTGCCCGCTGAAGTAGGCGATGCCCGCATTGATCAGGTTCGGACCGCCCGCGATGAGCAGGCCGATCAGCGCACCCACCGGCAGACCGATGCCGAAGAAGAAGAATCCGATGATCGCGCCGATCACCGCACCGAGCGAGGCGCGCTGCAGTTCGCTGAAGAACCACTCCTGCGAGGAGATGGCCTCGGCACTGATCGCCGCGGTCGGCTCGAGCTGCGGTGTCAGCGTCAGCTTCTGCCCTGCGGGGTCGATGGTGGCCGCGATCGGGATCAACTGCGCGCCGACCTGCGCCTTCAGCGGAATCGAGGTGACGACGGCACCTTCGGTGTTCTTCACAGTGACGTAGTTCTGATCGGCATCGAGACTGAAAGCGCCGCCGGTGACGGCCGCGACAATCGACTTGTCGACCAGCTGCACCGCGTAGTTCACACCATGGTCCTCGCCCTGCACTGCTGGCGCGGCCTGGTTCTGCACGGCCGGCGCGGGTGCGGCGGGAGCGGCGCCGGAGGTACCCGCCGCGATACCGGTGGCGGCCACGGTCATCAACGCGGTGGCGGCGAACTTCTTGTACTTCATAAATCTCCCCAACAGGACAGGGATCCGGCGATAGCGTCCGGATCTCGGGCACCGACCCTACCGCCGGCCTCACCCGCGAAGCGATATTTTCAGACCGATCCGCGTTTCACAACGGCCCATTGGGTGACGGGCAGTTGCGGCCGCCAGGTGGTGAACTTGCCGAGGGCTTCGGCTCGGTAAATCTGAAACTTCCGCAGTTCACCGCCGTGCGCGGCGGCCCAAGTCAGTAGCAGTGCTTCGGATTCCGCCGTCACGGCATTCGCCACCAATCGACCACCCTGGCGTAGACCCGACCAGCATGTCTCGAGTACGCCATCTTGCGTGAGCCCGCCACCGATAAATATTGCGTCCGGAGGACAAGATTCGGTAGATTTTCCGATGTCGGTGCGTATATCTCCAAACACATCGATGTATGGAACACCAAGGGCGGCGGCGTTGTCGGCGATCTGCCGCCGCCGGTGTTCGAGTCGCTCGAAGCTCACCGCTCGACAGCCAGGATGGGTGCGGCACCATTCGATCGCGATACTGCCCGAACCCCCGCCGACATCCCACAGCAATTCCCCGGGCGCGGGCGCCAGCGCGGCCAGTGTCAACGCTCTGACCTCGGATTTGGTGAGTTGACCGTCACCGCCGAAGAGCTCGTCCGGCAGGCCGGGTACCCGCGTCGCACGCAGGTGTTTCGGATCGGCGACGCAGTCGATGGCGACGATATTGAGCGGATCACCGCAAGCAAGCTCCCACCCTGCCGCGCGATCGCGCACGACCCGTTCGTGCGGGCCGCCCAACTGCTCGAGCACGGTCAACGTCGACCCCCCGAAACCATTGTTCCGTAACAGCTCCGCGACCTGTCCCGGTGTGCGCTCGTCCGCGCTCAGCACCAACACCCGACGCCCGTCCGCCAACTCGGGCAATACGGTCTCCATCGGCCGTCCCACCGCGCTCACCACCGGAGTTTCCGCCAACGCCCAGCCCAGCCGCGCACATGCCAACGATGCCGATGATGCCTGCGGATATACCCGCAGGTGGTCCGCCCCGAGCAGCCGCGCCAATGTCACCCCGATGCCGTAGAACATCGGGTCCCCGCTGGCCAGCACACATATCCGCCGATCGGTGTGATCGGCGAACAGACCGCGCAGTGCGGGGACCAAGGGTGAAGGCCACGCCCGCCGCGTCACCATGACGTCCCGCGGAATCAGTTCGAGTTGCCGCACCGAACCGAATACCACCTCGGCATCCGAGACCGCTTTGCGCGCAGCCTCACCGAGCCCGCTCCACCCGTCGGCGCCGATACCGACCACTGTGATCGGCGATCCGCTCCACTCTGCCGTCACCGCGGCATCCGACGCCAGATGGGTTGGGGCAGTAGACGGATAGCGAAGATGACCGGACGCAGGATGCCGGGAACCCAGACCCGACCGGCACGGCGGCGCAGACCGCGCACGACCGCGTCGGCCACCTGGTCGGGGGTGCTGGACAGCGGCGCCGGGTCCATGCCGTCGGTCATCCGGCCGATCACGAACCCACAGCGCAGCAGCAGCAGGTGAACACCGCTGCCGTGCAACGCATCCGCGAGCCCGCTGGCGAATCCGTCCAGACCCGCCTTCGCCGAACCGTAGACGTAATTGGCCCGACGCACACGTGCACCCGCGAACGAGCTGAATACGACGAGCTGTCCGCTGCCCTGTGCGCGAAGCAGATTCGCCAGAATGGTGAGCACGCTGATCTGTGCGACATAGTCGGTATGCACCACCGCGATCGCATGTGCGGGATCGCGTTCGGCCCGCGCCTGATCCCCGAGTACGCCGAATGCGACCACCGCTACCCCGATGCGCCCGTATTCGGCCGCGATCTTCTCCAGCAGCGCGGGATGACTCGCCGTATCGTCCGCATCGAACTCGACGGTATGCACTGCCGTCGCCCCGGCCGCCGCCACCGCCGCGCCCTCCTGCGTCAACTCTGCACTGCGCCGCGCCGCCAGTATCACCACTCGCCCTGGAGCCAGCCGCCGCGCCACCGTGAGCCCGATTTCACTGCGGCCCCCGAGTACCAGCACCGACCCCTCGGCAATTCCACGCGATCCCATGCCGCCAGTCTCGCACCCCGCCCCGATATCCCGATCGGCCAGGTCAGACGATCTCGAGCTGATAGGAGGCCTCGACCCAGAAGCCGCCCGGCTCGTATTCTCCACCGAAGGTGAGGATGTAGTCACCACGGAGCAAGTCGTCCAGCCTGCACCACAGTCCCCAGGCCGTCGCCTTGAAACGGCCGGTCACCGGGAACGGGCCGCCAGCTGCCGCGTTGACCCGGAATGCGGCGCGGTTGGTCACTTCCAGCAGCGGCAATTCGACGCCATTGAGCTCAGCGTGACCGCTCGCCGTCGGAGCCACCGGCGGCCGACTGCCGAATGGGAAGAAGGACCTTTCGACCTTCTGGAACATATTGAAGACGGGAAAGAAGATCGGCCGACCGAATGGCACAGAGCAGCTTCGGCTGACCTTGCCGCCGAAAGTTCCGGCGAGGAACCAGACATCGCCGGGCTGACTTTCGGCCGCGCACGCTCCGGTCTCGTCGCAGACCGGATTCTTGGCGATCGGAATCGACATGGCCCACTGCCACCATCGAGCGGCCAACTGGACATTCGTGCTCTGCATCCTGAACCCCTCGATCGTCGATCTCGGCGTCAGAATATCCGAGCGCGCACCGAACATCGAACTGACCAGTTCGTGCCGAAATGTGTCCACTCGGTAGGTGCCGGTGCCGCGTGGCCCCCATACCGCTACGGTCAGGGGATGCCGACCAGCACCGCACAGCTGTCCACTGCCGCACTCGAATTCGTCACCGAGCGCCACCTCGCGACCTTGACCACCCTGCGCGCCGACGGCACGCCGCATGTGGTCGCCGTGGGTTTCACCTGGGATGCGGAAGCCGGGATCGCACGAGTGATCACCAACGACGGCTCGGTGAAGGTGCGCAATGTGCGGCGCTCCGGTTACGCGGCAGTGAGCCAGGTGGACGGTATCCGTTGGATTACCTTGGAAGGTCCGGCCACAGTGCTCGACGATCCGGCCGACGTCGCGGAAGCCGTCGACCGTTATGCGGGCCGCTACCGAGTCCCCCGAGAGAACCCGACCCGCGTCGTGATCGCCATCCAAGTCCAGCGCGTACTCTCCAGCAGCACCCTCGCGGACACTTCGGTCTGAACCCAACGGCAACCATATCTGGGACCCGAAGTCATTGCGCCCCAGGCTACTTCGCCGATTCTCGGCGCCGTCGCCGAGCAGGCGCGAACTTATCGAGTCGGCGGAACTTCTACATGCTCGCCACAAGTAACACGCTGCACCCCGCCCACTTCAGAGCACCGTCAACCCATGCGGCCGCTGGTTCATCGACTCGCAGCCGTCCTCGGTCACCACGACGATGTCCTCGATGCGTGCGCCCCAATCGCCGCGGAAATAGATCCCGGGTTCGATGCTGAAGGCCATGCCGGGTTCCAGCACCAGACTGTTGCCTTCGACGATATAGGGCTCCTCATGGACCGAGAGACCGATGCCGTGGCCGGTGCGGTGGACGAAGGCGGGGCCTAAACCGGCTTCGGCCAACAAGTTTCGGGCCGCGGCGTCGACCGATTCGGCGGTGACACCTGGACGGACGGCGGAGACCGCGGCAGCTTGGGCGCGCTCCAGTTCCCCGAATTGCGTGGCCACTGTGGGGTTGGGTGCTCCGAGGACGTAGGTCCGGGTCGAGTCCGAGTAGTAGCCGGGGTCGACCGGACCGCCGATATCGATCACCACCACATCTCCGGCTTCGATGCGACGATCGGAGACGCCGTGGTGCGGGTCGGCACCGTGTGCTCCGCTACCGACGATGACGAACGCAGCCTCGGTATGTCCCTCCTCGACAATGGCCGCCGCGATATCCGCGCCGACCTCGGCCTCGGTGCGCCCGACCTGCAGGAATTCCCCCATCCGCGCATGCACCCGGTCGATGGCCGCACCCGCGCGACGCAGCGCCTCGATTTCGGCCTGGTCCTTGATCATGCGCAGTTCCCGCAGCACCGGCGTGGCCGAAGTGGGCAGTCCACTGACGGATTCGGCCAACGGCAGCAGATGCAACGCGGGCATGACATCGGTGACCGCGACCCGGGAGCCGACATGCAGAGACGACTTCACGAGCTGATACGGATCGACGCCGTCGACCCAGTCCAATACCTGCAGACCGAGTTCACCCGCCGCCGAACCTTCCAGCGAAGCCAACTCGAGCTTCGGAATAACAACCGACGGGGTGGCACCATCCGATGTGATCACCAGACAGGTCAGTCGCTCGAAGGACTCTGCCGCCGAGCCGATGAGATAGCGCAGGTCCGGGCCCGGCGTGATCAATAATGCGTCCAGATGAGCGGCGCGCATCAATTGCACCGCCCGTTCGAGTCGATCACCGTAGACATCCGCCGCGAATCGGGACTCCGTGTGCGAGCTCATACCGCCCGACGTTACCCGTCCCCGACATTCACCCGAATACGAATACCGATCACCCGAGGTTGTCATTGCGGACAGGTAGCCTCAGCGGCGTGAACACTGCGACTTCCGGCGGGCCCCTGCTGTTGCTCGATGGCGCGAGCCTGTGGTTCCGCGCGTTCCACGCGATTCCGGAGAAGATCACCGCGTCCGACGGCCGACCGGTGAACGCGCTGCGCGGCTTCACCGATATGGTCGCCTCGCTCATCACCAAGCACACGCCGAGCCGGTTGGTCGTCTGCCTGGACCTGGAATGGCGCCCCGCATTCCGGGTGGCGCTGGTGCCGACCTATAAGACCCACCGCCTCGACACCGCCGCCGATGCCGCACTCGGCGCCGAGGACGTGCCCGATACCCTGACCCCGCAGGTCGAGATGATTCTCGATGTGCTCGCCGCGGCGGGCCTCGCTACCGGCGGCGCGGTCGGACTCGAGGCCGACGACGTGCTCGGCACGCTGGCCACCCGCGAGCGCACCGATCCGGTGGTGGTCGTCAGCGGCGACCGTGACCTGCTCCAACTCGTCCGCGACGATCCGGCGCCGCCGGTGCGCGTGCTCTCTGCCGGTCGCGGCCTCGCCAAGGCCGAATTGTTCGGCCCGGCCGAGGTGTCCGCCAAATACGGTGTGCCGCTGGAGAACGCGGGCCCGGCTTATGCGGATATGGCGACCCTGCGCGGCGACTCTTCCGATGGACTGCCCGGCGTCGCCGGTATCGGTGAGAAGTCCGCTGCGATGCTCATCTCCCGCTTCGGATCCCTCGACGCGCTCACCGCGGCCGTCGACGACCCCGCCGCCGATCTGGCGCAGGGCATTCGCGCCAAACTCCGCGCCGCCGAGACATACCTGAAGGCCGCCGCCCCGGTCACCCGCGTGGTCTGCGACGCCGATGTGGAACTCTCCTGCCCCGATACTCTCCCCAGGACCCCCGTCGACCCGGAGCGCCTCCGCGAACTGGCCGCCGCCTACAACGCGGAGAGCCCCATCACCCGCCTCATCACGGCACTGGCCGCGGCGTATACGGCATAACCGCGGGCCACGCACAGGTACGGGACCTCACATACCCGGTAGTGGCCTCGCAGAGGTTGTGCAGTGTGGGCGAGGTACTCACAACCTGTGCGCCAGTACTGCCTGTCCATGTCGAGCCCTACGGCCGCGCAATCGGCAAGAGCCGGGACGAGGTACTCGGCATTGTCTGCTCCACTCGGCAGTCGGGCCCACCCTCGAGCACAAGCTGGGCCTACCCCGGACGCAAACTTGGCCAACCCGAGCGCATCTCGGCCTGCCGAGCGCAGCTTGTACCCCGAATGCGTCTTGGCCTACCCAGAGCAGAAGACGGGATCGTGGCCACATCTATGTACTCGCCACCTACGACGAGCAGCGGGGCCGCCCCACCGACACCCGCTCGCCAACCTCGACCGATGAACCCTCAGTTCGGGCGGCCGACCTCGTAGGTGCCGTCGTCCTTGGTGATCTTGACTGTGACCTTCTTCTGCTCACCGCTGACCTTCAGGTCACAGGTGAAGGTCGCGTCGACCTTGACCTGCTGGCCGGAGGGGCAGGAGACATCGGCGACGTCCTGGATCCCGTAGGAATCCGAGAGCACCTTCTTGACGCCGTCCTGCACGGCGGCCTGGTCGAGCTCGTCCTTGCCGGTCAGCACGAGTACCAGCACGACGATGGCGCCGATGACGGCAACCGCGAGCACACCGAGGCCGATGAACAGGCCCTTGCTCTTGCCGCCGCTGCTCGGCTGCGGGGTCTGCTGCTGCCACGGTTGCTGCTGGCCCTGCTGCCAGGGCTGTTGTCCCTGCTGTGCCGACCAGTCCTGCTGGGGGGTCGGCTGCTGTCCCCACTGCGGCTGACTCGGCTGACTGGGCTGGGGCTGACCCCACTGCGGCTGGCTCGGCTGACTCTGCGGGTTGGGCTGACCCCACTGCGGCTGACTGGGCTGGCTCTGCGGATTCGGCTGACCCCACGGCTGCTGCGCGTTCGGATCGCCCCACTGCTGGGTCGGCTGCGACTGCGGGGTACCACCCCACTGCTGGGTCGGTCCGGCTGCACCGGGTGCCTGCTGTCCGCCCCACTGCTGGGTGGGATCGTTGCGTCCCTCCCCGGGACCAGGGGCGTCGTTCGGTCCGTACGGGCCGCTCATCTGGTTGCCTCCACTCGCATCGTTATACACACGGTAGCCCCCCGCGTGAGACTCGTCGCACAACAGGACCGACCCGGTATGAGGTGCGTTCCTGTCCGACTCCTCCGCCACGGTCGGTACGCGAAAGAAATCAAATCACAATCGAATCGGCTACGCGGCGTCCACGGCTACGACACCCCGTCGGATCGCGCGCACGGCCTTGGCCGCGGTCCCCGCGACCTCGATATCGTCGGCGGTTCCCTGGATCTGATCGAGCAGATCGATCACCTGTCGGCACCACCGCACGAAATCGCCAGCCGACAGCGGCGCGTTCTGATCACCGCTGGCCAGCAACGACTCGGCCAACCCATCGCCGCGCGCCCATTTGTAAACACCTGTCACGAAACCGAGATCCGGTTCACGGGTGGGCGGCAGCTTGTGCCGTGCCTCATCCGAGCGCAACTCGCTCCACACGCCGACGGTCGCGCCGACCGCACGGCGAACCGGTTCGGTTGGGCCGCTGGCACCGAGATAGCCGCCCTCCTGGCGGGATTCGTACACCAGAATCGAAACCACCGCCGCCAATTCGGCCGGCCCCAGCCCGCGCCACAGCCCCTGTCGCAGACATTCGGCGACCAGCAGATCGCTTTCGGCGTAGATCCTGGCCAGCCGACGACCGTCGGCAGTCACCTCGCCCGCGTCCACGAACCCACGCTCCTGGAGCAGGCCGAGGATCCGATCGAAGGTGCGTGCCAACGAATTGGTAGTTGCGGCAACCTTCTGGCGCATCGTCTCGGTCTCGCGCAGCAGCCGGTTGTAGCGCTCGCCGACCCGGCTCATCTGTTCGCGATCGGGCCGGGTGTGCGCCGGATGCGAACGCAGACTGCGCCGCAAAGTCGATAGCTCGCGGTCCTCGCCCGCCTTCGAACGATCGCCACGCCGCGACCGACCCGGCGCGGAGATACCGGTGCTGCGCAATGCCGAGGCCAGATCGCGCCTAGTCCGTGCCGTGCGGTGATCGATCTTGCGCGGCAGCCGCATATGGCCGAGGGTCTTGGCGGGTACCGGGAAATCAGCGACCGACACCCGCCCCGCCCATTTGTCCTCGGTCAGCACCAGCGGACGCGGATCCCCCGGCGTGACATCAGGCTCCAGAATCACCGCGAGCCCTGCCCGCCGCCCGGACGGAATGGCCACCACATCACCGCGCCGCAGGGACACCAGCGCGTCGACCGCGGCCCCGCGCCGATCGGCCCGACCTTGCTGTTCGATCTGACGTTCGCGCTGCTTGATCCGCTCGCGCAGGGAAATGTATTCCAGGAAGCCGCCGTCCTCGCCGCCGAGTTGATCGCGCAGCTTGCGCAGCTGCCCCTCGTTGCGCTCGATCCCGCGCACCAATCCCACTACCGATCGGTCGGCCTGGAACTGCGCGAAGGACCGCTCCAGCAGCGCCCGCGACTCGTCCGCGCCCATCCGATCGATCAGATTGATCGACATGTTGTAGCCCGGCCGGAACGAACTGCGCAGCGGATAGGTTCGGGTGGATGCCAGACCGGCGACCGCACTGGTGTCGACCTCGGGCTGCCACAGCACCACCGCATGGCCCTCGACATCGATTCCGCGCCGTCCGGCCCGACCAGTGAGCTGTGTGTACTCCCCCGGCGTCAGCTCCGCGTGCGACTCACCGTTGTATTTGACCAGCCGTTCGAGCACTACCGTCCGCGCGGGCATATTGATGCCCAATGCCAATGTCTCCGTGGCGAATACGGCCCGCACCAAGCCGCGCACGAACAGTTCCTCGACGGTATGCCGGAAGGCGGGCAACATACCCGCGTGATGCGCGGCCAAGCCCCGGCGCAGCGCCTCGCGCCACTCCCAGTAGCCGAGCACCTCGAGATCACCTTTGGGCAGATCCCCGGTGTGCTTCTCGATGATCGCGTCGATCTCTTCGGCCTCGTCCGCACGGCTGAGGTCCAGTCGAGAACGCAGGCATTGGGCAAGTGCGCCATCGCATCCGGCCCGGCTGAAGATGAAGGTGATCGCGGGCAGCAGCCCTTCCTCATCGAGTTTGGCCAGCACCTCCGGCCGGGGCAACGGCCGGAAGTTGCGGTTGCCACCGCGACCGCGCGGTCCGCCACCCCACCCGTTCATCCGGTCCGCCGCCTCGCGGTGGCGGATATAGCGCACCAGATCCTCGTCGACGAGCACCTTCTGATCGCTGGAATTGGTATCGAACAGATCGAACATCCGCCGCCCGACCATAACGTGCTGCCACAGTGGCACCGGGCGCGTCTCGTCGACGACCACCGCCGTATCGCCGCGCACGGTCTCCATCCACGCGCCGAATTCCTCGGCATTGCTGACCGTCGCGGACAGGCTGACCAGCCGCACATCCGGTGACAGATGCAGGATGACCTCCTCCCACACCGCGCCGCGGAAGCGGTCGGCGAGGTAGTGCACCTCGTCCATCACCACATACGACAGTCCGCGCAGCGCGTCCGAGGAGGCGTAGAGCATATTGCGCAGCACCTCGGTGGTCATCACGACCACCGGCGCGTCCGGGTTGATCGACTGGTCACCGGTGAGCAGGCCGACCTGGTCGCGTCCGTGCCGCTCGGTCAGATCGGCGAACTTCTGGTTCGACAGCGCCTTGATCGGCGTGGTGTAGAAACACTTTCCGCCCGCCGCCAATGCCAGGTGCACCGCGAATTCGCCGACGACGGTCTTACCCGCGCCGGTGGGAGCACAGACCAGCACGCTGTGCCCGCCCTCGAGGGCTTTGCAAGCATTGCGCTGGAAGGGATCCAACCCGAAAGTCAGCTCGGCGGAGAACTTTGCCAGCTCGCCCGCCTGCGACTGGTGATACGTCACGCTCAGAGGGTATCGGAGTAGTCCGACACGGGTCGCGCCGATTTCTCCGGGGGCTCCATGATCGAATCGGCCGGGTTGATCGGCTCGGGGCCGGAGATCGTGGAGGCGTCCTCATCCGAGAGTGCCGCCAATTCCTCGGCCTCTCGACGCGCGCGCCGCTTGTCGTTGATCCGGGAGAACTGGATGGCGACCTCGAACAGCACCGTCAGGGCCAGCGCCAATGCCAGCATGGAGAACGGATCCTGCGGGGTCACGATCGCGGCGAAGACGAAGAGCCCGAAGACAATTCCGCGCCGCCACTTGGCGAGCTTGTCGTAGTGCAGCACCCCGACCAGATTCAATCCGACGACCAGCAGCGGGATTTCGAAGCTGACACCGAAGATGACGAGCAGCTGGATGATGAAGCTGAAGTATTGCGAACCGCTCAGCGCGGTGATCTGCGCGTTGTTGCCGATGTTCAGCAGGAAGCTCAACGCATGCGCGACGACCCAATACGCGAGTACGGCGCCGGTCACGAACAGCGCGCTGCCGGAGGTGACGAATCCGACCGCGTACTTGCGCTCCTTCGCGTACAAACCGGGCGTGATGAAGGCCCAGATCTGAGACAGCCACACCGGGGCGGCCAATACCACGCCCGCAGTCATGCCGACCTTCAGTCGCAGCATGAACTGTTCGAAGGGCGCGGTCGCGAGCAGGCGGCAAGCGCCGTCGGTGGTGAGCACGGCCCGCGACGAGGCGGGTAGCGAACAGTACGGTCCTGTGAGCAGTGAACCCAGGCTTTCGATACCGAAGACCGTGTGCGCGTACCAGAAGAAGCCGAACAGCGTGGTGACGACGACCGCGGCGATCGAGACCAGCAGCCGACGGCGCAGCTCCTGCAGATGCTCGACCAACGACATGGTGCCGTCGGGATTCGTCCTGCGCTTACTGCGCCGGGGATCGAACGGGATTCGCATGGTGGTGTGTTGGCCCCTGAGGTCGACGGTGCCCGCGGCGGTCGGCGGGCAACAGCACTGCGCTCGGAGCGAGTTCGCTACTCACCCCGACGGCAAAAGCTGAGCTCAGAGCGACTTCGGCTGGGCCTGGGGCTCGGCCTGCGGCTGCGCGACCGTCGGCTGGACAGCCGAAGCCTGCGGAAGTTCGGCGGCCGGTTGCTGGGCCGGTGCCGTACTTGCCTGCGCGTTGCTCTCGCTCTGCATCTGGCTGACTTCGCTCTTGAAGATGCGCAGCGAGCGGCCCAGGCTGCGGGCGGCATCGGGCATACGCTTCGCGCCGAAGAACATCACGAAGACCGCGGCGATGATCAGCCAGTGCCAGATGCTCAGACTGCCCATGATTAAACCTCCAAAGAATGTGGTAGCTCCGATGCTACCGGACTATGACATGCGAGAACGCCCGCGTCCGTCTGCGTTCAACCGCACCTATACGACACCAAGTTCGCGGCCCGAGGCGTTCAAGATCGCCGCGCGGCCGTTCGCAGTTGCTCCAACAGTTCCGGTCCGGTCCAGTCGCGGCCATCGCCGTTTTCGGCGGCCACGATCAGCTCGATGAGTCGCTGATTGACCGGTGTCGGCAGTCCCACCATCGCACCGAGACCGACGATCTCCCCGCACAACCAGGAGATTTCGGTCTTTCGACCGAGGGCGAGGTCATCGGCCATGGACGAGCGCGCCTGCGGATCGATCGCCAGCACCGTCGCGGCGACCCGGCGGAAGATTCCGTCCGGAACGGTCAGCAGCCGGGCCATCCATTCCGGCGGCAGCGGCGTCAGCCGGGCGGGGCGAATTCGCGCTCTGTTCATCGCGGCCAGCGCCTCGCGCTGGGTGAGTGCCAGGCAGCGCCGGAAGTCGCGGTCGGACAGTTCCTCGCGCAATGGCAGACCGGATAGCGCATTGATCGGATTATTGAGGTTGAGCAGCAGCTTCGCCCATTGCACCGGCAGCAGGTCCGGATACCGCCGCAGTGCCAGACCGGCCAGCGCGAAGACCTCGGTGAACTGCGCCAGGGCCGGATCGTCCTGCACCGCGAGTCCGCCCTCGGTACCGCGGTGAAAGCGCCCATCGCGATGATGCACGACGTTGAACATCACCATGCCCGCCAGCACCACGCAGGTAGGCAGGATTTCGCGGATCACCTTGTCGTTGCCGATCCCGTTCTGCAGGCTCAGCACCACGGTGCCGGGACGTATCTTGCCATCGAGATCGCGCACGGCCGCCGCGGTCGCGGCCGACTTCACCGTCACCAGCACCAGCTCGGCGGATCCGACATCCTCCGGCGTGGTCGACACCCGCACCGCATCTCCTGCTACCTCGACGTCACCGCCGTCGAGGTCGGTGAGCCGCAGCCCGGACGCGCTGATCTCGTCCAGCACCCGCTGCCGACCGACGAAAGTGACGTCGGCGCCGGCGGCCGCCAGCTTTCCGCCGACAAAGGAGCCGATGCTCCCGGCCCCCAGGACCAGCACCCGGGCGGGTGCCATCACCTCACTCACGCCGTTCCAGCCTCCGTGCGATTCATCTGGTCTCCAGCAAACCGGCCGCTTCGTAGGCGGCCAGTGCGGCGTTCGAGCGTGCGCGCACCGCGGTGATCAATTCGGGTGGGCCGAGCACCGTGACGCCGGAACCGAAGCCGAGCAGCAGCCGCGCCATCCAGTCCATCGTGGCGAACCGCATGGTCGCCTCGATGCTGCCGTCCGGGTGCACCGCCATCCGATGCATCGGGTATTGATCGAGCACCCAACCGTAATCGCCACGAATACGCAAGCGCGCCAACGGAACCGCGGGATCGTCTTGGAACAGGTCGAGTGCGGCGGCCTCCTCGGTCGCGTGGCTCGGCGGTCGAGCGGGCTCGTCGAGTTCGGTGGCCACCTCGATCCGATCGAAACGGAACAGGCGCACACCTTCGGCCTGGCGGCACCAGGCCTGCAGGTAACTGTTGTTGTCCACCAGGACAATGCGAATGGGATCGACGACACGCTCGGATACGACATCGCGACTCGCCGAGTAGTAGACCAACCGCAGCGCGCGCTGGCGGGCCAGCGCGGAACGCACCGTCGAAACCGCCGGTGCCTCGGTGGGCAGATGCTCGCGGGCGTCGTCGACAGCCTTGCCGCCGACGATGGCCGATTCCAGTTTGGCGATCGCGGCATGTGCCGCGGTCGGATCGACCATGCCCGGCATATCCACGATCGAGCGCAGCGCCACCAGCAAGGCCGTCGCCTCGGTGGAGGTCAGCCGCAGTGGCCGGTCGATGCCCGCCGAGAAGGTGACCTCGATGCTCTCCTCGGAGAACGACAGATCGATCAGATCGCCCGGCCCGTAACCGGGTAAGCCACACATCCACAACTGGTTGAGATCGCTCATCAGCTGCTTGGTAGTCACGCCGAGATCGGCGGCGGCCTCGGCGGCACTAATTCCTGGGTTCGCGATGAAGTACGGAATCATATTGAGCAGCCGAGAGAGCCGAACCGAAAGCCGACTGCGCTCGGATGTGCCTATTGGTCGCTCGCTGCGCTCGCTCATGCCGTGACCTCCGTATGGTCGAAGACCGAACGCAACCGCGCCACCACATCCGCGCGCAGTTCCTCCGGTGCGAGCACCACGGCATCGGGACCGAGTCCGGTGATCAAGCGCGCCAACCAATCTCGGGATCGGATGGGCAATTCGACAACCATGCCACGGCGTTCACCGATCGTGCGTTCCTCCAGCACGGGCCCGAGGCGGCGGATCTCGCGGCCGTGGCCTTCGGCCACCCACACCGTCGCGGTGCCGGTCACCGGTGCGCTGCCCGTGACAGTGCCGACGATCTCCCGCAGGTCCACACCCTCGGGTTTACCGACCGAATTGGGTGGGCCGTATGCGGTCACATCGTCGCCGATGCGCGATAGCCGGAAGCTGCGGACCGCGTCCCGATTCCGGTCGTGTCCGACCAGATACCAGCGGCCATTGTGTGTGACCACACCCCAGGGCTCCACATCACGCATGACATACGGCTCGTTGATCGCACCCCGATGTTCGAACCGCACCGCCTGACCCGCGTCGATCGCCGCGAGCAGCTTGCCGAGCACCGCATCGGAGCCGCGGGTGCGGGCCGGGACCGCAGGCACCGAGGCCACCGCGGCATCGGTTTCGACGTGGATTCCGGCCGCGCGCAACTTCAACAGCGCGCCCTCGGCCGCGGCCGCCAGCTCCGGCGACTCCCACATCTGCACCGCGACCGCGACCGCCGCCGCTTCCTCGCTGGTCAGATCGATATCGGGTAGTTCGTAGGCGTCTCGGTTGATCCGATAGCCCTCCACCGTCGAAAACCGGCTGACCTGTCCGACCTCCAAGGGAATCCCCAGGTCACGCAGCTCGTTCTTATCGCGCTCGAACATTCGACTGAACGCCTCGTCGCTGGCCGAATCCTCGTACCCCGCGACGCTGTCCCGAATCCGCTCCGCGGTCAGGAATTGCCGGGTCGACAACAGCGCGATGACCAGATTCATCAGCCGCTCGACCTTGGATATCGCCACTCGACACAGGGTAATCGGCCCCCCGGCGCGCCCGCGCGTCGGCGCGCGATTCACCGCATTCCGGTTGGTGCACCGCCATCATGGAGTCATGATCATCGCGTTCTCCGTGACACCGCTTGGTGAGGGTGTCGACGTCGGCCGAGCCGTCGCCGAAGCCGTCCGCATCGTGCGAGCCAGTGGCCTGCCCAATCGCACCGACGCCATGTTCACAACGATCGAGGGCGAATGGGACGAGGTCATGGCCGTGGTCAAGGACGCCACGGATGCCGTACTCGCGGCCGCACCCCGCTGCAGCCTGGTCCTGAAGGCAGATATCCGCCCTGGTGTCACCAACGCCATGACCTCGAAGGTCGAGACCGTCGAGCGCTATCTCGCCGAGAACTGAACGTCAGCCCACACTCACCGTCGTCCTCACAGACCTTTCAGCCTCCGCGCAGAAATCACAACCTGTGCGAGGTGCCCGCCAAGTCTGCGAGGACACAGGCGCGGCCTGCCCATCGACTGCCTCGCCGCCGAGCGCTCACGGAAAGCAGTTCTGCCTTCGTCCACACAGACCTTCGGCATCCCTCGCAGAAGCCGCAACCTATGCGACGCGCTCACTGGATCTGCGAGGACACAGGCGACGGCGACGCGCTCGCTTCGATTGCTGCTCACCCTCGGACGGACGAAATGCTTACATCGAGGCGATCAGCCGATCCACTCGCTCATCGACGGAGCGGAACGGGTCTTTGCACAGGACCGTGCGCTGGGCTTGGTCGTTGAGCTTGAGGTGCACCCAGTCGACAGTGAAGTCTCGGCCCGCCTCCTGGGCGGCGGTGATGAAATCGCCGCGGAGTTTGGCGCGGGTGGTCTGCGGCGGGGTGTCCACGGCGGTGTCGACGGCCTCGTCCTCGGTGACACGCTTGGCCAGACCCTTGCGCTGCAGCAGGTCGAAGACGCCGCGGCCGCGCTTGATGTCGTGGTAGGCCAGATCGAGTTGAGCGATCTTGGGATCGGACAGCTCCATGCCGTAGCGATCCTGGTAGCGCTGGAAGAGCTTGCGCTTGATCACCCAGTCGACCTCGGTGTCGACCTTGGCGAAGTCCTGCGCCTCGACCGCGTCCAGGGTGCGGCCCCACAGGTCGACGACCTGGTCGATATTGGGGTCGCGGTCGCGGTTGCGCAGGTGCTCGACGGCGCGGGCGTAGTACTCGCGCTGGATGTCGAGCGCACTGGCCTGGCGTCCACCGGCGAGCCGGACCGGACGACGCCCGGTCAGGTCGTGGCTGACCTCGCGGATGGCGCGGATCGGGTTGTCCAGGGCGAAATCGCGGAACGAGACGCCCGCTTCGATCATCTCCAACACCAGCGCCGCCGTGCCGACCTTGAGCATGGTGGTGGTCTCGGACATATTCGAGTCGCCGACGATCACGTGTAGACGCCGGTACTTCTCGGCATCGGCATGCGGCTCGTCGCGGGTGTTGATGATCGGGCGCGAGCGGGTGGTCGCCGAGGAGACGCCCTCCCAGATGTGCTCGGCACGCTGGGACAGGCAGAACGTGGCCGCCTTCGGCGTCTGCAGCACCTTTCCCGCACCGCAGATCAGCTGACGGGTGACCAGGAACGGCAGCAGCACATCCGAGATCCGGGAGAACTCACCGGCCCGCACCACGAGGAAGTTCTCGTGGCACCCGTAAGAGTTGCCCGCGGAGTCGGTGTTGTTCTTGAACAGGTAGATATCGCCGCCGATGCCTTCCTCCGCGAGGCGCTGTTCGGCGTCGATCAGCAACTCCTCCAGCACGCGCTCACCAGCCCGGTCATGAGTGACCAGCTGCGCCAAGTTGTCGCACTCTGCGGTGGCGTACTCCGGATGCGACCCGACATCGAGGTAGAGCCGAGCACCGTTGCGGAGGAACACGTTAGAGCTACGACCCCAGGAAACTACCCGGCGGAACAAATACCGGGCCACCTCGTCAGGGCTGAGCCGACGGTGTCCGTGGAAGGTGCACGTCACACCGAATTCGGTCTCGATCCCCATGATTCGTCGCTGCACACTATCGACATTACAGCCATGTCATGTACTCGCGTGGGGCTGCGGACAACCGCGGTGCATACGTCTTCACAACGATTTCGCATGTGAGCGAAATGTTCGGCGGAAAACTACCGGCCCACACGAAGGCCCTCCCGAAAAACGGGAGGGCCTTAGCAGCCGAACTACCATGGTGGACTACTCCGCGTCGGGAGCATCCTCGGACTCCGCCTCGGCGGGCGTCGTCTCGGCCTTGGTCGCCGACTTACCGCCGTTGAGCAGCTGGTCCAGGGCCACGCCCGCCACCCGGCGGAACGCCCGCCGCGGTCGCGCCTGTTCGAGCGTGGCGACCTCGAGCGAACCCACCCCGAGCACCCGCTTGTCCTTGTCTGCGGCCCCCTCGGGCACCCCGGCCTTCAGTGCCTTGACGGCTACATCAACGGCACCGGCCAGGTCTAGTCCGGGCTGGTAGGAGCTCTTCAACGCGGTCATGATCGGCTCGGTCGTGCCGCCCATCACCACGTATTCGCGCTCATCCACTATCGAGCCGTCGAAGGTGATCCGGTACAGCACCGATTCCGGTGACTGTTCCGGATAGCCGACCTCGGCCACGCAGATCTCCACCTCATAGGGCTTGAGCTGATCGGTGAAGATCGTGCCGAGGGTCTGCGCGTAGGCATTGGCCAGGCCGCGACCGCTGACATCGCGGCGGTCGTACTGGTAGCCCTTCAGATCGGCCTGCAGGATGCCGCCGCGGCGCAGTGCCTCGAATTCGTTGTACTTGCCGACGGCCGCGAACCCGACACGGTCGTACAGCTCGCTCACCTTGTGCAGCGTCGCGGACGGATTCTCCGCGACGAACAGCACACCCTTGTCATAGGTCAGCACGATCACACTGCGACCGCGGGCGATGCCCTTGCGCGCGAGCTCGGTCTTGTCGCGCATGATCTGTTCGGCCGATGCGTAATACGGCAGTGTCATGCTGAGGCACTCCCCTCTTCCGCGGCCTCGCGATCGGCGACGATCGCCCGCGTGATCTCCTCCAACCGTGATTCGGTCACCTCGTCAGCGCCCTCGTCGTTGATGACGATCGCCGTCGGGTAGATACCGCGCACCAGATCCGGTCCACCGGTGGCGGTATCGTCGTCGGCCGCGTCGAAGAGCGATTCGACGGCGATCCGCAATGCGCGGTCCTCATCGATTCCCTTGGCGTACAGCTTCTTCAACGATGACTTCGCGAACATCGAGCCCGAACCGACCGCGGTGTAACCGAACCGTTCCTCGCTGCGCCCGCCGACCACGTCGTAGGACACGATGCGACCGGCCTTGTCCAAATCGGTGGCGTGCTGGTCATAGCCGACCAGCACCGGGACCACCGCCAGACCCTGCAGTGCGGCAGGGAGGTTGTCGCGCACCATCTTCGACAGCTTGTTGGCCTTGCCGTCGAAGGTCAGCGAGACACCCTCGATCTTCTCGTAGTACTCCAACTCGACGGCGAACAATCGCACCATCTCGATGGCCATGCCCGCGGTGCCCGCGATACCGGCCGCCGAATAGGTGTCGGTGATGTACACCTTCTCGATATCCCTGCTGGCCAATAGGTTTCCCTGGGTGGCCCGCCGGTCACCGGCGATCAGCACACCACCGCGGAACGAGACCGCCACGATGGTGGTTCCGTGCGGAGCCAGCTGTTTCGCGGCGGTGCCACCGGAGGCAGTGTCACCCGAGATCGGGGTGGCACCGTCGATCACACCGAATCTGTTGCCAGGCAATAGTTCCGGTGCGTGCATGCGCAGGTGCTCGGTGAATGACGAGAGGGCGTGCCCCGGGTGGAGACGCAAGGGGTCACCTGCTGTCACTGGCCGCCCTTCTGCACATAGGCGCGAACGAAGTCTTCCGCGTTCTCCTCGAGCACATCATCGATCTCGTCGAGCAGGTCGTCGGTATCCTCCGCCAGTTTTTCGCGGCGCTCCTGTCCGGAGGCGTCAACGCCCTCCGGACCCTCGTCCTCGTCGCCGCCCCCGGCGCGCTTGGTCTGCTCTTGTGCCATGGCAGCCGACCTCCTCTGTCCTCATCATGACCAGGGCTCCATTCTGAGCACGACCCTGATCATGAGCAATGTCCGTGCCCGTACATCAACACTACCCAGCCATTCTGACAACGTGCTCGGTTATTGGTCGCGCGGGCACGGCGTGTTCGCGACTGTGTTCGATTTGCCGCGCCTTCGGCGCGGCGGGTTCGCGGCCCCCCGGTGTCTCGCGGCTGACCCTTTCGAGCGACCTGCAAGCAGTCGCTAGCGGCGCCATCGAGACTGGCGACTTCGTCGCATGCGCTTCGACGGCTCGGACGCGAGACGGGCCGCGAACTCCTCGCTCGTAAGACTCGCTCCGTCGTGGTTGCGATAACTGTTGCTACCTGGGCGTATTCGCGACTTGGGCTAGGTGGTCAGCTGTTCGACCAACTCCGCGGCGGTATTCACACCGTCGAGCAGCTTGCCGACGTGGGCCCTGGTGCCGCGACGAGGTTCCAGGGTCGGGATGCGCACGAGTGAATCACCGCCCAGGTCGAAGATCACAGAATCCCAGCTGGCCGCCGCGATATCGGCACCGAATCGACGCAGACATTCGCCGCGGAAGTACGCACGAGTGTCGGTCGGCGGCTTGGTCATCGCATCGAGCACCTGCTGCTCGTTGATCAGGCGTTTCATCGAACCGCGGGCGACCAGGCGGTTGTAGAGGCCCTTGTCCAGGCGGACATCGGAGTACTGCAGGTCCATCAGGTGCAGCTTCGGCGCGGCCCAGCTCAGACCCTCACGCTTGCGCATTCCCTCGAGCAGGCGCAGCTTGGCGGGCCAGTCCAGCAGGTTGGCGCATTCCATCGGATCGCGCTCCAGCAGATCCAGCACGTTGGCCCAGTTCTCCAGGATGTCCTTGACGCGCGCGTCATCGTTGCCGCTGCGGGCCACGAACTTCTCCACCCGGTCCAGGTAGATGCGCTGCAGCGCCAGGCCGGTGAGTTCGCGACCGTCGGTGAGCGCCACCGTGGCGCGCAGGGTGGGATCATGGCTGATCTGGTGGACCGCGGTGACCGGGCGGGCCAGCTGCAGATCCGACAGATCCTCACCCGCCTCGATCAGGTCCAGCACCAGCGCGGTGGTGCCGACCTTGAGGTAGGTCGACATTTCGGCGAGGTTGGCATCGCCGATGATGACGTGCAGTCGGCGGTATTTGTCCGCATCGGCGTGCGGTTCGTCGCGGGTGTTGATGATGCCGCGCTTGAGCGTGGTTTCCAGGCCGACCTCGACCTCGATGTAGTCGGCGCGCTGGGACAGCTGGAATCCGGCGTGATCACCGGACTGGCCGATGCCGACCCGGCCGGAACCGCAGATGACCTGGCGCGAGACGAAGAAGGGGGTGAGCCCGACGATGATCTGGTTGAACGGGGTGTCGCGGCTCATGAGGTAGTTCTCGTGGGTGCCGTAGGAGGCGCCCTTGCCGTCGACGTTGTTCTTGTACAGCTGCAGCCGCGGCGCACCTGGCACGCTCGACGCGTGCCGCCCGGCCGCTTCCATGACCCGTTCGCCCGCTTTGTCCCAGATGACCGCATCCAGCGGATCGGTGACCTCGGGCGCGGAATACTCCGGATGGGCGTGGTCGACGTAGAGCCGGGCGCCGTTGGTGAGGATCATATTGGCCGCGCCGACCTCGTCGGCGTCGATCACCGGGGCCGGGCCGTTCATCCGGCTCAGGTCGAAGCCGCGGGCGTCGCGCAGCGGCGATTCCACCTCGTAGTCCCAGCGCGTGCGCTTCGCGCGCGGCACCCCCTCCGCTGCGGCATAGGCGAGAACCGCTTGCGTGGAGGTGAGAATCGGGTTGGCCGACGGCTCGGTGGGTGTGGAGATACCGTATTCGACCTCGATACCGATGATGCGCTGCATACCCTCGAGCCTAGGCGACGCGTGGCCGGCGTCGGTCGCGACCGGCGGCATCGGCGATCTCGGATGACATCGATGTCATACCGACGGTGGTACTTCCGGAGGATACGGGCAGGCCATGGCGGCCGGGATAGTCGGACCATGACCGATTCGATCGCCGAAATCGCGGGGCGGTACCGCAAGTCGGATGAGCCAAGCACCATCACCCAGTCGAAGACTCCGACGCGGTTGGTCGCGCTGGACGTGCTGCGCGGCATCGCGATCCTCGGCACACTCGGCACCAATATCTGGATTCTCACCCATCCCGAGGGTCTGGTCGGGTACATCGACGAGGTTGGCAACCCGGCGACCGGCTGGATGTGGTCGGAGCGGGTGCTCCAGCAGCTGGCGCAGGGGAAATTCCTCGGGCTGCTCACCATTATGTTCGGCATCGGCCTGGCCATCCAGCAGGGGTCGGCGGCGCGGGCGGATCGACGGTGGCCGGGCAGCTATCCGTGGCGAGCGGGGCTGCTGTTCCTCGACGGTGTGCTGAATTTTCTGTTCATCGCGGAATTCGATGTGCTGACGGGTTATGCGGTCACCGGATTGGTCGTCGCCTTCATTCTCGCGGCAAGTGAACGAACACAACGTCGTTGGCTGACGATAGCGGCCGGATTCCATCTCGCCATGCTGACGCTCATCGGCATCGCGATGGCCGTTGCGAACCAGCAGGATTCGACGCCGCGGGAGCCGCTGGATCCGAATCCCTATGCGAACGGATCGTTCTGGGATCTTGTGCTCTTCCGACTCGAGAATGCGGGCATGTTCCGCTTGGAACCGATTTTCGTCTTCCCGATGTCGATCGCGCTGTTCCTCGCGGGTGCGCAGTTGTTCCGGGCCGGGCTGTTCCGACCGGAAGGGGCGCGGATCCGCCGTCGGCTCATGATCATCGGATTCGCTGTCGCCGCCCCGATCGATCTTGCGGTCGGCGTGCTCGAGGGCGGTGATCTGGTTTTGTTGACCAGGTACGGCACGGCCCCGGTCGTCGCCTTCGGTCTGCTCGCGCTGGTCGCGGAGTTCTACCTGCGTCGTCCGCGGGTCGGATTCATCGGCAGGCGACTCACCGAGGTCGGGCGGATGGCGCTGAGCTGCTACATCCTGCAGAATCTGGTCGCTTCGGTGCTGTGCTACGGGTGGGGTTTCGGACTCGCGTCGCGCGTCTCCCCTGACGCTCGGGTGCCGTTCACGGTCGGTATCTATTTGCTGGTCGCGCTGATCATCGTGACCCTCGCGCACCTGTGGTTGCGCCGGTTCGAACGCGGCCCGGTCGAGTGGGTGTGGAATCGCAGCTACCGCGCACTGGCCCGCGAACGCTGAGTCACCGCCGCGCTGGCGTACATCGGCGCAGTTCAACCCCCGAAACAGCCGCGAACGCGACCAGCATCGGCCAAGTGCCGACGACGGGAACACGAGTAGGGAACTACTCGTGTTCTTTTCGCATCGATGCCGGATGCTGACGCGATGTCACTGAACTGCGTCGACGTATCGATTTCAGATGCACAGGAGGTGCGTAGTGTCGGAACCGGCTCGAGCAATGAGTAAGGACCACGCGTTCGCCGAACTCGAACGTCTCGCGAATGATGACCTGATCCGCTTCGACGGGCCCGCGTCACCGGCCCTGGTCGGATTCGCAGGTTTCGACCCGCGGACCGGCCAGCCGGTACCGGGCAGCCTCGCCGGGGTGGTTATCCGCCACGGCGGCACTCCGGCGCCACCGCAACACCTCGATCCACGAAATGCACTGGCACTGGTGCGGTTCTGCCGGTTCCTTTCCGCGAATTTCGGTGTCACCGAGCTGCACACCCTCGGAATCGACGGCTGCGGAACGCATTCCGACGACTGCCACGGCCAGGGCCGCGCCGTGGATTTCGCCGGGGTCACGATGCCGGTCGGCGATGTATCGCGCCGGATCACCGTGGCAGGGCACTGGGGCACCGTCGAGACCGCGGTGACGCCCGGTGGAACGTGGCCGCCCGGCACCGGTCCCCGGGTGCGTTACCGACTCGACGAACCCGATGCGAGCCCGCTCGGCGATCCGGATGGCGATCTGTTCGTCGCCGACTTCTTCCGCAGCGTCTATGATTTCGCGGCGGGCGAATGGCAGGACTGCTCGGATAGTCCCGATCCCGCGACTGCCATCTCCGGTATCGGCGATCCGAGTTTCATTCTGCATCCCGACCATCCCGATGACCATCCGCTCCCGGCCGCGACCGGCCGCGCGGCCCACATCGATCACGTCCACTTCCAGATCGGCAAGTCCGGGACCGAGTAGGTGGACTAGCGTCGTCGGTGTGACGCTCGCCGATCGATATCCATTGCTACACAAGCCGACCCGCTGGGAATGGGGCGGTCTGGATGTGCGGTTCTCCACCGATCTGCCACCCGATGAACTCGTCACCAATATCCACGTCATCTGCTTCGTCGGCACAGAAATCGTGCTGTGCCGCGACGATCGCGATATCTGGATCGTGCCCGGCGGCACCAGGGAGGCGGGCGAAACGATCGACGCCTGCGTGCGCCGCGAACTCATGGAGGAGGCCGGGGCGCGCCCGGTCGGGGCGGTGCGGCCATTCGGCGCGCATCACACGACCACCGATCGCCCTGCGCCGCATTATCCTTGGCAGCCGCACCCGCACAAGGCGTGGCTGTGGTGCACGGCGGATGTGGTGATCGAATCCGAGCCGACCAATCCCGAAGATGCGGAGAATATTCTCGAGGTCCGCGCCTTCGCACCCGAGGAAGCAATGCGCCTGTCACGCACCGATGGCGATCACATGGCCGAATTGCTCGCCCTCGCAATCGAATTCCATTTAGTCTGGAGTTGAGAGCGTATGGAACCCCGATAGGCAGTCGCGGCGATGGCGTGGGTCTTCATGCCGTTGCTCACCCGCCGATGTGCGGAGTGGTTGATGCGGTGATCAATTGGGAGCGTACGGTTTCAGTGCGGCTGAGCAGATCTTTGACGAGGGTGTCGCGTTCCAGCGGAACACCGAGACTGCGCGCATTCCCCTCGACAAGCGCGAGCACCGATTCGGTCAGGATGCCCTCGACCTGATCGCAGGTCAGCGTTGTCGCGGCGGCGGAGCGCCAGTTGTTCACGAATCCATCGACGAAGCCGATGATGCCGAAGGCCATCGGGCGGGCACGATTCGGATCTATGCCGAAGCGCGCCAACGATATCGCGAACATATCGGCGAGCCGACCTCCGATGCGATTGCGCGCACCGGTCAGCGCCTGTGACGAATCCCCCTGCGGCGCGGCATCACCCAGGAATCTGTGCAGATTCGGATGACGCTCGACCCAACCGACATAGGTACCGACCGCGCCCCGTACGGCATCGCGCAGGGTGCCGTCCGGCTGCAGGGTCGGCATCAGGGCGGTCAACAGTGAATTCAGGATCTCCTGACGAATCTGCTCATCGAGATCGGCGCGACCTTCGAAATGCCGATATACCACCGGACGCGGCAGCCGCAGCCGGTCCGCTATCACCTGCACGGAGACCTCGACGCCCTGCTCTTCGATGACCGCGATCGCCGCATCGATGACATCCGCGCGACGGCGTGCCTTGTGGCCGTGCCATCTGGTGCTGCGACCATCCGCCCCGGCGGGATCGCGCTTTCCGCTGGTGCTGCTCACCCGCTCACGATACCCGGACTCGGCTATTGACCGTGACACTCTGTCTCACTAATCTGAGTGTTACAGCTTGTATCAGGTATTCTAGAGTTGGAGCCGACATGGGCGACGAGGCCGTAGTCATCCCGCAGGAATCTTTCGCACAGCGACTGCTGACTGGTTCGGCGAAGAAGTCGTACGAACCTGCGGTCGATATCGACTGGGACGCTCCGCTCCACCCGGACAAACTGTTTCTGCCACCCGAAGTGGTTTCGCTTTACGGCACCGCACTGTGGGAATCGATGACCCCGCAGCAGCGCCGGGAACTGTCGCGCCAGGAATTGGCCAACGTGCTCTTCGTCGGCATCTGGTTCGAGAATCTGCTCAACCGCCTGCTGCTACGGGAACTGATGCGCGATGATCCGACCACCCGGCATTCGCACTACACCCTCACTGAAATGGGTGACGAGTGCCGCCACATGATGATGTTCGGCAAGCTCATCGACCGGATCGAAGCGCGTCCGTATTGGCCGCGGCTGCCCGGCCGACTCGCCATCGGAGCCCTCCCGCTATTTCTGCGCGGATCGATGACCTGGGTGGGCGCACTCGTCGGCGAGGAGATCTTCGACGCGCTGCAGCGGCGCACCCTCGACGATCCGGAGTTGCAGCCCTTGGTTTCTCGCGCGATGCGGATCCATGTCACCGAGGAAGCACGCCACATCGGATTCGCTCGCGACGCACTGGCGCGGCGGGTGCCGACCATGTCGCAGGCCGAATTGGCCTACACCCGTTTATGTGTCGCGGTGGCCGCACCGCTGTTCGTCTACCTGATGACCAATCGGCACATGTACAACCGGGCAGGCCTGGACGGTCGCGCGGCGCGGCGGATAGCGACGAACAACCCGTACGCCAAGAAGGCACTCGGTACCGGTGCCGCGAATCTCGGTGCGTTCCTGGATAAGCACGGTTTGATCGGACCGATGGGCAAGCGAATCTGGCGCTGGCGGGGCCTGCTGGCATGAGCGGTCGAGCCCGGAGGAGCCAGCATGCATAACCACCGCTCATGCCACACCCAGCAGAGCACGACCGAACCCGAAATCGTCATAGTCGGGGCCGGTTTCGGTGGGATCGGAATGTCCGTCGAGTTGCGCAAGGCCGGATTCGACGACTTCATCGTGCTCGAGCAAGCCGACGAGATCGGCGGAACCTGGCGGGAGAACACCCGGTGGACTCGCATGTTCGCCAAGCGGCCGGAGACACCGCAGTATCTGTGCCGCACCGTGGACAAATTCGATATCCGCACGCGTATTCGGCTGCGCTCCGAAGTCGTCACACTCGACTTCGATGACGAAACGGACCGCTGGCACGTACGGACCTCGGACGGGCGACATTTCCAGCCGCGAATGGTGGTGATGGCAATGGGGCCGCTACATGAACCGAGCATCCCGGACTTTTCGGGCCGAGATATGTTCCGGGGACACAGTTTTCGCTCGGCGCAATGGGATCACGACTTCGAGGCAACCGACAAGCGGGTCGCGGTCATCGGAACCGCTGCCAGTGCTGTGCAATTCGTGCCGCAGATCGCCGAGCACGCTGAGCAGGTGACAGTATTCCAGCGAACACCGCACTGGACGGCGCCGAAGCCGGATCGCACGCTGTCGCCGGTGGAGCATTGGATGTTCCGGTATCTCCCAGGCGCGCATCGGCTCTACCGCTGGGCCAGCTATGGGGGTTATGAGTCGTCCAACAACATGCTGCAGCGCGAGAATGTCGCGCTGGTGACCGCACCGATCGCCTCGATAACCGAGACCGGGATCATCACCACCGATGGCATCGAGCGGGAATTCGATGCCATTGTGTACGGGACCGGGTTCAAGATTTCCGACCGGTTCGCTGATCAGCACATCGTCGGCGTGAACCGGCTCAGTCTCCACAAGGCCTGGCGCACTGGGATGGAAGGATTTCTCGGCGTCGCCGTGCACGGCTTCCCGAATCTGTTTCTCATCATGGGCCCGAATTCCGGCGGTGGAGATCAGTCCATCGTCTCCATGATCAAGGCACAGGTTCGCTACATCCGCCAATGCCTGGAGTTGCTACGCACGACCTCCAACAGCCGGATCGAAGTCCGCGCCGCGACCCAGCACGAGTTCAATCGGCGCGTGCGGTCGAAACAGGCTGGCACCGTGTGGAATTCGGGCGGCCGCCGGAGTTGGTACCTGGACGGACACCGGGTGAATCGGGCCGCCGCCTGGCCGGGATCCGGCATCTCCTACCGGCGCGCTATGCGCCGACCGGATCCCAGCCACTACGACCTGACTGTGCCAGCGGATCGTGAACCGACGCACGACTATTCGGGTCCGGCGCTACTCGACGCCCCTGGCGCGGAGGTTCCGGTCGAGGTCACCCTCAGTGGGCATGTTGAGCCGATCGATGGCCGCTACCACTGGTACGGACGCGTCGCCCCGAGTGATGGCTACGAGTTACCCGATCCCGGACGCGCCGAAGTGCTCCTCACACTGCCCGGCGGCGAGCCGACCGCGGGTCGCCTCCAGGAGCGCGACCCCTGGGGCAACCTCCGGATCGTCGGTATCGGCACCCCGCCCTACCCGCTAGCCACTATCTGAGTCGCGGGCCGCAGCAGCCACGCGCGCAACGCCTCGGTGACCTCGTCGGGGCGTTCTTCCATGGTGACGTGGTTGCATGAGCTCGGAGTGGGGCTGACTCACGCCCCATCCCAGTCCGCCTGGCAGCACGCCCACTGTTTGCTACCTGGCGAACCAACCGCGTAGGCGCGGCTGTTCACGGCCTGCGGTATTGCGGACCGGCGTCGCGCCGCCGGAACCGGGTATCCCGCATACGGCCAGGTGGAACGCGACCGCCACCCCGGTGAGCATCTGGCCACCGGCGTAGTCGACAACCCCTGGAAGGAGAAGCTTGTGTCCGACCCGTTGACCGCATTGACCCAAGCTGGAGTGTCGATCTGGCTCGACGACCTCAGCCGCGGGCGGCTGACCGACGACAGCCTGGCTCGCCTGGTGCGCGACCAGCATGTGACCGGGGTGACGACCAACCCGGCCATCTTCGCCAAGGCCATCACCGGCAGTGACACCTACCCCGACCAGATACGGCGCCTGGCGCTGCGCCGTGTCGATCTCGACACGGCATTACGGGAGCTGACCACCTACGACGTGCGCTGGGCGTGTGATGTCTTGCGCCCGGTCTACGACGCCACCCAGGGGGTCGACGGGCGGGTATCGATCGAGGTCGACCCACGGCTGGCACACGACACCGACCGCACCGTCGCCGAAGCCCATGCACTGTGGTGGCTGGTGGACCGGCCCAACCTGTTCGTCAAGATCCCCGCCGCCAAGCAGGGATTACCCGCGATCACCGCCTGCCTGGCCGAGGGCATCGACATCAATGTCACCTTGATGTTCTCGCTGCACCGCTACCGACAAGTGATCGAGGCGTTCCTGGATGGGCTCGAACTCGCCCACGCGAACGGCCGTGACATCGCGCGAATCCATTCGGTGGCATCGTTTTTCGTATCCCGCGTGGACATCGCCGTCGACCAGCGGCTCGACAAGCTCGGCACCGATCAGGCCGCGGCCCTGCGTGGCGCCGCCGCGATCGCCAACGCGCGGCTGGCGTATCAGCTCTACGAGCAGTACCTCGACAGCGACCGCTGGCGGGCGCTGGCACGCGCGGGAGCACACCCGCAACGCCCCTTGTGGGCATCGACCGGGGTGAAGGATCCCCGCTACGACGACACCCGCTACGTCACCGAGCTCATCGCGCCCGGCGTGGTCAACACCATGCCCGAAACCACCCTGCACGCGGTCGCCGACCATGGCGATATTCCCCGCGACAGCATCCACGGCACCTACCCGCAGGCCCGGCAGGTGCTCGACGAGCTAGCCGTGCTCGGCATCGACTACGACGAGATCGTCACCAGCCTGGAAGACGACGGAGTCGCCAAGTTCGACGCCAGCTGGGACCACCTCACCACTGAATTGTCGACCCCCCCTGACCGCGTCGCTGCAGTGACCGCCATGCCCGACTGCTTCGCCCGCCACGGCATCGCCCGAGCGCCACACGACCGCGCCGTGATGGACCCGGCTGACCAGACCGACCTCGCGGAACACCCATGACGAACCCAACAGCCGCGACACGCTACCCGACACCGATATGGAGCGCGATCCCATGCCCGAACACCTCAGTGTGGAACCCGTGATCGACCACGAATACCGTGTCCGCATCGACGACCACGGCGACTTCATAGAGTCCCAATTCGTCGTCGACGCCGACGTCCTGGTCGAACTCGGCTTCGACCCCGCCGACGAACAACGCATCGTCGAACACACCGCCCGATTCCTCGCCGACCACCAACCCGTCATCGACTTCCCTACCCTGGTTTACCTCGACGAAGTCGCCGCCGCCTATCGCGACTATCCCGATGACCTACGCCGCAGACTCGAATAACACCGGCCAGGGATATCAACCATTCATCGGAACCGATGGTCGATAACCTCGCGTGGAAGCTGCTCAGGGCTCGGGTAGGCGATCAGCACTCGGCGACCGTCGGGGTCGACGCCGTCGACGAAACTGATCCCGTTCGCAGTGTTGGTGTACGTAGCGGAATAGCATGCGCGCAGTCGGTTTTCTGCAGGCTGATAATTGTCAGGTTGATAATTGTTTCTGTAGACCCGAGTTATGCAGACCTGCTCGAGGGTGCGTGGCCGGAACGGATCCGGCGGGGAGTGCGGCAATCGCCCCTGGTGAGGATGTGCAGAACTAGGCTCGCAAGCGAGCACGGGGCGCGGCACCGGGAAATCTCCTCTCGTCGATGCGACGCGGGTCGCCGACGCTGGTACGCGCTGGTGTTCATCCCGATGGAGCGTTCGACGAATCCGAACGTCGTTGTCCGCGAACTTCTGTCGGCCGCTGATCGCACTGCACCTTCAGCTCGACACAGGAGCAGCTCATGGTGACATTGGACCGGTTGGCGAACGTCCTGGGTGGCTATGGGATCCGCCTGCGGTTGTGTTCGGTTCCCCGATCCACCCCATTGCGCAGTGTGGTGATCCACGGGGCCGATCAGGACACCGCAGAAGTGGGTGATGTGCTGCTGGGGATCGGGGCACGCTCGGTGTCGGAGGTGGTGGACTGGGCGGAGTCGGCGCGGGCTGTTGTCGCGCTCATCCGTGCGGGTGCGCAGACTGCGGACGAGCCGGAGATCGAGGGCGTGGCGGTGATGGTGGTCGATCCCGCGGTGGCCTGGAGTGAGGTGGCCGCGGCGGTCTACGGGTTGGTTCTGGAAGGACGCGAGACCGAGGCCGGTCGCGGCCCGACCGATTTGTTCGCCTTGGCCGACAGTCTGGCCGACGCGGTCGGGGGTGCGGTGACGATCGAGGACCGCCGGTCTCGGGTGCTGGCGTATTCGAAGCCGCAGCAGCACCTCGACCCCGCACGGGTCGAGACGATCCTGAGCCGGGAAATGCCGCAGTGGTTGCGGGACTTGTTCGACGCGCGCGGTGTCTTCGCACATTTGGCGGTCTCGGATGAACCGTTGTTCGTTCCCGCGCAGGCAGAACATGGTTTGACGGGGCGGATGGTCGTGGCCGTGCGCGTGGGCCGGCAATTGCTTGGCTCGGTATGGGTGTCGTGCCCGGCACCGATGCACGGGGCTCGACGGATCGCATTGGCCGACGGCGCGCACACGGTGGCCCTGCATCTGTTGCGTTCGCGGGCGAGCGCGGACCTGGAACGTCAGGTGGAATCCGAACTGGTGATCAGTTTGCTGGAGGGCGCCGCAGACTCGGCGACGGTGGCCAGCAGGCTGGGGTTGGCGCCGGAGACTTTGCGGGCGATCGCGCTGCGCACGCGGTTGGCCGATGAGCGGCACGCCGCGCTGCTGCAGGTTTTCGAGCGAGCGACAACCGGATTCGGCTGGTCCCGTTCGAGCCGCAGCGCCTTGGTCGGCGACACCATCTACACCGTGCTGCCCGCCGATCAGGCGGCGACCGCACGACGCTGGATAACCGAACTACAGGCGGCATTGCCCGCGCAGATGACGGTTCTGGCCGGGATCAGCGGTGTGGCCCGGGCAACCGAATTGGCATTGGCGCGCCGAGAGGCCGAGGAATGCCTGGCGCTGCACGAGGCCCGCTCAGCGGATGCGGTGCCCCCCGCCTATGACGAGTCGTGGGACGAGATCCTGCTGCAGCGGTTGCGCACCGCCGGGCTTTCTGGACGCATCCCCGCCCGGGGGCCGGTGTCGGCGTTGCGACGCCACGACCGCGCGAACTCTACTCATTATGTGGCGACGCTGCGTGCCTGGTTGCAGGCCCAGGGCGACCCAGCCTGGGCGGGCGCGCAACTGGGCGTCCACGAGAACACCGTCCGTAACCGGCTGCGCAAGATGGCCGAGGTGGCCGACCTCGGGTTGGACGACCCCCGTAAACGACTCGCCATGATGATCGAACTCGCCGTCACCGACAACGACTGACCGTCCTGTGCCACCGCTACAAATCTCGGCGCCTCGATTGTGGGATCAGCGCAACCGATTGCCGAGACAGCCAGCCACTATGGAGTTGACAAGAACGCCGCAGGCGGCAGGAGCGACATGGTGAGCATCGATCGGCCCGAGAACCGACCATAGCCCGCATTGCCGTGAGACTCGGCCACGGACCTCAGGTGCCGCGCGACAATCCGATTCGGCACGAGCACCGCGATGCCGTGGATCCCTGCGACTCAGACCCGGCCCGACTTCAGGGCCTGCGCGTTGTCAGGGGCGGCACCGCCGCCTCGGCCCGCCCCTGACAACAGTCTCCAACCCCGTCTCATAAGGAGGGACACAAACACATGACCAGCACCGCAGCTGTCTGGATGACATCTCGAGCCCGTGATCGGCTCGAGACCGAATTGCAGGAACTGCTCGCGCAACGCCACATCGAAGTGCCCACTGAGGACGGTGACGACTACGCACGCAACCAGGCTCTGCAGTCCGCGCGCCAGGAGCGTATCCGCAGGCTCCACCACCTGCTCAGCAACGCCCTCATCGGTCAGAACCCACCCGACGACGGTATCGCCGAGCCCGGCATGGTCTTGACCGTCGGCTACGACGACACCGAACAGGTCGAGACGTTTCTGCTCGCAGTACGCGAAGCCGAAGACAACGAAATGGAGGTCTACTCCACGCAATCGCCACTGGGCAGCGCCATCACCGGCGCGCGACCGGGCGAACGCCGTATCTACCACACACCCAGCGGCGCGATCATGGCGGTGACGCTGCAACAGGCGGTCCCCTACGGGCTGGCAGACCGAGCCCCCGGAAAACACGAGAACAGTCCAGCGAAGGATCTGCCCTCTCCTGCCCAACCGATAACTAGCTGAATAGAGTTGAACGGAATGAAGAACATGCGGGTACGCGAGGTCATGCAACGACCGATCATCGCCGTGCGGCACAACAACACGGCACGCGAGGCGGCGCTGATGCTCGCCGAACTGGGCTACGCGGCATTGCCCGTTCTCGACCAGGACGATCGCCTCATCGGAGTAATCACCAGCGGTGACCTCTTGCGAGCCGGCGAACTCAATGACCCGGTCAGTGCGGTGATGACCACACCCGCGGTGTCGGTGCCCGACAACGCGGCACTGGCAGAGGTCATGGGCAGGCTGGTAACGCACGGGCTACGCAGTCTGCCAGTCGTCGATGCCGACGGCCGCGTGATCGGCATGTTCAGCCGCGGCGACGCGTTGCGCATCATGCTCACCCCCGATGACGCACTCGCCGCCGATGCCCAAAACCTCCTCGATCAATACACCGGAGCACGGCGCTGGCACGTCACCGTCGATGAAGGCGACGCCATCATCTCCGGCCGGTTCGCCGACGAATCCGAACGGCGAATCACCATCGCCCTCACCCGCACAGTGCCCGGTATCCGCACCGTGACCATCGCGACCACACCGGCCGCCGCGGTCGCAGCCGTGCACTGATCCGCAACCGCAACAGTCCGAATCCAACCTTGACGCAAATGACGCACCGCCACATCGATGGATTCAGGACTGCGGCGCCGAACCTGGACAGACTGTGGCCACCGCACGAGATGCGCCGGATTATCGGCACACCCGGTCACCTCCGCGAAGCCGCTGTTCGTCGAACAATGCTTGGTCTGACAACAGTGACGCGGTATGCGGATTCTCCCGATTTTCCCCCAAAATCGATCTCAGCGTATGACGTGCTCCTCATAGCTTCGGCGAGCACCACTGGCCTCCGATTCTATTCGCGCGCGAATGATAAAGGTAGACAACAATTTTAGTCGCTCGACTATCAAGTGGCCGGGCGCAGCAGCCACGCGCGCAGCGCCTCGGTGACCTCGTCGGGGCGTTCTTCCATGATGAAGTGGTTGCATGAGCTGAGGTGGGCTGACTCACGCCCCATACCAGTCCGCCCCGTCGTCTGTCATAGCCAGCAAAAACGCCCACTAACGTGGGGCGGGCCGTCAAACCGCATGGGCCGAGAATCGATCGCATCGACCTGTTGATCGTCGCCGATTCGGTCGGGTTCGATCGCGTTGAGGGGCGCCCGGAGGGGCGAACTTCCCCAGAATTTCCCCCAAAATCTCCCGGACGGATCGGGCCGCCCGTCGTTTGCTAGGTGGCCAATCAACCAGAGAAAGCGACTACCGACCCTGCTCCGACGTGGGATTTCTTGTCCACCACTGAAACTGACAGTGTTGACGTACCGCTTCGACAGGTGCTCGAATCCCGACGACAACCCACCCGAGGGAGCTAGACCCTCTCGACGGTGGCCACAAAAACGCCCCTCAGCGGATCTAGACCGTCCGCCGAGGGGCTGATGCCAGGAAGAAGGGCTTCCCGACATGACCATTATCACCATGCCCACGCGCCAACGGCGCGCCCAGGCCGCGGCTCTGTTCGATGTCGACTTCGATTTCAACGAGCAGCAGAACCGGGCACGGAAACGCTTGGCTGAGCAGACTGATGCAGCGTTCATCGACGCCAAATCCGACGATGAACTGCTCGCCGAGCGCGCCGTCGAGGAAGACATCCGCACGCTGACCCGTACCGCTCGCCTGAACTCCGCCAAAGACGCTCATCACCACCAGGAACGACGGCGGCGTCTCGAAATTGCCGATGCTGAGGCGCATGCGGACGCCATCGCCACGCATCGGCGTGTCGCCAGCCCCGCTGCCCGGGTAGGACGACTATTCCGTAGTTCACAGTGGGTGTCATGGGCTATGAATGGCGTCGTAGTGACGGGCGTGCTGTGGGGATCGGTCAACGTGCAGGACAACCTGATGGCAGGGGCCGCCATCACGGACCCCCGATATTGGCTTGCATTCCTCGTCGAGCCGCTCATCACGCTGCCACTCATCGCGATCATGCACCTTGCAACCACGGCGTCCCGAGAGGGACACGTGATTGCCAAGTCGAAGATTGTCACGATCGAGGCAACGTTGTTGCTGCTGAGTATCACACTGAATGTCATGCCGCATATCGCAGCTGGTGACAGTCAGGCGACGATCGAGTTCGGCATCGCACCGCTGATGATCGCGGCTGTCGTGTGGATGCACTCGTTCGCCGCTGCCGAGTTCGCCATGATGATCGGCAACAGCCCAGCCGTGGCTGATCCCGTTGGGGTCGCCGCTTCCGGATCCGCGTCGCACCCGATGATTGACGCTGCTTGACTGCGCCCGGCCGGCTCCCCCATCGGCAGAACTGATCATCGCTATTCCGGCATACGAGCCTATGGCGCTGGCTGCCCAGCGATAGCCGGCGCCAAACCCTCACCACCGGTGTCGTCTTGCGGCCGAGGAGGTGCCAATCCCTATACAGCCTGGCGAATCAGAGCTTCCGCAAGCGCCATGTGTGAATCTCCGGGACGCGGGGGCTTGACACTTTGGCACGTCCCCCATGGTGGGCCCGCTCTCGTGATGTGCCGGACCAACCTGCGCGGGATGGCGTGGCCGTTGGGGCCGTGACCGGTTTTGCGTCAAGACAACCCGAGCGTGGGTGCATTGCGCGTGTTGCTGTCTCTTCCTGCTGCGGCCGCCACGGGCGGGTTCGTCATCGGCGCGTGTGATAACGGCATTGGATGCGAATCGGGCTGTGTTCGTGGGGCTTTCGCGTCGCAACGGTGGATCGGCTTTGCCAAGCTGAAGCAGTTGGTCAATAATCAGGGGCAGCTCGGCCCGGTTGCGGCTGGGCACTCAGCGCGAATGGGCAGCTTCGAGGCCTTGCGTTGGACGCGGACGGGGTTCTGTGAATCACCTGCGGTCGTTGTGTGTCGCATGCGTTGGTTCGTCGCGCGCCCATGCCATTTCACATGGATGACATGGCGTGCCTCCCGGGTTCGTAATTTGTCCCAATGTGCTGAGGAACGTTTATGGTGCTGGTCCATGCCGATGATGATTCGTCGCCTTCTTCCGCTCGAAGGTTCGTTGCCGTTGCGTGTGGGGGTTCGGCGTGAAGGTAACCATCCGTCGGCGGCGCCCCTTCACCGATGACTTCGATAGAGATCTGTCGGGCAAGGATCCGGTCGCCGAGCTTGGGAGCAGGGTCGAGCGTGCTCGAGCCATGTTGCCTTTGCAGGCCGATCCGGCTCTGGCGCAAGCGCTCTCGTTCGGCGAGATCGACAAAGAGCGTCGTTTGCAAGAGTGGTTGCGAGATCAGAGCAGGCGTCAGCGCAAGCGACTTGCGAAGCGTGCCTTGACCTCTGAGTATCGCGAGCATGTCCAGGCCGCGCGGATCAGGCAACAAGAGCTTGCCGATCGTCGGTGGCATGAGCGGGCAGTGGCCGCCCAACGCCGCGCGACGAGTTCGGACGCTCTGATCGCGATGCTGCACCGCAAGGCGGTGTGGATGTCAAGGTGGATGTATGGCGCAATGGCAGTCGGCTTGGTGTGGTCAGCGATCAATGTAGGCACCAATTACGGGCGGACCTTCGGGCCGGGCGGACCCCGCCTAGCTTTCTGGATCGTCAGCTTCGGCGTCGAAGCGATGGTCTCGATCCCGATCTTGCAGATCATGGACCAGGCGACTACCGCTGCGCGGATCGGTCAACGAGTCGACCGCGCCAAAATCATCGCGTTCGAGGTGTCCCTGCTTGTGGTCACGGTCGGACTCAATGCTGGCCCCCATCTGCAGGCTGGAGACGCGCTCGGGGTGGTGCTGTACAGCGCTGCCCCGGTCATGGTTGTTGTTGGTTTGTGGCTGCATACCTGGTTGGCCACCCGATACGCCAGGATGATCGAGGGACTCTCGGTCCCTGCGGCCGGAGCCGCGGATCGGAAGTCCAGTCGCACTGGTGACCAGCCGTCCAACGTTAGTACTTCAAACGCACGCGATATACCCGCACTCTCTGGGGTGTTCGCGCCGCGGGAGCGATCATTGGACGCGTGTGAGCGCGTCGCGCGCCAGATGATCGCGCAGCGGAGTGCGAAGGTGCCCGAAGATCATCTTGTCGCTGTACTCCGGCTCGCACAGGCAGGCTGGAACGCCAATGCGATCGCGGTCGAGATGAGACGAATCACCGCCGCGTCGATCTACCGATCCACGATCGACCGCCACATCCTCTGCGCGAAATCGATGGGTCTGGAAATCCCCGTCCTGGAGAGCACTGCCACCACATGAACCGCCTGAACCACGGCTAGTCCATCAGAATTTCGCACCAGTGCGGCCAAAGGTCGACCGAACATGAACGCCGCCAACAACGTCCAATCCGAGCCATCAACTGAGAGGAGGTACCAACCCGAAAACCACAAAGCGGCATTCCCCCACCTGTGCTTCGAACACGTTGAGGCACAAGACATAACAAAACAAATGGCCCCCAGCTGGAACTGAGGGCCGTACAACCCGAAGGCTGTTAGTGCTAAGCAGGTCTAAGGGTAGCTCATGCGTGCGCATGCCATCAAGCTCGGTCGGAGACAACCGCAGCGGATGTGGCGTGCTCACCGACCGGCAATCCCCGCTACCCGAATCATCCTTTCCCGCTGATGTTTTCCCGCCGTCGGAAGCGGTCGCGCGGGCTACGTTCGCGCGGTTGGCGCCGCTGCTGGCTGCGAGACGGTCGATGAGACCGTGGGATCCCGCGCGGGGTCGCTACAGCGACCGGTCGCGCGCGCTGACCAAACGCCTGCCCGCACAGCCGGTGGCCCTGCCGCTGTATCAGCATCGGCGAACTCGGCTCCTGGGGCTGGATTTCGACGCTCGACACCACGGCCGCGAGGCGGTCGAAGGAGATGTGCGGCAATGCCTGGTCTGGATCGGCGAATGCGGCGGACGTGCGATCAGCGACCGCTCCACCAGCGGCGGCCGCCACGTCATTGTCCCGCTGCCGATCGGCACCGTCCTGACCAAGGCCGAGGTAGAGCCGATCGTGCATCTGTTGGCCGAGCGCCTGGTAACGCTCGACATCACCCCGATGTGCAATGACCTCACCGGATCACTCACCCCACCCGGATCACGATGCAAACAGGGCGGTTTCCGGCAGCTCGACGGCACTCTCGATGCCGCCACCGACGCCCTCGTTGTGCGCTCCGAGCTGGGCTTCGTCGGCCGTCTGGTCGAACTTCTCGGCGGAGCACGGATCAGACCGACGGTCGGTAGTGCACGAGCTTTCACTACTGCGCGCGCGGCATGCACATCGCGCGCGGTGCAGACGAGCGCGCCGAGCGTGTCTCAATCGCGCGCGAGCCAGACCGCGCCACTGTGGGAAGGCACCGGCGATAATGCGCGACTTCGCACCGAATACCGGCGACGCACCGCGATGCCAGCCACGGTGACCGCGTTCGCCGTGCACGGCGTCGCGCCCCCGGATCAGCGGTGGCGCGCGCGAAATGGCCGTCTCGACCGCTCTGCCGCGCGCCAATCCGTGCTCGCCGCAGCAGTACTGCAAGGGATGTCGCTCACCGATGTGCAGGCACAGTTTCCGGCTGCGGGCGGGTCGTGGAATGGCTTGGCGGGGGCCTACCTCCGCTACGGGCGCGGCGCCGCTGCGGCACTACGCCGTGATTGGGGCAGTGCCTGCCGCTGGGCATCGACGAACGTCCCCAAATTCCTGTCACTTGCGCACAAGAGGTCAGAGCACACAGGGGGGTGGTGGGGGGAGGATCGCGTTCGCGCGAAAACTCAAACCCGATGGCTCGCAACTGCGATCGCATGGGTCGATGCTCAGTGGCCTGGTTCCCCTCGGCGAGCAAACGTCCTAGCCGTCCTGCAAGCCCTCGCATATGCGTCCGTTGTCGGTGGCGAGATCGTCGCTGGCGTACCGGTGGTCGAACTCGGCGGTCGATCGCTGTCGCTCATGGCTGGGTCCATGCCTGAAACCACGGTATGGCAGGTTCTCCGGGATATCCGTGACGTGCCGGGCGCTCCCCTGCTGCGCGTCCGTCGCGGTGCGGGTCTGCTCGCCGACCGGTATGCCCTGGTCACGGCGCGGGTTGACGGCCACCGCCCACAACCGAGCCTCACCCAAACCAAACTTGCGCGGGTCGAACCTGTGCACCCGGCATGGAGCATCCTGGGGAACCACCATAGACGCCTCTATGAGGTGATCGTGCATCAAGGCATCATCAAGCCCTCCGATGCGCTCGCCGCCGCCCACATGAGCCGCAGCACCGGCTACAACACCATCGCCACCCTCGCCACCGCTGGACTCATCACCCACACCCGCGGCACACTCCGCTCCGGCCCGACGAGCCTGGACGACATCGCAAGCGCCCACGCACTCCACCACGCGCGCATCGAGCGCATCGCATGTCATCACCAGCAGCGCAAGATCTGGGCCTCCTGGCTCACCGCCCGATTCAGCACCCCCTCACTCACCGAACCAGCCGAAAATCCCGCATTGACCGAGCCATGGGAGGCCCAAGACACCGAGAACTACATAGCTTCCGTCCTTGCTACAGGCCCACCGACGTTCCCTTGAACGATCATCAAAAACTGTCCCAGCCTGTCGCCAGGCCGAGTAAGCACATACGACCACCCATACGAGGCACCGCAGATCAGATGTGCGGGTCGTCACGAGCCATCCCGTGATGGAAAATCCGGCGAGGCGTCGTTCCGCTCGACACGCTGGAGGTCGGCGCGGAACGCGGCCAGGAATAGCCCCAGGTGATCGATAACAATGTCCGTGGCTGTCTCCTTGTCACGGGCCCCGTCGGTGAGCACACTGATTGCGGTGTTCAATCCGGTCTTGTAACTAGATTGATCGTTGCGGCTGGCGGAATCGACCGCACGAGAGAGCACCAGGACGTACTCGCCGCCGTACTGGCTGGTCAGCTCTGCGATCAACTCGGCGACTCGAGGCAGCGGCATCCCTGCATCGCTGACAAATATGAACTCCCGCCGCGGACGGTAGGTCATCGGATGCCTTTCTGTTTCAGGGCAGGGGCGTCTACGCCGAGCGGGCGCTGACAGGTCAACTCGCTATGGAATGCTCATGTGATGGTGCTTGTGCTGGGGCCGCTTATCTGTGGCGGATAACTTTTGCTGGTCATGAGAGGGCAGTGCAACACTGGGAGTACAGGGCAGGAAAGGCGTGAATCCTGCGCCTACCGCTGCTCGCGTTGCGACTCAGTAACCAGGGGATCCAGGTCGAGCCTTTGCCAGGAGCACCAACCCTTCGACCTGGCCGTGAGCAGCGCCGACGCCAAGGCTGCAGTGATCGGACCTCGCCAGCTATCGCGACTCGGTTCCAGATACCAGCTCGACAGCTTGGTTGCCGTGCAGGTAGTGCGCAGATCCGGCGCCGAGATATCCAGATCGACCGCCGTGTCCACCATCTGCGCGGAGACGTCGTCCTTCGTGCGCTGCTCACGACGATGCGCCCACATCAGTGCATATTTGTCCAAGCTCACCAACTCAACTTGGCCTTGGACCGTCGAACACAGCGGCTTGAGGGTAGCTGCCAGATCGTGACCAGTGATCACCTCGGCATAGCGGTTGCACTCGGCAATCCGACCGTCGAGCTCGACAGTGAGGCTCGTCTGCGAACTTGCGTCGTTGAGGACTTCGTAGCCGAATGTGAACCCTCGTTGATCCACCCCGAGATCTCGAGGTTCCTGCACAGAAAAAGTCGCATACACCAGCCCGACACCCGACGGAGTGACTGCCAGAGCGACCACGGTCGGCATCGCAGCGCCGGTAGACCGGCCCGGATCACCGAATGGCTTCCGCGGGTTCGCGAGATTCGTTGCGCTACTCAAGATTCCGTCTCCATCTGCCATCCATGGTTTGGTTTGTCGAGCTGCACCGCGCGGCGGCGTACCCACTCGATCTGTCGTGACGTCGACCAGCACGCCGTCAAACACCGCGACCTCCCGCCCGCGTCAGCCTTGTCGTGGTCGAACCGTCTGGTATCCAGCCGAGGTGGTCGGTCGTGACCGTGTTCGCGGGCCGGTCTGCAGCTGAGCCGCTGGCGCGAAATTGGGCGGCTCGGCATCAACCTGGGGAGGCGTGTCAGGAATGTCGACGGGTGGTGGGAACTCCGAGCGCCATCGCTGTAGCGCCACCAACTGGTGTGTCGCACTGGGTAGGGTGCCAGGAGTTCGGAGCTGGACGGACGATAGTCCTCGGCCGCTGGGGGTCGCGTGCCGGGCACCATTGCTCCGGCTTCCGAGGTCGGTGCAGGGTGTGCTGTTCTGATCGTTGTCTGCCGCAATGCAAACCTCTCCAACTGTCGACCACATACCAAGGAGACAGGTCAGGCAGCGTCGGCCCAGCGCAGGACCGCGTCCTGGTAGTCGCGTGCATTCGGGGCCAAGTTGATTGCGTGCCCGGCGCCGGGTAGCACGAGAGCCGTCATCATCCCTGGTTTGAAAAAGGGCGCTTCCGCGGCGAACAAGGTGCTCGAATCGGCGCACACCTGAGGAGCGCACAGCCGATCCAGCGCACCGTTGACAACGAGGACCGGGACCGCAATCCGGGTCGTCATCGAGGTCATGGTGGTCGGCATGCCGTCGAGCATCTCCGGCAGCGCGAATGCATCGGCCATGGTGTCGCCGACTGCGCGGACGATCGGATCCGTGTCGGCCGGGAGGAAGGAATCGGCGAGGGTTCCTGGCGCGGTGGTCAGCCATCCCAGGTCATAGCCGAGCCCGGCGAGCAGCGGATCGCTGGCGGCGGGCCGGAAGGTCATCGCGGCCGACATCGTGCCGATTGGATCGACGTTGTGGGAATAGCCGGTCAGCAGCACCCCGTCGACATCGCCGTCGATTGCTGCCAGCACCGCAATTCCGGCGCCGAGGGAAACTCCACCCAGGATCACCTTCGTGAACCGCGTGGTCGGCGCCAGACCTGTCCGCAGTGCGGTGATGATCTGCTGCATATCGGCGGCCTGTCCGGTCGAGGTGACCGCTGCGCTTGGAGGGCGACTGCTGGTGCCGGTGCCGAGCCTGTCCACCGCCAGGGTCGCCAATCCGCCGGCGTTCATCGCCCGACGGAACGAATAGGTTTCTGGCTGATAGGTTGCGTCCCAATATTTTTGATTGATCCCCGCACCCGAAATCAACACCATCACCGTATCCGCGCCGGCGTGCGGCACACATAAGGTGGCCCCCATCGTCCCGTTCGGAACCGTGAACGACATCGCCGTACAGTCCGCCGGGTCGGTCGCGGCCTCAGCGGCGCCGGGCGTCAGCCCCAGCAATGTCACCGCGGCAGCGGCCACCAACGCCACTCGATGACGAGCCCTGGCCATCAGTCACGCCATCCTCGCGCCAGGCTCCACCACAGCAGCCCGACCTCGACGATGGCGCGGCACCACCAAGGCCGTTGGCCTAGGCGGTCGACCAAGGGCACCACCCGTGTCGGTCGAGATGTCTTGGGGTGTAGCGGCTTCGGCTTCCGCTGCGAGACAGCTATCACGGTGTTGGGCTCCATATCACTGTGGGGCGAGGTCGAGGGGCGTGAATCCCTGAGTGCTGTTTCGTATTTCACGCGGGCTGTGTGTACTGGGATCATCTGGAGTGGATGCCACGCCATCCCAGCGAGAGCTGGACGTGGCCGCACGGAGGTCTTCGACCAGGTCGGCATAGCCTTCGCGGACCTGGCCGAGGTGAAACCACGCCTCGTGCGGCAACTGCTGCGGCTCGTCCTGGTCTGTGTGCAAGACCGCCCACCACGCATGGGCGTACGTCCTGGCGACGTGACTGACAACTTCACCAAAGGAATGAGTTCCCTTGCGCGCAAGGGGATCACGCTCAAAGCGGAACATCGCCCACGAGCCGACCATGGCTACCACGCGCGCGATCTCGGCGCGGGCCGCGGCTTCGTCGGCATCGGTCGGACGGCGCGGCGAAACTAGCTGCCCTGGGACCAACATCGCCTGTAGATCTCCCAGTTCACGAGCCCACCCAACCATCGGGGACGTTGGGTCGAGATGTCCGGCGATGGCAGCGACAAACTGATCCGCCGACAGCGGTGCCGCTGGATCGACTCCAACGGATACATGCGAATTCGACACGACTGACCGCAGTGCCACGGCCACTTGTGGCGCGGAACCCATCAGGTTGTCAGCTCCGTTGCGATTGCGTCGGCACGTTGGCACCGATCAGGCCCAGCTGGCCGCAATACCATCGTGCGCGACGGCACTACATGTTCAACGCCCATTCCATGCTTCCCTCCTCGTCCCGTCGGCTTGCAGTCCCGGCGGCGGCGACCACGTCCCCTGAATCGGTTCGTTTACTTCGCTCTGCGACGCTGTGAACCGCGTTGTGCTCCAGCGCCGGATGCTGTTTCACTTTCGCGTGGCGGTGTGGTCCATGAAGGGTCCGCAACTGGTTTTTTTCGGCCCACATATGGGCCATTTCGTGCGTGCCCCTCCCCGCACAGGGTGAAATGGACATATGTTGGCGGTGGGTGGAGATGAGCATGAGCATCGTGGATAGGCAACCGCGTACCCGCTTGGAACAGCTCGCGATGCAACGTCGGCTCGGTGTGGCCGACTTTCTCCGTGAATTCGCCCGCAAAGCAGAGGCCATCGGCGAGGATGTCGCGGTCTCTCGTTCTGCGGCGAAGCGCTGGTTCCAGGGCGGTGACAGTAATCCACGCACAGCGGCACGGCGAGTCCTCGAATCATGGTTCGGTGAACCGATCGCCGAATTGCTCGGTCCGCCCCTGTCCCAGTCTCGACAAGTCACTGAACAGGAGCTCGCGGTGAACGCAGCACACGAATCGGTGAGCCACGCAATCGAATCCGCTTCAGCGCTGGATCCCTCAGCGTTGGAACACCTGCATGCAGCAGCAGGCGTGGCAGCGCGGGCGTACTACATCACTCCGCCGCTGGAGATGCTGACCGACTTGGTCGCGTTGAGAGACACCATCTATGTGCAGCTCGATCGGACGCACAAACCGCTCCAGCAGGCCGAGCTATATCTGCTCGCGGGCCAGGTGTGTGGGCTTTTGTCCTCGGTGTCTTGGGATCTCGGGTTGCTCGGTGCGGCCGAGGAGCAGGCACGTGCCGCGCACACCTACGGCAATGTCATCGACCACCCCTCCTTGCAGGCGTGGGCTCGAGCGCTGCAAGTCACCGTGGCGTTCTGGTCCGGCTTCCCACGACGAGCTGCCAAGATCGCCGCTGGTGCACTCGAAACAGCGCCGATCGGGACAGCAAGCGCACGATTGCATAGTGTCAACGCCCGAGCCCTCGCACTGCTCGGAGCCCGCGACGAGGTGCGCGACCAATTGGACGCTGCCACAACCGAACTCGACCGTGCTGGCGACGACCCGTTTCTCGACGAGATCGCCGGCGAGCTGGCTTTCGATCGAGCTCGCCGCGGTCTGTGCGCGGGTGCGGCCTACGTTGCGCTCGGCGATGGCGACCAGGCCGAGCACGAAGCCGTCGCCGCGGTCGAACTCTTCGCCGGTATCCCGGCTGACCAACGGTGGGGAGCTGGCGAGCTGAGCGCGCATGTCGACCTCGGCGCGGCCCGCACGCTTCGCGGAGATCTGGCAGGCGCGGCGGCCGCGCTACAGCCAGTGTTCGCACTCGCGCCCACCCGCCGAACCGAAGCCATCGCGCAACGGCTCCAACTTCTTGCCCGGGTACTGGGCACCTCGCGATACCGCGGTGCCACTGAAGCACTCCAGCTCGGTGGGGCCATCGAGGATTTCACCTCGATCTCCCTGTCCCGCACTACGGCGATGCGGGCACTGCCACCGCCCTCGTAGCGTGCTGCTTCTACTCGCTACCGCAATGATCGAGCTGCACGGCATCCCACAGCCCGAGCAGCGTTTGCTCGCGCTGTGGCGAGATCCCGAGTTCTCCAGCACGTTCGTGCTCGATAGCCGCTCCACCACTGGTGAGCCAAGTCCAGGTATCCGCGACAGTGTCTGCTACAGGGCGGCTGATGAACCCAGCCTCGACCGCACGATGGGAATCAACCGCCCAAGCGCCCTTATATGTTCTCCACAACGGGAGCTCGGTCCACTGCCGAATTCCTTGCGCCACAAGCCATTGCTCGTCGGTGATCCACTCAAGTGTCGCCTTGCCGCCGGTGACACCCAGGCAAGCGCGCAGCAGGTCATCCATCGTCTCGTGACCTGACGCTGTGAGGTTGAAGACCCCGGTCAGGGACGGCGTGAGCGCGAAGGCTGCCACATCCCGCACATCGACCGGCTGAATCGCGCGCTCGGGCCGACCGGGGGCCAGCACACGCCCGCCCCGGTCCATGCGCCGTAGCCACCACTCGAGTCGGCCGACGTATTCTCTGGGGCCCAGGATGACGCCGGGCCGCAAGACAGCTGTTCGAGCCCGGCCGAATGTCTCGATCACAGCTCGCTCGCAACCGGCTTTGCCGAACCCATAGGTCGAGGGGCCCGGGTCACCGTCGTATCCGTAGTCCGGCCCGGCATCTGAGGGGCAGTCGAGTACTACTGAATCCTCGCTCAGCGGCTCGATGGGCCAACCCTCATACACCGACACAGTCGAAACCAGCACATAACGATTGGTCACTGGCTCCAAGGTGCGTGCCATCTGCAAGGTCTCGCGTGGAACGAAGCTGGAGGTGTCGACGACAAGATCCCAGGGACCGGCCTCGGCCAAACGCAACAAGTCGTCAGGCTTGGTGCGGTCGCCGCGGACAACTGTCGCTCCCTCGACGTCGCTGCCACTGTGTCCACGCCGGAACGTTGTGACCTCCCATCCGCGCCTGACCGCCTGGCTGGCGACCTCATGCCCAAGGAACCAAGACCCGCCCAAGATGAGAACTCGCGTCATCCTGCCATTGTGGGGCAACGGTCATGCTGCAGTCGACCGTTGCCCTAGCCGGTCGAGCAGCGCGGCGAGCAGCGCGGCACGCTCGGGCATCACATTTACGTTCACATGTTCATTACGGGCATGCGGGTGCCCACCGACCGCACCGAGCCCGTCCAAGGTGGGAACACCGATAGCCGCCGTCAGGTTGCCATCCGAACCGCCACCAGACCGCACCGCCTGCAACGGTGCCAACCCGAGTTCGCGCGCCGCAGAGGACGCTTCGGCGTAAAGCCAACGCGCGATCGGCTCCTCGAACGGGGGCCTGTCGATACCACCGGACACGGTCACCACGGCGTTCGGCAGGCGTGGTGTGAGGGCATTCATCGCGTGGTCGATACGTTCCAGGTCAGCCGTTGTCCAGGATCGCGCATCTACTTCGCACTGTGCGTGTTCGGGCACCGTATTCACCGTCGTGCCTGCGGCGAGGACGGTCGGTGTCACCGAGGTTTCCCTGGTGGCAAGACCCGCAATTTTGAGGATCTGGTGGGCCAGTTCGACGGCCGCGTTCACGCCGAGTTCGGGCTCAAGCCCGGCATGGGCCGCCTTGCCGGTGACCTCGACCCGGTAATTGGCGATCCCCTTCCGCCCAACCTTCACCGCGCCACCATCAGCGCTTGGCTCACAGACGAGCACCGCACCAGCCTTGCGTGCCTGATCTTCGATCAACTGCCGCGACGTGATCGAACCGACCTCCTCATCACTGGTCAGCAGAAGACTGACATGCGATGAGTCGGAAAGGAGTTCTATCGCCGAGATCGCCTGAACGATCCCCGCCTTCATATCAAAGGTGCCAGGGCCAGAGGCAATCCCGTCAGTGACCGAGAACGGCCATGCTTCGGTTGTCCCGACTGGCCAGACCGTGTCGAAATGGCCCAACAACAGCACCTTCGGCTCCTTGGCCTCAGCCACAAGGTGCACGTTCTCGCCCACGCGCTTCAGCTGAACGGGCCGATCGAGCGCGGTCGACAGCCATGGATGCAGCAGTGTGGCGCACGATTCCAGCTGGTTTGGCGCGTTGGACGGTGATTCGCAATTCACAAGCACCCGAAGCCGGTCAAGCATGGTCGCAAACTCGCCCCGGGCCGCTTCCAATAAAGCGCTGTCGATCCTCATCTGCTGATCTTCCTACGTCGCGGCGTTGTCCCCACATCGGGTGCCAAAAGGGAAGACCTCCAGCGGGCCGCCGGGTGATATAACTCGGCCCACCCTGCTTTGCTAGTCCGATTCGGGTGTGGTGCTGATGAATTCCTCCCGCGCCCTCAAGCGCAGGTCGTCTCACGGGAGCTGCGCCGTTGACATCCGCTCGAACTTGAGATCTCCTCCTGGAAGGACAGTTCGCGCTCCAGTTTGGCGTCAAACACGAGATTGACTTCGTAGCGAGTGTTCTCGTTGTCGGTCGCACCGCAGTACCAGGCCATCCATACCATACTGAATCGCGAAATTACGGTCAGGTCGGCGAGATTCGCCGATCCGATATGACGGGATCCGATCGTGCTCCGGCATCGGGTGCTGTTTCAGCTTCGCGTGACGTCATGATGCCTCGCGGTCCACAACTGGTTCATTTTGGCCTACATCTGGCCCATTTCGCGCGAAAGTGAAGCATAGAGCCCCGCCGCTGGTTTGATGCATTACAGCCGGAATGTTCGCGCGGACGCTGATGCGTTCCAGATCGATAACGAATGCGGGAAATGGGAACCCTCCGAAACAACACGGCAGTACTGAAGGATCCGAGGTCGAGGAATGGCGGGTCTCGAGCTGATCATGATCGCGGCCGCCGCGGCGGCAGTCATCGTATTGGCCTACCGGAGTTATTGGTGCAGAATCTAGATCTGTCAGCTCGAACACGCAATCCGGCAAACATTCATAATGCCGACTTTCGACGGCCGTCGAGAAGCATTCCCTTCGGATTCGACAACAACAGTGAGAGCAATGTTTGAAATCTTGAAACCGAAGTGGGACAGAATCACTGAAGCCGACGCTACCGACGGCTGGTGCCTCCAAGGCCCTGAAATTGAGCGCTGGCTTCGAAAGACCTTCCCGGGCGGAAACGCCGTGATCCGGGTAATCAACGCCAACGGTCTGCTCCGATTGGCATACGGCAACGAAACCGGACTTCTGACCGCAGCCGGAACAACAATCCAGGACCTTGATATGGCGCGCGTCAAAGCGATCGCCGACACGTGGATCAGCGACCGGCTGCACGGGCAACCGCAGCGCGGCCGCCCCGCGACTGCCCGTCAGTGTCATAAATCCATGAACCGGTAGAAGAAGAAAGAAGAGCAGAAAAAAATGGAAACGCTAGACAGGGAGGGAACCGTAAAGTGGTTCAACGTGGAGAAAGGATTCGGATTCATCGCCCGTGACGACGGTGCCGATATCTATGTTCATTTCTCAGACATCCCGGCCAGCCGAAAAAATGAGGACGGGTTCCGGTATCTACGTCCTTCTGAGCGGGTTCGGTTCGACATTGCTGCGCATGACAAGGATCGCGTTAAAGCAGCCAATATCCGACTGATCGGCTGAGCACAATGGATGAACCACTTGGAGATACCAGTTGCATGTGCACTGTCAGGGAATTGCTCGCACTCACAAGTCCATCGGCTAGGCAGGCGATGACGGTAGGCAAGCAGCGGCACCTTCCATCCGTAGATGGTGGTTTGGTCAACGCCGAGCAGTTCGGCGAAGTCGGTCTGTGTGAGTCTGACAGCCTCACGCAGCAGTTTGAGCAAGAACCCGGATACGGCCCCGTCCAGACGCACACCCTGACTGTAGGGCGGGGTATCACGGGGCGGGCCCATGGGCGGTCCTGTGTCGGTGATCGGCAGCAAGAAATCTACTCGTACTCCCGGTCAGTTCAGCATCCTGCCTGGTCAGCATACCGTCGAGACGTCGGTCGAACAGCAACCGCGAACTGGCTCGGCTCCCACCGCGTACGACAGCCAATTGCGTTGGCGCAGAGGGCTTCTCACTCGCGATATCAACCAGGGAGTGTGCCAATGAGTGATCGAATCCTGCCGCCGCGTGCGCGATACACCGACGCGGATGGTGGTCGGCGATGACACGGCGGGTACTGGTGCTGGGGCAGAGCCCCGGCCTGATCGATGCGCTGGCGCGTATCAGCAACGATGTACCGCAGGTGTTTCTTCTGGTGGAACCTTCGGTGCTGGAGGCACATCCCGGTGAGTTCGAACATCGGATTGTCACCGAGATCCGCACCGCGCGTTACGTTTTCAGTGATGAAGCGGTCGACGTGGGGGTAGCCTGGCATGCTGAGGTCGGATTCGATGCGGTATTGCCGGGCAAAGAGCATGCGGTCCGCGCCGCGGCGGCCATCGCCGACAAGCTCGACATGGGCTACCCGGGCGCGAAAGCAGTTGCGGCGTGCACGGACAAGCTGAGATTCCGGGAACTGGCCAGTGGCGCAGGGTTCCCGACACCGGCGTTCCGTGCGGTCGACACCCCGGCCGACGTAGGGGAATTCGTCGACGCCTGTGAAGGTCGAGCTGTCGTGCTGAAGCCTCGCAACCGCAATGGCTCACTCGGGGTGCGATATATCGGCGACCCCGACGAGATCTCGGTGGCGTGGGAACAGTCTGTGGCCACCGATGAAGGCACCCATAAGCCGCTGGATCGAAAACTCGAGTGGATGTATTTGGTCGAGGAGTATCTGCCCGGTCCGGAGTTCAGTGTGGAACTGCTGGTGCAGGCCGGGGAGATCGTGTTCGTCAACGTCACCGCTAAGACAGTGGGTGAGTTGCCATGGTTCCCCGAGACCGCACATCAGGTTCCCGCGGTGGTCCCGAGTCCTCTGCGCGCGCTGCTCACCGCTAGTGCGCGGCGGTTGGTGCGGGCGCTTGAGGTGCGCGATGGGCTGCTGCATTCGGAGTGGCGGCTCACCGGAGAACGCGCATACCCCATCGAGTGTGCGCTGCGGTTCCCTGGTGACCGGATTCCGTGGCTGATCGAGCTGGCCTACGGGATCAACCTCGCCGACGCGTGGCTGCACTGCCTCGACCACACCCAGCACGTGATCGCGGCGACCGCACACCGATTCGCGGCGATCCGGTTCCTACAGGCTGCGGCTGGCTTGGTTACCGGTGTGCATGGACTCGAGGAGTTCGAGGCGGCGCATCGCGTGTCGGAGGTCTCGGCCCCGGAGTTGGGCGACATTCTGCCCGAGGCTCGGGATTCGCATTCGCGGCCGGGGTTCGTGGTGTTCGACGCTGACACGCTGGACGGGTTGAAAGCGGCGATCGCCGATTTCGATGCGACGGTGCGGGTGGAGACGAGGCGTCCGTGACCGATTTCGAGAGCATCGAAGCTGTCTTGTTGGACTGGGACGGCGTTTTGCATCACTGGAACGGTGAAGGCGAACGTGCGGGGGAACAGGCTGAGGGCCTGCCTGCCGGGGCGGTGGCGGAGGCGGCTTATGGCACCGTCGCCTATGAGTACGCCAAGCTCGGCATCTACACCGACGCTGAATGGCGCGACTGTGTGGCACAGGCCCTCGAGCAGCGGTTCGACGGTCGCGGCCGCGAGGCGGTGCGGGTATGGACTGCCGACCGCGGCCGCGTTGTCGACGGGGCAGCTGAGCTGCTGGCGCGGCTGCGGGAGCGGTTTGCGGTCGCGCTACTCAGTGACAACACCGACATCTTGATTGCCGATCTGGAGATGTTTCGGGTCGAGTCCGCGTTCGATCACATTTTCGTGTCCGCGCATATCGGGATGACCAAGCCCGCGCCAGCGCTGTATCGGCACGCGGCGACCGTCATGGGCGTGCCTGCCGCCCGGGTTCTCGTCATCGACGATTTGCCGGTGAACCTGCCCGGCGCCCACAGCGTCGGCATGCGGGTCAAGCATTGGCCCGCGTGGGCGTCGTTGTCGTCCTTTGTCCATGAACATCTGATCCAGGAGGAAAAACGTGCTGGTTTGGCTTAACGGCTGCTTCGGAGCCGGAAAGACGACTATCGCAAAGGAATTGGTTGCGGCGGACCCGCAGCGATGGCGTTTGTTCGATCCGGAGTTCGTCGGGTTCATGCTGCGCGCACAGTACCCGGACTCCGAATTCACTGATTTCCAGGACTTTCCGTCGTGGCGACGGTTGGTTCCGTTCGTCGCTGACGAGATCGTATCCGAGACCGGACAGGACCTGGTGATCGTGCAGACCCTGCTAAACCAGAAGTACTGGTCCGAGATCGCCACCCGCATCGGTGAACTCGGTCATTCGCTGCATCACGTGCTCATCGATGCAAGCCCCGAAACACTGCGGCGCCGGATCAGTGAGGACGAGGTGCTACATCGTGCGGCCGGATGGCGCTTGCAGCATGTCCCCGCCTACATCGACGCCCGCAATGACTGGCTCGCGGATGCGGCCGAGCTCGTTGTCGATACCACCACGATCAGTCCACTGCGCGCGGCGGCTGAAATCGCCGACGCTATCCGGCGCTGGAGCGAACAAGACACCCTCGGAGATCCATCATGACCACTCGCGCTGCCACCAGCACCGACAACCTCACAGCCGCAGCCGGACCGCCGCTCGACGCGGATCCGGATGCGGCGGTCGCTCGGATCCGAGAGGACTGCCAGCGCAACGGGTTCGCGGTGTTCACGATCGCGGATCCCACCATATCTGGGCGGTCTATCCTCGCCGAGACGGCGCGGCTGCTCGATATCGGCACCGCCTATGTGCCCGCGATCTATGCCGCCGATCCGGACCGATTCGGCTACGACGCCAATGGGTTCAACACCATCTCACCGACACCCGAGACGCCCAGCCACCCATCGTTCGGCACGTGCTCAAGCCAGGGATTCCACACCGACGGCACCCTCGATGCGATCGGAGTTATCGCAACGTCGCTGTTGTGGTTCGAACGTGCCGCGCCCCTGGGTGGGCACACCACGATCTTCCGCGCGGTAGAGGCGTTCGAGCACTTGCAGCGCATCGCCCCCGCAGAGGCAGAGGCGTTGATGTCCGAGGACGCGCTGACGCGGGTGGCGACGGCGTTCACGCCGCCGGCGAGAAGGTCGGGCCCGGCGTTCGCGGAGCTGGGTGAGCGCGGGTTGCGCACGCGGTGGACTGACGACGGCACCGAGATCTGGCAACTGGCCGATTCCCGTGGCGCGGCGCGTGCGGCCGCGGTGGAACGACTGCGCCGGATGTCGCGGTACGGAAGTCGGTATCGGCTGAACATCGCAATTCCATCGCGCACGGGGTTGGTGCTGTGCAACGGGCGGGTCGCTCACGGCCGCACCGCGTTCAGCGCCGGGATCGGCGAGCGTGTACTGATCCGCGGCCTGTACACCCGAGAGGTGGCGGCGTAATGGATTCGGCGGCAATACTTCTCGAACAGCGCCGCAGCGGCCGTATCGAGTTCACCCGAGAGCAATTCGAAGCATTGCTCGCACCCGAGACACCGGATGCGGTGGTGGCCTCGATGCTGACGACGTTGGCGATGAGCAGCCACAGCGACGCCGAGGCCTCGGAGCTGACACAGGCGTATGTGGCGTCCGGGCAGCAGGTGGTGTGGGATGACGCTTCGGACGTGGTCGACAAGCACAGCACCGGCTGTGTTGGCGATGACGTAAGTATCGTGCTCGCACCGCTTCTGGCCGCCACTGGAATTCGGGTTGCGAAGATCTCCGGCTCGGCGCTGCGGCACTGTGGCGGCACGTTGGACAAACTGCGCTGCATCCCTGGGCTGTGCCTGGATCTGACGGTGCGCGAGTTTGTCGGCTGTGTCGAGAAGGTGGGGTTCTGCATTGCGGGCCAGTCGCCGGAGCTGGTGCCCGCCGACGGCCGTACCTACGCGCTCCGGAAACGCACCGGCACCGTCGACGTACTGACGTTGATCGCGGCCAGCGTCATGAGCAAAAAGCTCGCCACCGGCGCCGCGACGATCGCGCTCGAGGTGAAGTACGGGTCCGGCGCGGTGCTTGCCACCGAAGCCGAGGCGCTCGAGCTGGCCCAGCTGATGCGCGGGATCGGTGAACGGGCGGGCCGGCGGATGCTGATGTCGATCTGCGATGCCTCGCAGCCACTCGCCCCCGCAGCAGGTCCGCTGCTGGAACTGCGCGAAGCCGTCGCCGTATTGCGAGGCGGCGGGTCGCCGGTGTTGCGCGAGCACGTGTGTGCGCTGGCCGAGCAGATCGTGCGCGCGGTTCCGACGCCGGATTCGGGTATGCCATCCCACCATCGCATCGATGTCGTACTGCGTTCCGGTCGCGCATACGAGGTGTTCGAGGAATACGTCGAACAGCTTCGTGGAGATGTGAACTGGTTAAACAACAACCTGGACACGACGACCGCTCCCGCCATCGTCACCTTCCACGCACGGCGGGCGGCGATGTACACCGGAATCGATGCCCGGCCGGTCGGCGAAGCCGCCCAGAGGCTGGCAGCGATCGACCCGAGCTGCGGGGTGCGGATCCTGGCCGAGCCTGGCCGATCACTCGCGGCGGCGGAACCCGTCTTCGAAATCCACGCCCCCGATCCCGTCGCCGGTTACGCCTACCTCGAGGCGCTCGGCGGCCATTGCCACTTCCAGGACTGAGGCTCATGATGCGCATTACCAGCCCTGTCGAACCCGCCGCGCCGGGCGGCGATGCGAACTGTTTAGCCGAGATCAGCGCTCGGGTCCGCGCCATCGAGATGCTGAACCGGACGGCAATCAATCTGGTGCCCAGTGAGATTCGCATGAGCCCGACCGCGCACGCCATGCTGGCTACCGACTACAGCAACCGCTATCACTTCAACGACACGCGTACCCCAGGGCAGTGGGAATTCCGTGGCGGCGAGCTGGTCGCCGAACTGGAATACGAAGGTCGCCAAGCATTCTCACGACTTGCCCACGCCGAGTATGTGAACTTGCGCCCGATTTCGGGCCTCAGCGCGATGATGATCGCGCTGGCCGGGCTCGGCGGCGCACCGGGGTCGATGGTGGTGTCGATCTCCCCGGCCTGCGGCGGCCACTACGCCACCGGTGCGCTGATCGCCCGATTCGGCTACCAGTGGACACCGATCGACTGTGTCGAGGGGCGCATGGACCTGGCCCAGCTCGAGCACGCTCTCGACACCGGTGTTTCGTTGGTCTACGGCGACCTTCAGAACTCCCGGCATGTGCTGGATGTGGGGGCGGTGGCGGAGCTGATGGGCCGATATCCGAGGACTCGGCTGCACGTCGATTGCAGCCATACCCTGGGTTTGGTGCTCGGCGGCGTGCACCGCAATCCGCTGGACTGTGGTGCGGGATCGGTGAGCAGTTCACTGCACAAGACGTTCCCCGGCCCGCACCACGGGCTGCTGGTCACTCGCGATGCCGAAACCGATGCGCTGCTCAAGCAGGCACAGTTCACGCTGGTCAGCTCCCATCATTTCGGTGCCGCGCTGGCGGCCTCCGTCGCAGCACTGGAATTCGAAAGCTACGGACCTCACTACGCGGCTGCAGTGATCGACAACGCGCGAGCGCTGAGTGCGGCACTGGCCGATCACGGGTTCGACGTGGCTGGCGCGCAGGACGGCTACACCGACACCCACCAGGTGTGGGTGCGACTGGAGGATCCGGATGGGGTGTCGGATCGGCTGGCGCGTTTGGGAATCCGGGTGAACGTCCAATCCGATCTTCCGGGCTGCCCAGGGCGCATGTGGCGGCTCGGCGTCGCGGAACCCACCGTGCTCGGCGCCACCATCACCGACATGCGGGACCTGGCTGCTGTGATCGCGTTGGCCCGTGACGGTCAAACCAGCCACGGCACTGCATGCGCCAGCGAATTGCGGCGTCGAATCGGCCAGCGGCCGTGGTGGTCTCGCACCCACGAACTGGAAAGGACGCGACTGTGACGACCGTTGTCGTGCTCGCCGCAGGGACCGGGTCCCGCTTCGGAGCGGCGTATCCGAAGGAATTGCACACCATCCGCCCGGGGGTGGCGGTGATCGACCCGCTGATCGACGCCCTCAACGCAATCGCCTCGCCGAAGCTGAAAGTCGTTGTCGTGGTCTCCGCCGACAAGCTCGCGCTCATGCGCCACCTCGAACGCTCGCTCCACGACACCGCGTTCGTCACGCTGCCGCCCTCGACCGTGGAACGCGGATTGGGTACGGGGCTGCTGGCTGCCGCACCGTGGTGCGACGACGCAGTGCTGCTGTGCCTGGGCGATCAAATATTTCTGTCCGATCCAGTGCAGTCGCTCAGCTGCGCCGTCGGCCGCGTCCAGACCGGCGACGACCCGATCACCGTGGTCGCGGCCGCCACTAGCGACCTCGACCGGTTGCGTGGCGAGGGAGCCCTGACCGTCACCGACGACATTGTGAGAGCGGCGGTCGAAAAACCTTCGGATCCAACCAGATTCAATGCATGCTGGTCTGCTCTGGCCATGACCAAGCCGGCGCTCACCACCGTTGCCAAAGGCTTGACCGACGGCGTCACCGAGTGCCTGATCAACGCACCGGTGGTGTGGGGCCCGGACTTCGTGAACCTCAACGATCCAGCCGATGTCGCGCTGGCGGTTGCTATGAGGGCGGGGGCGCTGCGATGACCCTGCTGCTCGATGCCGGGGACTACTCGCTCGGCCAGACCACTGTCAGCGGAATCGGTTTGCGAGCAGCCGAACTCGCCGCCGCGCTGGCCGAGCATTTCCCCATCTACATCTATAGCCACGCCACCGGCGATGAAGAACCGGTCGATGTCGGCGACGCTGAACTGGTCACCGACGCCGATGACTGGCTGGGCCTGCTCACCGACTCCGACGCCGTCTTCTTCTTCGATATGCCCGATCCCGCCCACATCGAGCAAGCCCGCACTGCGGGCAAGGTCATCGTGTCGGAGAACGCGCCGCCGATCGAGCAACTCGAGTATCCGCGATTTCGCCGCAACGGTGTCTTCGACGCCAACACCTATCGGCAACTGGTCGATACCTACCGTTTCCAGCTGACCAACACTGACCTGTTCATCGCCCGCTCGCATGTCGAGCGGACGACACTGATCGCGAATTTGTGCGCCTACGGTGTGTTGACAGCGCAGGATTTGGATCGATCACGGCGGCTGGACCACCGAATCACCACTATCCCGATCGGCTACAGCACCATCGCTGTCCGCGCCGCGTCACGCACGCCGGTGGATGCGAGTCGCCGACGACGTGAGGTGCTGTGGACGGGCGGGCTGTGGACATACACCGACCCTGTCGCCGCCGTGCGTGGGGTCGCGACGGCACGCGCAACTGGTGTCGACGTCGGATTGCGGTTCCTGCATGCAGCGCCCCATCCCGACACCGCTGTCGTGCGCGACGAAGTCGCACGAGTCGCACGAGAACTCAGCATCACCGAACATGTTGTGCTGCATACCGATCCGGTGCGCCACGATGATCGCGACCGCTACATGCAGAGCGCGGCAGGCCTGATCTGCCTAGCACGCCCTGGGATCGAGAACCAGACCTGTGTACGGCTACGTGTGCGCGATTCGCGCCTGCACAGGCTGACGCTGCTAGTGGATCCGTTCGGGGCCACCGCCACCGAACTGGGCGCAGAAGGATTGGCAGTCGCGGTCGATCCCGCCGACTCCAACGCGATCGCAGATTATCTCGCCGTGCTCGTCTCCGACCGGCCGCCGCGCCCGATCAATCCGGAGGAATGGGCCTACGAACACACCGCCGCGCCGCTGGTCGCGCAACTGCACGATCGACTGAACTAACGAGACAGACAAGGGATTCCAACAATGCCTGCACGCTGGAACGGCTGGACCACCACCAGCACTGCCCACCCAAGTCGGGACCTTCACCGGCATGAACTCGTCCGTGGCTCCGGCTGTGAAGTCTGGGACACTGACGGCCGCTGCCACCTCGACGGCGTCGCCGGTGCCGCCAACACACCGTTCGGTCACGTGCACCCGCGCGTGACCGAAGTGGTCACCGCGCATCTGGGGCAGCTGGCACACATCGATGAGACCTTGGCCACGCAGCAGCCCGCCGAGGCGCTCATCGACGCGCTTGCCGAGTTCACAGGTATGGACGACTTCGTGTTCGTCAACTCCGGATCCGAAGCAGTGGAGGCCTCGATCCGGATCGCCATGGACTACTGGCGCCACCGCGGCCAACCACAGCGCGACACCATAATCGCCTTCGCACGCGGCTACCACGGTTGCACCGCGCTCACCGCCGGATTGTCCGGGCTGCCTATCCTGCACACCGACTGGGCGGCCAAACCCCATGTGCGACATGTGGAATTGGCCGCGCATCACCATCCAGACCAGCCCGATGCCGCGCTCGCATTGGCAGCCGCGTTCGACGCGGCGATCACTAATGCCGGGCCGCATCGGGTAGCGGCGGTGATCGTCGAGCCGTTCCTCAACGTCGGTGGCGGCGTCGTGCTGCCTGAGGGGTTCTTGACCGAACTGCTGGCGGTCACGCGGGTATTCGATTGCCTGATGATCGTGGATGAGGTGTTCACCGGATTCGGGCGAAGCGGTACAGCGTTCGCGATCGATAAGATGCCCGAGCCGCCGGACATCCTGGCCATCAGCAAGGGCATGACCAACGGCGTGGTCCCGATGGGAGCCACCTGCCTGAGACGGGGAATCCGCGAGCACTTCGGCGACGAGCCCCTGCGATACGGGCACACCACCTCCGGCCACGGCTTGGGCTGCGTGGCGGCGCTGGCCACCATCGACCTGCTCCGCACCGATGGCCTCATTCAAGCGGCGGCCACAGCCGAATGGCTGTCCACCGAGTGGCGCTACCTGCGCGCGGCGGGAGTGGTCGATCTGCGTACCTACGGAGTGGTCGGGGTCGCCGAATGCGACTCCGTCGAGCGGGCGCAGGCCATCGCCGCACGGGCCCGCCAGGGGGGAGTGAGCTCCGGTGGCCTGATCATCGGCTGCAAAGGCCCCGCGCTCATGCTCACGCCCGCGCTGAATGTGCCAGAAAAACAGCTCGTCAAGATGGTGGCTCGTCTGAAGTTCGCGATCGCGGAGGTCGAGACCTACGGCCGGAGCGTGCGGGCATGAGCATACATTTCGCTGACCGGCCCACCGATGCGGACGCGGGCACGCCCCGCGTCGACGAAGACTTCGACTACATCCCCTGGTGGACCACTGACACCATGAGCAGCGTGCTCAACGACGTGGACACCGATACCTGGTGTTTGCTGTGCGACCTGGTCGCCGGCACCACCGCGACGATCCGGCACGAGTCGCCGCGAAACGTTGCCGCAGTCCTGACAGCCGTGATGGAGGCGCTGTGGATGCGGCAGCCGATCCGGCACACCACCGCGCCCGCTGACCGGCAGATTCCTGACCGCTTCGCACCCCTGACCACTCCAGAACCAGACATCCGGGAACTCGGACGCATCGGCGCCGCATGGTGTGTCGCACGGCTGGCCGCCTTCACCCAGGATCGGCCCTTCCCAGGCCGCGGCTGCCGCCACCACCGGCTCGACGAGATCGCGGCCGAGGCGCGGCGGATCCTCTCCGACGACGACGGCAGCTGGCTCTACACCGGCTCGCTGGCCGCCCGCTACGACCACGAACGTCCCTTCGCCACACCGGAATTCGTCGACGCGATCACCACCATCGCCAACACCTGGTTGTCCGACCGTGACGCTATCGAATTCGGCGCTGGCACCGGCGCGATCACCCGCATCGCCGCACTGCACACCCGGAGTCTCATAGCGATCGAGCCCGCGCTCGGCATGCGAACCGAGCTGCGCCAGCACATGCGCCACCACGACCATGTGCAGATTCGCGGCGAAGACTGCATGAGCGTGGACTTGGCGGATGCGTGCGCTGACGTGGTGTTCGAACACGCCGCGCTGTGCTTTGTCGACGAACCGTTGTTCGCCGTCGCAGAAGCCGCCAGGTTACTGCGCCCCGGTGGTTCATTGGTACGCATCCTTTCCTCCACCCGGCTGCCCGACCATGTGACCGCGTTCACCGCAGAATTCCACGCCCAGCTGCGCCGTCTCGGCCACCGCCGCGGCCGGATCGTCAGCTCCGGCAACGACTCCCGCATCACCGAGTGGCTCGCCAGCGCCGGAATCGTTACCCGTCTCGACTCCATCGCCACCTGGGATAGCGAACAGACTCTGGGCAGTCATGCCGCGCCACTGCTGTACGGCAGTTATCCGTACCTGAGCGCTATTCCCGCTGACGACCGCGATCGCGCGATGGATGCGGCATTGGCTGCGACACATCTGGATTGGGAAACCCCCATCGACTGCACGTACACGGTGCAGGCGGCCACCTCACCTTTAGGCGATGTGTCTGTGCTGCGGCAGGTCGGACAGCTCCGGTGATCAGGGTGTTCATCGCCTGTGCTTCCGTGCCCGGACGCTGCATTTGATCGGCAGGCGAGTCATGGTCAGAGTCGAGTCGACCGGACACGGTGTGGCAGTGAACATTCCGGAGCTTGCTTCCCGTCCGCGACAGCCAGGGGTATGTGGGTTGCCGATCTCGCTGCTGGCGGCGGTGGCTGGGTTGAGGCCCACGTCGATTGGCTCAGTCTCGACATGCTCGACACCAACGCCCCCGCTGTCGCCTTCTACCGCCGCCAAGGTTTCGTGCCGACGCCAGCCGCCGCCCGCACCCTACTTACCCAGGTTCATCATGGATCGTCATGGTCATGCCGATGACGACGTCTGCTGTGGCCAGGGCGGGTAGTTTTGCCGCGTGATGATCGTGGCCTACGACGCATCTTGGCCGGTTCGTGCGGAGCGGCTATTGCACGACGTGCGCTTAGCTCTTTCGGAGCTGGACAACTCCGATGGATTCGTTTACGAGCACATCGGTTCGACCGCGGTGCCCGGCTTAGCCGCCAAACCTATCGTGGACTTGCAGGTGCGTACCCCCACACTGCCGCCATTGGCCGAGCTCGCCGGCGTGCTCAAGCAGGCCGGTTTCGTGCCCGCGGCCGGTGCACGGGCGGATTCTCCAGGGGTGTTTCGCGATATCTCTCGCCCCGAGGACGCGGCTCGGACCGAGCTGTACGAGAAGCGGCTGTTCCACTCGCCTGAGCAGGCGGCGATCCTGCACATTCGCCGAAAAGATTCTCCGTTCGCCGCATTCGTTGTCCTCGTTCGGGATTGGCTGCGGGCGCATCCCGACGAGGCCTGCCGCTATGGTGCGCGCAAGCGCGCCCTTGCCGCACAGCACGTACGAGATGGTGACTATGACGACTACACCCGGTTTATCTGGGGTCGTCAACCCTGTGGTGCTGGTAGCCGCGTTTTGGCGGTGTGAGGTATGTGAGTTCAGTTCCCAATGGCCTACCAGAGGGCATCGTGGCTATGAGACTCGTCATCAAAATGATTGTGATGATGAGTCTCACCGGTGGGCAGTGCGCCAACCTGTGTAGCGGAACGCGGCGGCGACGCTGATCGCGCATCGATATTGATCTGCTGCCAGCATGTGTGGCAGACACTGATGAATGCTGGCGCGGTCCGGAGTGGCCCCGGCAGCAGGACCATCCCGCACCCGCGGCACGCCCCGGACAGCCCGCAGGCGCGGGGCCGACTGGTCTTGGCGTGCTCCCGATGAGGTAGTGGACGGACCATCCCCGCAGGCGCGGGGCCGACTACGACCGCGGCAAACCCGTCGGCGTATACCCAAGACCATCCCCGCAGGCACGGGGCCGACAGCAGCCGCTCCATGGCCCTGATGATGACGCCCGGACCATCCCCGCAGGCGCGGGGCCGACGATGAGGCCGCCAAGATCGTGAACTGGCCGGAGGGACCATCCCCGCAGGCGCGGGGCCGACAGCGCAGTGTCGGGGAAGTTCGGCCACCGCCAAGGACCATCCCCGCAGGCGCGGGGCCGACGAATGACTGCTGCTGGATCCCGACGCATCCGAAGGACCATCCCCGCAGGCGCGGGGCCGACTTGCTCGTTCTCTGCCCGCTGCCGCGACTGCTGGGACCATCCCCGCAGGCGCGGGGCCGACCCAGCCGTTGCGGCCATGGGTGACCTCAATGGCCGGACCATCCCCGCAGGCGCGGGGCCGACCGGGTGCCGTCCGGGTCGTCGTGCCCGAAGTAGGGACCATCCCCGCAGGCGCGGGGCCGACTTCTCCCTCCCGGTCAGCGCCAACTGACCACCTGGACCATCCCCGCAGGCGCGGGGCCGACTAGATCGCACCTTCACCGTACTGGCGCTTGCGCGGACCATCCCCGCAGGCGCGGGGCCGACCGGGCACACTGCGCGGCTGTGGTTCATGGTGAAGGACCATCCCCGCAGGCGCGGGGCCGACGGCAACCGCACCCCGTTCGGCATCCTCGCGGACGGACCATCCCCGCAGGCGCGGGGCCGACGCGGCCTGCATTTTGGCCAGTCCGCCGCGGATCGGACCATCCCCGCAGGCGCGGGGCCGACAGGTTGGCCCACGGGCGCCGCACGCTGAGCGCCGGACCATCCCCGCAGGCGCGGGGCCGACCCGCACAGCAAGCACCGCTCGTGGGCCGAAAGCGGACCATCCCCGCAGGCGCGGGGCCGACCGAGGAGGTAGGCCAGTGAACACCGTGACCCCCGGACCATCCCCGCAGGCGCGGGGCCGACTGATGTTATGTGGCTCGGGCGGATGATCGAACAGGACCATCCCCGCAGGCGCGGGGCCGACACTTCCTGACCTGCAGACTTGGGGGCGTGTGGCGCCGTTTTCGTTCAGTTCGGCGGCCGGTCCGTGCTTCTCGGTCGAGCGGATAGGAGCAGTCCGTCGAAGTCGACTGGGCGCCAGCGGTTTCGGCCAGCGGTGCGTACCGCCCAGCCTTGTTCGTTCTTGGCGGGTTCGATCATGACGGCTTGGCCGTCACCGACCCTGTCTGCGAGTAGTTGCCAGAGTCGTTCCCGTATTCGGTGGCTTGGTTTGCCGACGAACACTCCGGCGTTCACTTCGACCATCCACCGTGTGAGGTGTCCGCGTAAGCCGGGCGCGACAGCGATCAGCACGATGACCGTCATTAGGCTCACCATCCGGTCGTGGTGTCGAATTCGGGGCCGATGACGGTGATCTGTTGGTCGCCAAACCCGGGTTGGATGAGGTCGGATTCGTGGTCGGCCCAGCTGGTTCCGCCCTGGACAGTGCCGAGCTTGTCGTCCCACAGTTGAGGTCCGCTGGTTTCGGTTTCGGCCGGGTCGATGTTGAGCAGGCCGCGGATATCGTCGACGATCCGCGGCAGCAGTCGTCGTTCGGCTATGAGATCACGCAAGCCCAGTCGGGCGTCGCGTTCCTCGGTGAGTCCGTCGGCGACGAGGTCGAACGCAAGCGGGATGCTGTAGTCGGCTTTGTAGAGGTCTGCGATGTCGAGGACAAACGACGTCGCCGATCCTGTATGGACGAATCCTAGCCCGGGGCTTGCGCCCAGACCGGTGATCACCGCGTGGCAGATGCCGTAGAGGGCGGCGTTGGCAGCGGAGAGGACACGGTTGAGGTCGTCACCGGCGGCGTGCGCGTCACCGGCGACGTATTTGCGTCCGTGCCAGGCGATTCCTGTTCTGGCTGCGTGTTCGCGATAGATTCGGCGGACTCGGCTGCCTTCTCGGCCGCGTAGTTGTTGCATGGTCAGCTCGCTGACATCCTCGCCGGGAAACCGTATCCCGTACATGCTGCGGGCAACTTTGAGTCGTTCTTTGGGGCGGGTCACCAGGTGTGCCTGCTGCATCAGCAGGCCGGCTCCTCGGGAGGGTCCGATTCCTGCCGCGTACATGCGCACACCCTGTTGACCGATCCAGCAGATCGCGGTGCCGGAATCGGCCAGTAGTGCTGTCGCGGCATGGGTGATGCGTGTCCCGGGTCCTAGCAGCATGGCCGCGACCAAAGATGCTGGGACCCGGACGGTTTCCTTCTTGTTGATCACGACAACCGCGTTCTCGTCGCGGTCGATGTGAGACCGTTCCACATATACCGTGGAGATGCGGTCTTGGAGGCGATGCAGGTCGTGGGGGTGTGCTTTCCACCAGATGTCGGCCATGTCAGGCTGCGGGAAGTGGCGCCAGGGTCAGGAGACCGCAGCCGTAGGCCTTGGAGGGACCGATACCGGCGAGCAGGGTGGTGGTGAACCGTTCGGCATCGGTGATCTCGAGGTGGCCTTCGAAGGTGGCGGTGTGGATCGTGACCGGGTGTTTATTGCCGTCGGTATTTCGCCCGAAGCTCAGTCGGTGTCGTGAGCTGATACGGATCTCGGGTGCTGCTGGCTCGCCGAGCTCGATCCCGGGCACCTGAGGTTCGAGCTCGGTGGCGGGAATTTGGAAGCCCCATTTCTGAGTCCGGTTGAGGAACCAGTTCAACTGCGCGGCGGCAGTTCGGTGCCCGAGGCGCAGCGATCGTGGACCACGCCCGTGGGATTCGGTCGTCGATGACGGGGCGATGTCGGCTTTCCTTCGGGTGGCTTGGGCCGGTGTGAGTTTCACGGGTGTCCTGGTGTTCTGGACAGGGCTGGTGCTGACTCTGAATGCGTAGGTGTCCCCGGTGCGGAGTTTGTCCAGCAGAGGGCGGTAGTCGGCGATATGGGCGTGCTCGCCGTCGGCTTCAGGCCATCCGGCTGCCTCGATCAGGTGGGTCCAGTCGGGTTTGGTGCGCGTGAGCGCATATAGCCACGGCCGGTGCGGGTTGTCCGAATCCAGTCGCCACAGAATCCGTTGCTCGACTGCTTCGCCGGGGACACCGTGCAGGACGACGCTGCGCATGGCACGCGGGTTGGCCAGAAGCTTCCGGCTTTCCGCGCGCAGTGGGTTAATTCGGATGCGCGAGAGGTAGGTCATGTCGGTTTCACCAGTCCAGAAGGGAGAAGGGGTCGTGGCCGATGACGGTTGTGTTGCGGTCGGGGGCGGGGTCGGGGTCGGTGATGCCGGTGGGGATCCGCACGGTGGTGTGGCGGATGCGGCGTTCACGGAACTGCCTGTCGCGCAGCCCGAAGGAGACGGGCACGTCGTTGCGGGTGTCGCTGCCGGTGTCGTCGTCGACGGTGACCGGCAGATCGACGAACGCCGGTTTTGCACCTCGCAAGTAGTGTGCGCGGCCGTTGCCGGTTGCCTGCCACGGGTGCGATGAGAGTACGTCGAGCAGTGCTGCTGATTCGTTGCCGACCAGGATCGGTTGCGTGGGTGGGCAGCTGCGCCGCCCCAGTGCCAGAGGGGAGGCCGGACGGGCGACGGCGGCCGCGAGCTCGGCGACGAGGTCCGGCTCGCCTGCCATGCCGACCAGGAACACTGCGTCCTGGAGGTAGTAGCGGTAGGTGATATGGGTGTATTTCGCGGGGCCGGTGGGTTTTTGTGTTCCTTTGGCGTTGACCCCGGTCTGTTTCAGTGGGACCCCTCGGTAGTCGGCGACGGTGTGGAAGTCACGCAGCAGAGTGCCCGGGTGATCGGTGCGAACTCCCATCGTGAGGCGGGTCAGGGCGTTCAGGTCGGCGCCGCGTTCGAGACCTAGTGCGGCGGCCAATAGGCCGACGACGCCGGATTTCGTCGGCTCCGGACGGGTTTCGCGGCGGTTGAATCTGCTGTTTTCGCCCCAGGACTGCAGGGGTCCTGCCAGGCGCAGCAACAGCACCGAGGTGATGGGTGTGGCGGCGGTCATCGGGTCAGATACCCGTGCAGATGCTCACGAAGTCCGTGGCGGAGTTCGGCGACGGTGACCGAGGTGCCGAACGACTCGGCGAGCTCGCTGTCGGTGTCGGTGTCGAAGGCGTGGGCGATGGCGGTGTGGGCGGGTTTGTCACCCCACAGTGCCACGCTGCGCCGGTGTTCTGCAGCCAGCGCGAGCGCGGAGCGTTCGGCGATACCGCCTTTCGGCGCGGAGATCGGTTTCTCGAAGGCCGAGACAAGGTTGACCGGCTGGTCCTCACGGACCACCGCCGCGACCAATGACGGCAGGGTGCGGTGGGCGAAGGCGTTGCCGTAGCCGGTGGGCATCGAGCGGGCGAAGCTGTCGATGAACACATCCACCGCTTCCAGAACCGCGTCGGTTTCGCCCAGATTGTGCCGCAGCTGATCGAGCCCGATAGTCGCGTACCGGTAGAGGGTGGCGGAATTGAATCCGATCGAGCCGATCATGCCCGCGCCAGTGTCGTCTTCGTTCGTGTCGTCGACGGCGGTGAAGTAGTCGAACTCGGCTTCCGCGGCGTGGGTGGACAGCGCATGCGCGACCTGGACCGCCGCGTCGACGTTGAGGGCGGGGATGTCGGCGACCATGCGCCCGAACAGCGCGACGTCGAGGGGATGGTTCTCGCGGAACTGCTCGGCCACGGGCAGCCCCTTCATCGCCTCCTCGAGCGCGTCGTCGTCATAGCCGGCGAGTTCATCGGCACGGTGGGCGACGAGATCGATCGCGGCGTCGAGCTGACCGTTGCCGACGAACAACAGATACGCTGTCGCGCCGGCCTTCTTGCCCGCGCTGATGCCTACCGGGGCCAGCAGGGCGGTCGCGATCCGCGCGGACTGCTCCTGATCCAGGCTTGTCCGTGCCTGCAGACGTTTGGCCAGTTCCCCCGCGACTCGCCGGGTTCGTGTTCCGAGATTCTGAGCGGGTACACGGTCGGCGAATCGCATACGCGCCGCGCGCTTCCATGCCTGCGACGAGACCCGGGAGCGGCGCACGCCACCGTAGACGGCTTCCTTCGGGTTGCCCTGGTCGTCGCGGTTGAGGTTGGCCGGGGGCACGGTCTGCAGAATGTGCAGGTCGACGAAAACACGCGTAGTCATGACAGTCCTTTTCGAAATAGATTGCAGTAGGTGTGTTTTCCGGATCAGCTTTTCGAGGGTTCGGCTGGCTTCTCCCACCGCTGATAGCCCTGCGCCCAGCCCTTGCGGACCCGTTGGCGCCCGTCGGGCCAGTACCAACGCTCGATCTCGTTCATCAGCCGGTCGTAGTCGAGAGGCTCTGCGATATCGCGCAGCTGGGTGATCAGTCCGCGCGCCCGGTAGGCCATCGTTGATACCGACGTCGAAGCGACAAGGGCCGCGACTCGGCGGTCGACCGCCTCGCTGCTGTACCTGTCGTGGCGACGCAGCTTGCGCAGCGCGGTACCCAAACCAGCACCGGGGCGATGCATCAGGTTCCGCTGGGACTGTTGATGGACACCGAACAACGTCAGCGCTGCGTGCTCGGCGCTCTGGCGGGGGCTGGCGGCCCCGATGCGTTCCAGATCGGCGTCGGTGTCGGGGGTGACCGAGTAGAACTGCCACATCTTCGGCACCGTCAATGCCTCACGCCCGAGACCGGCCCGCAACGCCGCGAGATCCTCCCCCGGCGGTAGTTCGCCGTTCCACTCCTTGGATTCCTTGTCGATGAACTGGTTCCAATACCGTTGCGCCATCCCGTCATTCCTCTTCATTTGAGCGTGTGCGCAGTGCCGCGGCCCTGGACAGGATCTTGTTCACCGCGTCGTGGAACGAGTTCGCGGCCAGCCCCAGGCTGTAGTGGCGCTCCTTGCCCGTCGAGGTCACGGTGCGGCCCATGAACGCTGTCGGCGGTAGCGCGAACAGTGGTCCGGCACATCGGTGCACAGCGTCGTAGGCCATGAGTTCCCACGCCTGCAATCCCCGCTCGAGCTTGTCGTCGTCGTTGGAATCAGCTGACACCCCGGCCAACAGACGCCGCACGAGTGGATCGAGCGCGACCAGCAGTTGTTCGCCCGGCCGCATACCTTTATCCCACGCAATCGGATCCACCCCGACAGCTCGCCGCAGATCCGCGGACAACCTGTTGATCGCGCTGACCAGCCGCTCGGCCTGGTCAGCCGCCTCGACGATCATCTCGTAGGCCGAACCCTGACCCCGCATCGAAGCCACCGGCAGCGGGATCACATCGTGGATCAGGTCCTCGATCACCGCGGACTGGTTGCCGTAGACGATGCCGAAACTCTCCACCCGCAGTGGATAGCTGTCCTCGATGACACCGTCGTCTTCGTGACCGGCCAGCTGATCGAGCAACTCACTGGTCTGGAACGCATCGTTCGACGAGGACTCCAACGCCAGCAGTGCATCCAAACCACGCCAGGCCGCCTTGCCCGCCACGTGCCGCAATGGCCGCAGCGGCGCGGCCGCGGTTCCCTTGGCAGGCTTGTCCTTTCGCCACGCGGTATGGGTCTCCAATACAGGGTCAACCACACTGAGACGATCACCCGCAGCCAGGATCACCCGCTCGACGACAACTCCGGACTCGCTGCGCTCAGGGAAGAGCCGGATCCGCCGTGACTGCCAGGTCCACAGATCCAACAGCCCGTTCGGTTTACGAATCGTCCACTCCGGCCCAAGCGGATCTCGATCCTGTGCCCAGTGCGGGGTTCCCAGCCGCTTCTGGGCGCCGATCGGCGTGTTCAACAGGAGTGTGTCGTAGAGCGTGCGCCCGACCGGCATCACCACACCCAGCTGACCGAGAACGCCAGTAGGATTCCCAGATGTCTTGCCATTCTTAGCCTTCGGGTCACCCACAACACCGGTCTTGATCGCCGCCGGGTCCCAGCACAGAGCATGTAGCATCCACCGCACCGCCGCGGCGAGCGGAAGGCGCAAGGGATCGGCTTCGGTCCGGGTCGCGAACAGCGGCACGTTGTTGCCCGACGGCGCGGTCGCAACCAGCAACGCCGCCCCCTTGGTCTCCCCCTTCTCCGTGCGCAGATCGGCCACCTGGCCGAAGGGCCGCACCGGGTGCAGTACGTCGAACCTATCGGCGCGATCGGCCAGGTACTGCTCGAGCCGCTCCCTCTCGGCAGGACTGAATTCTCCGCGACCGAATCGCTGCCCCCATTCCTTGCGCGACGCCGGTGAACCCAGCGAGTCCAGCACGATCGGCAGCAGCAGCTGCCGCATCACCGCCGGCACCATGGTCGGCACCTCGACATCGATCCCGACGATGCGGTGGCTGCGCATCAACGCTTCCCTCAGCGGCAGCGATCGGATCGCACCGTCGTCGAACCTGCAGGGCAGCAACGGAACTGCCTGTATCAAGTCGCCTACATCCACACCCTCATCCCATCGATTAAAGGCTGTCGTTTAAAAGCACCGCGCGAGACTAGCGCAGCAGGCTCTGTGGCATATGCAAAACTTTCGAAGCGGACCCGCCAGCATGTTTCGCCGTGCGGGTATGGCCCGGGCTGTCGTTTGGGACCGGAGTTGGCCCCGTGCCTGCGGGGATGGCCTGGTGGCGTGCCTAGTGTGTGCTACCAGGTCACTCGACGACGAGCCCGAGCGAGTCGCCATAGCGGACCCGGCAATCGCCCACGATGCCCCGGCCGTCGCCGTCGAGAACGAGCGCTCTGCCGTAGCGAAGCCACGGATGATCTCGCCAGCCATCCAGTGGCCGTAGCGATTCCAGAGCGGCCTCGCGCAGTTTCGGTGGTAGCCGCAGCGTTCCACCCAGCACGTCGTCGAGGACCTCGTCGGTGACCTCTCCGTTCGGCCCCAGCCGGTGCTTGTTCTCCGATCGGAAGCCGCGATCGTCACCCCGGACGAGGACCACCTCGATACCTTCCTCCCCGTCACGCAAGCGCACGTCCTCGTCACTGACGTAGCTGCCGGATCCGCGGTGCAAGCCTTCCAGCGTCGGATTCTCGTGCTCGCCGAGTCGGGTCAGCACGAAATGCGCAGCTGTGTCGACACGCTGTTGTTGTTCGTCGGACCACACCTGAAATGCCTCGGCGACCGCGTCCGCCCACAACTGCGGAACCGGCGATACGGGGTTGTAGGCAGCTTCCACGAGCTCGGGGACCTGTGCGGGGATCTTCCAGTGCCCGTCGCGGGCCCGCAGGACCGCTGCGGCGCTACGCAGCAACGGGTAGCGGCCGTATATCTTTTCGCTGGCCTGGACGAAGCTCGGCACGCAATCCCCGTCGGGTGTGAATCCGGTGATCACGACCTCGGGCTCGCGTAAACCCGGCGGCCGGAGCACGCCGTCATGGCGGTGCATACGCCCGATTCGCTGCAGTAGCAGATCCATCGAGACCAGGTCGGTGATCAGCAGGTCAGCGTCTACGTCGAACGACTGCTCAGCGATCTGCGTGGATACCACGATCGTCAGCGGGCGCTGCGCCCCACCCTTCTTCGGCCCCAGCAACTCCAGGCACCTGTCGGTTTCTTCGGCACGTTGGCGAATATGCATCTGCGCATGCAGCAGCCGTACACCGGAACCGAACACCTCGTGCAGTTCCTCGTAGGTCTGCTGCGCACGAGCGACGGTGTTGCGGATTACCAACACACACCCACCACCGGTGAGCCGATCCTTCAACAGCTCGGTGACCGAATCATCTTCGGCGGCAATCCGAACCTTCACCCTCAGCGACTCGGTCCGCCACGGCGGCGCCGCGATCTGCTCGATCACCGGCGCCGTGTCACTATCCGCCCAGGCGGTCGTCACCCTGGGATACCCGGGTTCATCGGCGATCGAGGGACAATCGAATTCGTTGTTACCGTGTGCTCCTGCCAGATACGCGTCGAGCAGTTGCCGACGCTGTTGCGGCGGCAACGTCGCCGACAAAAGGATGACCGGCACACCAGCCTGGCCGAGCCAGCGCAATCCCTCGACAAGGAACTCCGACATGTATACATCGGCCGCGTGGACCTCATCGAGGATGACGACCTTGCCCGCCAACCCCGCCATCCGCAACATCACATGCTTGGTCCGCGTCGCCGCCAGCAACAGCTGGTCGATCGTGCCGACAACGAACGGAGCCAGCAAACCCCGCTTCGCCCCGAGGAACCATTCCGCTGGCACAGTACGCTGCGGCCTCTCACTCGTGCACGGATCGAAATCACTACTGTCATAAGGGTCGTCGAGATCGAACTCGTCCTCGCCCACACCCCCGAACCCCGCATACGCGTGCTGGCCAGCCTCGACGAGCCGCTGCCACTCCTTGTTGAACCGGCGCTTACCATGCAGCAACGCCACCCCGCCCGCAGCTTCCTTATCCACCGCTGCCACCCACGCCCGCACGTTCGTGAACATCGGGTCACTCGTGGCCTGCGTCGGCATCCCCACGAACACTCCGTCGAACCCGAACCGCGCTGCCAGCACCTCCGCACACAGCAACGCCGTCTTCGTCTTACCCTCCCCCATCGGCGCTTCCACGATCATCAGCCCCGGCCTCGCCATCCGCGCAGCGCATTCGATCGCGACCCGCTGCGACGGGCGCGGCGACGCGCCGAACCGCGCCTCGAACTCATCGGATGACGGCTCACGAATGCGACCCCAGCCGCGCACCAGCCCGAGCTTCTCCCACGCAGCATCCGCCCGTGATCGAGCCTCCTCGACACCGACCGCAACGAGCTGATCCCGGCCAGGAAAATGCTCCTCGTCACTAGCGATCCAGTCGGCCATCACGATGAAACCACTCAACTGCAACTGCAACGCACGAGACGGCACCACCTTCAATTCAACTGCCGCGAGATCCGCAAACCCCAGTGCGCGAGTGAAACACCCGAGCAGAGCCTGCTGCGCACGCGGCCAGTCACCGGTCCCGCGAAGCCTCGACTCGCTCCGAGATTGGGGCCGAAGCTCCCCCAAGGAGGGAAACCTGCCATGGTGCCCAGCAACCATCGGCCACACCCAGTCACGCTGCTCAGCAGCCCATCCCGCATCGCCCAGAAGGCCCCTCAGCACCTTCGCGCCAGCAAGCTCGTGCCGCCAGCGGTGAGCCCTGACCGCAAACTCGTCCCACCCCAACCCAGCTCCACGGACAGCAGCGGCTCCCTCTCGATCGAGACACTGAAACGCCGGGGTGGCCTTACCCAAGTCGTGAACACCGCAGAGCCAGACAAAGAACCGCCGCCCAGCATCCGAACTCCCGGCCAGCGCAGCCACCCGTATCCGAATCGACTCCGCCAGATACCTGTCCCAGATCAGCTCCGCCACAGCAGCCGTATCGAGCATGTGCGACAACAGCAAATTCATCGTGCCACCCGCACGACCAGCAGACTTCCCCCACAACACCCCCAACCAACCCCGCTCCCGCCTTGACAGCTCAGACCAGCAGTCCACCCCACCGTCCCCTTCATCGGTCATAGCGACACCATAAGCTCACCCACCGACACAAAGCAGCCACCAACAAGACTCCCCCACCCCAAGGCGACGACGAGTCGGATCAAACCCCACCAAGGCGGGCTCCGCACAACCCAACTGATACGTCGAGTCGAGGCGCTTACGAGGATGCGTTGTGGCCAGCCGGTCTATGACCGAATGGTCTGACCGCCAAATGTCGAGCGCCAGCGGCGGAAGCGGCCAAGGGATCGGCTCTTCCGGAAAGCGCGAGCCCAGGGTCCCGAACTCGTCGTCGTGCACCCGGAAGAACAACCCCCGATACTCGGCACGGGCCGGGCGGCATCGATGTCGATCAGGTCCTCTAAACGCAGAAGCGGCCACTGGTAGTTGGGCCACTGGGGTGCCCAAGTGTGGGCGATGTTCGACCGCACCTGCGACTGGCTCACCGGCAAACCCAACAGGGCCGCGGTAAGGGCTGCTGCGAGGATGATCGGATGAGAGCTGAGACCGCGTACCACGGTGAGATGGGCAACCAGTTCGCCACTCTGGCAACGGACAACGCCTACAACGCTCATACCGATCGGCCAGCCATGCTGAGGCTGGCTGGTGACGTCAAGAGCCTGCGGGTTCTGGATCTCGGATGTGGGGCAGGTCATTTGGCCGCCGAATTGTTGAAACTGGGTGTCGCACAAGTAATCGGCATCGACGGGAGCGAAACCCTGTTGCACGCCGCACGCGAGCGCTTGGGCGAGGGTGCCATCTTGCACCAGCACGACCTGGAGGAGCCGCTTACTTTCTTGCAGGACCAGTCATTCGACTTGGCGGTGATGGCGCTGGTCTATCACCACATAGAGGCGCGCGCACAGCTGCTCGCCGAGATTTGGCGGGTGCTGCGGCCGGGCGGTTACCTGCGAGTCTCCACGACCCACCCCACCGCCGACTGGAACTACTTCGGCGGTTCGTACTTCGCCGATGACCGTGTTGAGCTTCCTCTCGGTAATGGTTTCATTAGCTACCGGCGGATGCCGCTGGAAATGTTCCTCGGCGAACTTCTCGGCACCGGATTCGTGCTCGACGAGCTCGTCGAGCCGCGGGCCACAGAGCAAGCTCGACTGGTTGATTCACATCGATATGACAAGACCCACAGGGTGCCGCTCTTCCTGACCGTCAAACTCCGTCGCCCGTGACCAACCAACTCTCCGAACCCTCACTGCGCGAACGGCTTCGCACGAGTTCTGAAACCTAGTAAGCGATACCACGCCGCGCCACCTCCCGAACAGCAGGCCGAGCGCGGATCTGTGGGGTAGGCGAATGGGCCCCGCTGTCACGCACTTCAGACAGGTTGGGTTGACTTGGATTTCAGGAATTCGTCGATGAGTTCGAGGGCTCGGTTGGTGAGGTGAGCGTCTTCGATGTCGTCGCGACCGATGTGTTGCTCGTGCGCGCAGATTTGGCGTACGAGTTCCCACCACACGAGGTTTGATCCTTGACCGAGTTTTTGTGCCAACCATGCTCGGAATCCGTCAAGGAGGGTCCAGTCCGTTACCGCGTCGGCGCCGTTGACGAATGCGACGAACTCTCGATAGGAGCCGTCGAGCCCGTAATTGCCGGGGCGTCGTCGGACGTCGCGGAGGCGGTCAGAGAATTCCAACTCAAGGGCCTTTCTATCCGAGTGGGGTGAAGGCTAGATCGTCGCCGTATTGGAAGTGGCTGCGGTACACATCGATCGGCTCGCCTGCGGGGCCTGTCCAAGCGTCGTAGACGCGTCCGTCTTTGACCACGACGTCGTGGTGGCCCCAGAATGTGTCTTGTCCTCGGTATTGCCCGAGGGATGGGGCTCCGTATTGGTCGGTGAGTCGCATTCGCGTTCCGCCGAGAGATTCCTGGATGTCGAGGGCTACGTCTTCGCATCCGGTACTGCCTGGTATTGAGCTGATGTCGGATGCTTGCCCTTTGGGCCAGTACGGTTTGCATGTGAGGCCGAGGGGGTCGATCCACGATGTCGGGTTGTGTGGATAGATGTTCGGGTTCGGTGCTGGGGCTAATCCGAGTGGGTCGCGGGTGAGGAATCGGCCTGTCGTGGGGTCGTAGGTTCGGTGCAGGTTGTAGTGCAGCCCGGTTTCGGGATCGTAGATCTGGCCAGGGAACCGCAGAAGCGACACCGACTCGCCACGCCACACCGTGTTGCCCCACAGATCCATGGTCGCGGTAGCGATGGTGCGTGCTGTTTGTGGGTCGGTCAGTTCAATTGGGGTGCCCACGAGATCTGTGACGATCGCGTAGAACTCGCGATCGACTGTTTCTTGGCGGGTGGTTTGGGTGATGGGTGTATACGAATAGGGTTGGTACTGCCAGGTGGTCGTCGCTTCGGCGGTTGTTTGTTCGATGAGGTTGGTGCCGTCCCAGGTGTAGTCGGTGCGCTCGAGGACGGTGCCGTCGGTGGCAACGTGCTGTTTGGTGGTGCGGCGACCGAGGCCGTCGTAGGTATATCGCCACCATTGACGGTCCGGGGTCCAGACGTCGGTGAGTTGGTCGAAGGCGTCGTAGCGGTAATGCCAGATCTCAGGCTTTCGGGACAGGCGGGTCCTGGTTTTGCGGATCAGGCGCCCGGATTCGTCGTAGTGATAGCGTGTGCGGCCGTCACGCATGAGTAGGTTGTTGCGGTATTCGCGGCGGCCGTCGGAATCGGAATCCTGGTGCGCGGCCCTCGATCTCGTCATGTCGACTCGGTCCGCGGTCGTGGTCGCTATCGGCGATGCGGTGATATTGCTCAAGGGGTCGTAGCTGTATTGCTCCGCCAGCATTCCGCCTCTGGTGACACCCGTCACTCGGCCGATCGCATCAAGGGTGTAGTCGCTGCGTACCTGTGTGTCGGCGCGCGTGGTGGTGTGGCTAGTGAGGTATCCGTCGGGGCGGTAGGTGAATTCATCGTGACGGACCCGCTGGGAGCTGGGGCGGCCCGCCGTGGCGAGATCGAGGTCTAGTGATGACCCCGGAAAGGCTACGACGTCCTGGTCGCAGACACGGCCGATGCTGGTGAGGGTGCGGTTGACGGCGATTTCGCCGATGCGCCACCCGGTGACCCGGCCGAGGGGGTCGTGGGCGAAGCTGATGTCGTGGCCGTCGGTGTTGAGCCGGCGCACGCGGCCAGTGAAGTCGTGGTCCCAGGTAGTGGCCGCGCCGGTGGGGGTGATGCGGCGGATCCGGCGGCCGCACAGGTCGTAGGCGTGCCGCATCACCGGCTGGTCGTCGAGTTGCTGGGAGGTGGGGTTTCCGTTAGGGCTGTAGTCGAATCGCAGGGTGTGCGTGGGGGTTTCACCGCCACCGGAGATGGCCGTGAGGACATGCCCGAGGGAGTCGTGGGTGTAGCGGAGCCATTCGCCGCTATCGGCGGCGATTTCGGTGACGCGGCCGAGGGTGTCGCGGGTGTGGTGGCGAGTGATGCCGGTGGCCGCGGTGACGGAGCTGACGCGACCGGCGAGATCGTGGCTGTATCGGGTGGTGGCGCCGGTGTAGTCGGTTTCCGCGACCAGACGCCCTGCCCGGTCGTATTCGTATGACCACCTCTGTCCCAGTGGGTTGGTGACCGCGCTGATGCGCTGCTCGGTGTCCCATGCGTAGCGGGTGACCGAACCATCGGGCTCGGTACGGGATTCGAGCAGGCCGAACGCGCCGTAGGTGAACCGGGTGACCCCGCCGGCGCGGTCGGTGTGGTTGAGCAGGTTGCCTTCACCGTCGTAGGTCCAGGTTTCGGCGTGGCCGTCGGGGTCATTGCGGCGCAGGGGTTTTCCGTCGGCGGCCCATCCGTATCGGGTCACCGCTCCCAGCGGGTCGGTGATCCGGATCGGACGGCCGACGCTGTCGCGTTCGATGCGGGTGACCGCACCGTAGGGATTGGTGATCTGTGTTGGTAACCCGGCCGCGTCTGCCTCGACGACGGTGCGCGCACCGGTGGCCTCGATGATCTCAGCGATGGCTCCGTTGGGGTGGTAGCGGTATTCGGTGCGTGCACCGGCCTGGTCGATAACGGCGGCGAGGTTGCCGTGTTTGTCCCACTCGCGCCGTTGTACTGAACCGTCAGCGTTGGTGATCACCGTGGGCCGGTTGCGCCAGGTGTATTCGAACTCGACCGATCGCCCATCGGGTCGCCTCACCTTGGCGAGGTCACCGTCACCGGTGAATTGATAGTGGGTCGTGGCACCATCGGGTGCAACGACTCTCAATGGTTTGCGGTCGACGTTGTAGTCGATGTGCGTGCGCCCGCCCATAGGATCGACCAGGTCCCGAAGCCGAAGGTCTCTGTCGAATCCATGTCCGGTCACCGCACCGAGCGAGTCGGTGACGTTTGTGACGCGACCGGTGCCGTCAGGGAAGTCGAGATAGTCGAAGGTGGAGTTCAGCACGCCTGCGGTACCGCGCTGCACGATCACCCGGCCTGCCTCGTCGTAGGTGTTGACCATCCGGCTATTGGCCGAATCGGTCCACGATGTCATCCGATGCTCGGCATCGTAGGTGTAGACGGTGGTGGCGCCCACCGCGTTGGTGACCGCGACCAACTCCCCCGCTTCATAGGTGAATGTTCTTACCCGACTGGTGGTTTCACCTCCTTCAGGATCGGAGCCGAGCACTGAGAGCCTGGTAACCCGTCCCGCGGCGGTCTCGACGCGGACCCGATAGCCACCGGAATGGGAGATCTCGACAGGAGCGCCGTCTGCGCCGTAATGAAAGCGGATCCGGTTGCGGTGGCGGTCGGTGATCGCCGATACCGCATAGTTCCCCAGCCGTGATTCGAGGCCGCCCAACATCGGTTCGGGTGCGAAATGCCAGATTATTTCCCGTTGTTGGTCCCAGAGCCGGTAGCCGCCGACCTCGGTGCGGGTCAGTGGCCACCGTTGCCCGCCGGTCACCGGTTCGACCGCCACACCGACCTCGGCATGCGGATACATCAGCATGAGGCCGTCTTCGCCGATGAAACTCACGCCTTCGTGCTCGACAACCAGGCGTAGGTCCAGAGTCGCCGACCACGACGGGCCGAACCAGCGGCCGAACCGGAACTTCGACCGGTGAGTTCGTCGCAGCACCAACCCCAGGACGCCGGGGAGATCGAGATCGGTTTCCGGCAACAGGAATTCACCGGTCGCGATGTCGACCGGGTCTCTGTCGCAAGTCGTCTCGTTTTCGGTGCGGTTGTTGTCGGGACCGTTCTCGCGTGCGGTATCGCCTGCACCATGGTCTGCCTCCGCGCGCTCCTGCGGAGTGGGAACCTCGTGCGATTGGTCGTGGCGGGGCTGTTGATGATCGGTGCTCGGCCCGTCGTGACCGCCCGGGGTTGTGTCGTCCCCGCCGTGTCCGTCCGGGCCGGTGTTGTCGTGTCCCGGGTTTGGGTCGTGGGACTGCTGTGGAGCATCGCCGCCATGATCGGTTGTGGGCGAATCCGTCTCGTGTGGCGCCGGGTTCGTGTCGGAATGCGGCGACGTTTGCGGTGACTCGGGTTCGGAATGGCCCGGGGCTGAATTGTCGGGCCGGGGTGCATCCGGTTCGGGTGTGTGCGAGGCAGTTTCAGGCTGGGCCGGGGTCGTTCCCGGCTGTGTTGGAGACTCGGTGGTTGCGTTCGGGTGCGCGCCGGGCTCGGCCGCGGTTGGTTGGGTTCCGGTTGATGTTCCTGGCTCGTGCCCAGTCGGGGCCGAGGACGGTGCTTCGGTCGTCGGGTGCGTGCTGGTTGGTGTGCCAGTTTCGTGCGGAGTCGAGGACGGGGTGTGGGGCGTGCTGGGCGTGGGGTGTGGGGCGTGTTCTGCCGCGCTGGCCACGGTGTGGGTGGCTTTGGTGACTTTGGAGACGTCGCCGACCTTGTCCAACGCCGACAGTGCGGGTTTGGCCGCGCCCGCACCACCGGTCCCGACGGTGGTGATCAGATCCCCGGTGAGCGAGCCCAAAAATTCCGACGGGTTCTTGCGGGCACCGGACAAGATCGCAGACGTCGTCGCCCCGGGATCAGCGGCAGCCACCACCAGGCCAGTGCCCAGATCCGACATCCCCGAGAAGTATTCGGCCGGATGAGTGAGGTTGTAGGCGTCCATCGGACTGACCTGACCTACGAACTGCACGATCCCGGAGAAACTGGTCAACAACCCGGAGGTGAAGTTCAGTTTCGCCTGATCCAACGACCCCGATAGATCTGAGAGGTTGTCGGTCCAGCGTTCGGTGAACGGCGGCTCGGTCGGCGCGGACTCCGTCGCGGCCGCCAATGCGGCTGCGGCTGAGGTCGCGGCGTTGTCGCGTTGGGCGCGGGCGCCGCGCAGGATCTCGCGGGCCTCGTTGCGTATCGACGTCCACGTGTCGACCAGTGGGTTTTTGCGTTTCTGCTCATCGGACAGCGCGTTCCACTGGGTTTTCTTGCTGGTTTCCTCGGTATCGGCGGCATCCCATCGCGCGATTGCGTCGGCGGCTTTGGTTTGGGCGGCGGTGACCTCGTAATACCAACTGCCCAGCACGCTCGACGCCTTGTGCATCGCGTCCGAGCCTTCCCACCACAGCTTGGGCTGTTTGGCGAACTCGGTGTGGAACTCCTCGGCCGCGGTCCCGGTCCAGTCCGCGGTGTTCACGGTGCGCAGGGCATCACCGGTCTGCCCGATCGAATCACCCATCTTCTGCAACGCTTCAGCGGCGTCATGGATCGCTGAGGGGTCACCGCGGATCAGTTCTTTCGGATCCTTGGTTTGTCCGAGTTCACGCTCGTGGATTTCACCGCCGGCCAGGTCGGCGATCTTGTCGCCGAGATCGTCCAGCCCTTCGGCGACCCCGTCCGCGCCAAGGTTGCGGGCCAGCGTGGCGGCAGCGTCCAACCCCGAATCGGCGAGCTCGCCCGCGTTCTGGGTGACCGATTCGACACCGTGCTCGATCGCGTCACCAACCGAGTTGACGAAATCCCCGATACCCAAAGCTATTGCCCCCCTTGCCCATTACGAATCTCAGCGGCCCGCTGCGCCGCGCCGGTGTTCCAGTGCACCCCGGGCACTGCGCCAGCGAGTGCGTCCGGGCCCGCCGCCTGGATGACCTCGATGTTGGTGCCGATCTGGTTGAACGCGTTCTGGAACGACTCGGCGCTGTAGTCACGGTTGCGGATCTGGTTGTACTGGTTATCGGCCAGAGTCTCTCCCCACGACCTTTTGTCGATCTCCTCGTTCGACAGATGCGGGTTCCCGATCAAATGGGTGGTGATCTCCTTGAACGTGTCAGAGAACTTCTCATCCATGATGTGATAGCGGCCCGCCGCCAACCCCAACGTTTGCGCGATCGCGTTGCCTGCCTGCACCAACGCGCGCACACCCCACGACCACCGCTCGGTGAACGTCTCGAACGCGTTCTGCACCGAGGACTTACCCGCCTGTATCGGCGACAACGTCAACAACGAAAACCCTCGCCCCATCGCCCCGGTCTCGCCGACACCGAGATCGGACAGTCCACTGATGACGCCGGTGATCCCATCCGCGGCCTGCTGCAACACTGCCGGATCGACATTCAGTTGCTCACCCATCAGCGGTTCCCATCAGCAGTCGATGTCTCGGAAACGTTCGGCGGGAACGTCATCGGCGCTGTACCCGCCATATCGACAGCAACTCCGGTCGGCTCGGCCCGGCTTGCCGCGTACTCGGCGAGGCGGCTGCCGAGCAGCGTGTGATAGCGGTACTCCTGGTCCGGATCGACACCGCGGGCGCTCATGTAGCGGGCATACTCCTCGATGCTGGTGAACGCGCAAACCCAATCCACACCACCGAACCGAGAGGTATACACCCGGTCCTCATCGATCAACGGCACCACCAGCAGTGCCTCCCTGAACGCCTCTTGCAGCACCTCGGGCTGCCCGAAACCCGCATAGAACGCCCCGATCTCCGACCGCAACACGTCACTACCCTCGATGTCGGACACCGCTCAACAACCCCCGCTCGCGATCCATCGGCCACCCACCAGGTCAGTCCTCGCAGCATACCGACGATCACCGACCAGAACGCCTCCAACGAAACGTTCCCGACCACGTCGACGAGGAGCAGTAGGCCGCTGCAGCGGTCGGCCGCAGATCATGCCCGCCTGGTCACACGGTTCCAGATAGTCGAGTTTCGGAATCCTGGCCCCAGGATGAGCCGCGCGGACACGCACTCGCGGAGGACAAACGCCCGGAAAGCCCCGCTCGAGTATCGCCGGAAGTGTGAAATGCGAACCGCTGGAAACATGTTCAACGTCGTAGACGGCATCCAACCCCCGAATTCCCAATCCCGCCAACCCCTTCCGCAGCGGCCACGCGGAGCGGGCGGCCAGGCCGGGGTTGTAGGGATTGGGCAGCCCGTTTACCTCGGGCGCGCGTTTCGGGCAACGGTGATGCTTTGATGGTATTCCACAGCTTCGGCGAGTTCGTCGAACTGAAGTAGCACTCCGATCAATCCTCCAAGTGTTCTCGCGGCCTCTCCGGGGGTTGGGTAGAACATCGGTCTCGTGGCCGGCGCGGGCCTCGCCGCGTGGGCGTCGCGGACCGGCCGCCCACTATGGCAGTGAACCTCGATGTGCCAGAGGGAAAAGCGATCGACTCCGCAATCGTGTGGACTTACCGTTCAGCCATGTCCATCAACGGTTTCAGCATCGGCAACGTGATTCTGCGCTCCCCTCGCATGGGCGACGAGAAGGTCGTACGCGCAGCCCACCAGGTGATGGCTGCCGAGGACGGCTTCGACTTCGCTCTCGGTCTGGAACCTGCGATGGACTGGAAGCAGTACCTCGACGTGCTCGAGGACTACCGTCGGGGCCGCAACTTGCCGGAGGGCATCGTTCCCGCCACGTTTCTGATCGCCACCGTCAACGACGAAATCGTGGGCCGCGCCGACATCCGGCACACGCTCAACGACTACCTGGCGCTCAGAGGCGGACACATCGGTTACGCCGTCCTCGCCGAACACCGACGCCGGGGCCACGGCCGCGCTATCCTGCAGCAGAGTCTGGACCTCGCGCACCGGATGGGCATCGAGCGTGTGTTCATCACGTGCGACAACGGCAACGATGCAAGCCGCCGGATCATCGAATCTTGCGGCGGCACACTGGAATCGGTTGAGCCGTGGAGTGACGGGACGCTGATCCGACGCTACTGGATCTGATTCGGGGCGGCAGGGAGTCGATGCAGGACGTGTCGATTCCGGGGCGCGTCCACGGGCGGCAACTGTAGGCGGGAGGCAGGGGCATTGTCGGAGTTCGACCGTCATTTGGATGACTTCACGTCGTATCAGGAGACGCCGTGGGGCCGACTACGGTATGAGCAGGTGTTCGCTAACCTGGCCCGGCACTTGCCGGATCGTCGTGTTCGAGTCCTGGACGCAGGCGGCGGCAACGGCATCGACGCGGTGCGGCTCGCGCGCGCGGGCCACCACGTTACGGTCGTGGACACCTCGAGCCGGTGGTTGCAGGCCACTCGCGCACGCGCTGCCCAAGCCGGCGTCGAAGACCGAATCGAATGCCATGCCGGCGACATACGCCAGGCGGCATCGGATCTGCGCGACCGGCAATATGACATCGTCCTGCTGCACAACGTGGTTCAGTACCTCGCCGAACCTGCGTCGGTGATCGAGGGGCTGGTGGGACTGCTGCGCACCGGTGGGCTGATATCGATTCTGGCGCCGAAGCCCTCATCGGATCCAATGGCCGCCGCGGTCCGCCGAAGCGATCTCGACGAAGCGCTGCGCCTGTTGAACACCACACAGCGCGAGTCCGCCACCTACGGTCTGGAATACGCTTCCCGCACAGCAGACGAAGTCGTCGGATACGTCCTCGGCGCGGGGATGAACCCGCCGCTGCGTTACGGGGTCCGTGCCGTGTGCGACCTGATCGCCGACGACGACGCCAAGCACGACCCCGCGTTTTTCGACAAGCTGCTGCGGTTGGAGAACGCTGTGGCCGACCGCCGCCCGTACCTCGAGGGCGCCCGGTTCTTCCACCTGATCGCCACCAAACCCGAAGCGTCAACCGACACCGCAGCCGAGATGCGGCGGCGACGCGTCCCGATGGACATCGTGGGCTACGAGGCACGGGTGCGCACCGGAGGGTGTTTCATCTGCGAGTTCCTTGCCGGGACACCTGGTTTCGAGCATGAGACCGTCTATGACGATGGCGAACAAGTGGGTTTCCTCAACAAGTACCCGACGCTACCGGGCTCTGTGTTGGTGGTGCCCCGCCGACACGTCGAGGACGTCGCCCGGGATCTGACGCCGCAGGAATATCTTCGACTGCAATCAGCTGTCCACACAGTGGCCAGGGGTGTCGCCGAAGCGATGAATCCTGAACGCCTGTACCTGTTCTCGATGGGGTCCAACGACGGCAACGCGCACATTCACTGGCACATCGCGCCGTTACCGCCGGGGGTGCCGTGCCGGGAACAGCAGTTCCACGCTGTGGCGGCAGAGAACGGCATTCTGGCGTACTCACCGCCGGAGCTCGCAGCACTGGCCGACCGCATCCGGACCGCCCTCACGGTGCGGACACCAGCCGGTTCAGCGGGCACCCCACCGCAATCGTGCATCAGAGACACTTCCACGAAAACCGGTCGGCTCGTGGTCATTCGCGGGAACTCCGGCTCCGGAAAGACAACCGCGGCCCGCCAGTTGCAGCGACGGTTCGACCGCGGGCGGTGCCTGGTGATCGGTCAGGATGTCGTGCGACGGGAGTTCCTGCGCGAGTCCGATGTCACCGGCGGCTACAACATCGACCTCTTGCGCGACATCGCCACGCTCGGCCTCGAACGCGGACTCACCGTGGTCGTGGAGGGCATCCTCACTGCACGCCGCTACGGCACCATGCTCCAACAGCTCGCCGCTACGGCGGAGCGGGCATGCTTCTACGCCTTCGACCTCACCTTCGCCGACACCGTGCAGCGTCACTCCGGACGGCGTGCCAAGACAGCCGAGTTCGACCGCGACGATATGCGCCATTGGTACCACGGGTGGGACCCCCTCGGGTTCGTGGACGAGGTACGCATCGACGCGGCCCACAGTCTTGAAGACATCGTCGACACGATCTACGCCGACATCACCCCGGACTCCCCAAACCAGACGGTGATGAACGGCTCACCGGCGATCGCAATGGCCTTCGATCCCGACGCCGACCGGCGGCCACCACAGTCCGCACCACCGGGCCAACCTGTGGTGCTCCGCTGCTGGGGCACAAGCCACACCGAGCACTTGGTCGCGGCCTCGTCCCGGTTGACCGCCCTGGCAGACCTTCCGGACACCGGCGGCACAGTGACCGTCGACGGTCGTCACAACGCCGGGTTCGTGGCTCGCCTGGAAACCGCTCTGGCAATGAAGCTTCCCGACGTGGCGTTCACGATCCACAATCACGGCCGCGGTGGTGCCACCAGCAGGGACCTGCTGGCCGACGTCGTCGGGGTAGACCTCGACCAGGACTTGGCCCTGCTGGAGTGTGGAACCAACGACGTGCTGCGCCGCGCGCAAGGCCGCGATCATGAAGCTGTCGATATCGAGGAGTTCACCCGAAACTATCGAGCGATTCTCGAGCACCTGCAGCCGCGGACACGGCGGGTGATCTGCCTTGCCGCACCTCCAGTCGGTGGTGAATGTGGCCTGGACGCGGTGTCGATCAACGAGGACCTGTTCGCCTACAACCTCGCCGCACAGAAGGCAGCCCACGAGGCCGGCGCGATGTTCGTGGACTACTGGGGCGCGTTCGTCACCACCGCCGCCCTACTGCGCGAACGCGACGGTACCCCCAGCCCGTGGCTTGCCGACGGAATCCATCTCTCCAACATCGGCAATGAACTGATCCTGCGCAGTCTCGAAGCCACCCTGATCGGCAAGAACGTCATCACCGGCTTGTTGCCGACGCGCACGAAGACCAAGAAACCCAATGCGGAGGTGGTGATCCGGCCCGCCCGCGTCGAGGACGTGCCGTCATCGGTCCGGTTGCGCGTCGCAGTGGCGGCCGAACGGAAGTGGATCGGCGCGCAACCTCCAGTAGACGAAGACAAGGCCGCCGCCCGACTGTCCGAGCAGATCGCCGCGGATAACGCTGGTGTCATCGTCGGCGACCACCGCACCGCCGGTGTCATAGCGGTCGCAACCGCCGACTTCACGACACCGGGCGTCGCCGAGATCACCATGATGATCGCGGCCGACCACCGAGGCGCCGGCGTCGGCGGCACCTTGCTCGACCATCTCCTCGACTGGTGCAAACACCATCACGCCCACAAGGCGACCCTGAAGGTCTGGCCGCACAACCTCCCTGCGATCAGGCTCTACCACAGCGCCGGCTTCGAAACCGAAGGCACATTGCGCGCCCATTACCGGCGGCGCAACGGTGAACTCTGGGACGCGATCATCATGAGTCGGCTGTTGTAGAAGCCTGTGGCCGGTCCCCGATGATGCGACCATCCGGTCTTTGAGTCCGGGGTCGATCGGTTTCAGTTGATCTCGCAGACCACGGGGTGATGGGTGTGGCTGCAGGTGGCAGCGTACTCGGCCGGTGTCAGGTAGCTCAGTGCCGAGTGTCGGTGCCGATGGTTGTGGTCGGTTTTGAAGTCGCCGATCACGACCCGGGCTTCGAGCAGGCTGGTCCAATGGTTGCGATTGAGGCATTCATGCCGCAGCCGCCGGTTGAACGACTCGATGTAGCCGTTGTTCCAAGGTGTTCCGGGTGGGATGTAGACGATCCCGACGCGATCAACGCAGAACTGTTGCAGCGCAGCCGAAATCATCTCCGGGCCGTTGTCCATGCGTAGTACCTTCGGTGGCCCGCCGGTGGCAGTGAACACTCGCTGCAGCTCGGCGACCAGCCGCTCGGCGGTGATCGACCGTTCCACGACGTGCAGTAGCGACTCGCGGGTGTGTTCGTCGACCATCGACGCGATCTTCACCGCCCGTCCGTCGAGGGTCGAATCGAACTGGAAGTCCAACGCCCACACCGTCTTCCGAGCATCGGCGTCGATCACCGGCACCGAGGATTGCCCGGCCCGTTTCCGTGGCGAATGCGCACGGACCTGCAGACCTTCTTCACGCCAGAGCCGATGGACCCGCTTCTTGTTCACCGGGAAGCCCTCGTCGAACCGCAGTGCCGC
>NZ_JBITGN010000022.1:0-138643 GCF_044457245.1 Nocardia sp. NPDC050630
TTCTCGCCCTCGCGCAGCTTGCGGATGATCTGCTCGGGGGTGTGTCGTCGTCGCGCCATGTCGTGATCTCGTCCTCCTGCACCCATTCTGGTGCACCAGAACTCTCACAACCGCTGGACCTGCTCAAAGGGCTCCAGTCAGTCAAGGGGTTTCGCCTCCGTGGCTGAGGCACTCGACCGCACGGCCCAGGTGCGATCAGCCACACCGTCGGGTGCGTGAACGATTTCGCGAGGTATTCGATCACGCCGAAGAGACAGCCCACCACCAACGGCAGGTTGTGTAGCCAGGGAAAGTTAATTTCCCGGTCGAGCGTATGCGAGGCACCCACGTGTGGCAGGGCAGAATCGTTCTTGGATGAGTGCGGTGGGTGCGGCGGCGATTTCGCAAGGGTTGGCTTCCACGTAGGTTGGGGTGGTGCCACGGGATTCGGCTATGGCAGCCAGCGCCTGCGTGGGCAGTGGCGTAGCTGAAGGTGTGTTTTGTCCAGGCGCAGATTGACCTTGGGCTCCGCAAATGACGAGTTACTCTACGCTGCAACGGAAGTAATCCCGCTCGATCCTAAGAGGCGACTCCGCAGCACATCGGTCGGGTAGCGTGCGGATGCGCCACGGCGCGGATAAGGTTCGGCGATCTGAAGACCGGGGCACCCGGATTCGTGCCGAACTTTCGTATGCAGATAGACGCGACTAGCCAATCAGCAGGTCAGTTCGTCTTCCCATTCGGCGTAGCGGCGTCGCATGGCTGTGATGTTTTCGATCGTGACTTCGTAGGGTGTGAAGTCGCGATCGGGCATCTTGTGGAGGTAGGACAGTGATTCGGCGAACATACGCCGATCAAAGCCTGGGTTGTGTTCGATTGCGACCGCGATGAGCTGTTCGCGTGTGTAGCGTTCGCTGACGAGGACCGCATCGACGTCCAGGTAGTCTCTGGGTGCCCACCGGTTGAACAGGGCGTCCATCTTGCCGGCCACGGCGTCGTCGGGATGTAGGACTGGTCCGACTTCGAGCAGCATTGGTGATCTGGATCGCCAGAACACGCCGAGATCCACTTTGCAGGCGTGTCCGTCTGGATACGTGACGGTCATCTGTACCAGGTCGGGAGTTCGGCGAACGACGCTGACCGTAAGCCCGGCGTGTTCGAATGCGGCGGTCACGTCATCGGCCACGTCGCCCGGTGTTCCGCGTCGGTCGGAGAACAGATCGACATCCTCCGATGGTCGTGATCCCATGCCGTGCAGCGCGATTGCGTGGCCGCCGCCGAGTACGAATCCGCGGTTGCCGACCGAGTGCAGTGCGATGCGTGCCAGTTCGTGTTGGCGCGGATCCATCAGGCAGCGGCTCGAAGCTGCGGGAACTTCCTCTCCCAGAGGGCACGGACCGGCCGCGCCGGCCGCATCTGTGGCCAAATGGCGACGAGCAGGCGCCCGCTGATCAGTTCTCGCAGATGACGATCGGTCCCCTCTTCCAGGACGATCTTGTACACCGCGGTCCGGTCGTAGGCGTCATCCAAGTCGAACTCGGTTCGGCCGCCCCATGCCAGCTCAACGGGCAGTCGGAGCACACCGTGTTCAGGCCCGTGTAGCTCGGTCAGAGAGTCGACGACCTCATAAGGTCTGACCTCCGCGAAGCTGAACGGTGCACCGGCATGTTCGGACATGCCCATAGTCTGCCGGACATCCGGCAGCAGGTAAACCAACCCCGAACTGCGGTTCCGGCATCGACTCGGCGGCGGTCGGTGCAGGGGCGATGATGTGGGGATGACTAGCAGCTCACGCGCGCATTCGTTCAACGCGGCCGCTGACCAGTACGCGGCCAGCCGGCCTTCGTACCCCCCTGCGCTCTTCGATTTCATCGAACAGTTGACGAGCCGTCCTCTGGCGGGTGCCCGCGTCGCCGATGTCGGCGCGGGCACCGGAATCGCCACCGCGCTGCTGCGTGGCCGGGGAGCTCATGTGATCGGCGTTGAGCCGGGCGACGCCATGGCTGCCCAGTTTCATACCTTGCTGCCGGATGTGTCGATCGTGAGAGGTGACGGCAATGCTCTCCCTCTCGCGGACGCCTCCCACGACCTTGTCACCTACGCGCAGTCCTGGCAGTGGACCGACACCACCCGCTCGGTCCCAGAGGCGCTGAGGGTCCTGCTTCCGGGCGGTGCGCTCGCGATCTGGTGGAACACCACCGCCTTCGACGTGCACTGGATCAATGAGCAGCACCTGCGGATCGCGTATCACTGCGGAGTGAAGCCGACGTCTCGAGCGCGTCCTGACGACGGCGACGCCATCCGGCTCGCGGGCTTGTCGGGGCTGCGAGTCGCGCGCCGCCAGGTGCGGTGGAGTCGTGTGGTCTCGCTCGACATGCACCTTTCCAACATCACCAGTCGTTCGGCATTCCTTGTGCTTGTCGAGGAGGACAAGCGCGCCTTTCTCTCCGAGGAGCGGAGGCGACTGCGGAAGATGTTCCCTCGCGAGGCGGTGGAAGAGACCTATGTGGTTGATCTGCTGTTGGCCACCCGTCCGTGACTTGCCCGGTATCCGGGGAGCGCAAGGACGGTCAGCCGACTCCGGCGACGGCGGAGTCGCCGAATCTCGGATGTCTTTCTCACTGCGGGCGCGAGAGCGTTCACGCTGTTGGGGGCGCCTTGGCTCAGGCCAGGGTCGTCGAGTTGGATTCGTCCGCTGGGGCGGGAAGGGTGTGCTGGAACCGTCGGCCGGGCAGCGCGACCAGACCTGCTACGGCCGCCGTAGCAGAGCGCGGCGACCATCATGCAACTGCGGTTGGACACCTGGTCCCGTGCCCGGGTCGGCCTAGTCGGCGACGCCGCGCACTGCCCAGGCCCAGCGGTCGGCGGCAGCACCAGCATGGCCGTGGTCGGTGCCTATGTTCTCGCGGGTGAACTCGCCGCTCACTCCGGCGACTACGCCGCCGCGTTCGCCGCATATGATGGACACGATGGTCAGCACGCATCCGATGGCGACGCCTCGGGTGCGGACGAGCCAGACCGCGGCGGCCCCTAGCGCCGCGACCGCCGCGGCGGCGGCGAGATGCCGCAGCACATCGTGCGGGTCCGCGGAAAACGAACGCACGAATAGCAATCCGATCAGCACACCCGCGGCGATCCCGCGTTTGCGCCAGTGCGCGAAGCTGCCGTAGCGGCTGAGCAATACGCACACCAGCACCAGTAGTGCGAGAGCGACCATCGGCAGCACGCGTGCCGGCCACCGTAGTGGCCCGATGCGGCCCGGCCCGGCGCACCACATCAGTACCGCTGTCGCGAAGAGAGTGACCCCGCTGAGCTCGCGCGCCGAGGCTCGAGCTGCCCGCCAGTCGATGAACGCCAGCGCCGGAATAACGAACCAGGCGATATAGACCATCGGCAGCGGCTGCACATATCCCCACCAGCCGGTGAACGCGGGCACGGTACTGGGCAGGCTCGCGTTCAGCGATTCCGACCACGGCACGGTCAGAAAGGGGTCGTTGAGAATTCGTTCGTTTCCCCGCCAGGTCACCGGCGAGGACAGCATTCCGGGCAGGTAGGTTTCCAGGCCAGCCAAGCCCGCGCATCCGGCGGCGAGTAGCAGCCGCAGCGATGGTGCCCACCGCCGCTGGTAGATCACCTCACCCACCGCGACCGCGACGATCATCAACGCGGATTCGACTGCGGGAAACACATATTGGACCGAGATCGCCAGATACAGGAAGACAAAGACCGGAATCGGTCCACTACGACCCCGCGCGTAGCGGACCGCCGACGCCCAGGCGTGCACCATCCACGCGGTACCGGTGAGCGAGGTTGCCCAACTGGCCTCGTCGAAGAACAGGAACCATCCGCTCAACGGGAAGGCCACACCCGCGACCGCGGCCCATTGCGGGCGGGCGCTGTAGACCAGGCAGATCCGGTAGGCCCCGAGCGCGGCGATGATCGAGAACATCAGCTTCACCACGGTGACGTAGAGGGCGAGATTGTCGACCGAGGGCGCGATCAGATCGACCAGCAGTTGCGGCGGGTTATAGAGGCCCGCCTCTTCCATCGAGTAGTTGCCCGACATCCATTCCCATGGCACGAGCGCGGGGAAGTGGCCCGCGCGCAGCTGCCTGCCGAGCATCACCCACATCGGGCCGTACTGGGATTCGGTGTCGTCGGTGTAGAAGTGGCGGGCGTTGGCGAGCAGCACCATCGCATAGCCCGTGACCACACCTAATGCGGTAATCGCCCCCCATCTACCCACGTCTTTCCGCGATTCGATTGCCGCGCCAGCCACCACGAGCTCCAGACCCTACCGGAAAGAGGCACTCTGCAACAGTTGCTATATGCATATTTCTCGGGCAGTCGGCGGCGCAGCGAGACCGACCGCACACCCCGCACCGGCCTGGCAGCACCGTCGTGATCCGGGGCCATCGCACCGACGTCGCCGTGCTACTGCCGCCGGCATGATCACCGCGGACATGCGCCCCGATAACCCGGTATCCGGGAAATTCCGCTGCCATGTCGACGACCTCATGATGGAAGGTATGACCACTCGCCGCGAGGTCCGTGCCCGATCGTGATCAGGACGCGGCCCTCGATACGTTCAGCCGTACCATCGGCAGCGTGTCGACCGGTCTGCCGGTTGCGTGTTCGATGGTCTCGCGCAGCTTGTCCCAGGCGCCGGGGTGGTGGTGGATGTAATGTTCGAGCGCGGTGGACGATTCGTCGTTGGTCATCGGAGTCGCGGTCGCGGCGAGGTTGCGTCGGATGCCGGTGGAGATCCGGACTTGTGGATGTGCCTGGATATTGCGGTACCACTGGGCTTTCGTGCCGAATCCGGAGACGATGACGAACTCGTCGGGCGCGGGCCGGTCGACGACCTCGAGTACGACGAATCGGCGTTCGCCGGATGTGCGCCCGATGTGTTGCAGCATGAGCATCCGTGTGCCGAACAGGAATCCGAGCCCGGCTCGGTAGAGCCAGATAGGCGCTCGCACCAGCCATCGGGTCTGCAGGGCTCGGGCACCGAGCTGGGTGGCGAGGTTCGGTGAGGCCATTTTCGTTCTCCTCCAGTAGGTTTCAGCAGCCGGGCTTACTGGGCTCGTTCCCGCACGATGCGGGCGAGGTCAATCCGTTCGACGAGTCGGGCGGCGGGTAGTTGGGACAGTGCGGCGGCAGCTAGGACCGCGGCGATCGCGAGTAGCGGTGGTCCGACGCCGAGGGATAGGTGCGGACTGAACATGTCGCTGTTGAACGAGCGCAGGAACGCTGATGCGGCAAGGACTCCCGCGGCCAGTCCGACGGGAACCGCGAGCAGGGTGGCGGTGAGGTTTTCGGTGGCGAGTGCGGCGGTGAGCCGACGCACCGGCACGCCCGCGGCCCGCAGTGTGGCCAGTTCGGTGGTCCGTTCGGCGAGGTTGACCGTCATGGTCACATAATCACGGTGAACGCCAGCACCGCGCCGAGTATCAGCATCACCACGATGAAAACCCAGAACAGTCCGAGGAATTGGTCGGCCTGGTTTTCCAGGGCGTGCGTGTCGGTGTAGGCGAGGACACCGGGCAGCGAGGTGATCGACGCGCGCAGCGCGTCCCGGTCGGCGCCGCGGTCGAAGCGCACCAGGTAGCCGCCTAGGCCGACTCCGCCGATCTCGTGAGCGGTGTCGCGGTCGGCATAGAGGAAGGTGCCGAGGGGTTCGTCGAGAAAGCCCGCGACCGGTACCTGGTGTGGGCTGCCGAGGGCGGGTGTCACGGTGACGATGTCGCCGACACCGATGCCGAGCTTGTCGGAAAGTGGTGCGCCGGTGAGTATTCCGTCGGTGGGCAGGGTCCTGGTGCCGCCGCCGGGGGTGCGGAAGCCGTGCATGGTCGTGTCGGGCGCCAGGCCGTTCAACGTGGTCGTGTACGACTTACCGTGGGCGGTGACGGTGATCGGGGTGACCGTAGTCGGCTCGACGGCAGCGACCCCAGGCGTCTTTCGAAGGTCGGCGGCAAGGTCGCTGGTGCCTGCGTCGGTCAGTACGGTGGCGTCCTCGCGTTCGATCTGATGGAACTGGATGTCGAGCATGCTGCGCATACTGGTGAGCATGCCGACCGAGGCCAGGATCAGGATCAGCGCGAGAACGGTCCCGGTCATAGTGGCCAGCGTTCGGCGACGGCTTCGTGACAGTGAACGCAACGCCATCCGCGCCACCACCGGCATCCGATACCAGCGCGCGTACAACCGGGTGAGCGGACCCATGCGAGGTGCGCGGATACCGTCGCCACGCATCGCTTCGGCCGGTGCAGTGCGGGCAGCGGCGATCGCCGGGGCCAGTCCCGCGATGAGTCCGGTGAGCAGGCCGAGTGCGAATCCGGTGAGCGCAGTGGGGATTCGGTGGGCGACGACGGTGTCGGGAATGCCGATCGCGGAGGTATACGCCGCGGTGACCGCGGAGGTGGCGACGAACCCGCCGAGGACACCCAGTGCGGCGCCGAGGGCCGCGATGCCGACGCCGTAGCTGACGTAGTGGCCGATCACCGTCCGGCGGCGGGCGCCCATCGCGAGCAGTGTGCCGATGATCGGGCGTTCGGCCTGGACCAGCCTCGTAATCAGCACGTACTCCGCGATCGCCGCGGCCGCCAGGAACAGGGCCGGGAATCCGACGGCGAGTTCGGAGAATCCGTTGAGGTCTTCGTGCAGTGTGGCGTCGGAAGGCTGATCGGCCTGGGGCGCGACATCCAGTGCGCCCGCCAATCGCAGCGTCGATGCCACGGTGTCGCGCTCGGATGCCGTTGCCGTGCTGGTCATTTCGACCAGCGTCTGATTCGGTCGCGGCTGTCCGGCCAGGCGCAACGCTTCGGCTTGCGGCGCGTAGACGACCGCGAAAGCGTGCGGGTCGCCGAGCACGTCCTGGCGATCGCGGGCCGGCCACAGGTATTCGGCCGATCGAGCGATCCCGGAGACGGTCACCAGATGCCAGGCGGTGCCGTCGAAGATCTGCAGTCGGCTGCCCACCTTCAGCGCGAAGGTATCGGCGCCGTGGTGCTCGACCACCACATGGTCGGGATGGGCGGAGTCGGGGAATGTTCCGGCGGTGAGGTCGATGTCGTTCACACTCGGTGCGGCCACGTCAGGTAGCCCGACAACGCGCCCGAGGAGTTTGGTGTCGCCGATCGAGAACGGGACATCGGCCTGGGTGCGCACCGTGACCCTTTCCACGCCGCCGACAGCCTGCACGGCCGCGGCGATGGTCGCCGGATCACCCCCGGTGGCGGTGAAGTCGGCCAAGTGCAGCCGACTATAGGTGTGCGGTACGAAGTTTCGAGGTTTCGGAACGAGTCGTAACTGGCGATGAACAGCAGCACACCGAGCAGCACCGTGGCGGCGATCGCGGCGACCTGTGCAGTGCGGCGGCGCAGGTCGCGCAGCATCTTCTTGGACAGCACGCGATTCGATGCCAGGAGCACACCGATCACCACCTGATGGTCGCGGCGTCGACGGGGGCGGCGTTGGTGTCGGCAGAGACGATGCGGCCGTCGCGCATACGGACCACGCGGTCGGCGATCTCGGCGGCAACCTCGTTGTGGGTCACCATCACCACACCGCGGCCCGCGCGGCTGGTGCGCTGCAGCAACCCGAGTACACCGCGTCCGGTGGCGACATCCAGCGCACCGGTGGGTTCATCGGCCAGTACCAGGTCCGGGTCGGTCGCCAGCGCACGCGCGATCGACACCCGCTGCTGCTGACCGCCCGACATCTGGGCCGGGAAGTGATCCGCGCGGTCGCTCAGCCCGACCGCCGCCAGCAGATCCGGAACATGGCGGCGCTCGCCGCAGCCGGTCAGCTCGACGATGACCTCGACATTCTCCCGCGCGGTCAGACTCGCGATCAGATTGAAGAACTGGAACACGAAGCCGACGTGATCGCGCCGGAACGCCCCGAGAGCCGCCGGGTGCTTTCCCGAAATATCTTGGCCCGCAACGATTACCGATCCGCTGCCGGCTGATTCGATGCCGCCGATGATATTGAGCAGCGTGGTCTTGCCCGAACCGTTGGCGCCGAGTATCGCCACCAGTTCGCCCGGTGCGACGTCGAGGTCGATATCGGTGAGGGCGTGCATGGCGGCCTCACCCTGGCCGTAGGTCTTGCACACTGCGTGCAGGCGGAATCCGCCGCGCGGTCGGTCAGTCGTCGCAGCGCTCGCATTCCTCTGTTCGGTCACCGGAAATTCCTTCGCTATCTGGGATTTCGGTCAATCCCGCCGCCCGGAGCAGCGGGCCGGTCACGTTCACCGCGCGCAAGGTGGGGTCTATGAGGCGGTGCAGGATCAGGCCGTCGACAAGTGCCAGTACCACCGCCGCGGTGGCCTCCGGGTCCACGGTCGATCCCTGCTCGCGCAGCCATGCGGTCATCGCGGCGCGCGCTTCGGCGACGAAGCGCCCCAACTCGATTCGCAGCCGTTCATGGCGGGTGGCGGCCAGCATCATCTCGCTCATCGCCACCGTTGCCGTGTCTGTCCCGGTGTAGGAACCGATCGCGATGAGCATCTGCGTCATCGCGGCAGGTCCGGATGCCGCGAGCACCCCGGCCATCAAGGCGTCGTATTCCGTGCGTGCCAACTGCAACGACGCATCGACCAGCAGGTCGGTCACCGACGGGAAGTGGTAGTGCACCAACCCGGGTCGCACACCCGCGCGTTCGGCGACCATCCGAGTGGTCACCGCACCCCATCCCTGCTCGGCGATCAGCTCAACAGCCGCCGCCATCAGCTTGGCGCGCGTTTCCTGTCCCTGCTCAGCCGCCGTAACCACGGATTTCCTCCCATCGGAGCCCGTATTGGGCAATCGCCTTGGGCGGTTACCCAATCAACAATAGTAGCACTATGCAACAATTGCTATAGGCAATTTCGGGTGATCGGCCTTTCAATGCGCGCGTTCGACATCGGTGTCGTCTCGCGACACAGTCCGCGTGCAGATCGTGTCCTTCGACAACAGTCGTGCCGTGAGAGTGGCCATCGTGACCGCGGCCAGCAGTGGCAGGATCCTCGGGTATTCGCCGGTGAGCTCGAACACGATGGTCACCGCTGTGATCGGGGCGCGGGTGGCGGCGCTGAGCGCGGCGCCCATGCCGATCAGGCCGTAAGCGCCTGCGGATGTGGTGGTGTCGGGCAATAGATGATGGGCGATATCCCCAAAGGCGACCCCGGCCATCGTGCCGATGAACAGCGTCGGTGCGAACACGCCACCGGAACCGCCGATGCCGAGGGTTAGGCTGGTCGCAAGCATCTTTGCCACCAGCAACACCAGCACCAGACCGATGGCGTAGCGGCCGCTGATCGCGGCCTCGAGCGCTGGATAGCCCACCCCATACAGCTGTGGCAGTGCCAGCAGCATTGCCCCCAACGCCAGCCCGCCCACCGCGGGACGTGCCCACTCCGGTCCTCGCCACACCCGATCGCACAGGCGTCGCACCAGAAACAGCACTTTCGAAAAGCACACGCCGACGACTCCGGCGGTAATGCCGAGCGTCGGATACAGGACGTATTCGACCGGATCGTGAACAGCGAACTGTGGCAGCGACAGCAACGGCTCATCGCTGCGCATCACCCGCCCGATGACACTGGCCGCCGCACTCGACAACGCGACCGCGACAACCGATTCAACGGTGTAACTGCGCAGAATCAACTCCAACGCCAGGAACGCCCCGGCCAAGGGAGCGTTGACCGCGGCCGCGACACCCCCAGCGGCCCCACAGGCGACCAACAGCCGCATCCGCGACGCGTCGAGCCGAAAGGTCTGCGCCACAGCCGATCCGGTCGCCGACCCGATCTGCGCGACCGGCCCGATCAGACCCACCGATCCACCGCCGCCGATGCACACCGCCGACGCGAACGCTCGCACCAACGTTGCCCGCGGCGCAATGCGGCCGTCGTGCTCGGCGACCGCGTGTATCACCTCGGGCACTCCATGACCGTGAGCGTCGGCTGCGAAGCGATGCAGAATGGGCCCGTACACGGCTCCGGCCACCACCGGAGCCAGCAGTAGAAACCACACATCCGGCCACGGCGTACCCGCCACGCGGTCCAACCCCGGATAGTCCGCCCGTCCGGTGAACACCCAAGTGAAGCCCGCCACCAAATAGCGGAATGCGACCCCACCGAACCCGCTTATCGCGCCGATCGGCACTGCCATAAGCGCTGCCGCCCAGGAACTTTCCCGCAGCCATCGGAGCGCCGACACGCGTTGCGGCGGCGGGATCGAGCGCCGTGCTCGCCTGCGCTCGTCCGCGCGATCCATCCTGGCAGTATGCAAAGGTTGCTATAGACAATCATTGCCAGGCGGTAAAATCTGTTCGCCCACTCTGACACAGGAGGACGATGGCGACGCCAGCCCGCTCTATCACCCAGGACTCGGTCGACGAGGTCACCGATGCCCTGCTCACCGCTTCGCGACTACTGGTGGCCATCTCGGCGCGGTCGATCGCACATGTCGACGACACGATCACTTTGGCGCAGTTCCGCACCCTGGTGATCCTCGCAACCCAGGGGCCCGTGAAGCTCGCGACCCTGGCCCATCAACTCGACGTGCAGCCCTCAACGGCGACCCGCATGGTGGAACGGCTGCTGGCCGCGGAACTGATCACCCGCCAACCGAATCCGCAGACCCGCCGCGAATTGATCATCGATCTGACCCCGCGTGGACGCGATGTTGTCGATGAGGTCACCGCGCGCCGCCGCAGCGAAATCGAAGGTGTCGTAGAGAAGATGCCGGCGGCGCAACGGCATGGACTCGTGAAAGCCCTGAACGCATTCACCACAGCCGGCGGCCAGCTCACCACAGTCGACAGCAGTCACCCGTACCTGCTGTAAACGAGCATCAGCGCCATCGACACGCTTTCGGAGAGTACGACGTCCGCGGCCACATCCCGCAGTGGTGAGCAGTGGCTCCGGCAGCCACGAGCCTTCTCGGTCGGCTCTGTGATGCTGACCATGGCTTCGGCGAGCAAGTCGGTCATCGCCGTCGAACACGGCATCACGCACAGGACGACAGGGGGCCTGGTACCGATGCATTCGGAGTCAGGCGCATCCAGCCTCGGTCGGGCGGCCGATATATCGGAGTCTGGGATCAGTCGGCGGTGATGAATTTGCCGTTGGCGGGCAGTGCCTTCCCGATCAGATCCCGACTATCTGCGCCTCGGTGGGGACACGGCGGCACCGACACGTCATCGATCGTCGATGAGGTTAGGAGGCATGGGGTCCTCGATGCTCTGCAGCAAACATTCCGGGTGCCTCAACTGTGCAACGACCGTGCGTCAGCGGGTGTGCGAGGGATCGCTCGTGCACATGTCCGTCTCAGTTGTGCCGCTGCCGTGTGTAAGAGGGGCGAGCGAACTTCTACTCGCGCACGCGGAGGTGTCACCGGTGACGGAACTGTGTGCTGCGAGCGGCTTCGCTGTCGCATTTGGGCCACGTCTGACTGCCCGAGCCAGCGGGGAAGGTGCGCGAGGAGGTGATCGAACACGTATTTGCATCAAATTTGATGCAAATACGTGCTCGAGTAATGCGCGAGAGGGGACTTGATCACAGATCTGCATCATCAATGACGCTGATTGGTGTTCAAGTGGAGGCTATTTCGGTTCGCTGGAGCATAGCATAGCGTCGCCGACAATGTTGTGATGCCCGTATTGTGTTGAATTGTAACGTTTTTCGGTACTGTGGTGGAAGTAGCTGAGTGGGGGACCGTTGTGACATTCTGTCGATTGGCTCGGGTTCGGTCTGTTGGCTGCTTCAAATGGGTTGTGGCACGGGCGGAATCATTGATCGGAATGTTCTCCATTGTGGTGCCGGTCGCGCATTGTTGGCGACCGGCACCGTGGTGATTAGAGGGTCATGGGGTGCGGTTCGTAGGTGAGTAGGGGGTGGGGTTCCTGGGTGAGTGCTGTGAGTGCTGCGGCGATTTCGTGGAGGTTGGCTTGACGTAGGTGGCGGTGGTGCCGTGGGTTTTTCGGGTGTGGTGGCCTGCGTAGGTGCGGGCGGTGGCGTAGCCGAAGGTGTGTTCTGTCCAGCCACAGGCTGACCTGGGCTCCGCAAATGACGAATTACTTTACGTTGCAACGGAAGTAGTCGCGCTCGACCTTAAAGTGCAACTCCGCAGCACATCAGTCGGGTAGCGTGCGGATGCGCCACGACGCGGATAAGCTTCGGCGATCTGAAGTACGCGGCACCCGGATTCGTGCCGAGCTTTCGTATGCAGATAGACGCGACTAGCCAGTCAGCAGTTCAGTTCGTTTCCCATTCGGCGCCGCGGTGTCGCATGGCTGTGGTGCGGTTGAGCAGGGCCTAGAGGCGATGTCCGCATTCGACGGCGGCTGAGGCAGTGCGGCGGGTCAGTGGGCGCCGGTTGAATTCCAACGGCATCCAGGAACTGCACGCAGCGCATATCGTCGAAGTGGCGATCGTCACGTAGTTGCGGCACCGATGTGTTCCATGTCGAGATGTCTGGTTTGTCATGGACCTCGGTAGTTTGGCCGTTACTCACGCGACTCCGGTCGTATCGGAAGCGTAATGCCCGTCCGAAAGCGACTGCTAACTCTGTTGCTGTCGCCTGCCGTGGATCACCGCCAGAGCGTGCTTCTGAGCCAATGGATTCAACAATCCGTTCAATTGATCGAACAGTGCGCCGGCCGCCTCGCCGTTCCAGGCCGGAGGCAGTAGTGAGAGTGGGATTCCTGGATCGCGGTAGGGGAGTCGCCGCCACTGCGTGAGCATGGGAGCGTAGGTCTGGAATGCTTCCAGCGGGGTGACCTCCGCGTGCGTCGCCTGGTACAGCGCCGGTCGGTAGCTCTTCAGGAATTCTGCGTACAGCGTAGTGAGTTCGTCGAGGTCCCACCAGGTTCGGATCTTCGTGCGCAGGTCGCCGAAGCCGACATGGCGTCCGGTGAATATGTCCACGTAGGTGGACAGCTCGCGCCGCTCGAGCGTCGAGCGTGTCTCACGATCCAGATTTCCCGGTGCCACCCACACTCCCGGAGCGGCGGTGCCGAAACCGAGGCGGGTGAGACTCGATCGCAGCGCGTGCCGCTTGTCCCGCTCGGATTCCGGGACCGAGAACACGACCACTACCCAGCCGTCGTCCTCGGTGGCCCGGGAACGGTGAAAGATCCGCACATCCCCCTCGGCCAGTACCTCCAGGGTGGCAGGAGCGAGACTGTAACCCGCCGCTCCGGCATGGCGCTCGCTGAGCAGCACCCCGCGCCGTTTCAGCCGGGAGATGGAGGACCGCACGGCCTGTCCGTCAGCTCCGAGATCCGCCATCAGTGCGACTACTGACGCGACCGACAGCCAGTTGCCTTCCTCCCGCGCGCACAGGCCGAAGATCGTGATGATCTGCTGCGCAAGGCGCGCATCGCGACCGCCGCCACCAGGTGCTGTTTCGAGCTCCGCCGTCATATGTGCACGATACGATACGCCGTGGTTGAACAGTTAGCGGCGACGACTCGCCCGGCAACGCCCGCCGCGTGAGTGTCCCGGCACTGGTCGTGATCGGCGCGGAAGACGTGTTCGACCGTGGCGTGCTCGGCACCGAACTGGCCGAGAACCTTTCCCAGTCCCAGCTGACGGTCATCGCCGAAGCCGGTCACACCCCGAGCATGGAGAGGCCCGACGCGTTCAACACCACATTGTCGGAATTTCTGTACTCGGTTCCCTTTGTGAACCGTCTCGCAGAACGCGGTATTGACGGCGGCCCAGATTTCGCAGTTGGCTGAGGATATCCGCAAGCGCGGGTCTGCCGGCCGATCGCGATTCGCGCATCGCCGAGACTCCGATCGGTTCCTCCGCGCTGTGACGTCGATTGGAACCCTGGGCGGGGTCGTGGGCAGTGTGTCGGCTGCCGCGCGTTTCGGCCAGCGTCCGCGCGAAGTGGGCAGTCCAGCCCCCGGCGACGCCGTAGCGTTCCGGCAGCGCGTCAGCCGACAGGTGGACCTGACCCGCGGCTGCCATACCCAGCGCCCTGCAGACCCTGACGACGTGATCCACCCATTCCGAAGGCGGCAGTAGAAGGAGACCGGAAATATGGTCAAGAAACCGACGGCGGACCTGCTGGTGCAGGCAAGTACGGTGCACACCATGGACCCGGCTTCCGCGCCGGTGACCGCCCTCGCCGTGCGCGACGGCATGATCGTCGCCGCGGCGGGGCCCGACGGTGTACACGACCTGCTTGCCACCTGGCGCGGTCCGAAGACCGTCGTCCTCGACGAGCCGGGGTTGGTTGTGCTTCCGGCGTTCGTCGATACACACAACCATCTGATGATTACGGCCTCTGACGTTCTCGGGGTTCCGGTATCCGAAGCCCGCGACATTTCGCAGCTCGTCGGTCGCGTCCGCGAGCGAGCCGAGCGCACTCCGTCCGGGCAATGGGTCGTCTCCGGGGCGGCTTGGCATGAACTGCAGCTGGCCGAGCGTCGGCTGCCCACTGCCGCCGAGCTCGACGGCGCCACCACCGACCACCCGGTGCTCGTTCTGCGAGGCGGTCACAACGGAGTGCTCAACACGGCCGGCCTGCGCGCGGCGGGCATCGACCGAGACACCCCGGACGTGCCCGGCGGCTTCATCGTGTGCGACCCGGCCGGCCATCCGACCGGGTGGGTGCAGGGCGGAGCGCTCGTACGCGTGCAGAAGCTATTGCCCCCGCTTCCCGAAGTAGAACTGGCGGCAGGCCTGGCCCAGACGGCGGCGCGGTACGCCGCCCATGGCCTCGGTACCGTGCGCGACCCAGCGATAACACCGTCGGAATGGCGCACCTATGTCAAGGCGCAGGCCGTCGGGCAGTTGTCCGTCCGTAGCCACGCCATGATCTTCTCCCCACGGGAGGCCATCGAGGCCGCAGGATCGATCGACGCCTACCTGGACTTCCTCGAGGAGGAGGGGATCAAGCCGGGCGTCGGCGACGGGCTTCTGCGCATGTGGGGCTTGAAGTTCGTGCTCGACGGCGGTGTGGAGGCGGCCGCACTGGAGCAGCCCTACGCCGACCGGCCCGACTACTACGGCGAGCTCAAATGGAGTCGGGATGATCTCACCCACGCGCTGGCGACCTGCGTACAACGAGGCTGGCCGGTCGGCATCCACGTGATGGGAGACCGAGGCATCGCCCTGCTCCTCGACGCGATCCGCGAGGTCTCCGAACAGATCGGCCCCATTCCCGCGGGGAAGCTCGTGATCGAACACGGTGGCCTCATCGCCGACCGTATCGGCGACGCCGTTGCGCTGGGCGTGCACATCACTGCCCAACAGGCGTTGCTGGACGGGCTCGGCCAAGCCCTGATCCGCGCGTGGGGTACCGAACGGACCGCGGCGCTGTTTCCCTGGCGCAAGCTCGTCGATTCCGGCGTCTGTGTCAGCGCTGGCACCGACCACCCCATCGGTCCGCTCAACCCCATGCGTGCGATCCACGGCATGACGACCCGGGAGACTCCGGCTGGATTGCTCGGCCCGGAACACGCCATCGGCCGAGCGGAAGCGGTGCGCCTCTACACCGTCGCCGGAGCTCGGCTGGTCGGTGCTCCCGCGACCGGAACGCTCGCGCCCGGTTCTCCGGCCGACCTGGCGATCTACTCCGCAGATCCATTGACCTGCCCGGACGCCGAGCTGTTCGAGCTCACCCCTGCCGCCACGGTGGTGGCAGGCCGACTCGCGTACCGCAGAGAGTGACCGATCGCATAGCTCGCCCACTTTGCCTGACGATCCGTTACCCACACTTTCCCGAGACAATGGAGTTCACTCATGCCGTACCTGGAACACGCCGACGCGAGAATCTTCTTCACCGATGAGGGATCCGGGCCGGTCACCCTGATGCTGGTGCATGGGCTCGGAAGCGATTCGAATGACTGGAACTGGGTGGTACCGCTGCTTCGCGACCGGTACCGCGTCGTGACGTTCGACCTGCGTGGGCACGGCCACTCGAGCTCGTCCGGAGGTTCCACGCTCGCTGACTTCGCATACGACGCCCTCGCGATCGCCGAGCGTATCGGCTGTGAGCGTTTCGTGCCGATGGGGCACTCGCTGGGCGGGGCGATCGCCGCCCACCTCGCCGTCGAGCATCCGGAGCGCGTACAGGCTGTCATCGAAGTCGACGCGGCGTACGCGCTGCCATCGTTCGTGGTCGATCTCTGGGAGGCTGAACGCGCCCAGTGGCTCAACAAGAAAGCCAAGCTCCCGGACTTCTTCTTCACCTCACCGGTGATGCAGCCATTCCTGATGACCTGGCTGGCTCGACGCGTCGAGAGTATGGACCCTGTCTCGTTCTGGGCCGCCTATGACGGCCTCGCGAGGGGCCCCGAACGGATGTACCTCGCGTCGCCCGAGGCCGAGGCGTACCTCCGGCGCCGCGCCTGCCCGGTACTGTCGATTTCAGCCTTGCCGGGGCGCGCCGAGTGGGAGACGCCACTGTTCAACCATCCCGCCTCGCGCGCGTTGGGATGGGAAGGCTCGTCGCACTACCTACACCTGGAGCGTTATCGCGAGATGGCGGCGGTGGTGTCGGGCTGGGTAGACGCATTGACCGTGCAGGGCGCGCTCGCGGCTGGCGACGCGGAAACAGCCAGCGCACCATGAGCACCGCAGAAGCCCCATTGCTGTCGCATGAATGCTGAGGGCTGCAGCGCGACCGACTGACCAAAGGTAACGATCGGGACGCTGCGCCGGGTGGCGATCGCCCGGGGTGCGTGCCGGTTTGCAGCTGCGAGGTGTCTTCGGATCTTTACGTCTGAGTGTGGACACTTTGGACACTGGACCTCGACGGCGTTGAGAGACGGAATCGGCGTAAGACGATAACTGGGTCAGCACTGTGTGGCGGAGCGCGCAGCGGGCTCGTCCCGGCAGGCGTCACAAGCTGCCAGGGCCTCAGCTCGAGGCCCCGAGAGCTGGACACGGACCGGAAGATCCTGGGAGACCCGAGGACCTCTGCTGGCCCGCCGCTGCTATGACGGCTCAGGTCCGCAGCGTCGTCGACGGCAGCTGACCGTAGCGGCGCTGATAGTCGCGGGCGAAACGGCCCAGGTTACAAAAGCCCCACTCGTAGGCGATCTGCGCCACGTTCGTTCCGCTGTGCGGGTCGGCCTGCGCTAGCGCCTCGTGCGCGCGTGCCATCCGGACGTCGCGGACGAACTCCATCGGCGTGATGTCCAGATGCCGTCGGAACCCCTCCTGAAGGGTGCGCGGACTCAGGGAGGCGGCCGCCGCCAGCACCGCCACCGACAGTTCGGCTTCGGGTTCCCGCTCGACGAGTTCCATCACTTTGCGTAGTCCCCGTGGCAGTACGCTGCCGGGCAGACCTCCTTCGTCGGCGTCGACCACGGGATGGGTGCCCACGAGCGTCGCGGCCAGCATCCGGGTGAGCTGCGACGTCAGCAGCGGGGAGCGGGTGAACTGGCCCTGTTCGGTTGCCTCGTGCCGAAGCAAGGCGACGACGGCGAGCCAGCTGCGCGCGGCCGCCGGCGTCAACGGTCCTCCCAGTCCGAATCTGACGGTACCGCCGGACGCCAGTCCGGCCGACTCTCCGGCCTCGTCCACGAGGTGACGGGGCAGCCTGACGGTCTGCAGTCGGCAGCCTGCCTCCCAGCTCAGGGAGAACGGGCGATACGGGTCGATAGCCACCGAGTCGCCGACGGTCAGCGTCCGCTCCGTCCGCCCTGACCTGATCGTCAGAGCACCACGCAGGGGCGAGGAGACCAGGACCCAGTTCCCGAGCGGCGTCGGTTCGACCTCGACGTCGGCGCCGTAGGACAGTTGGTGAAGTGCGACCTCGCCGAGAAGGGCCTCCGTCTGCACCGCATGGAACTCCACCGGCCGGCGGATCACGGTGAGCTCGTGCGGGCAGTAGCTGGCCGCGACGCGGGTCTGCGCCTCAACGAGATCACGTGTATCGAGGAGCGTCCGCGCCCGAGTCGGCATCTGCATCTTTCTCACCTGCGTCCTGTGGCTAGTTTCCGCGTATTGGGGCCGGAGCACAAGATCGTGCCGTTCTACGGTGGCGCGACAAGACAGCGAGACCGGTCCGCGGCACCTGCGGACCCCAAGGGGCTCGCACATAAGGCGAGGAGCTTGCATGACCACCTTCGTCCTGGTTCACGGATCGTGGCACGACGGCGCACTGTGGAAACCGGTGATCGACAGACTCGAAGAGTTGGGCCACACCGCGTACGGCCCGACGATCGCGGGGCACGGAAAGGGCGTCGACAAGGCGGTGGAGCACGATGACTGCGTGGCCTCGATCGTCGACTTTGTCAACGGCGAGGGCCTCACTGACATCGTCCTGCTCGGCCATTCCTTCGGCGGCACCGTGATCGCCAGGGTCGCGGAGGAGATCCCTGAGCTGATCAGCAGACTGATCTTCTGGAACGCGTTCGTGCCCCAGCCGGGCAACTCCCTGCTCGACGAGGTTCCCCCGCACTACCGCGCCCTGTTCACGAAGTTGGCGGCTGAGTCCGACGACAACACCGTGACAATGCCTTTCCCGATCTGGCGGGAGGCGTTCATCCAGGACGTCGATCTCGACACCGCCAAGAGTACGTACGCGCAATTGTCGTCGGAGCCGTTCCAACCGTTCGTGGACAAGCTCGATCTGACCCGGTTCTACGCTCTCGAGACGCCGAGGTCCTACCTGAACGGCACCGAGGACATCGCCCTCCCGCCCGGGGAGTGGGCCTGGCACCCGCGCATGTCCAGCCGCCTCGGGATGTACCGGCTCGTTCAGATTCCCGGCAGCCACGAGGTGATGCTCAGCAACCCGACCCTTCTCGCCGAGAAGATCGTCGAGGCCGGACGGCCCTGATCCACGGCCTACCGCGCGCGGGCCGTACGCCTGATGCAGTCCTGACAGGTACAGGCGGGTACAGCGAGCGGAACTCATCTATTGACTATATTCGACGATCGTCGACAGTGCGTCATAAAGACTGCTCTGAAGTTCCAGGAAGAACTCTAATGAACGTCGCGCCCTCCGCGGGGCATCAAGAACGCTGGCATCTTTGTCCACGAAGCGATCGAAACCTAGTTCCACTAGGCCGGCTGTTTCCAGTGTTCCGACTCCGCGGAGGCGGGCGACCGGGCCGGGGTCTTGTGTGGATCGGGTTGTTCGACATGGCTACGTGCGGTCCGCGGAGCCGGTCGCAATATTGACAGATATTGACGATGGTAACTAATGCGGTATATAACAGGGTGTCCCGTGTGCGCACCAAACACCGGAACGGATGGAGCCGATCTATGAAACCCGACCCCTCCAAGCACCAGCCACGCGATTGGACGGATCGTCGATGACACGAACGATGTCGACATCAGCCATCTTCACGGCGGCGATCACCCTATCGTCGGCCGAGCCCGAGCACTTCGACCTCGCCTTCACCGCTACCACGCAGCCCTGTCCCTGGCCCAAGGCGTACGGCGGTGATCTGGTGGCCCCGGCCGCCGCGGCGGCCATGCGATCGGTGACGGATGGCAAGACGCTGCACTCGATGCACAGCTACTTTCTGCGCCCGGTCGACATCGGCGCGAGCGTCCGCTACGAGGTCGAGGTGTTGCGCGACGGCCGCGGTTACAGCACCCGGCAGGTGCGCGGCTATCAGAACGGCAAGCCGGTCTATGTATGCCTGACCAACTTCGCCGCAGGCGAGCCGAGCGAGACATTCGCGGCGGATCTGACCATTGCCGTTCCCGATCCCGAGGATCTGCCGAGCGCGGCGGATTACCTCACCGACCGCAGCGGTGGGGCGATGACCGCTGAATCGAAGGCCTACTGGTCCGGTGGTCGCAGCTTCGACATGCGTCATGTACCTGGTCCGGTGTACCTGGCAGTCGAGGGAAAGCGTATCCCGCACCAGGCGGTGTGGGTAAAGCCGTTCGACCCATTGCGTCCAGTCGACGGGTTGACGGACGCGCAGCGGGATCTGGCCGCGCTGGCCTACGTCTGCGACTACACGATCCTCGAGCCGATCCTGCGAGTACTCGACCTCTCATGGGCCAAGCCGTCGCTGGTTACTGCCAGCCTCGACCACGCGATGTGGTTCCACCGTGCAGGAGAGGTTGGAGAGTGGCTGCTCTACGTCCAGGAGGCGGTGGCCGTGGAAAACGGACGCGGTCTGGCCACGGGACGGTTCTTCACCCGCGATCGTCGTCACCTGGCCACGGTGGCCCAGGAAGGGATGATCCGAGACTTCTGACCGATGGTCATGGTCGGCGACCTGGGTAGCGGTGGCTGTCGTGGGACGGTCACCATCACCCGGGATCGTCGGCGTTGGCGTGCACCGACAGCGCGAGTGACAACTCAACGAATGCGTCGCGACCAGCGACCGTCATACCGGTCAGCTTCTCGATGCGGGGCGCAGCCGGTTCATGACGGTGTCGCGACGGCAGTGCAATCCGACCTTGCCCGGAATGATTCTCTTCGAGCAGATGGTGAGGGTGCGCAACTCGTTCGCGCACCTGCAGACGCAAGATCGGGCCGAACCGACGTGCCACGACGCGTGCTGTCAGGTCGGGACGAGTATGAGCAAGGCTCTCGGTGTAGTGCTCGTCGAGGAACCCCCTGCCCACCGACCGTGGGGGCAGGGGGTGAGCGCGGTCGAGGCGAGCTCGTGTCCAATGCCGATGTCGTCGAGTCCCCGCATCTTCCGGTGGCACGCCGACCGGCCCACGCACCAGCGGGCCCAATACGTCCAGAACAGTTGGGGTGGTGCGTGATTCGAGCATAACGAGCCCGATCAGCATACCCGCGCGGCGATGCCACATCGATGCGATGCGATGCGATGCGCAGCGCGGTCAGCGCGGAACCGGGACTCGTCAGCGCCGCAGCCCCGTAGGTGGCTGAAGATCGCCATGAGTAGCCGATCAGTGAGCAGCTCGATGTCGAGCGGTGAGGGTGCTGGTGGCGCACCCGCGGGTGTTCGCCGTAAGCGGGGGACCGGCGGGTGCCCGATGGTCCTAGACGCGTCGGTAGCCGACGAGGATCGAGTCGTCCACGTCGGGCAGATTGACGACGATGTTGTCCGGGGTCCGTGTGGTCAGCCAGATCAACTCCTCGGTGGTGCTCATATTCACCTCGACGTGCGGCATGAAGGGCGGCACGAAAACGAAGTCCCCGGCCTTCATGTCGATGTATTCCTGGTAGTTCTCGCCGAAGTAGATTCGGGCGATGCCGGTGAGGACGTAGCCACCGGTCTCTGCCTCGCCGTGGTGGTGGGGGAGCGAGCGATAGCCAGGCGCATTGGTCACCTTGCCGTACCAGATCTTGGTGGCGGGGGTGTGCTGCGGGCCGACGCCGGACACGCGCACGCAGCCGCCCGACTGAGCGGTCTCGGTGTCTTCTTCGCCGGCCTTGGTCACTACCGGTACGGCAGTGGTATCGAGGATTTCGCTGGACATCTTCTGTTTCCTTTCTGGCCCGCTGAACGGGATGGGTGGGTTACCGGACGATGCGGTTGCGCAGCACGCCGATTCCCTCGATCTCCGTTTCGACGATGTCGCCCGGGCGGAGGAAGCGGGGCGGTTCGGCCGCTGTGCCGACGCCGCCGGGAGTTCCGGTCAGGACCAGGTCCCCGGGGCGCAGCGCGGTGAACTCGGAGATGTAGGACAGCAGCGCCGCCGGATCGAACAGCAGATCGTCGGTGGAACCGATCTGCTCCTGCACGCCGTTGACGCGGCAGACGATCCGCAGTCCGGTGCTCGGATCCACTTCGTCCGGTGTGACCAGTTCGGGACCCAGCGGTGTGGTGGCGTCGAAGGCCTTGCCCTGTAGCCACTGCGGCGTCCGGCGCTGCCAGGTGCGCACGGAGAAGTCATTGGCGACGGTGTAACCGGCGATGCCCGCCTGGGCTGTTTCGCGGTCCGCGTGCCGCAGCGTGGCTCCGACGACGACCGCCAGTTCGGCCTCCCAATCGAGGCCCACCGCCTCGGCGGGGCCGGGCAGCGTGATCTCGGCGTCCCATGCGGTGAGGGTGTCGGCGAACTTGGCGAACAATGTCGGGAACGCGGGTTCGGGGCGGTCCATCTCGGCGATGTGAGCGCGATAGTTGTGGCCGCAGCACAGGATTTTGCGAGGCGCGGTGACAACCGGTGCCCACTGCTCGAAGTCGGCAGGTTCGAGCCGATCGGAGCAGACCCGGTCGCGCCAGTCCGAGGTGGTGAGCAGAGCTCCTACGTCGGCACTGTCGGTCCGATGCCACCGGCCGTCGACGCCGACTTCTGCACGGCTCTCGTTATCGGCTGTGAGAACTGTTCGCAATCGCATCGCAGGGCGCTCCCGAGGGGTATCGGATCTCCGGGTAAGTGGGACCGGAGAAGAGGTTACACAGCATATATCTCTTAATCTTGACGACAGTAATACTAAGACCATACTGTGGTGGGAGCCGCGGTGTCCAGAAATTCGGCTCGCGGACCCTGCGAGTCCCGTCCGAGAGGAAGTGCTATGCCTGTTCAGCGAGTAAATCCGGCCGAGTTGGCGAAACCGTCCGGGTTCGCCCACGCGACGCGCTATGGCGAGGTGGTTCATCTCGCCGGGCAGACGGCGCTTACGGCCGAAGGCAAGATCGTGGAGGGTGGGATCGTTGCCCAGTTCCGGCAGTCGTTCACGAACGTGCTCACGGCGCTGGATGCCGCCGGAGGTCGACCGGAGGATCTGCTCAGTGTCACGATCTACCTGCTGGATATCCCCGACTACCAGGCCAATGGCAAAGAGATCGGTCGGATTTGGCGGGAATTGGCGGGTGTCGAGTATCCAGCGATGGCCGGTATCGGCGTCACCTCGTTGTGGCAGCCGGAGGCGCTGATCGAGATCCAGGCTGTGGCCGCCGTGGGTGCTGGGAATGCGTGAATGACGGTCCCCGGCGAGGTGCGGTGCGGCCGCACCGCCGGATTTCTGTCATCAATATTGCGATCGTCAACAGTAAACAATAAGGCCGTAATATCCAATAGGCGGCCTCCCGGAAGGTTCGAATCCGATGCTCACACCTTCAGCGCATACCGACACGTTCTGTCGGGACAATCTTCCGCCTGAGGCGGACTGGCCCGAGTTCGTCGTCGACCTGCCCGAGCTGAGCTATCCCGATCGGCTGAACTGCGCGAGCGCTCTGCTCGATAGCGCGGTCAGCCGCCTCGGGCGCGATCGCATGTGCCTGGCCACCGGTGACGAGACCTGGACCTATGGTGATCTCCTCGACCGGGCGAATCAGATCGCGCACGTGCTGACCACCGATTTCGGCCTGATTCCCGGCAACCGGGTTCTGCTGCGCTCGCCCAGCACCCCTTGGCTGGTGGCGTGCTGGTTCGGAGTCGTCAAAGCGGGCGGGGTCGTAGTGACGACGATGCCGCTGTTGCGGGCGGTGGAACTGTCGAAACTGATCGAGCTGACCCGCCCTGCGGTCGCGCTGTGCGACAGCCGGTTGCTCGACGACCTGTCCGCCGCGGATCCATCACTGATGGTTGTCCCTGTCGGCGGTGCGGCCGCGGACGACCTGACCGTCCGGACGAGCACGAAATCCGTTGTGTATCAGGATATCGGGACCGCCGCCGACGATGTCGTACTGCTCGCGCCGACTTCAGGAACGACCGGTGTGCCGAAGGTGACGATGCACTTCCACCGGGATGTGCTCGCCATCGCCGACACCTTTTCCGCGCAGGTGGTCGCACCGCGGCCGGACGATGTTTTCACCGGTACACCCCCGCTGGCCTTTACCTTCGGTCTCGGTGCGTTGGTGATCTTTCCGCTGCGAGTGGGGGCATCGGTCGTGCTGCTCGAGAAGTTCGATCCGGACGCGCTCGTCGATGCTGTGGAGAAGTTCTCGGTGACAGTGCTCTTCACCGCGCCGACCGCTTACCGGGCGCTGCTCGAACGCGCGGACTTGGACCGGCTGGCGTCCCTGCGACGCTGCGTCTCGGCCGGTGAGCACCTACCCGAGTTCGTTTTCACCAGGTTCCTGGAGCGAACCGGCATCAAGCTTGTCGACGGCATCGGAGCAACCGAGTTGTTGCACGTCTTCGTCTCCGCGGCCGACGACGACATCCGGCCTGGCGCGACCGGTCGCGCCGTGCCCGGCTTCCGGGTCGAGCTCCAAGACGACGACGGCCGACCCGTCCCGGACGGTACGCCGGGCCGGCTGGCGGTCAAAGGCCCGACCGGATGCCGGTACCTCGCCGATCCGCGCCAGCACACGTATGTCCGCAACGGGTGGAATCTGACCGGCGATACCTGTACCCGCGATGCGGACGGCTACTTCTGGTACCACGCCCGCAATGACGACATGATCGTCTCCGCTGGCTACAACATCGGCCCCGCGGAGGTCGAGGGCGCCCTCGATCGGCATCCGGACGTCGTCGAGTGCGGCGTGATCGGCATCCCGGACGACGCCCGCGGCACGATCGTGCACGCCGCCGTGGTCCTGCGCGCCGGTGTTGCCGGCGATGCGGGGAAGGTCCAGGAATTGCAGGACTTCGTCAAACACACTGTGGCGCCGTACAAATACCCACGCAGTGTCGAGTTCGTCGACAGTCTGCCGCGCAACCCTAGTGGGAAATTACAGCGGTCCAAGATCGCGGAACGCTGGGGCGCAGCCGAATGACCGCGGTCATCGTCGAACGGCTCGTCGACTGGCAGGATACCGACGCCGCCGGGCACTACCACCACAGCACCGTCATCCGCTGGGTGGAGGCGGCCGAAGCCGCGTTACTGGAAGCGCGGGGCCTGCGCTGGTTGTTCGGCACTATCCCGCGGGTTCGCTATGAAGTGGACTATCTCGACAGGCTGTGGTTCGGCGACACCGCGTCGATCGAATTGACCGTCGGCAAGATCGGGCGCTCTTCGGTCCGGTACGACTTCGTGATCCGACGGATCGCCGCTGAGCACGGGCTGGATGACGCCGTTGCCCGGACCGTCGCGGCGCGCGGTGCGCTGACCGCGGTGTACGCGCCGGACTCCCAGGGCGGCGCCCGTCCCTGGCCCACCGACACCGCCGCCGCATTGGGCGGGGAATCCGCGCCGGAAACTGCTGGCGCCGACACGAAAACAATTGCGTTGCAACCGACCCCGATCCTGGAAGTGTGAGGCACTCATGCGTATCGCTGTGATTGGCGGTGGACCTGCGGGTCTGTATTTCTCCGCCTTGATGAAACAATTGGACCCGGCCCATGAGGTCACGGTCTGGGAGCGCAATGCTCCCGATGACACCTTTGGTTTCGGAGTGGTGTTCTCGGACGAGACTCTCGGCGGCATCGAGCACGCCGATGAGGTGGTCTACAACCGGATGAGCGAGCGGTTTGCCCGCTGGAGCGACATCGATATCAGCTACCGCGGTGAGGTTCGGACCTCGGGCGGCCAGGGTTTCGCCGCCATGAGCCGCAAACAGCTGTTGCAGATTCTGCAGGAACGGTGCCTCGAGCTGGGAGTGACCGTTCATTTCCGCCAGCCCGCACCGGACGTCGGCGAGCTCGCGGCCACGTATGACCTCGTGCTGGCCTCGGACGGTATCAACTCCGCCGTGCGCGATCGCTATGCGGACGTTTTCGAGCCCTCGCTGGATCATCGGCACAACAAGTACATCTGGTTGGCGACGGATCGGGTTTTCGAGGCGTTCGAGTTCTTTGTCAAGCACACGCCGCACGGAGTGATGCAGGTGCACGGCTACCCCTACGGCGCGGCCGGGAGCACCTTCATCGTCGAGATGCACGAATCTGTGTGGCAGCGGGCCGGATTCCAGGAATTCGCCGCCGGTGATTTCGCTCCCGGCGAGAACGATGAGCAGTCGATCGCTGTGCTGCGGGAGATCTTCGCCGAGGAACTCGACGGGCACGCCCTGCTGGGCAACAATTCGCGCTGGATCACCTTCCGAACTGTTCGTAACAAGCGCTGGCGTAACGGCAATATCGTCCTCATGGGTGACGCGGCGCACACCGCGCACTTCTCCATCGGGTCCGGCACCAAGCTGGCGATGGAGGATGCGCTGGCCCTGGCCGCGTGTCTGCACGAGAACGTTTCGGTGGCAGCGGGACTGGAAGCCTATGAGGCGGAGCGGCGTCCGGTGGTCGAGTCGCTGCAGCGTGCCGCGCAGGCCAGTCTGGAGTGGTTCGAATCGATCGGGCAGTACACCGATCAACACCCTGACCAGTTCGCGTTCAACCTGCTCACGCGCAGCCGCCGCATCACCTACAACAACCTGCGAATGCGCGATGACGATTTCGTCGAAGCGATCGACGGCTGGTACTTGTCGGCCCAGACCGACACCGCCAACGAGGTACCTCGCCCTCCGATGTTCTATCCCTTGAAGCTCAAGGATGTCGAGATACCCAACCGCATCCTGGTCTCGCCGATGGATATGTACTCCGCGGTCGACGGCGTTCCCAGCGACTTCCATCTGGTTCATCTGGGCAGCAAGGCGCTCGGCGGCGCGGGGCTGGTCATGACGGAAATGGTGTGTGTGTCGCCCGAGGGGCGTATCACGCCGGGATGCGCCGGTCTTTACACTGCGGAGCAGGAGAAAGCCTGGGCTCGCATCGTGGACTTCGTCCACGCCGATACCCGCGCGAAGATCGGTGTCCAGCTCGGGCACTCCGGTCGCAAGGGCGCGACCAAGGTCATGTGGGAGGGAATCGACGATCCCCTCGACACCGGCGGATGGGAAATATTCGGTCCGTCGGCGATACCGTACGGGCCGGACAGCCGCACCCCGCGCGCGCTCACCCGCACCGAGATGGACGAGATCACCGCGCGATTCGTCGAGTCCGCACAGGCTGCGGCTCGGGCCGGGTTCGATGTGCTGGAGCTGCACTGTGCGCACGGGTACCTGTTGTCGTCGTTCCTGTCGCCGCTGGCCAATCACCGCGTCGATGAGTTCGGCGGTTCACTGGAGAACCGGATGCGGTTCCCGCTGCGGGTCTTCGACGCGATTCGGCAGGTGTGGCCGGCCGACCGGCCGCTATCGGTGCGCATCTCGGCTACGGACTGGGCCGAGGGCGGCAATACTCTCGACGACGCCGTCGCGATCGCGCGCGCCTTCGCTGAACACGGTGTCGACCTGCTGCACGTGTCCTCGGGCCAAGTGGTCAAGCACGAGAAGCCCGCTTATGGGCGCAGTTACCAGACGCCGTTCGCCGACCGCATCCGTCAGGAAGTCGGCGTGCCACAGGGGGTCGCGGTGATCGCGGTCGGAGCGATCTCCTCATATGACGACGTCAATTCGGTGTTGCTCGCGGGCCGCGCCGACTTGGTCGCCATCGGTCGTGCACATCTGTGGGATCCGCAGTGGACGCTGCACGCGGCGGCCGAACAGGGCTACCGCGGTGATGCCGCGCAATGGCCGACACCATTCCGGGCAGGCAATCGGAGGCCGCCCACCGGCCGCACCGATGGCCCGCCGCCCCGCCTGCAGCTCATCCGCGAAGCGCAACAGGCGGTGCAAGGCGGGCGTCGCTGGCGACCGGCGCCACCGGTGGCGGTGCACTGACGCCGTACGGCGATATGTCGAGAACCGTTCAACGCCGATTCGAATGGACCGAACCGTTGCGGGCAATCGGCCCCCGAAGATAGACCGCGAGCTACGCGCAGTGTCGAAGCCGTCCTCGTGGCTGTCCGCAAACGAGACCCACAAGCTGCCCGTGACGCGATGCGCGAACACCTCCACCACGTGCGTCGCGTCCTGCTCGGCAACAACCTATGACCATCGACAGGAACTGGAGGCCCGGTGTTGACCCCGACGAGATGAGTGATTCCAGGCGGTGGGTGCGACCGCCGTGGCGTTCGAGGTCGAGCTGGGCCTCGAGGGTCTGGTTGATCGATGCGACTACCGGACGCAACGGTCCTCGCCCGGTCTCTATGTCGGGCTCCGCCCGGGGCGACCGGCGTTACTCTTGAGGTACATCATCGAGAGGTAATAGTGGCGCCTGTCGGCCGTGGCCTGGACGGGACGAATCGGTGTAGTCGATGAGCGACGTCGATCCATTCCCGACGCAACGCGACGTGTCCGGTTCGGTCGTGGCGGAACTCGCGACGGCCGGCTTCGATCACGCCGAGGAGGTCGGCCGTGGCGGTTTCGGCGCTGTCTACCGCTGCACGCAGGGCTCGCTGGACCGCATCGTGGCGGTCAAGGTGCTCACCGCCGATCTCGACGAGGACAATCAGGCGCGCTTCTTTCGTGAACAGCGCGCAGCGGGAAGGCTGACCGGGCACCCTAACGTCATCAACGTCCTGCAGGTCGGCACAACCTGTAGCGGTCGTCCCTTCATCGTCATGCCGTACTACCCTCACGGCTCCCTCGACGCGCGGATCCGTCGCAACGGACCGCTCACGCTGCAGGAAGCGCTGCGGCTCGGGGTGAAGATGGCCGGCGCATTGGAAACCGCGCATCGGCTCGGAGTGCTCCATCGTGACGTCAAGCCGGCAAATATCCTCTTCAACGACTACGGCGAGCCAGCGCTGACGGACTTCGGAATCGCCCATATCGAGGGCGGGTTCGTCACCGCTACCGGGATCTTGACCGGTACACCGGCGTTCACTGCTCCAGAGGTGGTGGCTGGCGAGCCACCGAGTCCCGCGACGGATGTCTACGGCCTGGGTGCGACGTTGTTCGCCGCGGTCACCGGTCACGCCGCGTTCGAACGACGCAGCGGCGAGCAGTTGGTGGCCCAGTTCCTCAGGATTACCGCCGAGCCCGTCCCGGCCGCGCGTGATCACGGCATTTCCGACGATGCCAGCACCATCATCGAAAGTGCCATGTCCAGTGACCCGGTGGGGCGCCCCTCTGCTGCGGAACTGGGAGAACAACTCCAGGCATTACAACGTCGCCATGGTTTCCCGGTCGATGAGATGGCTCTGTACACGACATCCGAAGCAGAGCAAGCAGCCGGAATCGCGAAGTCCATCGCCCAAGAGCACGCGTCGCACGCGCGTCGGCCGTCGGAGACGCCTTCGGATTCGGGCCGAACCGGTAGGCTCCCGCTGGAGTTGACCAGTTTCGTCGACCGTCGCGCGGAGCTCATCCAGGCGAAGCACTTGTTGTCGACCTCGCGGTTGGTGACGTTGACCGGGATCGGCGGAGTGGGCAAGACGCGGCTGGCGATCCGGATCGCCACCAATATGCAACGTGGTTTCCCCGACGGCGTCACTTTTGTGGAGTTGGGTGAGCTGCATGACGAGTCGCTGTTGGAAGGTGTCGTGGCGGCCGCACTGGGGGTGCGAGACCGGTCGGCAAGGCCGCTGCACGAGGCGCTAGTCGACTTCCTCACCCCTCGGAAATTGTTGCTTGTGCTGGATAATTGCGAGCAGATGGTGGCAGCGATGGCGAAGCTCGCCGAATCCCTGCTTCTCGCGTGTGCTGGTCTGCGGATTCTCGCGACAAGTCGCGAGCCGATCGGCCTGGGCGGGGAAGCGGTACTGCCTATTCCCCCGCTCGCTGTCCCCGATCCCGATCGGCTGCCAGGGCGCCTACCCCGTAGCGACGCGATGACACTGTTCTCCGAACGGGCTGCCGCAGCTGTCGCGGGGTTCGAGCTCACCGAGGACAACAAGGCCACCATCGCCCGAATCTGTCAGCGGCTGGATGGGTTGCCGTTGCCGATCGAGTTGGCGACGGCCCGGTTGCGGGCGATGTCGCCCGAACAGATCCTGCAGCGGTTGACCGATCGGTTCGCATTGCTGACCCGCGGCAGCAGGAGCGCCCCGTCGCGGCAGCAGACGTTGCGTATGTGTATCGACTGGAGCTACGACCTGTGCACCTCGGCCGAACAACGCGTGTGGGCTCGGCTGTCGGTGTTCGCTGGCAGCTTCGAACTCGAGGCCGCGCAATATGTCGGGGGTGATGGCCTTGCGGCAGAGGATTTCCTGGACACGGTGGCATTCCTCGTCGACAAGTCGATTCTGACACGGCAGGAGTCGGGTGCCGCGGTACGGTTCGGGATGCTCGAGACCGTCCGCGACTACGGCCTCGAGAAGGCTGAGGAGACCGGCGAGTACCGTGAACTTCGCCGCTGCCATCGAGACTGGTATGAGCAGTTCGCGCTGGATGCGGAAGCCGACTGGCTCAGTTCCCGGGAGCTCGAGTGGATAACCAGGTTCGGCCGGGAGCTACCGAATCTGCGGCAGGCGATGGAATTCAGCCTCTCCGACAGTCCCGAAGCCGGAATTCGTATCGCGATTGCTCTCTTCCCCTTCTGGCACTCTCACGGTTCGCTCACTGAGGGGCGGCGCTGGTTGGACCGTTTTCTGGCATGCCAGACGGGGCCGGCGACCGTCGACCGGGCCGCGGCGCTGTGCCTGGGCGTCTATCTGGCCGGAATACAGGGCGACGTCGATGCGATGGCCGCTCCCATGCGCGAGGGGCGAGCACTCACTGAGCAGACGACCGACCTTTTAACCCGCGCACACGTCGATCTCGCCGCCGGACTTCTCTCGCTGTTCCGTGGGAATCCTGCCGACGCACGCCCGCATCTCGAGAAAGCCGTCCAGGGGTACGCCCAGGTGCATGCCGAACGAGGCGTCCCCTTATTCCAGCTCATGGCCTTGGGGGTCTTGGGGTTCACGTACGCGCTGCTCGAGAACACGGAGAGGTCAATCGAATGCTACGAGCGCGCGCTCGCGATTACCGAGGAGCGCGGAGAATCAAGCTTTCGGTCGTACACGCTGTGGGCGCGGGCCATTGTGGTGTGGCGGCAAGGTGATCACACCCGAGCAACTCGACAACTCGGGCAGGCACTGGATGCAGGCCGCAGAGTCCGAGACCGCCTGAACGCGACCCAGTGCCTACAAGCCTTGGCATGGATCGCCGCCGACAGAAACGATGCTCAGCGAGCGGTCGTGTTGACAGCGGCCGCAGAGCAGCTCGGCCAGTCGGTGGGGAGCCCCCTTGTACTCTTCCCGAACCTGCGCGTCTACCAGGACGAATGCGAACGCAAAACCCGACGACTGATGAGTGAGCAGAGCTTCGCGGCGGCTCGCCGACAGGGCGCCGCACTCAGTTTCGACGACGCCATCGCCTACGCGCTCGGTGAACGCGTCTCGACAACGCCGACGTCCACCACCGGTGGCAAACCGACCAAACGCGAGGGTGAGGTCGCCGAACTAGTCGCCGAAGGGCTGACCAACCGGGAGATCGCCGCTCGCCTGGTGATCTCGCCGCGCACCGCAGAACGCCATGTCGAGCATCTCCTCACGAAGCTGGGATTCACCTCACGGACACAGATCGCGGCATGGATCGCCGAATCGCGAAACAAGCTTTCCGGCACACGAGCGGACGACCCGACTTTTTAGCCTCTCTCCGAATAGCTGGTGTGCGACGTTGTTCCCGAGGACCTGCATGGTTCCGCCCGTGATTGAGCAGACGATGGTGTCTCGGAAGCAACGCTTTGGGGAGGCTGGTGACAAGTCCGTTGCCGCCGAGGATCTGCGTTGCCTCGCAGCCACATGTCGCGGCCCATGTCGGCGGCATGCAGTTTGGCGACCGAGACGTCGTAAGGCATGGGGAGCTTGCCCTTCGGCTGTCATGGCGGCCTCGTAGGTGAGGTAGCGGACCGATTCGATCGGGGTCCTCGACGCTGTCTGGCAATCGTTTGGTGTGGCTCAACCGTGCAATGCCCGCGTGTCGGAGGAAGCCCTCGTGCACGCATATGGCTCAGTTGCGCCGAATGTACGTGGTAGAGAACTGGGCGAAGTTCACTCGAACACGCCGGAGCGTCATTTCTGACCTAAATGTGTGCTGCGAGGGGGCTTTCGGCGCATGTGCGCCACGCTAGGGGCGGCTGCGAGCGGGCCGGAGGGAAAGAGTAGGTGATCGAGCACGTATTTGCGTCAGATTTGACGCAAATACGTGCTCGAGTGGTGCGCGAGAGGGGACTTGAACCCCTACGTCCGTGGACACCAGAACCTAAATCTGGCGCGTCTGCCAATTTCGCCACTCGCGCTTGATGGTACGACCGTCCAAACTCTACCGGGCTTGATCGACATCGCGAAGCGCAGCCCCGGCATGTCGTACTCGTCAGTAACACCACCTGGTATTATAACGATTCGATAACGCTCAACATGAGGAGTGCTCATGTTTCGTACGCGTTAGTAACCGGGTGGACCAGCGGGTTTGAACATGAGGGGGAGTCATGTTTCTGGGCATTCTGGTACGGCGGTCCGGAAATACTCGGCGGTAAGGCGCGCGTCGCAATGCAAACGTGAGGATTTCCTCATGATTTTCTGGAATCCTTGCAGTCATCAGGGCTCATTGGTGAGGAACACCTGCGCACCCGAGGGAGCGGCGTGTCTTGAACGGCATGTCGCCAGGAGAAGGAAGTCGAAGCGTCTTGACGATCAATGAGAGCACTGCGGCCGGAACCGGACAGAGCCCGAAAGTGGTTGGGGCGCCACAGCAGGGGGGTTCACGGGCCCCGCTGCTGGATCGACTGCTGGGCGGAACGCCCTACGCGCTGGCCTTCGGTGGGCAGGGTGCGCGTTGGCTCGGTGAGTTGGAAGATATCGGGCGCGATGCCGCACTGGAGCCCGAACTGACCGCATTGGTCAACGAAGCGGCGACGCTGCTGGAACCCGTTGCGGGGCAACTCCTTGTCGTGCGACCGGTCGGCTTCGACCCGATCGGCTGGATGCTCGAGAACGAGCTCGCCGAGGGTGATGAGGCCGAGGTTTCCGGTGCGCCGTCGGAGCAGGTGCTCCGGTCCGCCGTCGTTTCGATGCCGGGTGTATTCCTGACGCAGGTGGCCGCCGTGCGCGCGCTGCGGCTGCAGGGGCTGGATGCCAACGAACACGCGCCGGTCGCGGTCGTCGGGCACTCGCAGGGGCGCCTCGCCGCGACCTCGGTGCAGGCCGGTGGACAACGCGACGCCGAACTGCTCGCCATCGCCCAAATGATCGGCGCCGCAGCGGGTTTGGTTGCCCGGCGACGCGGTCTGATGCCGGTGGGCGAGCGTTCATCGATGGTCGCGGTATCGAATGTCGATCCCGAATATCTGCGCACGGTGGTTGCCGAGGTCTCCGCGGGCGTGGATCCCGCCGCTGCCGCGGTGATTTCGATTCGCAACGGTCGTCGGCGCGTGGTGCTCTCCGGTACGCCGACCCAGCTGGAGCGGGTGCGTCAGCGTTGCGCCCAGATCCATGACGCGCAGACCCGCGAACGCGATGCCAAGACCCGTGGTGGCGCGGTGTTCGCGCCGGTCTTCGAGGATCTGGCCGTCGATGTCGCCTTCCATCACCCCGCGCTCGCCGACACGGTCGACATCGTGAGCGGCTGGGCGTCCCAGTGTGGTCTGGATGCGGAGCTCGCGGGTTCGCTGGCCAAGGAGATCCTCGTCGACCCGATCGACTGGGTCGAGGAGGTGGACGGTGTCGTCGCCGCCGGTGCGCAGTGGATTCTCGATCTGGGTCCCGGCGATCTGCTCAGTCGGCTCACCAGCGGTTCGCTGAAGGGCACCGGCGTCGGCATCGTCGCGGCGGCGACCCGTGCGGGCCAGCGCAGTCTGCTGACCCCCGGCGCCGCGCCCGAGGTCGCCCAGCCGTGGTCGGCCTTCGCGCCGCGTCCGGTGCGTCTGCCGAGCGGACGCGTCGTGGTCGAGACCTCGTTCACCAAGCTGACCGGTCGCTCGCCGATCCTGCTGGCGGGCATGACCCCGACCACCGTCGACGCGAAAATCGTTGCGGCGGCGGCGAATGCAGGTCACTGGGCGGAGCTGGCCGGTGGCGGCCAGGTCACCGAGCAGATCTTCGCCGACCGGGTGGCCGAGCTGAAGACGCTGTTGCATCCGGGCCGCGCGGTGCAGTTCAACTCGCTGTTCCTCGACCCGTACTTGTGGAAGCTGCAGCTCGGCGGTAAGCGTCTGGTGCAGAAGGCCCGTGCGGCGGGCGCGCCGTTCGACGGTGTCGTCGTCACCGCGGGCATTCCGGAGCTGGAAGAGGCCGTCGCGCTGATCGCGGAGCTGACCGAGGTCGGCATAACGCATGTGGCGTTCAAGCCGGGCACCGTCGCCCAGATCCGCGCGGTGCTGCGGATCGCCGACGAAGTGCCGGACTACCCGGTGATCATGCACATCGAGGGCGGCCGGGCAGGTGGACACCACTCCTGGGAGGACTTGGACGACCTGCTGCTGGAGACCTACGCCGAGCTGCGCAACCGCGACAATGTGGTGGTCTGCGTCGGTGGCGGCATCGGTACCCCGGAGCGTGCCACCGAATACCTGACCGGCGAATGGGCTGTGCCGCACGGCTATCCGGTGATGCCGCTCGATGGTGTACTGGTCGGCACCGCCGCCATGGCGACGCTGGAGGCCACCACCGCACCCGAGGTCAAGCAGCTGCTCGTCGATACCCCCGGCACCCCGGACTGGGTCGGCGCGGGTACCGCGACCGGCGGAATGGCTTCCGGCCGTAGTCAATTGGGCGCCGATATCCACGAGATCGACAATGCCGCCTCGCGCACCGGCCGCCTGCTCGACGAGGTCGCCGGCGACGCCGATGCGGTCGCCGAGCGTCGCGACGAGATCATCGCCGCGCTGAATGCCACGGCCAAGCCGTATTTCGGCGATGTCACCACCATGACCTACCTCAAGTGGCTGGAACGCTACGTCGAGCTGGCCGTCGGCCTGGACCGGCGCAAGGACTTCGACTGCGGCAGCGACCTCGGCGATGCCATCCTCGACGCCACCCGCTCGGTCTGGCTCGATATCACCTGGCGGGACCGGTTCGCGGAGATGATGCGGCGCACCGAATCCCGGCTGCACCCGGCCGATCGCGGCGAAATCCCGACGCTGTTCGAATCCGACGAGGCCTTCGAGAACCCGGTCGACGCGCTGTGCGCGCTGAAGCAGCAGTACCCGGCCGCCGAGCAGACCCTGCTGCACCCGGCGGATGTGCCGTTCTTCGTCAGCCTGTGCAAGACCCCGGGCAAGCCGGTGAACTTCGTGCCGGTGGTCGACGGTGATGTGCGCCGCTGGTGGCGTTCGGATTCGCTGTGGCAGGCCCATGATCCGCGCTACTCGGCCGATCAGGTCTGTGTCATCCCGGGCACGGTCGCGGTCGCCGGTATCACCCGCGTCGACGAGCCGGTCGGCGAATTGCTCGATCGTTTCGAGCAGGACACGGCTTATGCGCTGGTTCGCGCCGGGGTATCGCCGGTCGCGGTGCACGCGCGCCGCTCCGCTGGTGTCACCGAGGGCCCGATCGACGCGGTGCTGGCCGCGCCGGATGTCGAATGGTCCGGCCGCACCACGGTCAACCCGATCCACCGCCTCGGCGACGTCGCCGAATGGACCGTCGACGACAAGGGTGCGGTACATCCGCCGACCGGTGCGACGGTCACCGAAACCACCGGCCCGGATGCCGATCACGCCTATGTCGAGCTCACGGTGCCGCTGTTCGGCGGTGACGCCGTGCGCATCCGTCTTCGCATCACCGTGCCGACCTCCCTCTACAACGGCGGCGCGCCGGTCATCACCGAAACCGATGCCGACACCGCCATGTCCGCACTGCTCGCGGTCGCCGCGGGGCAGGCGCTGCCGGAGGTGAAGGGCAAGGTCGCACACCTCAACGTGGCCTGGACCCCGGACCTCATCGCCGACCACGCGGGTGTCACCGGTTCGGGCCTGCCCGGTGCGCTGAGCACGCTCGGGCGCAGCGTGCCCGATGTGCTCGTCGGCGCGTGCTGGCCCGCCGTCTTCGCGGTGCTCGGCGCCGCCCGCAGCGCCGACGGTGACAGTGTCATCGAGGGCATGTTGGATCTGGTCCACCTCGATCACCAGATCGCACTCGAGCGTGATCTGCCGCAGGACACCAGCATTCTCGTTGTCCGCGCCGAATCGGGCGACGTTGTCGACACCGACCTGGGGCGCGTCGTCGAGGTGCGGGTGTCGGTCGGCGAGATGCGCGATCAGGGCCTCGATGTGGTGCCGCTGGCAACGCTCACCGAGCGCTTCGCCATTCGCGGCCGCAATGGCGCGGGCGAGCTGACCGATCCGCCGCGCGCGGCCGGAGTGGTCTCCGATGCGGCCACCGACACCCCGCGTCGCCGCCGCCGTGACGTCACCATCCTGGCGCCGCGCACCATGCGTGCCTTCGCCTCGGTCTCCGGTGACTACAACCCGATCCACACCAGCGATTCGGCCGCCAAACTGGCCGGACTCGGCAGCCCGATCGTGCACGGCATGTGGCTTTCGGCCGCCGCGCAGCACGTGGTGTCCGCGGTGGATCCCGAAAGCTCCACGCCGGCACGCACTGTGACCGCGTGGACGACTCGCTTCCTCGGTATGGTCCGCCCGGGTGCGCAGATCGATGTGCGCGTCGAGCGGATCGCCGTGGACGCGGGCAGTGAGATCGTGGAGGTTTCCTGCCGCGCCGACGGCGATCTGGTGATGACCGCGACCGGTCGCACCGCCGCCCCGAAGACCGTCTACGCCTTCCCGGGCCAGGGTATTCAGCGCAAGGGCATGGGCCTGGACGCCCGCGCCCGCTCCAAGGCCGCCAAGGAGATCTGGGACCGGGCCGATAAGCACACCCGTGCGGCACTGGGCTTTTCGATCCTGGCCGTGGTCCGCGACAACCCGACCTATCTCAAGGCGCGCGGTGTCGAACACCGGCACCCGGACGGCGTGCTGCACCTGACGCAATTCACCCAGGTTGCGATGGCGGTGCTCGGTGTCGCCCAGGTCGCCGAATTGCGTGAGGCCGGTGCCTACGTCGAGGGCGCCATGCTGGCCGGACATTCGGTCGGTGAATACAACGCGCTCGCGGCCGTCGCCGGTGTGCTGCCGCTGGAGGCGGTGCTGGAGGTTGTCTTCCAGCGCGGTTCCGCCATGCACGAGCTGGTGCCCCGGGATGCGCAGGGCCGCAGTGACTATCGGATGGCTGCCATCCGGCCGTCGCAGATCGGGTTGCCCGATGACGAGGTCATCGACTTCGTTAAGGGGGTGGGCGAGAGCGTCGGGGAATTCCTCGAGGTCGTCAACCTGAACCTGCGCGGTTCGCAGTACGCGATCGCGGGCACGGTCAAGGGCCTCGAGGCGTTGGAGACCGAAATCGACCGTCGCCGTGCCGAATTCGGCGGCAAGCGGGCGTTCATCCTGGTTCCCGGCATCGATGTGCCGTTCCACTCCACCGTGCTGCGCGATGGTGTGCCGGAGTTCCGGCAGAAGCTCGAGCAGCTGCTGCCCGCGGATCTGCACCCGGAAATCCTGCTCGGACGCTACATTCCGAACCTGGTGCCCAAGCCGTTCTCGCTGGAGCGTGCATTCATTCAGGAGATCGCCGATCTGGTGCCCTCCGAGCCGCTGGCCGCCGTGCTCGCCGACTTCGACAGTTGGTCCGCACGCCCGACCGAACTGTGCCGTGTGGTGCTGATCGAGCTGCTGGCCTGGCAGTTCGCCAGCCCGGTGCGCTGGATCGAGACCCAGGATCTGCTGTTCACCGATGCCGCCCACGGTGGACTCGGGGTGCAGCGTTTCGTCGAAATCGGTTTGGGCGCGACGCCGACCGTGGCGAACCTGGCCAGCCAGACGCTGAAGCTGCCCGCCTTCGGCACGGTCACCGTCGAGGTGCTGAATATCGAGCGCGAGGCCGCGATCGTCTACTCGACCGATACCGATCCCGCGCCGGTCGACGAGCCCGCCGACGAGCCGGTCGAAACCGCTTCGGCCGCGGCGCCGGCCGCGGCCGCGGCCCCGGTGGCCGCACCGGTCGCGAGCTCGGGTGGTCCGCGTCCGGATGACATCGCGTTCACCGCCGCCGACGCCACCCGCGTACTCATCGCGCTGTGGACCAAGCTGCGGCTGGATCAGATCGGCCCGGTCGACACCATCGAGGGGCTGTGCGACGGTGTCTCGTCGCGGCGCAATCAGCTGCTCGTCGACCTCGGCTCCGAGCTGTCGCTGGGTGCGATCGACGGCGCCGCCGACGCCGATATGGGTGCGCTCTCGGCCACGGTCGAGCGACTTGCCCGTACCTACAAGCCTTTTGGTTCGGTGCTGTCCGATGCCATCGGCGATCACTTGCGTAAGGTCTTCGGTCCGTCCGGCAAGCGGCCCGCCGCGATCGCCGAGCGCGTCAAGAAGGTCTGGGAGCTCGGTGACGGCTGGGCCCACCATGTCACCGCCGAGGTTTCCCTCGGCACCCGTGAGGGCGTCAGCGTGCGCGGCGGTGATCTCGGCGGGCTGGTCGCGAGTGTGAGCGACGCCGCCTCGGTCGATGCGGCCATCGACGCCGCAGTGCAGGCCGTCGCGACTCGTCGCGGTGTCGCGGTATCGCTGCCGAGCGCGGGCGGCGGTGGCGGTGCCACCGTGGACGCCGCGGCGCTCGGTGAGTTCACCGAACAGATCACCGGCCGCGACGGCGTACTTGCCACGGCCGCACGGGTGGTGCTCGAACAGCTCGGCCTGACCGAGCAGGCGTCCGTACCAGAGGCTTCGGACGACACCCTCGTCGATCTGGTCTCTGCCGAATTGGGTTCGGAATGGCCGCGTTTGGTCGCGCCAGCCTTCGACGCCCGCAAGGCGGTGCTGATCGACGACCGCTGGGCGACCGCGCGCGAGGATCTGGCCAAGCTCTGGCTGCTCGATGACATCGGCTCCGGTGAGCAGTCGGTGGAGGGCTTCCTCGGTGCGGGTGAAGCCGTTGCGGCACAGGCGAACTGGTGGCGTGAGAAGGCCAAGCACGAGGCCCGCTCGGTGCTCGCCGGACTGTACGGGCGTATCGCCGAGGCCGCGCTGAACACCGAAGACTCCGGCATGTGGTCCTCGGATATCGCCGTGATCACCGGTGCCAGTAAGGGTTCCATCGCGGCGGCGGCCGCGGGTCGACTGCTCGGCGGCGGTGCCACCGTTGTGGTCACCACCTCGAGCCTCAACGACGAGCGACTCGGCTTCTACCGCAAGCTCTACCGTGAGAACGCGCGTCACGGTGCCGCGCTGTGGGTTGTCCCCGCGAATATGGCGTCCTACCAGGACGTCGACGCGCTGATCGACTGGGTCGGCAGCGAGCAGATCGACAATGCCGGTGGTGCGAAGGTCAAGATCAAGGACGCGATGACACCGACCCTGCTGCTGCCGTTCGCGGCGCCGCGGGTCGCCGGTGATCTCGCCGACGCCGGCGCCCGTGCCGAAATGGAGATGCGGGTGCTGCTGTGGTCGGTCGAGCGGCTGATCGGTGGACTGTCCAAGATCGGCGCCGATCACGATGTCGACGCGAAACTGCATGTGGTGCTTCCTGGTTCGCCCAACCGCGGCATGTTCGGCGGCGACGGCGCCTACGGTGAGTCCAAGGCCGCACTCGACGCGGTGGTCGCCAAGTGGCGCGCGGAGAAGTCGTGGTCGACCCGGGTGACCCTGGTACACGCTCTGATCGGCTGGGTGCGTGGCACCGGGCTCATGGGCCACAACGATCCGATGGTGACCGCGGTCGAAAAGGCCGGTGTGCACACCTGGTCCACCACCGAGATGGCCGATGAGCTGCTCAAATGGTGCACCTCGCGGGCCCGTCAGGTGACCGCCACCGGACCGCAGCAGATCGACCTGACCGGCGGACTCGCCCGGGTCAAGCTCGATCTGCCCGCACTGGCCAAGCAGGCTCAGCAGGACGCATCGGTCGAGACCGAGGAAGCCATTGCGGGGGCGACGATTTCGGCGCTGCCCGCACCGCCGACCATGAGCTCGGCGCTGCCGGTGCCCGAATGGGGTTCGGTCACCGCCGATCTCGCCGATATGGTCGTCATCGTCGGCGCAGGTGAGCTCGGCCCGTACGGTTCGGCGCGCACCCGGTTCGAGATGGAGGTCTCCGACGAGCTCTCGGCCGCTGGTGTGCTCGAGCTCGCCTGGACTACCGGCATGGTCACTTGGGAGAACGATCCCAAGCCCGGTTGGTATGACACCGAATCCGGTGACTACGTCCCCGAACACGAGCTGGCCGAGAAGTACCATGACGCGGTCGTCGCGCGCTGCGGTGTGCGCCGCTACGAGGACGACGGCGCCATGATCGACAATTCCGCACCGCTGATGACCTCGGTCTTCTTGGACCAGGATCTGACCTTCACGGTCGGCGGCGAGGCCGAGGCGCGCGCCTTCTACGCTTCCGATCCGGAGCGCACGGTGATCACACCAGTCCCGGATTCGGGTGACTGGCAGGTGATCCGCAAGGCGGGCACCGAGATTCGCGTGCCGCGCAAAGCCAAGCTGTCGCGCACCGTCGGCGGTCAGATCCCGACCGGCTGGGATCCCACCATCTGGGGCATCTCCGCCGACATGGCAGCCTCGGTGGACCGGGTCGCGCTGTGGAACATCGTCTGCACCGTGGACGCGTTCATCAGCTCCGGTTTCAGCCCGGCCGAGCTGATGAGCTGGGTGCACCCGAGCCTGGTCGCCAACACCCAGGGCACCGGCCTGGGCGGCATGACCTCGATGCGCACGCTCTACGTCGACAACCTGCTCGGTGAGCCGCGCCCGAACGACATCCTGCAGGAGGCGCTGCCGAACGTCGCGCTCGCGCATGTGGTGCAGTCCTACGTCGGCAGCTACGGCGCGATGGTGCATCCGGTGGCGGCCTGCGCGACGGCCGCGGTGTCGGTCGAGGAGGGCGTCGACAAGATTCGTTTGGGCAAGGCCGAACTGGTGGTCGCCGGTGGGTTCGACGATCTCGGTATCGAAGGCATCGTCGGCTTCGGTGATATGTCGGCCACCGCGGATTCCGCGGCCATGAGCGCCAAGGGCATCAGCGACCGGTACTTCTCCCGCGCCAACGACCGCCGTCGCGGCGGCTTCGTGGAATCGCAGGGTGGTGGCACCGTCCTGCTCGCGCGCGGTGACGTGGCGGTGGAAATGGGCCTGCCGGTGCTCGGTGTGGTCGCCTTCGCCCAGTCGTTCGCCGATGGTGTGCACACCTCCATCCCGGCCCCCGGCCTGGGCGCCCTCGGTGCGGGGCGTGGCGGTCGCGAATCCAAGTTCGCTGCCGAATTGCGCAAACTCGGTGTGGCGCCGGACGATATCGCGGTCATCTCCAAGCACGACACCTCGACCGCGGCCAATGATCCGAACGAGTCCGAACTGCACGAGCGGTTGGCCACGGCCATCGGACGCTCCGAAGGCGCGCCGCTGTTCGTGGTGTCGCAGAAGAGCCTGACCGGACATGCCAAGGGTGGCGCGGCCGCCTTCCAGCTCATCGGCCTGTGCCAGGTACTGGAAAACGGTGTGGTACCGCCGAATCGGAGCCTGGACTGTGTCGATGACAAGATGCATGCCTACCCGCATCTGGTCTGGGCGCGCGAACCGCTGCGCTTCGGTGAGCGCTTCCCGCTCAAGGCCGGTCTGCTGACCTCGCTCGGCTTCGGCCACGTCTCGGGTCTGCTCGCGGTGGTGCATCCGGAGGCGTTCATCCAGGCGATCGAGCCGGGACGACGCGAGGAGTACCAGCGCCGGGCACAGCAGCGTCAGCTCGCCGGACGGCAGCGGTTCACCGAGGCCATGTGCGGCGGCGCCCCGCTCTACGAGCGGCCCGCGGATCGGCGCCTCGGTGCCGATGGCACGCCGTCGGAGCAGAAGCGGCAGCTGGAGGCCGACGTGCTGCTCTCGCCGGAGGCGCGGCTGTCGGGCAATGGCACCTATCGGGCCGATGGCGCGGGTTGTGGTACCGGGGCAGTGATTCTCGGGCAACTCGATGCCGGTGGCTCTATGGCGTAGCGGCTTCGGCCATTACCGTGCAGAGTGCGGTCGCTACGGCGGCCGCACTCTGAGTTTTTCATTTGGGCTCGAAGGCTGAGGAGCGGCGACGCATTGACCATCCTGGGTATCGGCTTGGACTTGGTGACCATCTCCGAGTTCGCCGAACAGTTGCAACGGTCCGGAACCACCATGCTCCGGGAGAGTTTCACCGCCGGTGAGCGGCGCTACTGTCAGAGTAAGGGCACCGACCCGGCACGCAGTTACGCTGCGCGCTGGGCGGCCAAAGAGGCGGTGCTGAAGGCATGGGCGTCTTCGCGTTTCGCGCGCCGCCCGCAGATCGGCGACAATCCGTACCCCCTCATCGAGGTGGTCAACGACGCCTGGGGTCGCCCGAGTATCAAACTGCACGGCCTCGCCGCCGAATTCCTGCCTCGCGCAAGGGTTCACTTGTCTCTGACGCACGACGGCGACACCGCGGCCGCGATGGTCGTCCTCGAGGACCCGGGTGAACTCGCCGACCTGATCGACGGTCGCGAAGCGCAGTAGCCGACCCATGTTCGAGCCGGGAACCCAGGGGTGCCCGGCTCGAACTCGGGTTGCCAAAGGTTAGCGCTCCCCGCCTGTTCGGGATTCCTTTTCGGCGACCATGAGGTACGCCACCATCAGCCGTTTGAGTTCGGAGACCGCTTCGGTGTTGCTCTGGTCGTCTTGCACGGAGAAATTCAGCATCGAGTAGACGACGTGTACCAGGACTTCGGCCATCATGGTGCGGCGTGCGCGTGGGGTGCGTGGGGTCAGCGGGCGCAGCATTTGCGAGACGACCTCGGCGAATTCCTTTTCGTGGATCGCGCCGGTGGCTCGGGTGGACGGGGTCGACTGCATGGCCAGCCATACCTCGCGCCGGGACGGGTCGGTCATCCACAGATTCGCCAGATGGTCGACGAACTGGTTCATATGCCGCAACCAGTCCAATGACGGGATTTCACCGTGGAAGTCGGCGAGTTCCTGCGAAACCGCAACCAGGTCTTGGCGATTCAGCTCGCAGACGATGACGTATTTATTGGCGAAGAACTGATACAGCGTGCCGATCGGCACTTCGGCCCGCGCGGCCACCTCTTCACAGGTGAACGATTCGAACCCGACCTCGACGAGCAATTCCCGAGACGCCTGCAAGAGGGCATCGAACTTGCGCTTACTGCGTTCCTGAGTCGGCCTGCGCCGCGGCATGAGCTCCTGCGGGTCGTCCTGCAGGTCCAACGCAGGGTCCGGACGTCGCTGCTTCGACCTGGCCTGCGTGCGTACATCCACGTATCAAGGCTAGCGGTATCGACACGCGTGCGACACGCGCACCATATCTGCGTGTTAAGGACTGTCACATTTCATCACCCATCCAAGCCTGAGATGGCGCCGAACACATAACCGAGCGTGCGTGCATCTCAACGCACGTTTCATGCCGGGGAATCCAAGGGGCTCAGGGGTTTCGGCAAGCTCGTGGGCTCTGCAATTGCACTGGGAAGGCGTGATCAGTGGGAGCTCGATCCGTGGTAACACTAGGCGTTTCCACCGAACGCGGCGCCGTTCACGCGGTAGCCCTCGCCGACGGCGGCGAGAAGCTACCCGAGCGGGTGCTGCTTCAGCGGGTGGTGAAAACTCGTGGCGATTCGAAGGCGGACCTCGCGGTCGCGGTCCAGACGGCGCTGGACACCCTAGCCGCAGAGCTGGAGTCGGAGCGGGAGATCGTGGGCACGGCGGTCGCTTACCGCGATGCCGTCGAGCGTCGCGCCATCGTCACCCAATTGGCGTCCGGGCCGTGGCATACCGCCTCGCTGGTATCGGCCAAGTCGGCACATCTGAGTGTGGCCGGGGTCATGACCTGGCTCGATGAATTCGACGATCTACTCATCTGCGAGCTGGTCCCCGGGCATCAGGCGTTCACACTCATCGACCGCAAGCGCAGCCGCGTACTGGCCGCGACGAGCCAGGCCGGAAGTGCTTCCGCCGAGGCCCTCGACGTCGCGGTGTCGGATGCCTGGGATCAGTTCGAGGCGGCCATGGTCCGGCCGGATGCGGTGGTGCTGATCGGTTCGGCCACGGGTGGACCAGTGGTGGCCGCGGCGATGGACGGCTTCGGCGCGCCGGTACTGCCGTGCAAGATCGCGACCTCCGCATCGGCGGTCGGTGCCGCGCTGTTCGCGATGAGCGATGCGATGGGTGTGAACGAGCCGATCGAGCCGGTTCGCGGTACGCGCGGTCACACGGCGCTGCTCGTCGCGGCCAGCGTGCTGGTCGGCGGGCTGGTCGCGGGAGGCATGTATGTGACAACGCGTACGGGCGCGGTCGTCGCGGACGCGCGGGTCACTGCGGATGCCCGCGTGGTCGATGGTGATGCCGGATCGGCGAGCGGCTCCACCGCGGGCTCCTCGGTGCGGCCGGATATCAACCCATTCGATCGTCCGGAGACCCGGCAACCCGCCGCCGCCGGATCCACCGGCGACTCGACGGTGGCCGCCTTCGATCTGGACAACCTTCCGCAGTACAACGAACACTGGGGCGCTCAGCCATCCGTATTGGTGTCTCCGGATGCACGCGAGCACGGAAACGAGGCGGCCGGATCCCCTCAGCAGCTCCCGGGCACCGGAATTCCGGGGACGACCACGAAGGTAGGTGCTCCGAACGAGGCCATGCTCTTCCCCGGTGAGGCTCCGCCGCCGGCGGCCTTCACCCCCGAGTTCTACCGCTGGTGGGACAACCATGTCCGCATGCTCATGCAATGGGCGGCCCAGCAGTTGCAACCCGCCTAGGAGAAAATCTTCGAGAGGTCCGGTGCCCCAGCGGCTTCCGGACCTTTCGCTTTATGCGCCCTCTGCCTGAACGAAACCCGTTGGGCGCAAGCCGATCGGCGCATCGGCCGTGGACGGCTACGAGCAGGGCATGCGCTCGTTCGAGCAGCAGGTCTACACCGATAGGTCGCGACGGAGTTTCGCGACGTGGCCGGTGGCGCGCACGTTGTATTGCGCCACTTCGATTTTGCCTTCTTCATCGACCAGGAATGTGGAGCGGATAACGCCGGTGACGGTCTTGCCGTACATGGTCTTCTCACCGAACGCACCCCACGCGGTGAGGACGGATTTGTCCGGATCCGAGAGCAATGGGAAGGTGAGATTTTCGTTGTCGCGGAATTTGGCCAATTTGGCGGGCTTATCGGGGGAGATGCCGATGACATCGATGCCCGCGCCCTCGAGGTCGGCGAGGTTGTCGCGGAAATCGCAGGCCTGTTTGGTGCAGCCAGGGGTGCTCGCGGCAGGATAGAAGTAGACGATCACCTTGCGGCCGCGGTAGTCGGACAGCGAAACGTCCTTGCCGTCGGCGTCGGGCAGGGTGAAATCAGGGGCGGGATCGCCAGGGGAGAGTCGTTGGTTGTCGGTCACCTCTTGCACGGTAATCGAATGTCGCGACAACGCAGCCGCACCGACGCAGCCCGGCTGGCTAGACTCGTCGGCGAGCGCGGTTCGCGGCACATTTGAATCGCGGTGTGAGCGACGGGCTCGCCAGGCGGCAGCCTGCGTAACCTCGGACAGGCCCGCGAGCACCGCAATTGAACACAGGAGGATATACGTGGCTAGGGATACCGAGCGGATCGAGCGGGAGATCGAGGCCGCACGGACACGGCTCGCGAGCACGCTCGACGAAATCGCCGTGCGGGCCGATCCACAGCGCATCGCCGATGACACCAAGCACATGGTGTTGGCGAAGCTCAATCAGCCGAAGGTGAAGTACAGCCTGGTCGGCGCGGCCGTGGTGGTCGTCGGGTTGGTGCTGGTCAAGATTTTCCGCTGAGCCCACAACGCAGAACACCCGGTGTGGCTGAGCACACCGGGTGTTCTGCGTTTCAGGGCTATCAGACCGTCGGGCAGGCGAAGCCGTCGCCGTCCGGATCCAAATGCGGGCCGTAGCCCGGTTCCCCGCGGAAAAGCGGTGCCCGACCGGCCGCGCGGGCCTCGTCGCAGTTGGCGAATGCGCCACCGGCCGAGCCGGTCTGGGACATGCCTGCCGAACCGGTCGCGGCCGATCCGGTATCGATGGCGGATGAGCCTGTTCCCGCGGAACCGGTGGGGACGTCGGCCAGGGCTGCGGGCGCCGCTAGAAAGGCGAGTGCTGCCGCGGCAACGCTGACGGTGAGCCGGCGAACGTTCATATATTCCTCTGTTTGTGTGCTGCGGTGGAGTAGCGTCCAGGGGGAGACGCCGCATCCACTGTTGTGACGGGCCGCGTACTTGTCAACTGCGCAGCAAAACAATTAGGGGCATTAGGGGACAACGCCCCTTCTTCAGTTATTCGCCCAAACGTCTACCGACCAGATGCTCGGCCGGGATATTGCCCATGCGTCCGGCCTGGTAATCCTGCATTGCCTGGATGATTTCGGCGCGGGTGTTCATGACGAACGGACCGTACTGCACCACAGGCTCTTTGATCGGCAGACCACCGAGCAGCAGCACCTCCAGATCGCCGGTGCGGTTGTGTTGCATAACATCCGCGGCGACGGTGATCGAGTCGCCGGGACCGAATACCGCGAGTTGGCCTTCGCTGATCGGTCGGCGCTCGGCGCCCACCGTTCCGCTGCCGGACAGTACGTATGCCATCGCGGTAAACCGTTGCTGCCATGGGGTTTCCAGCTGACCGCCCGGGGTGATGGAGGCGTGTGCGTACGCGATCGGTGTGTAGGTCGACCCCGGACCCGCGTAGCCACCCATCTCACCCGCGATAATGCGCACCAATGCGCCACCGTCGTGCGAACTGACCAGCGTCAATTCACTGCCGCGCAGATCCTGATAACGCGGTGCGGCCATCTTCTGCGCGCGCGGCAGGTTGACCCACAGTTGGATGCCGTGGAACCAGCCGCCCGCGATGACCAATTCCTCGGCGGGCAGTTCATCGTGCAGAATGCCGGAACCGGCCGTCATCCACTGGGTATCGCCCTCGCTGATGACGCCACCGCCGCCATTGGAATCGTGGTGCACCATGGTGCCGTCCATGACGTAGGTGACGGTCTCGAAGCCGCGATGCGGATGCCATGGCGCGCCTTTGGCCTCGTAGGGCTCATAGGCGACCGGACCCATCTGGTCGAGCAGGATGAACGGATCAGCCGAGCGCAGATCCATGCTCGGGAACGGCCTGCGCACCTCGAAGCCCGCGCCTTCGCGCTGCTGATGTGCGGTGCTGATGCCGCTCACCTGCCGCTCCCGCGTCGAATCCGTGGGTCGGGGCAGGCGCGGCAGCACCATGATGTCGGGGACGGTGATGGCGGGCATGGGCACCTCCTGAATAGTTGGTGTCCATGTCAACCAAACACTGGCTAGGATCATTCCCGTGGTGCGTTGGTTGAACGATGACGAGCAGCAGACCTGGCAAGCCTTCATCCGGCTGCGCCAGCGCCTGGATGCGGCGCTATCGGCAGGGCTGGCCCAGGACGGTCTGTCCACCGCCGACTACGAACTCCTGGTACCGCTGTCGGCCGCGCCCGGCGGTTGTTTGCGTGCCAAGGAATTGGCCGCCGAGGTGTGCTGGGAGAAGAGCAGGCTCTCGAAACATTTGGCGCGCATGGCCGCTCGCGGACTCGTCGACCGTCGCCCGGCCGCGGACGACGCCAGGGGGATTTTGGTCGAACTCACCCCCGAGGGACGCAAGGTGCTCGAGAAGGCCGCCCCGAACCATGTCGAATTGGTGCGCAGGATCTTCGTCGATCCGATGACACCCACCGAGGCGCGTGCACTGCGCTCGCTGGCCGACAAGGTGGTCGTCGAGGCCGAGAGCGAGTCCGAACTCGGTTATTGAATCACCACGGTGCGATCGGCGGCTTCACCCACAGCAGCTTCTCGTCGCTGCTATTGCGCTGTGCCGCAGGGTGATTCGGATGCCGGGCGGCCCAGGCGTCCTTCTCCTCCAGCAGCTTCGCCACGGTCGTCCAGGTCTCGTCGGTGCTCGGCGGATTCGTCTCGGCCGCGCGCGCCAGCTTCCGGCGGACCGCCGATGGCATATCCAGCAGTTCCGTCCCGGTGATGCCGCGATCCCAGATATAGGTGGCGAGGCGGCGCGCCTTCTCGGCGCGGCTCTTCGACGCGTGGTCGGAGTGGGCGTAATCGGTCATGGCGGAATCCGCATCGTGGTGGTCGGTCCTGGTCGACCCTACGACAATGCCTCCCCGCCGACGGCGGGGAGGCATTGTTCAGCAGTCGTGGATCAGTACGCCGAGTTGACGTTGTCCATCGAGCCGTAGCGGTGGGCTGCGTAGTTGCAGGCCGCGGTGATGTTGGCGACCGGATCCCAGATGTCCCATGCGGTGCCTTCGACGTGGTAGGCGTTGAAGGTCGGGTCGATCACCTGGAGCAGGCCCTTGGAAGGAATGCCCTTGGCGGCGTTGGAATCCCAGAGGTTGATGGCCTGCGGGTTGCCGCCCGATTCGCGCATGATGTTGCGGTAGATGCCGTTGTAGCTGCCCGGGATGCCCTGGCCGGCCATGATGTCGAGGGCGTGGTGGATCCAGCCGTCGAGGTTGTCCTCGTAGACCGGGGCCGGGGGCGGCGGCAGGGGCAGCCCCGGAATCGCCGGCAGTTCGGGCAGTGCGGGCAGACCCGGGATGATCGGGGCGTCGACCGGGGTGACCGTGGGGGCCGGCGCGGCCGCGTCGACCGGCGCGGCGGCCACGGGGGCCGGCTGCTGCTCGGAGACCATGGCAATGCGCGACGGAACGCTGTCGTCGGCCAGCGCGACTACGGAGGAGGTGCCGACGGCGATGACACCGGCCGCGGCCACTGCCAGGGTGACACCGTCACGCAGTGAAAGGCGGCGGAAAGAAGGGAGGCGTTTGTCGAGCATTTCGAAATCAGTTCCTTGTCGTGTCCAGAGAGGCGATCCGGCCCGGTTGAGGCAGTGCGGATCTCCGACGGGGCACCCGGTGGGAAGGCCCGCCTGAATCGGTTCGTATGCTGTTTTCGGGTTTTGTTGTGAAGGCCAGGCGAGCCCTGGCGCACGACGCGGTGCGAGTCACCCGAGGTCGGTTCCCGGCGGGTGCCGCTGTCGAGCGTGGAGAAATGCGGTCACGGGCTGTTGTGCCGCTGATATCTCCAGCGACCGCTGCGGATGGAAGCCATCTGCCGTTGCGATCGTTTTCCGACTGTGTGTGGATTGCTCCACGGTGTTACCAAACTGCAGGTCTGTTTCGGACCGGGTCTCAGCTTGGTCACGGTCCGTTAACGCAACGTGAACGAATAGTGAATGGCAGGAGTTGCCGATCTTGGAAAGCCCTGGTCGCACTCCTGGAAACCCCCTCTATGCGGGGAGTTTGCTTCTAAACGTGATGTGACGCAGGTCACTGAAATTTCGGAGTAACGCAGGCCACTTTGTCTCGATTTGGTCACCAAGAGGCCGGACGGACGCGTCCGGGGGCCACTACGCGGGTCAAAATGTTACGCAATTCGGCCACCTTCGAATCGCCCAAAACGGATGCCCACTGGTCGGCGAATTCGGCTGCGGCGGCATCGGCCGCGCGCGTGCAGGCCCACCCCTTCGGGGTCAGTGTGATCAACCGTGCGCGCGCGTCGTCCGGATGTGCGTTGCGCTCGGCGTAGCCCTTGCGCACGAGCTCGTCCACCAGCTGACTTGCCGCCTGCTTGGTTACTCCCAGATGTTCAGCCAACTCGCCGACTGTCGCCCCGTTCGGTGCCAGCCGCACGAATGCGAAGCCGTGTGCCGGGCGAACATCGCCGAATCCGGCCGCGACCACTCCGGCGTGAATGGCGTCCGTGGCGGCCGCTCCCGCGGCGAGCAGCAGCAGCGCGAGGTCCTGGCCGGGTCGCAGGGTCGAAGCGGGTTTCAGATTCGACATGACTGACATCTTGACACGGATAGGCAAGTTGCTTGACTATATAGTCAAGTTGCTTGACCAAATAAGGGAGTTCTGACATGCCAGTGACCCGTGCCGCCGATGCCGAAGTCCACGAAATGCACGGCACCCGATTCACCTCCTACATCCGCCCCGGCACCGGCAGCGCCGAACTCTGCGTCTGGCAGATCCAGGTGCCGGCGAACACCGACGGCGTGCCGCACAAGGTGCTGCGCGAGGAGGCGTTCGTGGTCATCCAGGGCGCGGTGACAATCACGATCGACGGGCAGTCGGAGCCTCTGGTGGCCGGTGACGCCGCTGTGGCACCCGCGAATTCAATGATCGCCCTGACGAATTCGGCCGCCGAGCCGGCCGTGCTCGTCGTGACGGTCCCGGTCGGATTCCGCGGTGAGCTGCCCGACGGAACCGTCATCAACCCGCCCTGGGTCGCCTGATCGGGTAGGTGACCAACAACACACCCGGCGCTACCGTAATCGGATTGATGAAACGAAAAATCCCCCGTCGGAAGTTCTACCTTCGACGGGGGATTCTGTATCTGTGCGGTGACGCAGGAACGGTACTCAACAGAACATGGTCGAGGATATGGACGCTTGTACCGACTCCTCGGCTCCGAACCGCGTCGAGGCGCTAGCCGCCGAATCCGATCAGTGCGTCGGCGAGGTTATCGGTGTGGAGCACATCGAGGGCGCGCTGACGCACGTCGGGGCAGGTCTGGACGGTGATGCGGTCGATGATGGTCTTGTCCCGGATCACGTCGTCATTGAGGCTGTCGTTGCGGGCGGCCCAGTCTTGGACGGTTCCGTTGAAGCTCACCTTGGCGATGGTCGTGCCCTGGTCGCGCCAGTTGTCGATTTCGGTTCCGATCATGTCGCACAGCTGACGGGTTGCCTGGGGCGTGATGTCGGGTCCCGTCGATGGTGCAGAGGTCGGCCTCGATGTCGTCGGCAGAGTGCTCGTCATGACGCCGTCATGGTTGTCGTTGTTGTCGGAGCATCCGGTGAGTGCGGCCAGACCCAATGCGCCGATGGCGAGGAGCGAGCGTGCGATGTGGTGGTGTATCGACATGGCATTCTCCTTCGGAGAGCATCGATTCGAGCATCACATGGGGACGACGGTCTTGACCCATCCGCCTTCGCGGCGATCGAATGTCTCGTAGGCGTCGATCATCGACAGCGGTTCCGCGTGCTGGGTGATGTACCGCGTGGGGTCGATATCGCCGCGGGCGACCCGATTGAGTAGACCGGGCACGTAGCGATGGTGGTTGCAGTTGCCGGCTTGCACGGTCAGGTTGCGGTGGAGGGTCTCACCGAGGGGGTAGCGGTCGAATCCGGGTGGATATACGCCGATGATTCCGAGGGAGCCGGCTTTCGCGACGGCCTGGGTCGCCCAGCGTGCCGCCAGGCTCGGTGCGTCACCGACCAGCCACTGGCCGTCGTCGATATTGCCCTCCGGCGCGGCCGTGCGGCGTTCCTGTTCGAATGTCGAAGTGTCGACGGGAAGATTGTCCGCCGCGGGGCCGGACTTCGGCGCCTGCGCGTCGACACCCACGGCGTCGATCACGCGATCCGCGCCGATTCCGCCGGTGAGTTCTCGTACGGTCGCGACCGGATCTTCGGCGTTGAAGTCGATGGGTTCGGCGTTCTGCGCTCGCGCCATCTCGAGTCGGTCGGGGATGGCATCGACAACCAGGACTCGCGCGGCGCCTTGCCTTTTCGCGGCGGCTATCGCGCATTGCCCGACCACTCCCGCACCGAGAACCAGGACGGTGTCGCCGCTACTTACCTGGGCTAGGCGCGCGCCGAACCACCCGGTCGGCAGTACATCGGAGACCATGATCGCCTGGTCGTCGGTCACGCCGTCGGGAACCTTGACCAAGGTATTGGTCGCGTATGGAATGCGTGCCGCCTCGGCTTGTAGTCCGTCGACAGGTCCGGTCGCCGCGGGGCCGCCGAAGAAGCTGGTACCGGCATGCGGGCCGTTCGGATTCGCGTTGTCGCACTGCGCGGTATAGCCGGCGCGACAATAGGAGCAGTACCCGCAGGAAATGGTGGAGCACACCACCACGCGATCACCGGCCGCGAATCCCCTTACCGCGGAACCGGTTTCGAGGACAACGCCGACCGCCTCGTGTCCGAGGACGGTGCCGGGTGTCATCCCGGGCATGGTGCCGCGCACCAAATGCAGGTCGGTTCCACAGATCGCCGAGGTCGTGATCTTGACGAGGGCGTCGGTGGGTTCTTCGATTTTCGGGTCGGCGACCTCGTCCAGACGGATATCGCCCACGCCGTGCCACACGATCGCTTTCATGGTCGAACTCCCTAGTTGTCGGGCTATGCACAGGTCAGCTGCTGGGATGCGGCATCATCATGTTCGCCTGCGCCGCAGGATGATCCAGGTGAGCACGGCGGCGGACCCGGCGGCGATCGCCGCGACGGGCACGCGGTTGCCGCGTGCCGAATCCGCGACCTGCTTGCCTACGTCCTGGAGTGGTTCCGATACCGACGGCGTCGGGTTCTCGACCAACTGTCCTGCTCGAGTCGAGTCGTCGTGCGCGACATCGTCCACCACGTGTCCGGTCTCAACCGTGCGGTGCTGCGCCCCTCGCGCGGGCTCGTTGATCTCGGTCTCCGCGCCGGCCGGAATATCAGCTCTGTCGCCGAGTTCGGAGATGCGCTGGTCGAGTCCCTGTCCCGCTCGATCACGGTCTTCATGGATCGGTTCCGGGGTCTCGGGGAGGTCTGCGGTCATCGTCGGCTCCGATCTGCTCCGGGGTCCCGATCCCGCAGGCGCCGCGTCTCGGCTTGCACGCGGTGCGTCAACCGCGTGGTCGCATCGGCGACTTTCCTCGACATCGGACATGTTTCGGTGTCCGGTCGGTTCCGCGTGTGGTGAACCATGGATACCTCACCTCCTGTGCGCCGCCTACCCGTCGACGTCCGGATGAAACGGGAAACATGCCGTGCGAGCTTCGCGCCGCCATGCGACCGCCCTCGGACACGCCGAGCGCTTACGGATTCGCTCCCGATGCGTCGGGTAAACAGGGACAGTCAGCTGATCGCTCGCGGAGCGGTCACAGGCGCGATGACGTCGAGCGTCGCTGGGACGGAAAGGAGTGATCTCTCATGACCGATCCGAACAACTCTTGGGATCCGCCGCAGGACACCGGTGCGCCGGACCCCGTCGAATCCGATGGGGCGGCGCTGACCGGCGCCGAGGATCTGGACGAGGACCGACTGCACGCGGACCCGCTCGAAGCGGGAATGGATCCTCCAGAACAGTGGACCGGGGCCACGAAGTACGGAATGACTCCGTGGGAACAGGCCCACGATCGTGGTCTGGAAGAACGGTTGGCCGAAGAGGAACCCGAGGTGGCACCGACGGAACCGGCCACACCGGGCCCCGCGGAGGCCGCGGCGGTGTGGACGGGTGAGCAAGAGGATCGAGAACCGGACGTCTATGAGCGAGATCTGGGCATCTCGGCTGATGGAACGACTGCCACACGGAATTCGTAGACGCGCGCGGGGGTCGGCGTCGAGCGACGAGGCCGGTTTGTGCGGCCGAGCTCGTGCACTGTTTCACCGGCCCGAATCCGGACACCCTGCATAACGGATCGGATCGACCCACGGCGTGACCGTGATCGCTAGCCGCGCACTCCGGTCACCACGAAGACGGGAGAAATCCATGAGCAACCAGGACGTTATCGCGCAACTCCGCCAGGACATCACCACAGCCGAAGACGCTGGTGATGAGCCGACTGTCGCTCGACTTCGCGCAGAACTGATGGAAGCGATGCGGCATGCGGACAAGCCTGCCGACCAGGATCGTTAGTGGCCGCCGCCGCGGTGGCTCTGGTGTGGCACTGCAGAAATCGCTGATTGCGTGATCATCGGCTATGAGCGCGGCGCCCACAGGCGGCGCGATAACGCCGATGCCGCGTAGCGAGGCGTCCTCGACGGCCAGTTCGACGGCGTAAACGTTGTTGTCGGTGCCGTCGACGCCGCAGCAGTTCCGGCGGATCAGTCCGGGCGAGCAACCGCCTCTGGGGTGCGGTGTCGTCGCGACAATGGCGGGTATGTCGCTAACGACCCTCGACGTCGAGCGAAGGAGCGGACATGCGAGTCGTTGTCGTCGGCGCGACCGGAAACGTCGGAACGAGTGTGTTGGAGGCGCTATCGGACGAAGCCGGAGTCAGCTCGATTGTTGGTATTGCGCGGCGCGTACCGGGCAAGCCCCACGACGGCGTCGAATGGGTTCGTGCGGATGTGCGAACCGACGATCTGGAATCCTGTTTCCATGACGCCGATGTGGTAGTTCACCTGGCGTGGTTGTTCCAGCCGACCCATCAGCCCCTGGTCACATGGCGCGCGAACGTCGGCGGCACGGAACGTGTGCTGCGCGCCGTGGCGGCGGCACAAGTACCCGCATTGGTATACGCCTCCTCGGTCGGTGCGTATTCCCCGTGTCAGGACGACCGGCCGGTACCCGAGAGCTGGCCGACCGACGGCTGGCCTCCGGCTGCGTATATGCGTGAGAAAGCCTACGTGGAACGGCTTTTCGACCGATTCGAGGCTGAAAATCCGGAGCTGCGGGTGGTTCGGATGCGGCCGGCATTCACCTTCCGTCGGGAGACAGCTAGTCAGCAGCGGCGCTTGTTCGCCGGACCGCTGCTACCGAATCGCCTGATCAGGCCCGGGATTGCGCCGGTCCTACCGGTGCCGCGTGGCCTGCGGTTTCAGGCCGTGCACAGCCGTGACATCGGTCGCGCCTACGCGCTGGCGATCAATTCCGATGCCCGCGGTCCGTTCAACCTGGCCGCGGAGCCGGTGATCGACCGTTTCCGTCTGGCCGAGTTGTTCGGTGCCCGGGTGGTGTCGGTGCCGCCCGCACTCGCGCGCACAGCGCTCGCGATGGGATGGCACGCGCGAGCGCTGCCAGCGGCGCCGGAGTTGTTCGATGCGATGATGCGCCTGCCGATTATGGATACCGGGCGCGCCCGAGCCGAGCTGGGGTGGACACCTCGTTTCACGGCGGTGCAGGCACTCCGACAGATGCTGGCCGGTCTTCGTGCAGGCACGGGAGAGGACACGCCACCCCTGACCGCCGACGCGGGCGGACCATTGCGATGGCGCGAGTTCCTTTCCGGGGTCGGTGGTCGAGACCTCATCGACCAGCGCGGCTGAAAACCCATGGTTATTGCGGCGGCTGAGGCAGTATCGGTTTCCGGCGGGTACGGCCTGACGCTCGGCTGTCGCGCCGAGGCCGCCTCGACACCCTGACCGGATCGTATTCGACGTCGACCCCTCCGACGGTGACTTCACCGTGGCGTCTATCCGGACTGCTAGGCGACTATTGCTGAACTGACCAGCGAAAAAGCCAACGGACAGCCCGTTCGAGGGGGCTGCTGGCCTGTGCCCTGCAGCCTCAGCGGATTTGCGCGCGGATGATCGCAGCGTGGGCGTGCAGTACGGCGGGCAGCGTGCCGATAAGAACGGCGGTCGAAGCGTGATCGATGACCGAGGTATCGGCGCGGCATACCGTGAGGTTGCAGCCGATCAACGGCCGCTCCAGTAAAGACAAGGCCTGGGTCCAATGGTCGATGACGATGCGCTGGGCGAGCTCGTCGAGCGCGGCGGCGACCTGCGTACCGCTGCCGATGTGATAAACGCTCCACCACACGCCCCGACCAGCCGGCCAGGTGAGGTCGACCAGGCAGTTCAGCTGCTCCGCAGGGCTCACTACCGATCGGGTGGCCACCGGATAATTGTCCCCCTCATGACCGAACGGTGGCGGCTCATACGGCTAGACGTGGCGTTTCCCGCCTCGCGTGCGTGGTGATCATTTCGTGTGGGGTTTGCTGATGGCATCTTTGGCGCGGTCCATCTCGACGGTGCCGGTGCCCAGCAGGATGAAACCGGTGCCACTGAGCAGACGCTCGTCGAGCAAGTTTCGGGTGTCCACGATGACGGCCTGCTCGACCTCGGTCGCGAGCCTCGTCCAGTCGAGTGAACGGAACTCGGGCCACTCGGTGAGGATCACGATGGCACTGGCGTCCTTTGCCACCAGATACGGGTCGTTCACCACCCGAATGCCGTTCAGGTCGGGGAGATTCGATGCCGGGACACACGGGTCGTAAGCAGTGACAGTGGCGTTGTGGTGGGAAAGGCGCCGTGTGATCGCGACGGCGGGGGAGTCGCGCAGGTCTCCCGTCCCGGCTTTGAAGGCGAGGCCGAGTACGCCGATCCGCGTACCCGACAGTGAGCCGTCCACGGCACCGGTGACCGCGCGGCGGATCTTGCGCATCACGATCGCATGCTGATACTCATTGGCTCGCAAGGCATCTCGGACCAAAGCGAAGTCCACCCCGGACGCCTCCGCGGTCCGCAGGAGCGCGCGCGTGTCCTTCGGCAGACACGAGCCGCCCCAGCCCGGGCCGGGCGTGAGGAAAGCCGGACCGATCCGCTCATCCATCCCCATCGCCTTGGTGACCTTCGTGATATCGGCACCGACCCGTTCGCACAATTCGGCAAGTGTGTTCACAAACGAGAGCTTGACCGCGAAAAACGCGTTGCTGGCGTACTTGGCGAGTTCCGCGCTGGCCGAGTCCGACCGCAGTGTCGGCGCGCCCGTACCTGCGTAAAGCGCCGCGACACGGTCGGCCGACTCCCGATCCGGCTCGGCTGCGCCGACGAGGACGCGGTCGGGGTGCAGGAAGTCGTGCACCGCATGGCCTTCCCGGAGGAATTCGGGATTGCTGATGACTGTCGTGCTCGCCAGGCCGGCCAGCGCGGGGATCCGCGCCGCCGTCCCCACCGGAACGGTGGACTTGGTGACGAGCACACAATCCGGTGGCAGGACCGTGGACAATTTCTCCAGCACATCCTCGAGTACGCCTAGATCAGCCGTACCATCGGTGCCCGGGGGCGTGGGAAGGCACAACAGGACCACTTCGCATTCATGCAGCGACCCTGGATCCGACGTGAAGACGAGTCGGTTCTCCGACAGCCCTTCCCGAACCAGTTCCGGTAGATCGGGCTCGACGATCGAGACCGTACCGGCTCGAAGAGCCTCGACTTTGGACTCATCGTTGTCGACACAGATCACGTGATGCCCTAAGTGGGCAAGGCAAGCGGCACTGGTAAGCCCCACATAACCGGCACCTACCACACCGACGCGACTACCCATGGCGCACCTTCTCTCCGAGCAACCGGGCCGCGGCCGTCAGCACCTGTTCGGGTCGCACCATGAGCAGGCCGGGATCGGCATGGTCGGTATGTGGATCGCCGACGTGCCCGGCCCACAGCGTGACGTGGTGCTTCGCGTCGGCGGGCGGTCCCCATCGGTGCGGAGGCGTAGGGCCGAACAGCAGTACCGACGGTGTCCCGAAGGCAGTGGCGAGATGCCCCACGCCGGTGTCGCCGCACACGACCAGTGCCGCGGCGGCCACCAGCGCGGCGAGTTCGGCCAGATCGGTACGGCCCGCGTAGACCGCTGTCGGCGACAAGCCCGCTTTCTCGGCGACCGCGTTCGCCAACCGAATTTCGTCGTGCGTACCGGTGATCACCACTCGATGGCCGTTGGCAGCGAGCTCCCGTGCCACTCGAGCGAAACGTTCGGATGGCCAGCGACGTGCTGGGTAGGCCGCGCCGGGGTGGATCACCACCACGTTCGATTCGGGGGGCGGTTCAGGCGGTGCGGGTAATAGCAGCGCTGTCGGATCGGCGTCGATCCCTCCGTACTCCAGCAGCCGACACCAGCGGTCCACCTCGTGCATGTCGTCGCACCACTCAGGACCAGGCAACTCGGGGAAATCCGGATGGCGATGGGTCAGCAGCGTGGCCGGACGTGCTGCCAGCAGATCACGGATGCTTTCCGGCCCCGCGCCGTGCAGGTTGACCGCCAGCTTCGGCGGTGCGCCGTGCCATCGGAGCGCACCCAGCCCCGCGGTCGGCAACAATTCGTCAACCGCGTCGATGAGGTCGACCACATCGCGGAGCGCTTCCGGCGCGGCCAGCACCACATGGTCGTTCGGGTGGGCGGCTCGCAGCCCACGCAGCGCGGGCACGATGGTCAGCAGGTCGCCGAGCCCGAGGGCGCGGAGCAGCAGAATCGAGTCCGTCAAGGCCACGATCCCTCTTCCGATGCGCACACGACCATTTCCCTGACCTCGCAGCCCGGCGGCTGCCTCAGCGCGAAAACCACCGCGTCGGCGACATCCTGAGGTTGGTTGAGTTTCGCGTCGGGCGGCGGCTTGTACTGCTGCTCGCGGTCGTCGAAGAACGCCGTGTGCATTCCGCCGGGGATCAGCAAGGTCACCCCGACACTGCCTGCGGTTTCGGCGGCAAGCGCCCTGGTAAAGCCGACGACCCCGAATTTCGACGCGCAATAGGCGGTTGCGTCACCGACCGCCTTGATGCCGAGGGTGGAAGCACAGGTCACCACCGTCCCCTTGCTGTCCCGCAGGGACGGCAGGGCCGCGCGTACGACGGCAACGGTGCCGAGGAGGTTGACCTGGACCACGTACTCCCACCGCTTTGTCGACACCTTGTCCAGCGGGCCGCAGGCGTCGGTTCCCGCAGCGGTGAACACGCCGTCGATCCTGCCGCCCGCGCGCTCGATGAGTTCCTGCACGGCGTGCTCTGCGGCGACGGTATCGGCGAGGTCGGCACGCATGAAGTCGACGGGCGCCTCGGGCTCCACCCGGTCGATCACATAGGGGCGGCCCCCGTGCTCGCGTACCGCGGCGGCAACCGCCGCGCCGAGCCCGGAAGCGCCGCCGGTGATCAAGATATTGCCAAGAGTTCGCATCGCGCTCCTTCGTTCTCGTGTCAGTCACCGGACCGGGTCGCGGCGACCAGCTGTGATGTCGAGTAACCGCGAACCGTGGGAATCAGCACGATCTCGCCGCCGTAACCGCGAACGACTTCGGCCTCGGGTAGATCCGCGCCGGAGTAATCGCCGCCCTTGACCCAGACATCAGGGCGAAGGCGCTCCAGTAGTGCGCTCGGCGAGGATTCATCGAATACGACGACGGCGTCCACAGAGGACAGCTCGGTGAGCATCCGGGCGCGGTCACGAGCGGTGACGATCGGGCGGCGCGGCCCTTTCAGACGCCGCACCGAATCATCTGAGTTCAGACAAACCACCAAGGCATCGCCCATGGCCCGAGCCTGACGTAGCAAGCTCAGATGGCCGGGATGCAGCAGATCGAAGCAGCCGCCGGTGGCGACCAGTCTGCCGCCACGCGACCTGATTCTTGCCGCCACCTCGAACGCCGATCCGCCTTCTTGGGCGGTGCCTGTCTGCGCGACAGCCGCACTGTCGCAGGTGGACATCGTGGCCGCACCTCCCGCCACCACGAATCTGGCCGCCGCCTCTACGGCGTGCGACACCGCATCTGCCACTGTGGCCCCGTCGAGAAGCGCGACCGTCGCGGCCGACGCGAATCTGTCGCCCGCGCCGCAGGCATCGGAACGCACATGGCCGGCGATACGCGCCTCGACGGGCACGGGCACCACGGTGAGCCGTTTCCCATTAGCCAGCACCGCCCCGCCCGAACCGGTGGTCACCGCAACCGAATCCGCGACCCACTCGTCACGAAGTACCTTCGCCAACTCATCGGGTTCGACGTATCCCGGCGCGAACTGGCGCGCCTCGTTCATATTCGGCGAAACCAGCAACGCCCCCGGCGTCGGTGCCGGGCCGCGCGGGTGTGGATCCCATACCACCGGTACGGACCGGGCCAGTTCGGTCAGCAGTTGTCGGATCTCCGGATGCGCGGCGACTCCTCGGCCATAGTCCGCGACGAGGATCGCGCCGGCCGCCCGCAGTGTCCTGGTGACCGAAGCGCTCACCGCCCCGTCCGCTGTCCCGTCGCCGGTGTCCAGCCGCAGCAGTGACTGACCGGCGGCACGGATACGGGTCTTCCGTACCGTCGCGCCGCGCAGCGGCATCGGAACGACCTGAACATCCTGGTCGAGCAGCCGCGCGAGGGTACGTCCGTCTTGGTCTTCGGTGGTCGCCGTGATGAGCGAGACCTCGCCGACCGACTGTGCGGCCAGCACGGCGGCCAGACCAGCACCGCCCGGGCGTATCCACTGGCGTTCCACATCCACCACGGGCACTGGCGCTTCGGGGGACAACCGGTTCGCGACACCCTCGATGTCGATATCGAGGATGCTGTCGCCGACCACGACCAACGGCTTCACGTCGGGATCCCCAGTGCTTCGTCGAGCGCCGAACACAGGGCGTGCACCAAGACCAGATGCACTTCCTGCACGGTGGCGGTGCTCGGCGCCTGCACGGCCACCGCGTCATCGCACAGTGCCGCGAGCGGGTTGGGCGCGGGTCCGGTCATAGCCCACGTGGTAAGGCCGATGTCATGCGCCGCTTTCGCCGCCGCCACCACGTTCTGGCTGGTGCCGCTGGTGGACAACGCGATGAGCACATCATGGGGCCTGCCATGCGCCCGGACCTGACGCGCGAACAGTTCCGTCTCACCGTAGTCGTTCACAATCGCGGTGCCTGCCGAAGTGTCGGCATGCAAGGCGATCGCCGACAGTGGGCGCCGCTCGCTGCGGAAGCGGCCGACCAGTTCCCCGGTCAGGTGCTGGGCTTCGGCGGCGCTGCCACCGTTGCCGCACGCGAGCAATCTGCCACCGTTGTCGAGCACTCCCGCGAGTTCACGTCCCCATCTGCGGATATTCGGTGCGAAGCAACTGGTGCGCTCCAGTGCTGTGCACAAAGCCGCGAAATGTTCCTCGATCACGACACACCTCCTGTCCGCAGACGTTCACGCCTGCCTGCACTGAGTTCTCCTGCCACCATGACGACCTGCTCCGGGGTGATCGAATCGAGGCATGGGTGCCCCGCCACCGGGCACTCACGGGCCCTGCTACCGCGGCACGGCGCTCGTTGGTCACCGAGCATGGCCACCGGGACTCCGTAAGGCGCCCAACGCTCGGCGGGCACGACCGGTGCGAACAGGGAAACCACCGGCGTTCCGACGGCCGCGGCGAGATGCGCGGGACCGGTATTGGGTACCACCACGACGCTCGCGTCGCGGAGCACGGCGGCGAGCTCGGGGAGGGTGGTGGCTCCGCCGAGGTCGATGGCATGCCTACCGGCGACAGCGCCGGTGAGCGGGCGGTCCGATGAGCCGCCGGTCACGATCACGCGGTGACCGGCACTCGCCAGTGCGGCGACGATGGCCGCCGAACGCGATGACGACGGCTGCCGCGCCGGTACCGACGCGGCCGGATGCACCACCACATAGCCAGGTTCGCCGGTCAGGTCACACACCTTCGGCAACGGCTGCCTGACCGCGAGTTTCCCGTCGTCACCGGGTGGTAGTCGGAAACCTGCCGCCTCGGCCAGCGAGAGCGCGCGTTCGGCTTCGGGCGGATCACCTTCGACGCGATGGCGTAGATCCAACAGAGAGCCGGGGTAATCGTCCGAAATCGCGCCGATCCAGGGCACACCGGCCATCCTGAGCAGCAGCGCCAGCGGCAGTGGCGATTGGTGAAAAGAGGTGAGTATCAATGCCAGATCAATGTCGAGCGCGCGTATCCGATGCACGAACGCCTCGATGTTTACCGAGGTGACCGCGGGCGGTTCCGGGTCGATCCACGGCGCGCACCAGGTCAAGACCTGTTCCACACCCGGCAGGAGATCACCGCCTGCCCGACCTCGAGGCCCGGTCAACAGTGTCACCGAATCGACGTGCGCCGCCACCGCACGTACGCATGGCCCCGCCAGCAGGACATCACCGATGTTGTCCATGCGCGCCACCAGCGCCCGGCCTGTCAAGGCACACCCGCCATCGCCAGCCGTACGGCTTCGGCCAGATCGTGCGCCACGGTCGCTTCCTGCCGCGCGCGATGCACTTCTTCTGGGCGCGTTCTCGCCGTCGGTACCAGAATCCCGCGGGCACCCGCGGAGGTCGCGGCGGTGACATCGGCGCCGGTGTCACCGATGAGCACACACCTGCCCACGTCGACACCGAGCTCCGCCGCGGCCCGGAGGATCAGGCCCGGCTCGGGTTTGCGGCACGCGCAGCCGTCGCCTTCGCCGTGCGGACATACCTGCCACGTCGCGAATGGTCCGAGCAATTCCTCGACCCGGGAGTTCACCGCGGCGAGCTGTTCGCGGCTGATCAAACCTCGTGCGACACCGGACTGGTTGCTCACGATGCCGAGCTGGATGCCGGCCGCACGCGCCAGCCGCAGCGCGTCGACGGCACCCGGCACCGGCTGAACCCTGTCGGCGTCGCAGAGATAAGGGATATCGACGATGAGGGTGTCGTCCCGGTCGAACAGCAACGCCAGCGGCGAAGCGTGGCTTGCGTTGCGGTGCCGGAGTTCACCACGCAGGCGGTGCCAGCACGCAACCGGTGGAATCAGCGCACTGCTCACCGCCATGCGGCCGATTTCGCCGGGTGTGCGGGGCCCGGGCGCGACCCGGCGCGCCGCGAATTCGCCGGTCAGCATCGCCCAGACCGCCGCCGACACGAGTGCTGAGCGTTTGCGACCTGCTAGGCCGAATGCCACGGCCCCCGCACCCGCGGCCGTGGTGAGCGCGTGGCGTGGAAGGAGTCCGGCCTCTTCGCCGATGCGCTGACGCCACCGAGCGCCGTACTTTCGCCGCAGCAACGCGTTGTCGGCGTTTCCGCGTTGTGCTCGCACACTGGCCATGGGCCCGGATTCGCGGACCGGGTGACGAGTGAGCCGTTGTCCGGGTGCGATGACATAACCGGCGAGGCAGATTCGGATCGCCAGATCGGCGTCCTCGCGAAATGCCCTCGGGAACCGTTCGTCGAAGCCACCGACGGCGGCCAGCGCGCTGCGGCGGTAGGCCATGTCCGCTGTGATCCACCGCGCGGTGGCCAGTCGTGCGGTTCCTCGCTCCGCATCGGTCGGTCGGCGGTGCTCCGGCAGCGGAACCTCGATACGAGCCGTCGAAGCCGCCGTCTGCTCATCGAGACCACGCAGGTCATCGGCCAATCGCGCAGGCCAATCCGACGCGGTGATCACATCGTCATCGAGGAAGGCGATCCAGGTGCCAGCGGCGTGACGCCAACCCGCGTTCCTCGCGGCAGCGGGTCCACGGCCACCCGAGCGAATAACCCGCACCGGAAGCAGCGTTTCGGGCAGCGGCAGTTCCCCGCCGCTGCGACGATCGTCCACCACGATGACTTCCCGCGGCCGCGGACCCGCCGCGGTGTCGAGCGATTCGAGCAGCAACCGGAGGCTGTCCCGGCCCGTAGTCGGAATCACGATGCTGTAGTCGATGGTGTGGCCGTTCATGAGCGCCGCACCAGGAAAGGGCCGATTGCGAGCAGATCGATCGGGGCGGAACCGAAGCATTCGAGGGCGTCGCGGGGCGAATCGACCATCGGCCTGCCAGCGGTGTTCAGGCTCGTGTTCACCACAACGGGCACACCCGTGAGCCTGTCGAACTCCGACAACATCCTGCCCAGGACAGGATCATCCGCGGGATCGATCGTTTGGATACGTGCGGTGCCGTCCACATGCGTCACGGCGGGAATTCGGTCGCGCCACGCCGGGGCGACATCGTGGACGAACAGCATGTACGGGCTCGGCAACGGCCCGCGCCCGAAAATCTCGGACGCTCGGTCGGCGAGCACCATCGGTGCGAGTGGCCGGAACTGTTCTCGCCCCTTCACATCGTTGAGACGTTCGAGATTCGCCGACCGTCCGGGATGCGCGAGCAGCGAACGATGCCCGAGTGCGCGCGGGCCGAATTCGGCCCGACCCTGGAACCAGGCCACCACCTGGTCCTGTGCGAGCGCTCGCGCCACGTCCGCCGCGACGTCTTCGGATTTCGTGTACCGGATCTTCGCCGTGCGGAGAATCGTTTCCAGCTCCTGGTCCGTCCACTCGCGGCCGAGGTCGGCACCCGGCATCGGTTCAGCACGCTCACCGAACTCGGCCGCCAATTGCAGCGCGGCACCCAGCGCGGTGCCCGCGTCCCCCGCCGCCGGCTGAACCCAGATCCGTTCATAGGGACCTTCGGCGTACAGCCGCGTGTTGGCCACACAGTTCAGCGCGACGCCACCGGCCAGCGTGAGGTTCGGCTGACCGGTCTGACGATGCAGCCAGGAAGCCAACTCCAGCAGCACATCCTCGACGCGTCGCTGGACACTGGCGGCCAGATCGGCATGATCTCGGCCGAACGCACCGTCGGTCACCGCGGGCGTGAAGGACTCCCAGTCCACGGGTTCGGTTCGAAATCCACCTGCACCGGTGGAATACACCAGTTCCCGGAACCGGTCGAGGAACCGCGGCGTGCCGTAGGAGGCGAGAGCCATCACCTTGTATTCGTCGCTCGACCGGGCGAATCCGAGATGTTGGGTGAGGTCCTCGTACATCAGCCCCAGCGAGTGCGGTAGCTGTTGTGCCGCCAACTCGACGAACTTGCCGTCCCGATATTCTCCGGCGAGATAGGAATGGCTCTCGCCGCGTCCATCGGCCACCATCACCGCCGAATCACCCGATGGGGCGGCAAGCGCTGCGGAAGCGGCATGCGCCAGGTGATGTCGCACGAAGCGCACAATCGTGGGGTCGAGGCCGGGCAATGCGGTGGCGAGGAACGCGGGCGCCCTGCGCGCGTAGTCCGTACGGGTGGATTCGCTTCCTCGGTCGAGACCGTCGAGTGAATGATCGACCAGCCTCGGGTCGTAGGAGTAGCCCACCGCGTCGAGCTGATCGGGACGTATCCCGCCGCGATCCAGACACCATGCGGCAGCTTGTTCGGGCAGCTCCCACGCGGAGAACGGCACCGGCCGCTTGCCGTGCTTGCGACGAGTGAACCGCTCTTCCTCCGCGGCCGCGACGATTTCGCCGTCTATGACCAAGGCGGCCGCAGGATCGTGGAATACCGCGTTGATTCCGAGAATGCGCACGAGCCCCGCCTTTCTGTTCGAGACGCGGGACCGGATGATCAGCCCGCTGACATATTTGAGGCGCTACCCGGGTGCGTCGGCAGTAAACCGCTGCGCTGCACAGCTGTGATCAGCGCAGCGACTCCTCAGCCGCCACGGCCCGGCGCCCGATGAACCAGTCGATCGTGCGGCGCAGCCCCTCCGCCCTGGTGACCACTGGCCACCAGCCCAGTTCGCGGCGGGCCAGCGAAATATCCGGACAGCGACGTTTCGGATCGTCGATAGCACCGTCGACATACTGGACAGGGGACGTGCTGCCGGTCACCGATCGGATCTCCTCGGCGAGGCCTCGAACGGAGATTTCATGCGGATTGCCGATGTTGACCGGCCCAGGATGGTCGGTGGACGCCAGCGCGAGCAGACCGCGGCCCGTGTCGTCGACATAACACAGCGAGCGGGTCTGCTCGCCGGTTCCCGCGATGGTGATCGGTGCGCCCGATAGCGCCTGAGCGATGAAATTGGGCACCATTCGACCGTCGTCGGTACGCATGTATGGACCATAGGTATTGAAAATTCGGGCTATCCCGGTATTCACTCCACGTTCCCGGCGAAACGCCATGGTCAACGCCTCGGCATACCGTTTCGCCTCGTCGTAGACGCTGCGCGGACCGACCGGATTGACGTGACCCCAGTAACCCTCCGGCTGCGGGTGCACCGCTGGGTCACCGTATACCTCGCTCGTCGATGCCAGCACGAATCGAGCTCGATTCCGCTCGGCCAGCTCGAGGGCGTTGGCGGTGCCGAGTGCACCGGCTCGTAGCGTCTCGATCGGCAGTCGTAGGTAGGCCGCAGGTGACGCGGCCGACGCGAGGTGGAAAACGACGTCGAAGCAGCCCAGCGTGGGCAACTGCTCGGTGACGTCGTGTTGTATGAGCTCGAACCCGGGGCGGTCCAGCAGTCGGGCAACATTGGCGGGTGTCGACGTAGCGAAGTTGTCGAGCGCGAGCACGGCGGTGCCCGCGTCGAGCAACTGTTCACACAGGTGCGATCCGACGAATCCGCACCCACCGGTGACCAGCGCACGTTCGTATTGTTCCGACACGTTATCGCCTACCGTGACCGGTTGCGCGAAAACCCTGATCTATCGACGACGGCTCGGGGGAGAGCACGCCGCCGACCCGCTCGATCGAACCGCCGTCACTGCCCCCGCTGTCGTTGCGCACCCGCATGGCCGTCACCCGACGGTACGCAGAGAGTGTCTCCATGGCGATCCTGTCCCAGGAATAGCGCGACTCGACGCGATCGCGACCGGCGCGACCGTACTGGTCTGCGCGTTCGGGCGCGGCCAGGAGATCGCGGACCGCGTCAGCCAGTTCCGCGGGTGCCCGCGGGGCGATCAGTCTGCCGGTCACACCGTCGACGACCGTGTCGATGAGCCCCCCGACCGCGGTGGCGACCACGGGAGTGCCGCATGCCATCGCTTCGAGGGGGGTTATGCCGAACGGCTCATACCACGGCGTACACACAGCCACGTCCGCCGACCTCAGCAGCGGAGCCATGTGGATCCTCGGCACCTGTCCCAGCATGCGGAGCCGGTCTCGCACGCCGAGCTCGTCCGCGAGCGCCAGCAGCCGTCGGCCTTCGGGGTCGTCGGCGACTTTGCCGTTGTCCGGGCCGCCGACCAGGACCAATTCGGTGTCGGGCAGGCTGGTGAGTGCGGTGATCGCGATATCGAAACCTTTGCGAGGCACTAATCTGCCCACAGTCATCAGCCGGTGCTCGGCCGACCGCGGTGTGCTCGGCCCATCGGGTGTGAACTGCTCGAGATTCACCCCGCACGGAATGACCGATGTCCGGGACTGCGGCACGCCCATCCTGGCTAGTTCGAACACCTCGTCGGTACATGTGGCGATGATGCGGTCGGCTTGTTCGGCGATAAGCTGCTCGAGGCGTAGTCGGTCGGCCGGGCTGGTATCGTCCGCGCCTTGGTGGCGGCGTTTCACCACCCCGAGCGCGTGAAATGTTTGTACTACCGGAATGCCGGCGGGTTGAGCGCCCGCGATGGCCGCCAGCCCGGACATCCAAAAGTGGGCGTGTACCACGTCGGGGCGCTCGTGTCGCCAGTGCTCTCGCAGAAAGGCGCCGAATTCGCCCATGTGCGGCAGTAACTCATCTTTCGGCAGTCGACGAGCTGGGCCGGCCGGCACACGGATCACCCGGTAACCTTGTTCGGTGGTTACGGTATGCGCCGCTTGTGCCTCATCGCGTCGGGTATAGACGGTAACCTCGTGCCCTTGTCGGCACAGGGCCGCGGACAGTTCCGCGACATGGACGTTCTGTCCACCGGCATCGATGCCGCCCAACGCGGCGAGCGGGCTGGCGTGTTCGGAAACCATCGCGATCTTCATGATCCCGCCTTTCCGGTCCGGGCCACCGCAGCTATTCGGTGACCTCGGCGAGTAGGGCATCCCACCGCCGCAGGAAGACATCGAGGCCGTAATGCTCCAGCGCGAACTGCCGTCCCGACTTGCCGGCGAGCACCGCCAGATCGGGTTCGTGGAGAAATTCATGGAACTTGGCGGTGAGCCATGCGACGTCAGAAGAGATTGCGCCGGCTTCCGGCGGCACCGCGCGGATGGCCTCGGTAGTGGCGAGCACCACTACCGGCATGGCCAGGTGCATGGCTTCCAGGAGAGATAATCCGAGCGAAGTCCACCGCGCGGTGTGCAAATATACCCTTCTCCTGGCCATTTCCGGATGCAATACCGATTGTTCGAAGTCGCCGATTCCACGAATCGGGTGTCCGGTGGCTCCGTCCACTGTGAAGTCGTCGGCTCCGATGCCGTACAAATCGACGGGCCCCGCCATCGCGAAGGCGGGCAACAAATCACTTCCTGTGATCCTGCCGCGCCGCATCGGTTCGTTGATCAGCGCTACCCCGTGTGGCACTTCGCCGGTGTACAGCGCTCCGGGGTCGACGATGCCGTGCGGCACCACCCGGGTGGGCGCCTTTCCGTTGTCCCACATCAGATCGTTGAAGTGCGTGACGTGCACAATCGGGATGTCGGTGCGATCCGCCAGCGAATGCCGGGTGGTGGCCGCGCAGGGACGCGGAGTGTTGTGCTCGACGTAGATCGCCGGAATGTCGGCGCCGGGACGACGACCGAGCCATTGCTCGGTGAGCTCGATCTCCTCCGGACGTTGGAGAACGACTACGTCGACCTCGGTTTCGCGCAACTTACCCGCGGGCACTTCCACAGCGGCGGGCCAGTCGCGCCCGCACAGCCCACGGCCCCACGGCCCCCCTCCTTCCAGCACGGGGACCAGGTAATCGTGCTGTCCCCGGACGAACGAACTGGTCCAAGAGCCATGCACATGCCAAACGAGCACGGTGAGCCGTTCGGTGATCTCGGCCATGTCGGTAGCTCTTGCCGCTCAGCGCCGGATCAAACCTGGTCCAGGGATTCCCGGCGCTGGCAGCCCGGTACGGCGCTTGCCACCGACGGGTTTGAACAGTGGGTGTCAGGTAACGCCCGCGGTATGAACGCACCCAACTCTGTCGCGTTTGCCACCGACCATCGAGACACTATCGAGATCCTTGATCCCGCAACCGGTGTCACCGTCGGCAAGGTGCCCATGACCGGTATCGCGGAAATCGATCGGCAGGTAGCGCTGGCCAATCGGGTCCAGTCCACATGGGCGCGAACCCCGGCGGCCGAGCGGGCCGCCGCACTACGTGCCGGCGCCGCCTTGCTTCGCCAGCATGCCGATGAACTCGCCGAGCTCAACCGTGTCGAAACCGGACGCCCGCAATCCGAGGCCAAGAAGGGGGTCCTGACCGGTGCGGCGACATTGGAGCAATATGCCGAACTGGGACCGGTGCACCGAGGAAAGAGCCTTCAGGGGGACTTCGAAGCGACCGACCTCATGGTGTGGGAACCTCGTGGCGTTGTGGTCGCGCTGACGCCATGGAACGATCCCGTAGCGGTGTCCTGCGGTTTGCTCGGCGCGGCACTGGTCACCGGAAATACAGTTGTGTACAAGCCGAGCGAACGCGCACCGCACACCGGCGGTCTGCTGGGCGGTCTGCTCGCTCGGGTGATTCCCGAGGGCGTACTGCAGACAGTGCAAGGCGATGGGAGGGTCGGCGCTCTGCTTGCCGCTCGTCCCGATGTGGACGTCATCGCGCACGTCGGCAGCACGGCCACGGGACGGTCGATCGCGCAGAGCGCCGCGACCACCGGCGCGAAGGCATTGCTGGAAAATGGCGGCAATGACGCACTGGTCGTCGATGCCGGTGTGGACCCCGGGTGGGCCGCTGGCCAGGCGGCGCTCGGCGCCTTCGCGAACTCCGGGCAGATTTGCGTCTCGGTCGAGCGGATCTTCGTGCACCGGGACATCCTGCAGGCCTTTATGGCAGCGCTGACGGCTGAAGCCGAGTCCCGGAAGTTGGCGCCGTTGGTAGACCGGCGCCATCGCGATCATGTCCACGCCCACGTGCACGACGCGGTGGTCCACGGTGCCGATCTCGTGACGGGCGGTACCGTGCCGAACGGGCCCGGCGCGCACTATCCGGCCACCGTGCTGGCACATTGCGATCCGAATATGCGGATCATGCGCGAAGAAACGTTCGGTCCGGTCGCACCGGTACGGGCGGTGGATACTTTCGAACAGGGCATCGCGGAGGCCGCGAGTGACGGCTACGGGCTCGCCGCGACCGTACTCACCGCGTCGATGGCCAATGCCCAGCACGCCTGGCGCGCCCTGCCGGTCGGCACGGTCAAGATCAATGCGGTGTTCGGCGGGGCGCCCGGCGGAGCTGCGCACCCGCGCGGGGGAAGCGGAACCGGCTTTGGTTATGGACCGGAGTTGTTGGACGAGATGACCCAGACCAAGGTGGTGCACCTGCGTGCGGCCCGCACTTAGATCCGCACATCCGACGCGCCGGTCACCGAGCCGCCCATAACGACGAATCTCCTCCGCTGCGAGTTGCTCAGCACCTGAAACTGCGGAGCAGCCAGGGCATTACCAAAAGATTGCTGGGACGGCTGATTGGCCTGGGATGTAGCGGGTATGCGCCCGCACATGCGGGTACTTGTCACCGGGTGGCCGAGCTTTGTGCACGGCGAAGCGACCGCCGGAGATGTGATGAGCATGAGCCGAGTGTGCGACGCCCTGGCATCCGTCGAGATACCGCATGACACGGCGTGGAGTCCGGGTTTCCGTTCCGATGCGTTACATCTGGACGACGCCGACGCTGAACGATATTCGCACCTCGTGTTCGTCTGCGGGCCTGCCCACGGCGAACAGGTGCGGTTCCTGCACGAACGGTATGCGAACTGCCGACGCATCGCGGTGGGGGTTTCCATTCTCGATCCGGCCGATGCGGCGGTCACCGGGTTTCATCGCGTCTTGGCGCGTGACGGTCTGTCCACCGCGCGACCGGACATGGCGGTCGCGGCGTCCACGGTGACCGTTCCGGTGGTGGGAGTTGCCTTCGCCCCAGGACAGGCCGAATACGGCGGGGCTCGTCGTCATCGGTCGGTGCATCGGGCGTTGACGTGCTGGCTCCGCGAGCTCGACTGCGCGCGTATCCCACTCGATACGAGGCTGACGCCCGATGATTGGCGCCGATGCCGCACGCCCGATCAGCTCGAGTCGGTGTTCTCCCGCCTCGACGCGGTGGTCACAACTCGCTTGCACGGCTTGGTGTTAGGCCTGCGAGCCGGTATCCCGGTTCTGGCGGTGGACCCCATCGCGGGCGGCGGGAAGGTCACCGCGCAGGCCGGGGCGCTGAACTGGCCCGCGCTGGTCCACGCCGAACAAACCGCCGACGCCGGCGCGTTCGAATATTGGTGGCGCTGGTGCCTGTCGCCGGATGGGCGCGAACGCGCGCGGCGGCGTGAGTTCCCTGCGGCCGACGCCTTGACCCAGGATCTGCTCGGTGAACTGCTCGCCGGATGGCCGGCGTGAATCGCCCGACTACGGCGAAGACCACGGTCGTCATCGCCACCCATAATCGCGCTTGCGAATTGACCCGCACCTTGACCGAGTTACACGCGTTGCGCCCACGCCCTGCGATCGTGGTGCTGGACAACGCTTCCGTCGACGACACCGTCGGCGCTGCGGAGGCATTCCCGGATGTGAAAGTCATCAGACTACGGCGCAATCTCGGGGCGAGTGCGCGCAACCTCGGCGTCGCGATCGCCCGAACGCCCTACGTCGCTTTCAGTGACGACGACTCGTGGTGGGCCGCTGATGCGTTCCCCGAAGCCGTGCGGGTGCTGGACGCATATCCACGTTTGGGCCTGGTAGCGGGACGCACGCTCGTCGGCCCCGACCAGCGTGACGATCCGGTCAACGAACTGATGGCCAACAGCCCACTCGGGCATCTCCCCGAACTACCGGGACCGTCGGTCCTCGGCTTCCTGGCCTGTGCGGCGATCGTCCGGAAGGAGGCGTACCTGCAGGCCGCCGGATTCAGTCCGCTGCTGCATTTCGGTGCCGAAGAACGATTGCTATCGCTCGATCTGGCGGCCTGCGGTTGGGACCTGTGCTATCTGGCGCAGGTCCGCGCCCATCACCACCCGTCGGCGCAGCGACCGCCGCAGGCCTGGCGCAGGCGCGTCGAACAGCGCAACAACGCGTTGATCGCCTGGATGCGGCGGCCGCTACGGCGGTGCGTGGCCGAGTCCGTCGGCCTGGTGTGCCGAGCAGTGCGTGATCCGCGGACGTTGCTGGTGATCGCGGGCGTCCTTCGCCGGCTGCCATCGGCCTTGGCGCAGCGCCGTCGGCTACCGCCGGAGGTGGAACACCGAGCCAGAACCCTGGAACTCGCCGATGAAAGGAAGTGACCGATGGCCACGGCACGAATGACGGTTGTCATGATCACACGCGACCGGCGCGAACAACTACTGGAAACGCTCGCGCATATGACCGCGCTTGTCGACGCGGCGCCGATCATTCTCGTCGACAACGGCTCCACCGACGGCACGGCCGACGCGGTCGCCGCGGCATTCCCTACCGTGGAACTCCTCCGCTCGACCGACAACCTGGGGGCGGTGGCCAGAAACATGGCGGTCGAGCGGGTGGTCACGCCTTATGTGGCTTTCTGCGATGACGACACCCGATGGCAGCCGGGCGCCTTGACCCGCGCCGCCGACCTACTCGACCAGTACCCCGGCCTGGGCTCGGTGACCGGGCGATGCCTGGTCGCGCCCGACCTCCACGAGGACCCCATCACGCCAGAACTGCGTGATTCACCGGTTCCCGGGCCCGACTGGCTGCCGGGTCCCGCGCTTCTCGGCGTGATGGCAGCCCTGTCGGCCTTCCGGGTCAGCGCATTCCGGGAAGTCGGGGGCTTCTCCCGACGCCTGTGGTTCGGCGGCGAAGAAGAGCTACTCGCGCTCGACCTCGCGGCACGTGGCTGGTGGATGTGCTGGGTGGAGGACCTCCTGATCCATCACGAGCCTTCGCGTGCACGTGACTCGACCCTTCGCCGTCGACTCGGTATCAGGAACACCTTGTGGACACTGTGGTTGCGCCGCCCGGTCCGAAGCGCCGCCCGGCGCAGCGCCGTTGTGCTCGGGTCGGCACCGGCCGACCTGACAACGGCTGCCGCCGTCCTCGAGACACTGCGTGGATTCCCATGGGTGCTTCGCGAACGGAAAGTCGTGCCGCCGCAGGTGGAGGCGGGCCTCCTGCTCTTGGAAGAATCCCAGCGCCGTTCCCCCGCGCGTCGGTATGTGGGCTGATACTCACCCGCGGTGCCGCGGTGCCGCGGTGACGGCCGCGAGGTTGCTCGATCTGCGTGCCGAATCGGTGACCTGCTTGTCGACGGCCTGGAGCGGCACCGATACCGCGTGGTCCTGATGGAGCGCGTTGGTTGGCTGGTGGAGTCCTCGACCGATTTCGCTGTCGGACTCACCGTGCTGGCGGGCGGGGTCTCCTTGTGATCCGTGGCGATCGACCTCGGTGCTCATGGGACGGGGGCGAGGGTGGGGTGGATGGCGAAGTCGATCCCGAAGTTGTTGAACGTCAACGGAAGTGCTGTGTCGGGATCCGGCCGTGGGGTGGACAACATGCGGAAGTCCGCGGTGCTGAGCAGGTGGGCGAGCAGGGTGCTGGTGATGAACAGGACGAGGTTGCGGCCGGGGCATTCGGCGGGGCCGGCGCTGAACGGCACCAGCTGCGGATACCGCTGGGCGCGACCGTCGAGCCAGATGTCGGGGACGAATTCATCGGCGAACGGCAGCAGGTCCGGGTCGCGATGGAAGGCGGGCACGGGGATCATCAGGGCGGCGCCCGCGTCGATGGTGAACTCGTGCTCGCCGCGGCCCCAGCGGGTGTCCTCGGTGGTGTCGCGCAGGATCGTGGGCGTCGTCGGCCAGAGCCGGACCGACTCGAGTACGCAGGCGCGCAGGTACTTTCGCAGGTCCGGGCGGGTGGGTTCGTCGGCCTCGATTGCTGCCCGCGCCTGTTGTTCGGGGTGGGTGCTGAGCAGCGCTAGCGCGCGGGTGACGGCGATACCGGCCGCGTCGAAGGCAAACAGCCAGTGCGGGATCTGACCGACCGGATCAGTGGCGGCGCCGGAGGGGATTGTGGCGAGGGCACCGGCGAGGCTGTCCGGGGGCGCCGACTCGACGCGTCGGTAGAGCCGGTCGAAGAAGCGGTCACGGCGGGAGCGGTGCACGGGTGACAGAAAGGACCAGTTGGCCGCTGACCGCAGCCGCCACAGCTCGTCGGTGATCGTGTCGTCCTCGCGTGCTCGGTCACCGAACACGATGCGCCGGACGAGCCGCCACCATCCGGCGGTGAACTGTGCGGCGTCCAAGTGGCCGCGTCGCAGGGCGGTGCCGAGTATGTCGCGCGTTTCGTCGGCGACGATCGTTGCGATGGGTCCGGCCAGGTGATGCAGGGGAGCCGAGGTGTCGAGAGCCGACTCGTTGAGTGCCCTACGCTGTTGGCGTATCGGTCCTTCCGACAGCAGCACCCCGTGTGGCTGGAATTGTCGTAGTGCGGCGCGTTTCTCACGGTTCGCGGGGTGGAATGGGGTTGGTGCGCCGACGAGTACGCGACCGACGTCCTCGGGGTCGAGCACGACGACGATCCGCCTGCCCGGGATCACGAGCTCCACCGGTCCGGAACCGAATTGTTCGCGCAGTGCCCGCATTCGGGCGATGGCGCGGGCATCGGCGCGAGTGCGTTCGAGCAGGCCCATCACCGGGCGGCGGCGGGCGATCACACCGGCCGCTACGGCCGCGAATCCGAGATCGGTCAGTGCTGTGAGGGCGGGAAGTCCCGTGAGGCGGTGGTCGTGCGACATCGGCTCTCCTGTCCAACTCGACGCGGCGATGGGGGCGTCCAGGGCCTACCCGAGCGGCGGCACCCGAAACAGCCGACGGATCGACGCGGGCGAACGGGCGATCGTTCGGCGACATGGCGCGGTCGCAGGTCATGGACGAAGTCGACGCCACGCCTCCCGATATGCCCGCATCTCCCGACGCTGCCGGACGAACGACTCGAGGTGTCGGGTACGCCGGTCGTTTCCTGCACGCTGCCCATCGCGGTGTCGTCGATGGTCTCGGCACGGAATTGTTTGCGCGTCAACGCCAACCGTGGTGCTGGACTTGCCCGCGTGGTCCATGCGTCCTGATTGAGTCGCTGGTGGTGGGTATGCGAAGGGTATGACTGATATGCGTCCCCTTGCCCTGGTTACCGGAGCGTCCAGCGGAATCGGGCTGGAACTGGCCAAACAGTTCGCAGCACGCGACTACGACGTGGTGATCGCCGCCGAGGACTCCGCCATAGAGATCGCCGCGGATATCGTGCGCCGTCCGGGAGTGCAGGTGCGTGCGGTGCAGGTGGACCTGCGTACCGTCGATGGAGTGCGGCAGCTGTACTCGGCGGCGACCGAGGGCGAACGGCCACTCGATGCTGTCGCCCTCAATGCCGGGGTCGGGCGCGGTGGTGCGTTCGTCGATACCGATCTCGATGACGAGTTCGACATCATCGACCTCAATGTGCGTGCCACGGTGCATTTGGCCAAGCTTGTCCTCGGCGATATGGTGCGCCGCGATACCGGTCGCCTGTTGTTCACGTCCTCGATCGCATCGTTGATGCCCGGCGCTCGGCAGGCGGTGTACAACGCATCGAAATCCTTCGTGCAGTCCTTCGCCGAGGCACTGCGCGAGGAAGTTCGCGACACCGGAGTCACGGTGACGGCACTGATGCCAGGACCGACGGACACCGATTTCTTCCGCCGCGCCAAAATGCTCGGCACCGTAATCGGTCGCGGACCCAAGGACGACCCTGCCGATGTGGCCCGCCAGGGTATCGACGCCTTGCTCGCCGACAAGCAGAAGGTAGCCGCGGCCTCCTTGGGTACCAAAGCGATCGCGACCGCCAGCCAGATCCTGCCGGATTCGGTGAAAGCCATCGCCAACCGAGTCATGTCCGCGCCGCTGCCCCACCGGAATTGAAACTCGGTCGGTCTCCGATTGCCTGCCGACTGAACGGGTATCGCCGGGTAGCCCGCTGATTCTTCACTCGGTAGGAGGTTGGGTGCGGTTGCGTCGAAGCAGGCCCTACGGCCCCGGTGTCCGTCGAATAACCCGTGGCCGGGGATTCTCCTACGTCGATACCGACGGTAAGTGCGTATCGGATGACGAACTGCTGCACCGCATTCGAGCTCTGGTGATCCCGCCCGCGTGGCGCAAGGTGTGGATCTGCCCGTACCCGAACGGCCACATCCAGGCGATCGGCGTGGATGCGGCGGGTCGGCGCCAGTACCTCTACCACGAGCAGTGGCGTCGGGAACGGGACGAGGAGAAGTTCGACCGGGTCCTGGATCTGGCCACTCGACTCCCGGCACTGCGTGAACAGATCCGGGACGATCTGGATAGGCCGGGGTTGGGGCGGCACCGGGTCGAGGCATTGGCGGTCGGTTTACTCGACCGTGGTGTTTTCCGGATCGGGGGCGAGGAGTACGCCGAAGAAAACGGTACGCGTGGTGTCGCGACCCTGCTGCGCGACCAGGTCGAGTTGGACGGTGATGAGATGCTGTTCGATTATGTCGCCAAAGGCGGAGTCCGGCGGCGCGTCCGTATCCGCGACGCGCTGCTCGCACGCGCGGTTCGATCGCTGCAGCGCAGTCGCGCTGACTCCGAGCGGCTTCTGGTCTATCGCCACTGCGGCCAGTACCGGGAACTGCACGCCGACGACATCAATACTCGTTTCAAGGAGCTGACCGGAACCGATTGCAGCGCAAAGGATCTTCGCACCTGGCAGGCCACCGTACTCGCTGCGGCGGGATTCGGGCGCGTGGATCCGCCCACCTCGCAGCGTGCACGCAAGAGTGCCGAACGGGAAGTGGTGGCCGAAGTGGCTGCCGCGCTGGGCAATACCCCTGCCGTGGCCCGTGCATCCTATATCGATCCCCGCGTAGTCGAGTCGTTCGCCGATGGTGTCACGATTTCCAAGGCGTTGGCGCGCGCTGCCAGAGCCGATTCCAAGGACGGACGTCAGTTGGTGGTGGAACGGGCGGTGATCCGGTTGTTACGGCGCGCGACACGGTGACGAATCGCCCGATGTCAGGGAATCACCTGTCCAACTGCGGGTTTCGCGCCTACGCGAGCCGGTGAAGTCAGTTCGACATGCGCGTTGTGCCGCACCGGGGGTCGCAGGAGGCGTCTCGACGATTGCCCACTCGTGCGAAGGTGCGGCGGCCGATTCGAGTCTCGGATGGCGCGCGGAGGGATTCGGCACCTCGCGATCCGCCACCGCAGTTCGCCGACCCGGAGGGCATCACGGAGCGGCATTACATCGTCTCGCCGGAGCAGGCACCGGACTCATCGGCCGTGTTGGAGCTGGGCTGGGCAGTGCCAGCTGAGGAACCATCGGTCAGTGGTGGTGACTTTTTGGTGTTCTTTTGGTGACGGTCCGATAGAGCGAAAGAAGACCATTCATGAAAGCGGGCCTGACCTGCTAATTTAAGTGCGCCATCAGGGACTCGAACCCCGAACCCGCTGATTAAGAGTCAGCTGCTCTGCCAATTGAGCTAATGGCGCGTGTCTTGCTGCGCTCCGTGTTCCGGTGCGGGACAAACATTAACAGGCCGAGTACCCATAAGTGAAATCGGTTTCTGACCGGGGCCGATGGGGGAGTTCGCGAGGGGTGTTAACACCCGATGGGGTGCGGATGATCTAACCGGTGGAACTCGCCTGTGGCGGAGGGATTTCACATTGGACCGGACACGTTGCGCTGGCAGAATGTCTGGAGCGTGATCCGGACCGAACTCCGTCGGCGTTGCGGGAGGAGCGTGGTCGGGTTGGATCCGAGCCATCGGTGCCCTGGTGCATCGAGACTTGAAACGGGGTTTGGTTATGAACGTTGGTCTTGGTCGACATCGGTCGATGAGAAAGATCACGGGACCGGTGATCGTGTGCGCGGTGTTGGCGCTGGCCTTGATGGCGTGTTCGTCATCCAACGCCGCCGACAATCCGACGGTTGCCATCGACCGTAATCCGATCACCGAGCTGATGAAGCCCAAGCTGTTGTCGCCGGTCAAGGACGGTGACATGGGGATTTCGCCGGGCGTGCCGCTGACCTTCAAGGTCGACGACGGCAAGTTCACCACCGTGACGTTGACCAATCCGCAGGGTGTTGCGGTCGCGGGCAAGCTGGCCGCGGATGGGCGGACGTGGGAGACCACCGAGGTGCTCGGCTACGGCAAGAATTACCGGCTGAAGGCCGATGCGATCGGTTTGGGCGGCGCGAACTCGACCGTATTGAGCTTCACCACAAGTTCCCCGGACAGCCAGACCAAGCCATATCTGCTGCCGGGTGAGGGCGAGGTCGTCGGCATCGGCCAGCCGGTGGCCGTGCAGTTCGACGAGAACATCCCGGATCGCAAGGCCGCGCAGAATGCGATCAAGATCACCACCGAGCCGCCGGTCGAGGGCGCCTTCTACTGGGTGAACAAGCGCGAGGTCCGGTGGCGGCCGGAGCATTTCTGGGCGCCGGGCACCAAGGTCACCATCGATGTGAATGTCTACGGTCGTGATCTCGGCAACGGACTGTTCGGCCAGGACAATATCCACTCGTTCTTCACCGTCGGTGCTCCGACGATCTTCACCGCGGACGACAACACCAAGCAGGTGACGGTGGAGATGAACGGCGAGGTGGTGCGAACCATGCCGACGTCGATGGGCAAGGACAGCACGCCCACCGATAACGGCATCTACATCGTCGGCGACCGCTTCGACCGGATCATCATGGACTCCTCGACCTACGGCGTCGCGGTGAGTTCGCCGAACGGCTACAAGACGCCGGTCGACTACGCGACCCGGCTTTCCTACTCCGGCATCTTCTTCCACTCCGCCCCGTGGTCGGTCGGTGCGCAGGGCTACTCGAACACCAGCCACGGCTGCCTCAACCTGAGCCCCGCGAACGCGCTGTGGGTTTTGCAGAACGCCAAGCGTGGCGATATCACCATCGTCAAGAACACCGTTGGGGGCACGCTTTCGGGCGTGGACGGTCTCGGTGACTGGAACATCCCGTGGCCGGAATGGAAGGCGGGCAACGCCGACAACGGCTAGCCCTACGCGCAACTGAGCGTCGCTCCGACGGCGCTTCCGAGTGCGGCGCACAGCAGTGGCCCGCCGAACAATAGATTCTCGAAGCCGGACATCGCGGCACCGGCTGAGCCGGTGCCCGAGGAGCCGGTAGTGGTGACACCGCCGGCTGATCCGGTGGTGGTCGAGCTCGAACCCGTACTGGATCCGGTGCCCGGTTCGACCACGATATCCGCGGTCGCGGTACCGGTGGCGCCGGCGAGCAGGGTTGTGCCGACGAAAGCTGCGATTACCGCCGAACGCATCACGAACCTGGTGTCTTTCTGATCGGTCGGGGTGGCGTCCCGGTGACACCGCCCCTGATGCCCGCAGTCTACGGAGTGAAACAGTGATCTGTCAGATTATCGGTGATAGTAAGCGGCTATCGGCAAGGGGCTGATATGCCAAGCTGTGAAGGTGAGGCTCGAAGGCGTTGAGCTGCGTCGGCTGGGCCTTCCGCTGCGCAGCCCATTTCGGACCTCGTTCGGGGTCGAATTGTGGCGCGACATTCTCCTGCTGCGGGTGGTTGCCTCGGACGCCCAGGGGTGGGGCGAGTGCGTAGCACTGCCCTCTCCGAGTTTTTCCTCCGAGTACATCGATGGCGCCGCCGACGTCATCCGCCGGTTTCTGTTGCCGGCGCTGGCCGGCCGCGATCTCGACCCGAATGATGTAGCGCCCACACTCGCGCGGTTTCGTGGCCATCGAATGGCCAAGGCCGCGTTGGAGATGGCGATCCTCGACGCCTGGCTGCGCTCCCGACGAGGTTCTTACGCCGGATATCTCGGCGCGACTCGCACATCGGTGGCCGCGGGTGTCTCGATCGGGATCATGGACGAGATACCCGAACTGCTGGATACCGTCATGGAATATCTGGAACAGGGCTACCAGCGGATCAAGCTCAAGATCGAGCCAGGATGGGATATCGCGCCCGTGCGGGCGGTACGGGAGCGGTTCGGCGACGCTCTCGAGCTGCAGGTCGACGCGAACGGCGCCTATACCTCGGCCGATGCCGACCACCTCGCTGGCCTCGACGAGTTCGGACTCGAACTGCTGGAACAGCCCCTCGCCGCGGACTGCTGTCGCGATCACATCATGCTCGCCCGCCGCTTGCGTACGCCGATCTGCCTGGACGAATCGATTCTCTCAGCCCGCGGCGCTGTCGACGCGATCGAGCTGGGGGCGTGCTCGGTGGTGAATATCAAAGCCGGACGTCTCGGCGGCTATCTCGAGGCGCGCTCGACGCACGATGTCTGCATGGCACACGGCGTACCGGCATTTTGCGGCGGAATGCTGGAAACCGGGCTCGGTCAGGCGGCGAATCTGGCGGTAGCGGCGCTACCCGGGTGTACGTTGCCTGCGGACATCGTGGCCTCGGATCGCTATTACGAACGAGACATCATCGAACCGCTGCGGCTGGAAGCCGGATACATCACAGTGCCTGACGGGCCCGGCCTCGGTGTAGACCCGTTGCCGGATGCGCTGGAGGCGGCAACGACGAGCAAGGAATGGTTGTCGCCGATATGACCCGCGCGACACTGTCGAGTAGACAACGGGCCAGGTCGGAGCTGATGTGCTCCGACCTGGCCCGCTTCGGGTGGCTGACGGGACTCGAACCCGCGACAGCCAGGATCACAACCTGGTGCTCTACCAACTGAACTACAGCCACCATCGCCGGTGAATCACCAGCGCGGTCGATATTAGCGTGTCAACCCCTCGAGTCCCTAATCGGTTTCTGACGTGGCGTTTTGCGCGGTCTCCTTATCGCCGCCGCTGAGTTCGTTCGCGACGGCGGTGATCTCCGCGGTCGACGGGCCCGGTGCGGCGACGAAGGCCGTGCGCCGGTAGTACTCCAGTTCGCGAATGGATTCCTTGATATCGGCCAGGGCGCGGTGGCTCAGGCCCTTCTCCGGCTGGCCGAAGTAGATGCGGGGGTACCAGCGGCGACACAGCTCCTTGATGGAGCTCACGTCGATCATGCGGTAGTGCAGATGCGCATCGAGTGCGGGCATATCGCGGGCGATGAAGCCGCGGTCGGTTGCGATGGAATTGCCGGCCAGCGGAACCGTGCCGGGGGTCGGGGCATATTCGCGGATGTAGTCGAGTATCTGCTGCTCGGCATCGGCGAGGGTGACCGTGGAGCGGCGCACTTCCTCGGTCAGGCCCGAACGTGCGTGCATATCCGCGACCACCTGCGGCATGGCGGCCAAGGCCGCATCGTCGGCGTGGATGACGATATCCACACCGTCACCGAGAATGTTGAGGTCGCTGTCGGTCACGAGCGCGGCCACCTCGATCAGCTTGTCGCTGTCGAGGCGAAGGCCGGTCATCTCACAATCCATCCACACCACGTATTTGTCGGACACCCCGGCAACATTAGCGGTGTTTGTCCGGGATGCCTGCGGCATCGCACATGCTTGCTCTCGCTTCGCTCGAAACCGGTGCTGGTTGCGTAGGAGTGCATGTCACTACCGGGGGAGCCGTCTCGGTGGGATCGGCGGCGATAGAGTTTGCGGGAGATCGGCGTATGCGTTTCGGCACGACAGCTAACACTGCGAAAGCAGTCAGGGTCAGACCAGACGGAGGACGCGATGGACGCAGGATCGCCAAGCGATTCGATGGGGGGTCGCGGTCGGGAGACAGGTGCGCCCACCCCTCAGGAGAAGGCGGCCGCGGCTCGGAAAGCGGCCGAGGAGGCGGCGCGCGTGGCCGCGGAAGCCGCCGCCGTGGCCGAGGCCGCCGAACGTGAGTTGGCCGAGCAGCAGGCGGCCGCCGCGAGCGCGGATCCGAATGCGGCGAATGCGGTGGCGCAGGCCGAGGCCGCGCAGGCCAAGGTCACCGAGACGGCGGCGACCGCGGCCGCCAGCGCTGCCGCGGCGGAATCCGCGCGGTCGGCGGCGAACAAGACCGCGCAGATCGCGGAGCAGTCGGTGGCGCAGCAGATCGCGGCCGGGTACGCGTTCGACGGGGCAGCAGTGGAATTGGGTACTGTTGTCGTCGAGGGCGCCGTGGATTCGACTGCGCGGGTGCGGATTCCGATGCGCACCATGAATCGGCACGGGCTGGTCGCCGGTGCGACCGGTACGGGTAAGACGAAGACGTTACAAGGTATTGCCGAACAGCTTTCGCGGGCCGGGGTTCCGGTGGTGCTCGCCGATATCAAGGGTGACCTGTCGGGGCTCGCGCAGCCGGGGCAGACCGAGGAAAAGCTCAGCGCCAGGGCCGTCGAGACCGGTGCGCCGGACTGGGCGCCGTCCGGCTATCCGACCGAATTCGTCTCGCTCGGCACCGGTGGCGTCGGGGTGCCGATCCGCGCGACCATTACCGCATTCGGTCCGCTGCTGCTCAGTAAAGTTTTGGGGCTCAACGAAACTCAGGAGTCAACCCTCGGGCTGATTTTCCACTGGGCGGATAAGGCGGGTCTCGGCCTGCTGGATCTGAAGGATCTGCGCGCGGTCATCGCCCATCTCACCAGCCCGGAGGGCAAGGAGGACCTCAGGGGCATCGGCGGGGTTTCGGCCGCGACGGCGGGCGTCATCCTGCGTGCGCTGGTGAATCTCGAGGCCGACGGCGGTGACACCTTCTTCGGTGAGCCCGAACTGGAGCCAGCCGATCTGTTGCGGACCGAGGGCGGCCATGGCGTGATCACACTGTTCGAACTCGGTGCGCAGGCGGCCCGCCCGGTGATGTTCTCGACCTTCCTGATGTGGGTGCTCGCCGATCTGTTCCAGACGCTGCCCGAGGTCGGTGATATCGAAAAGCCCAAGCTGGTCTTCATTTTCGACGAGGCGCATCTGTTGTTCTCGGATGCCTCGAAGGCATTTCTGGAGCAGGTGGAGCAGACGGTCAAGCTGATCCGGTCCAAAGGTGTCGGCGTCTTCTTCTGCACCCAGCTACCCACCGATATCCCGAATTCGGTGCTCTCCCAACTGGGTGCGCGCATTCAACACGCACTGCGTGCCTTCACTCCTGACGATCAGAAGGCGCTGACCAAGACGGTGCGCACCTACCCGAAGACCGGTGTCTACGACCTGGAGCAGGCGCTCACCTCGCTGGGGATCGGTGAAGCGATCGTGACGGTGCTTTCGGAGAAGGGATCGCCAACTCCGGTGGCGTGGACGAGGATTCAGCCGCCGCGCTCGCTGATGGACACCATCGGCGAGGATCAGATCAAATCGCGAGCGCTATCCAGCGCGCTGGCGGCAAAGTATGGCCAGACCATCGATCGCGAGTCGGCGTACGAGATCATGGCCGCGAAAGCCGCCGCGGCACAGCGGGAACCGGAGGCCCCGCCACCGCCGGGGCGTTCGACGGCCGCCGCGGAGGAGGAATCCGCCGCCGAGCGCATCATGAGGAATCCGGCGGTGAAGAGCTTTCTGCGGTCGGCCGCGGCCGCGGCGGGGCGCGAGATCAGCCGCAGCATTTTCGGCACCCGCAAACGCTGAGTACGAGTGATATCCCGGACTCGCCGGTCGGTGGGTCCGGTTGTTTTCGAGTAGTCGGTATTCGATGCATCATCGCAGGTCAGCGCTAAGTTTGCGGTGCTGTTCTTGCGGTCGTAGATAAGGAGTCGTCATGCCTACCGCAAATTTCGGGACAAAGAACGATCCCGGTTTCCAGTTGGAACAGAGCCCGGACCTGATCGCGGTCCGAACCCAGGACAGACGTCCGCTGCCCCGCTCCATCGGATCGGTTCGCACCCCGCTGAGCGGTGAACTCGATGACGCGACAATGGTGGTGTCCTATCCGGAGGCGGGGGTAGAGGTGTATCGGGTGCCGCCCGGTTCGCGCTCGATCGCTCAGCGCAAGGCGGTGCTCGCCGCCGCCCCGGAGGTGCGTTTCGCCGGTCACGTACTCGTGGATCCGGTGACCCGTGAGCCCGTGCTGTACACGGAGAACGTCTTCGTGAAGTTCACCGATGACGCGGACCCCGAACAGTGTGTGGCGGTGCTCGCCGCTGCCGGTCTGCGGATCAAGGAGACAGTGGACTACGCCGTCAACGCGTACTTCACCGCGGCACCCGAGGGGACCGGCCAACAGGTGTTCGAAATCGCGAACGGGCTGCTGCGTCGCGACGATGTCGAGTACTGCCATCCCGAGTTGATCCGGCGACGCGTCCGCAAGACGATCTTCCCGCAGCAATGGCATCTTAAGGCGACGACCATTGGCGGCGTCACGATCAATGCGCATGCGAATGTCGAAGCCGCCCACGCGATTACGCGCGGCAGCGGGGCGACGATCGCGCTGATCGACGACGGTGTCGATATCGACCACCCCGAATTCGCCGGGACAGGCAAGGTGGTCGCACCACGCGATGCGACCCGACAGACCAACGATCCGCGTCCGCGCGATACGCACGGAACCGGTCCCGAAAAAGGGGATAACCACGGAACCGCATGCGCGGGCGTGGCCTGTGCCAACGGCACCGTCGGCGCCTCCGGGGTGGCGCCCGAGGCCAGGTTGATGCCGATTCGGCTCGCCTCCGATCTCGGATCGCAGGCGGAGGCGAGCGCCTTCAAATGGGCCGCCGACCATGGCGCCGACGTCATCTCCTGCAGTTGGGGTCCGGCCGACGGAGTCTGGTTCCGGCCGGACGATCCGGCGCACAATCAGGTCGTGCCGCTACCGGCCAGCACGCGCCTGGCGATCGAGCATGCGGTGACGAACGGACGCAACGGCAAGGGGTGCGTCGTACTCTTCGCGGCGGGCAATGGCAATGAGTCCGTCGACAACGACGGCTACGCGAGTTTCGGAAAGGTCATCGCGGTCGCGGCCTGTAATGACACCGGAAAGCGCAGTGTATACAGCGATTTCGGCAAGGCGGTCTGGTGCGCCTTTCCGAGTAACGACATCGGAGAGCCGGCGTTGCATCACCCCGATGCCTTGACCACCGGCATCTGGACCGTCGATCGGCAAGGGCGCGCCGGATACAACGTGGGCACGACCGATGACGGCGATGCCGCGGGCAATTTCACCAATAGCTTCGGCGGCACCTCGAGCGCGTGCCCGGGAGCGGCCGGTGTCGTGGCATTGGTGTTGTCGGTGCATCCGGATCTCACGTCGAGCGAGGTCAAGGACTTGTTGAAACAGTCGTGCGACATGATCGATCCGCAGCATGGCGCGTACGGCGCGGATGGGCGCAGTGACAAGTACGGCTTCGGCCGCCTCAATGCGCTCACCGCGGTGCAGACGGCCAAGAAGCTGCGGGAGCCGCAGTGAGGTTCAGGTGACGCTGCGCAGCGAGCGTTCCACCATCGCGAAACCGTAATCGAGCATTTCGGTTTCGTAGGCGTGGACCGCATCGCGCAGGGAATCGGGCCGCTCGGTAATGCGGAGGCAGAGCAGGGCGGCGTCGCGCAGGGCTGTCCCCGCGCTGCTCCCGGCGGGGATCATGGTGTGGATAGCGTCGCCCATCAGCGTGACCGGTCCGGTTTCCCAGTGCGGCAACGGCTTTGCGGTCCGGATCGTGGTGTTGTGGACGGATTCCGGGTCGGCATGGCGCACGAGTGCGGCGAGATTGTCGGGCCAGTCGGCGATGAGTTCGGTGGCGATCTTCTGCAGCTGTTGTTTGTCCATGACCGACAGGTCGGCCGGGATCAGTGCGGTCGGCGCGACGACCACCCACATGACGTAGTCGTCGCCGTCACCGGAGACGAATTCGTGGGCGGCCAGCGACATGAATCGGCCATCGGTACCGGAGACCATGCTGAATCCGTCCAGTGCTGCCTCTGGAGTGAGCGCGCGGATATCGTCGATCAGCGCTGTCTTACCGTAAATCTCCGATTGGCCGGTTTCGATTACCTCGGCATCCGGCAGCCATTGCGAGCGGATGCGCGAATGCGTGCCGTCGGCGGCGACGAGTAGATCCGCATCGGTGACAGTGCCGTCGTCGAAGTAGGTGCGGACCCGACCGTCGTCGAGCAGTTCGAAGCGCTGGAAGGCTGCGCCGTGGTGGACGTCGATGCCGGTGAGCAGGATCTTGCGCAGCGTGAGTCGGTCGACGGTCAGGTGTCGTCCGTGTACATCCTCATCCGCTGACGGCGGAACCAGTATTTCCCGGACGACGTTCAGTTGCGGGTCGAGGAACCGCACGCCCCTCCCGCGCCTGCCCGCGGTCGCGACGATCTGTTCGTAGCGGTCCGGCGGCAGGCACGCTCGCAGTGCGAGATCGCCCTCTGGATCGAGGTGGATGCGATAGCCCTGGCTGTGGTCGCCTGCCGCCTCGCGTTCGTAGAGCTCGACGGTGATCCCGGCTCTGCACAGGCCCTGTGCGAGGAGGGGCCCGGCCAGCCCAGCACCAACGATGACAATGTTCATTCGACAAAACTATCTGAATTCAGACGATCTGTCATCGGTTATAGTTCGTTCGTGGCGGATACTTCGGAGCAGCTCGGCGCGCAGATCGGTGGTCAGCTCTATCTCGCGCACCGCTATGCGCGCGCGGCGGCCAATCGGGCACTGCGGGAACAGCATCTCGAACTGCGTCACCTCGGGGTGCTCGGCTGTCTGGCCGAGGTGGGTCCACTCAGTCAGCGTGCATTGGTCGACCGGTTGCAGCTGGACAAGTCCTCGATGGTCTACATCATCGATGAGCTGGAGCGGCAGGGATTGGCGCAGCGGCGCAAGGACGAGCGGGATCGGCGCAGTTATGCCGTGCACATCACCCCGAGCGGGCGAGAGCGGTTAGCGGCCGCCAATCGCACCGCCAATGGGGTGGTCGACGAATTGCTCGCACCGTTCTCCGCGACCGAACGCCGACAGTTGCATGAACTCCTCGGTCGGTTCATCGAGCACGCCGCCGGACAGGCCTGAGAACGGCCCGTGAGTCGCCGATATCGCGGGCGAGTAGATCGTCGGTGGTTTCGCGTCGGACCAGTTGGGCGCGTCTAGCACTGCGATGACCGGTGGGCGCTCGATGCGGTTGTAGGACGAGGCGAGGCTGTGGTGGTAGGCCCCGTGCACGGCACGGCGAGCAGCTCGCCGTGCCGTGCACGGGGTTTTACGGCTTGCGGCGAGAATCGTGTGGTGCAGGCGCAGCTTGCGCTTCTCAGCCGCCGAGCTTCTTGTAGAACGCACCGGCGACGGGGGCCGTGATGGCGCGAGGACCGTATTGGCCTGCGACGCTCATGCCCTTGCTGATCAGGCCGGGAACGACGCGCATTTTGTTGCGGGCCAAGGCGTCGATGGAGATTTTGGCGGTGTATTCGGAGGTGACCCACATGAAGTCGGGCACCATCCGGTCGACGATGGAGGCCTCGGCCGGATCGGGGGTTTCGGTGCGGACCGGTCCGGGGGCGAGCAGGGTGACGTGCACGCCCGAGCCCTTCAGTTCGCCGCGCAGCGATTCCGAGAAGGTGTTGGCGAAGGCCTTGCTCGCCGCATAGGTGGCGTTGTTCGGGATCGGCATATTGCCCGCCGCCGAACCGCTGATCAGGATGCCACCGCCACCCCTCGCGATCATGCCGGGCAGCACGGCCAAGGTGAGATCGTGCACCGCAACGGCATTGAGCTCCATCTGATCCCGCTCATAGGCCGGATCCAATTCGGCGACCGCGCCGAACGTCGCGATCCCCGCGTTATTGCACAGAATCGAAATATCGCGCGCCGCCAACTCCTCGACCAGCGCCCCCCGCGCCGTCCGATCGGCCAGATCCACCGCACGCACCTCCGCGGTAACCCCATGTGCCAACGTCAACCGCTGCGCAAGCTCGGTCAACACCTCACCGCGCCGCGCGACCAGGATCAACGAATACCCGCGAGCAGCAAGCTCAGCGGCCAGCGCAGTCCCGATCCCAGAAGAGGCACCAGTAACAACCGCACGATTCTCAGACGTAGGGGAGGGCAAACTCACGAGAGAAGCCTAGGCGATCAACCCAACCCGATCCGCCCAGCCCACGCCGCAAACCCACCGACTTCGATCGAGAATGTAACCCCTTGCGCCCAAGTCGACATTTGCCTCCACCAGCGCATGGTGAGCTGCGGTCCAGTAGTGCGTTAGAGGCGGGCTGCTAGGCGAGTGCCCTGGTCGATGGCGCGCTTGGCGTCTAGTTCGGCGGCTAGGTCGGCGCCGCCGATGAGGTGGATGTTGGCACCGGCGGCGCGTAGGGGTTCTTCGAGTTCGCGGACGGATTCCTGTCCCGCGCAGATGATGACGTTGTCGACCGGGATCAGTTGGGGACGTCGGCGCTTCTCGCCGAAGCTGATGTGCAGGCCGTTGTCGTCGATGCGTTCGTAGTTGACGCCGCCGACGCGCTCGACGCCTTTCGCCTCGAGCGCCGCGCGGTGCACCCAGCCGGAGGTCTTGCCGAGATCTCTGCCGAACGGTGTCGACTTGCGTTGCAGCAGGACGACTTCACGGGCCGCGGGTGCGGGTTTCGGTTTGGCGAGCTGGCCGCGAACCTGTTCGTCCGCGGAGTCGATACCCCATTCTTCCTTCCACTCGTCGAGCTTGAGGGTGGGATGTCCTTCCACGGTCAGGAATTCGCTCACGTCGTAGCCGATGCCGCCCGCGCCGATGACGGCGACGCGCTTGCCGACCGGCCGCTCCTCGCGCACCAGTTCGGCGTAGGACAGCACCATCGGGTGGTCGATGCCGGGAATGTTCGGAATGCGCGGGCGCACGCCGGTGGCCAGCACGATCTCGTCGTAGCGTGCTTCGAGCAGCTCCGCCGCGGTGACCCGCTTGTTCAGATGCACGGTCACACCGGTGATCTCCAGCATCCTGGTGTAGTAGCGGATCGACTCGTTGAACTCCTCCTTGCCCGGGATGCGACGCGCGATATCGAACTGTCCGCCGATCTTGTCGTCGGCCTCGAAAAGCTCGACTCGGTGCCCACGTTCGGCGAGATTGACTGCCGCCGACAATCCGGCCGGGCCCGCGCCGACGACCGCGACGCGCTTGGTGCGCCGAGTCGGGAGCAACTTCAGTTCGGTCTCGTGGCCAGCGCGCGGGTTGAGCAGGCAGGACACGGTCTTGTGCTGGAACGCATGGTCCAGGCAGGCCTGGTTGCAGGCGATGCAGGTGTTGATTTCGTCGACCCGGTCGGCGGCGGCCTTGTTCACCCATTCCGGATCGGTGAGCAACGGTCGTGCCAGCGAAACCAGTTGCGCGTCACCGCGGGTAAGGATCTCCTCGGCGATCTCGGGCATATTGATCCGGTTGGACGCGCAGACCGGAATGTTGACCTGCTCGGTGATCTTCGCGGTGAATTCGACGAAGGCGGCTCGCGGTACCGAGGTGACGATGGTCGGCACCCGCGCCTCGTGCCAGCCGATATCGGTATTCAGAATGCTGGCGCCGACGGCTTCGAGTTCCTTTGCCAGCGCGACGATTTCGTCGAACGTCTGCCCGTTCTCGACCAGTTCGGCCATGGACAAACGGAATACGATGATGAAGTCGGGCCCGACCGCGGCGCGGGTGCGGCGAACGATCTCCACCGCGAGTCGGCGCCGGTTCTCCGGTGAGCCACCCCACTTGTCGGTGCGCTTATTGGTGCGCGGCGCGAGGAACTGGTTGATGAAATAGCCTTCACCGCCCATGACTTCGCAACCGTCGTAGCCTGCGAACTGGGCCAGCTTCGCACAGCGGACGTAATCGTCGATGGTCTGCTCGACCCCGCGCGCGGAGAGCTTGCGCGGCCGGAACGGATTGATCGGGGCCTTGATCGAGGATGCCGAAACACTGCCCGGCATATAGGAATACCGGCCGGCGTGCAGAATCTGGATGGCGATCTTGCCACCCTCTTTGTGCACGGCTTTGGTGATCACTCGGTGCCGGTAGGCCTCGGACTTGTTGGTGAGTTTCGCGCCGAACGGCAGCAGCCAGCCGGTGCGGTTCGGGGCGTAACCGCCGGTGATGATGAGACCCACACCGCCGCGGGCACGCTCGGCGAAATAGGCGGCGAGCCGGTTGGTATCCCAGGCACGATCCTCCAGGCCGGTATGCATCGACCCCATGACTACGCGATTGCGCAGTGTGGTGAAGCCTAGATCGAGGGGCTCGAAAAGATGGGGAAACGAACTCATCGCTGAGTCTCACCTTTCTTCGGGTCCGCGTGCGGGGCTGTTGCACGAGGTTGCAGGGCTTGCAGTACTTCGTCGCACCATTCGACGAATCCGGACTCCACGCGAATGCCCGCGCGCAGCACGAGGTACTGGTGCAGCGGGGTACCGGCGAGCTGATCCGGAGCGGGAAAGTCGCGTTTCTCGATGAGCCGGTACAGCTCGAGGCGTTGATTGTGCTGCTCACGATGCCGGGCGACCTCGTCGCAGAGTGCGCCGATATCGCCGTGCGCGGCGGCGCGGATCTTCACGCCGAGTTCGTTGCGCGGTATCGAGGTATCGGTCGGCGCGGCGATCCAGCGTGCCAGCTCTGCCCGGCCCGCCTCGTTCACCGTGTAGACCTTCTTGTCCGGCCTGCCCTCCTGGGCGATTGTCTCGCTGCTGAGCCAGCCGGATTCCTCCATGCGCTTGAGCACGCGATAGATCTGCTGATGGGTGGCGCGCCAGAAGAAGCCGATGGACTTGTCGAAGCGGCGCGCCAGTTCATAACCCGAACCGGCACGCTCGGTCAGCGAAACCAGGAGCGCATGTTCGAGTGCCATGAGGCCAGGTTATCGTTACACCCAGTACTATGCAACTGGGTGCATAGCAAACCGTGTCTCGAGTGTTGGCCCGCTCGCCGATGAAATTCGCATTAGGCTGCGCCCATGAACGCCGCATCGCGCAGCGATTCGATGAGGGTGGTGGCTGGTGACGGATGAGTCGGAAGTTGACGCGCGGGCGACTGTCGGGCAGGCCGCGGGGCGCGGACAAGTGGTGGCGTGGGGGTTGTGGGACTGGGGCTCCTCGGCATTCAATGCCGTGATCCTGACCTTCGTCTTCTCGGTCTACCTCACAGATAAGGTCGGCGACGATCTGCCCGGCGGAGTGTCACCGAGCGCGTGGCTCGGCTGGGCTCTGGGCATCGCGGGTTTCGTGGTCGCACTCACCGCGCCGATCAGCGGTCAGCGCTTCGATGCGAGTGCGAAACGTAAACGCTCACTGGCGGTTCTGACCGCGCTCACCATCCTGGCGATGGCGCTGATGTTCTTCGTGCACGACGATTACCACCACTTCTGGTTCGGCCTGGTCCTGCTGGGCTTGGGTTCGGCATTCTTCGAATTGGCCGGCGTGCCCTACAACGCCATGCTGCGCCAGGTCTCCACCCCCGCCGATGTTGGTCGTGTCTCCGGATTCGGTTGGGCCATGGGCTATTTCGGCGGAATATTCATCCTGCTGATCAGCTACTTCGGCTTCATCTCCGGCCACGGCGACAATCGCGGCCTACTCGGCGTGCCCACCGATGACGGTACGAATATCCGATTGGTCGCGATGCTGGCTGCGGTCTGGTTCGCCGCTTTCGCGCTGCCGGTGCTGTTCGCCGTACCCGAATTACCACACACCAATGCCGATCCCGGTGCGGCCAAGGCCGGATTCTTCGGCTCGTACCGGGTGCTGTGGCGGGATCTGCGCGAGCTGTGGTCCGTGGACCGACGCACCGTCGGTTTCCTGATCGCCAGCGCGATCTTCCGTGACGGTCTTGCCGGGGTTTTCACCTTCGGCGCGATCCTGGCCGTGCGGGTCTACGGTATCGCCGACTCCGATGTGCTGCTGTTCGGCATCGCCGCGAATGTCGTCGCGGCACTCGGTGCGGTAACCGCGGGTCGGTTCGACGATCGCCTGGGCCCGAAGATCGTGATCGTGATATCGCTGGTCGCCATGGTGATCTGTGGCATCGCACTGTTTATCGTGTCGGGTCCGGTCATGTTCTGGGTCTTCGGCCTACTGCTCACCATCTTCGTCGGCCCCGCCCAAGCCGCAGCACGCTCCTTCCTCACCCGCCTGGCCCCGCCCGGCCGCGAGGGCCAGATGTTCGGCCTCTACACCACCACGGGCCGCGCTGTATCCTTTCTTGCCCCAGCACTTTTCGGCTTCTTCGTCTGGGCCTTCGACGCCGACCGTGCGGGCATCGTTGGCATTGTGCTGGTGCTTGCCCTCGGTCTCGCTGCACTATTGCCAGTTCGTAGTCCGGACAGCATCAGCGACCCGAGGTGGGATCGCACCGCAGACTGAATCCGGTGGCTTGTCGCTCGGCCGCCATCGCCAGTCGAAGCTACGAGTTGACCATGGCGCGCTCAGTGACGTACCGGGACCGCGAGATCGGCGGCGAACTCCGGGCCTTGCTGGCAGATCTTTTCGGCCGCATGGAGAACCGGTAGACGCTACGGCTTGCTCGGCAACCACGCGGCCATGCCGAGTGCGATGAGGCGGACCTGGCGGACGGTGCGATCGATGATCGCGGGTTGGTCGCGCGGTGTGGCGGCGACGTAGTCGGCAATGCAGTCGGCGACCGTGGAGACGATCAGGTCGGCGGCCAATTCGAGGTCGTCGGAGGACCAGGAGTCCAGGGCAGGGACGCGGGACAGGTCGACGACCAGTTCGCGCACGATCAATTGCAGTTCGAGCGCGATGGCATGTTGCAGGGCGGCCGAGCCGCCGCGGCGTTCGCGGGTGATGAAGCCGAAGAGTTCGCGTTTGGTGGCGACCTGATCAAAAACGAACCGAACGGTCTGCGAGAGTCGGGCATCAGGTGTGCGGCGCAACTGACGCAGGGCCAGGCGCAGCGCACGGATGCCCTCGTCGACCAACGCCGCCCCGAGATCGTCGAGTGAGGCGAAATGCCGGTAGAACGCGGTCGGCACTATGCCCGCGGAGCGGGCGATCTCGCGCAGACTCAGCGCACCGAAGCCGCGCTCGGCGGCCAGCGCGAGCGTGCCGTCGAGTAGGGCCTGCCTGGTGCGCTCCTTGCGCTCGCCCCGGGTAGCTGCGGTTTCGGTCATCACAGTGAGCATACAGCCGTTCACCATTCATCTATTTCAAGGATGTAGTTCGGGTCACATCAGTTCCTGGTTGACACCTGACCCGGTCCATCGGTCACACTAGTTGAGTGTACAGGCGTGCACTGAAATCCTCATCGAGGAGGGTTCGGGAGTACGCCGCAGCCCGAAAGTAGAGGCAACCGCATGGTGGGACTCATCGACCTGGTGCAAACCCTGACCACACCGCACCCGCTCGACCGCTACCTGGAACTCGTCCGCCCCACGCTGACGGTTCGGGAGTTGCGTGCGGAGATCACCCACGTTCGCCGCTCGGTGCCGGGTTCGGTAACGCTGACCCTGCGCCCGACCCGACAGTGGCGCGGCCACGGCGCGGGGCAATATGTGCAGATCGGCGTCGTAATCGACGGCGTCCGGCACACCAGGTGCTATTCGCCGGTCAATCCGGCGGGGCGGCGCGACCGCCACCTGCAACTGACGGTCAAGGCGCATCCGGACGGCCTGGTATCGCAATACCTCTACCGCAATGCCGTCCCGGGCATGGTGGTCAGCATGGAACCGGCGGCCGGTGTTTTCCAACTGCCGAAACCGCGTCCCGAACGAGTGCTGTTGATCAGCGGCGGCAGCGGTATCACCCCGGTGCTGTCCATGCTGCGCACGCTGGCCGATGAGGGCTATCCGGGCGAAGTCGCCTTCCTGCACTATGCGAAATCACCGGAGACGGTGCCGCATCGGGCCGAGCTGGATGCGATCGCGCAGGCGCACAAGAACTTCCGCGTCGAACTGCGCTATCCCGGCGATGGCTCCGGCTATTTCGACTACGACCAGCTCGAACGCGTCGCACCCTGGTTCGCCGATGGCGAGACCTACGTCTGCGGGCCACCTGGGCTGATGGGCGCGGTGCGCAAGGTCTTCGAGGCGGAGCAGTTGGAGCAGCGGCTGCACACCGAGGAATTCACCCTGTCCACCACCCCCGTCGACGCCGATGAGGCCTTCGGCACGGTCAGCTTCTCGGCCAGCGGACGTAGCGCCGAGAACAACGGTGCCGTCCTGCTGGAACAGGCCGAGGCCGCGGGGTTGACACCGGAGTACGGCTGCCGGATGGGTATCTGCTTCTCCTGCACCGCTGTTCGGCGCTCCGGCTGCACCCGCAATGTGCGCACCGGCGAGACCGACAGCGATCCGGATCAGCCCATTCAGCTCTGCATCAACGCGCCCGTCGGCGACGTCGACATCGATATCTGACAAAAGGGGACCCAGCAATGACAATTCTGACCGAAACGAAAGACGGCCCGCTGGTACTGAGCCCGGACCAGGTCGAGGAACTCGGCCGGGCCCTCGATGAACTGCGTGCCCGTGTCGTCGCCGATCTCGGCGATGCCGACCGCGAATACATCTACTCGATCATCAAGGCGCAGCGCGGTTTCGAGATCGCCGGGCGCGGCCTGATGTATCTCGGTTTCCTGCCGCCGTTCTGGCTGGCCGCGGTGGCCGCGCTGAGTGTGTCGAAGATCCTGGACAATATGGAGATCGGCCATAATGTCATGCACGGACAGTACGACTGGATGCGTGAGCGCGGTCTGAATTCCCGTGAGTTCGAATGGGATACGGTCTGCCCGGCGGACCAGTGGAAGCATTCGCACAACTACATGCACCACACCTTCACCAATATCCACGGCATGGACCGCGATATCGGCTACGGCATCCTGCGCATGGACGAGGCTCAGCAGTGGAATCCGCTGCGACTGGGGCAACCGCTCTACGCCTTCGCGCTGATGGTGCTGTTCGAATGGGGTGTGATGGGCCATGACCTGGAGGTGGAGAACATCATCCGGGGCAAGAAGAGCTGGTCGGACATCAAGCGATTGGTGAAGGGCCAGTGGCGCAAGGCCGGCCGGCAGGTGCTCAAGGACTACGTCATCTTCCCGGCGCTGACCGGTCCGCTGTTCGTCAGCACACTCGCCGGAAACACCGCCGCCAATCTGGTGCGCAACCTGTGGGCCTTCTCCATCATCTTCTGCGGCCACTTCCCCACGGGCGTACAGACGTTCACCGAAGAGGAGACCGCCGAGGAGACCCGCGGTGAATGGTACGTCCGGCAGATGCTCGGCTCGGCCAACATCACCGGCAGCAAGCTGTTCCACATCATGTCCGGCAATTTGTCGCACCAGATCGAGCACCACCTGTTCCCGGATCTGCCCGCGAATCGCTATCCGCAGATCGCGCCGCAGGTTCGAGAACTGTGCGAGAAGTATGGATTGCCGTACAACACCGGTTCGCTCGGTAAGCAAGTCGGATCGGTGTGGCTGAAGATTTGCAAGCTGGCACTGCCGCCGTTCTTGGTCGGGAAGGAGTCCACGCCCGGTGTTATCGTGATGCGACAGCGGAACGCAACCGAAGTGGGCGTGTGAATGATCGGGAAATTCGAAAGCAACAAGGACCTAATTCAAGAATTGACTTCCTCCGGTGCGCGACATGTCGGAAATATTGCGAATATCATCACCGGCACCGTGGCGGAGGTCACCCGGGAGATCGGTGAGTGGATCACCGACGCCATCGAGATGAACGAGGCAGCGGCTGCCGCGCGCAAGGATGCCGCGGCGCGGCATACGACCGATCTGGTCGACGAGGCCGATGTGTCCTATGACGCGGAGGTCGAGCCGAGCACGTCGTTCGTCGAGGGGGAAGTGGTCGAACCGGAGGCAGACGAACCCCGGTGATCACCACACCGGCAGCCGGCGCCGGTGCTGGATCACATCGGTGATCAGGTCCTTGTAACCGTCGGCCAGTTCGGCCAATCGGCTCCACTGCAGTTGGGCTTCATCGTCCAACTGCAGTGGATGCGTCGAACCGACCGGTGACATACCCAAAGCATATTGTGCCGCAACCCATTTCGCGGCCATCCGATCGATGACCGCGCCCAGTGTCTCGGTGTGCAGCGAGGCGCCTGCGCGGTGCTCCACATTGCTGGCGACCCAATTGTCGATATGGCCGACCAGCTCGCTTCGGTGTGCGTCGAGGTCGTCGACCAGTTGTAAGCACTGTGCTACGCGGCCGCTCGGCGCGTCCGGCGCGTGCGCCGTCTGCAGGGCATTGCGCCTGCGTTCATGACATTCGACCAGTGCGCGTCCCGCGGCCAGGACACGGTGCCGGTGTCGATTCGGATCGTGTGGATCGCGAAATGCGCGCAGTAGCGCCGCTGGCGATGGCAGCTCGTCGGCTTGGATACGATCCGCTGCGTATTGGGTAGTCATGATGCACGCCCCTGCGGTGGCGATGGGTGTGTATTTGGATGCGCCAGGGCCGAGGAGGATTTCGGGGAGGGGCACCCCTCGGCTCCGGCGCAGCCCCGCACCCGGATCGCCCTCCATACAGTCCACCAGCACGGCAAAGAAACCGGGAAATCCGCGACGATGCGATGAGGAAGACGGCCGAGAAAATCGGGACCTTTTCAGGAAAGCGCGATAGTCGAATCGGCGCAATAGAATGGTGTAGAAACAGATGAGCTGCCGGGAAATCGTTATGATCCGTTACGGATCGGTCACATAACCGCCGACTTTCCTACCTTCGTGAAATCGCTGAGCGCATGAGCAGCAACCACTTCGGGCGAGGGGCGAGCGAGACCTCGATCGATCGACTAGCCTCGGTGTTCGTGCCCGCCTATGTGTCTTCGCCCGAGCTGACGTTCGGGTTCATGTTCGCGCTGGAAGATCCGGAGCGAATCGCCGAGGTCGTGCGCACGCTCATCCTCCGCAAGACGGTGTCGGTGTTCCGGCTTGCGCGCCTGTCCGACGACGACGGCCCACCAGAACGCTATGTCGTGAACTGGGCGGTGATTCCGCAGATCTCGATCACCACCAGCGCGCCGGACCCGGACGAGCTGGAGGCCGGACAGATCATGCTGGTGAATGCGTTCCTCGGTGAGGAGGGCGAGGTCAGCCTGTACTCGGCCCAGGGGCAGGCGCCGGGCTGAGGTCCGCGGCAGCGCCGTTGCGGCACTATGTGATTCGCCACCTCGGCGGCCACCTTTTCGTTGGCGTGTCGGTATCGGAACGTGGTCCGACCGGCTGCCCGATACGGGACAATCGGGACATTCCACGCGTTGTGGAGGCATCGAAGCACCTGGAAGGAGCATCGATCATGGAGCCCGAGAAAACCGTCGCCGGAGCCGGCCCGGCCAATCCGATTCGTGTCCGAGGAGATCTCGATCCCGCGCTATCGCGCTGGATGTGGTTGGTTAAATGGATCCTGGCCATCCCGCACGTCATTATTCTGGTATTCCTCTACATCGCGTATGTGATCGTTTCGGTGGTCGCGTTCTTCGCGATTCTTATTACCGGTAACTATCCGCGCGCACTGTTCGACTTCAATGTCGGCGTCATGCGTTGGGGATGGCGGGTCGGCTTCTATGCCTACTCGGTGCTCGGCACCGATCGGTATCCGCCGTTCAGTCTGCAGTCGGATCCGGATTATCCGGCGGATCTGGAGATCGAGTATCCCGAGCAGCTGAGTCGCGGTCTGGCTCTGGTGAAATGGTGGCTGCTGGCCATTCCGCACTACCTGATCCTCGCCGCGATATTCAGTGCGGGTGTGGGCGGCAAAGACGGCTGGGGCGGATTCGCGTTGGCAAATGTTCTGGTGCTGGTCGCGGCGGTGGCGCTGCTGTTCACGGCCGCTTATCCCAGAGGGCTGTTCGATTTCCTGCTCGGTCTGCACCGATGGTCCATTCGGGTGGGCGCCTATGCCTCACTGATGCGTGACGAATATCCGCCGTTCCGGCTCGACCAGGGCGCTCGCGAACCCGAAAACACCTGAATATCAACCCAATTCGGAGCCGGACAGCGGCGTCGGTCACCAGGCGGATTCATAGATCCGCCGGACCACGTCCTCGATGTCCGGCTCCTCTATGGATAGGTCGCGCACCTCGGCGCGATCGGAGACTGCTGCCAGAACCTTTGCGGCGGTGGTAGATTCGGCATCAAAGGCCAATCGCTGGCGCATGCCCCCGCCCTCACTGGTCAACAGTTCGGCGCTGGGCAGATCATCGAGATTGCGGGTCGGTTCGGCCAAATCGACGACCAGCACCCGCCGCGCGCCCACCCGCACCGCCAGGCCGGTCAGTGAACCGTCGTACACCAGACTTCCGCGGTCGACGACGAGCACCCGATCACAGAGTCGCTCGATATCGCCCATATCGTGGGTGGTCAGCAACAGTGTGGTGCCGCGCTCGCTGCGTTCGGCGCGCAGGAATTCACGTAGTCGCTGTTTCGACAGCACATCGAGGCCGATGGTCGGCTCGTCGAGAATGATCAATTCGGGAGAGTGCAGCAGCGCCGCGGCGACCTCGGCACGCATGCGCTGGCCGAGTGACAGCTGGCGCACCGGGGTGTCCAATGTCTCGGCCATCTCCAGTTGTTCGACCAACTCGTAGGTACGTTTTTGCGCGACATCGGATTCCAGCCGGTGGATCGCGGCTAGAATGGAAAACGATTCGCGCAGTGGTAGGTCCCACCACAGCTGGGAGCGCTGCCCGAACACCACACCGATTCGGGCGGCTAGTTCGCGCCGCTGTCGCACCGGATCCAGTCCACAGGTGCGCACGGTGCCCGAGGTGGGGACCAGGATGCCGGTCAGCATTTTGATCGTGGTCGACTTCCCCGCCCCGTTCGCACCGATATACCCCACCGCCGAACCGCGTTCGATGCGAAACGTCATCCGGTCCACCGCGGTGAGCGTTTCGCGGCTGCGTCGCCAGCGCTGCCCGTTTTTTCGGTACAGAATGAATTGCCTTGTCAGATTGTCGATCTCGATGATCGAGTCCGATAACTCGCTGTCCGCCACGCTTACCCGCCGCCTCCCTGATAGTGCCGAGTGCCTAGTCGCCACAGACCCAACGCGAGCAGCCATACCCATAGCGCGGCCAGCGGTGCACACCAGGCCAGCCAGGGCGGCAGCAGCGGCGGGCCGGGTAGGTGCAGCAGTGCGATGGTCGGTAGATACGCCGTGAACGCGACCGGGATGGCGAAGCCGAATACCAGCTTCAGCGAAGTCGGAAATACCGACGCCGGTTGCATGGCCGCGAAGGAACCGCCGTAGGTGAAGCTGTTGGTCAGTTCCGCACCGTCGATCAGGTAGAACTGCGCCCCGGCGGCGCAGACGAATACCCCACCGAACAGCGCGATGCCGCTGAGCATGGTGATCACCAGCAGTGCGAGAGTCTGCGGACCCCAGTCGAGATCGTTGCGAACGAGACCGAGGCATAACACGATGATCGCCACCGAGGCGCGGGCGAATCGGCGCAGTGAGATGTCGCTGGTGATGAGTTGCAGCAGAAGGGGCTGTGGTCGCAGGTGGTAGGCGTCGAGCACGCCGAGCCGGATGAGGGTCGGCAGTGAATCCAGGTGGCCGAACAGGACCTGCGCCAGTGCGAATGCGGAATTGCTCAGGCCGAACAGCAGCAGTGCGCCGTTCAGGTCGAGGCCGCCGAGCACCTGGACATTGTGGTAGATGACCCATACCTCGGCGAATTCGACGATGCCGATCAGGAAGGCGCTGAATACCTCACTGGCGAAAGACAATCGGTACGCGCGCTGGGCTCGCATTCGCGACCGCAGTACCGCGGCATACGGGGTGCGCCAGGTACCGGCCGGTACGGATGTATACGGGGGCTCAACCACCCTGGACCTCCAGCCTGCGGCGTCCGGCCACCAGCAGCGCCCGGCCCACCGCACCGACCGCGAGTACCCAGAACACTTGTGCGGCAGCGACCGTCACGGCATCCATCCCGATGACCCGACCCGACAGGATGTCGATCGGCGACTGCAGGATCGACGGGAACGGAGTGGCCTGCGCGACGGTGCGCAGCCATGCCGGGAACATGTGGACCGGCACGAACAACCCGGCCAGAAACGTGCCGCAAATCTGGTATAGCACTCGCAGGCCGCGGGTTTCCACTACCCAGAATCCGATCAATCCGACAGCGAAAAGGCATAGAAATGACAACGTAACGGCAAGCACCACGCTGACCAGCCCGAGCACGTAGGGTCCCGGGGTGCCGGGCATCACGAGCCCGAAAGTAAGCACGCCGACCAGTACGCTCGGCACGCCCCGAGGCAGGATCGTGCAGGATGCGCGGCCGAGATCAATGGCGAGATAACTGAATTGGACATCGACTGGGCGCAAGAAGTCGATCGCGATATCGCCGTTCTTGACCCGATCCACCAATTCCAATGGTGGTCCCATGAATTGGGTCGCACCGAGTAGTCCCTGCGACAGCCAGACGTAGGCGCCGATCGATCCCGCGTCGTAACCACCGAAGCCGCCGGAGGCGCGCACCGCCGACATCATCACCGCCGCACGCACGAATCCGAACACGCAGTTGGTGAACAGGCCTGCGAACATCGCGAGCTTGTATTGGGATTGGCGTCGGAAACCGGCTCGCACGAGATAGAGGTACAGCCGTGCGGTCCGCAGTGGGTGCGCTACGGCGAGTTGCGATCTGTTCCCCTCCACTTTGCCGTGCACAATCGGTTAACTCTACGGTGCGTCGGGGGACGCGCGGTAGTTAAGCGCGCGTTTTTTGGAAAAGTGCGACAAACCCGCTGCACCAATGTTAGAAACACAGTCACTTCAGATTTGCCCCGTGGGCGCTCGCGCACGACAGGAAGGATCGTCGATGACTGTCACCGCTAGCGACTGCTCGCAGGTCGCTCGTAGCAGCACTGCTAGCGACTGCTCGCAGATTGCTCGAAACAGCCCCGCATCGACCGTTTTCGAGACGCTCGAGTCGAATGTGCGCGGGTACTGCCGGGCCTGGCCGACCGTTTTCGACACCGGCAGCGGCGCCTGGCTGCGTGATGAGGACGGCAAGGACTATCTGGACTTCTTCGCGGGGGCGGGCGCGCTCAACTACGGCCACAACAATCCGGTGCTGAAGCGGGCACTGCTGGACTACATCGTCGGCGACGGGATCACGCACAGTCTCGATATGTCGACCGTCGCCAAGCGACGGCTGCTCGAGGCTTTGCGCGACACGATCTTCGGGCCGCGCGAACTCGACTATAAGGTCCAGTTTCCCGGTCCGACCGGCGCGAATGCGGTCGAGGCCGCGCTGAAGTTGGCTCGCAAGGTCACCGGACGCCAGAGCGTTCTCAACTTCACCAACGCCTTCCATGGAATGTCGCTCGGCGCATTGTCGGTGACTGGCAATGCCGCCAAACGGGCGGCCGCCGGTGTCCCACTGCCGCATACGATGCCCATGCCCTACGACGGTTTCCTCGATGCGGCCGACCACTTGGACTGGATGCGTCGGGCCCTGGACGACTCGTCCTCGGGAGTGGACAAGCCCGCCGCGGTGATCGTGGAGACGGTGCAGGGCGAGGGCGGGGTGAATGTTGCGCGCTCGCAATGGCTGCGGCAGCTGGCCGAATTGTGTCGCGCGCACGGAATTCTGCTGATTGTCGACGATGTGCAGATGGGTTGCGGACGGACCGGTGGGTTTTTCTCATTCGAGTTCGCGGGCATCACGCCCGATATCGTGACGCTCTCGAAATCCATCGGCGGGTACGGGTTGCCCATGGCGCTGGTACTTTTCAAACCCGACCTCGATCAGTGGGCGCCCGGTGAGCACAACGGCACTTTCCGTGGCAACAATGCGGCATTCGTTACCGCGCGGGTCGCGCTCGAGCACTACTGGTCCGATAGTGCACTGGAGATTTCGACGGTCGCCAAGGGGGAGCGCACTGCACGCGCGCTTGCCGACATCGCGGCGGCATTTCCCGGCGTCTCGACCCGCGGGCGCGGGCTGGTGCACGGCATCGTGTTCGAGGAAGCCTCCCGCGCGGGCAAAGTGTGCCAACTTGCCTTCGAGCGCGGACTGCTCGTGGAGACCTCGGGCTCGGCCGAGGAGGTAGTAAAGCTGTTGCCGCCGTTGACGATCAGCCAGGACGAATTGGATCACGGGTTGTCGTTGCTCGCGGGTGCGGTGGAGTCGATCTGCGGATAGTCACCTGCTGCCGATATTGATCACCGGGTGCGCGCTCGGATCCAGCCACCGCATAACGGCTTTGAGGTCGGCGGCCGGGATCGCTACGCATCCAGCGGTCGGGCCTCCGGTCTCGACGTGCAGGAAGAAGGCCGAACCCGCGCCCGCGACGACGGGCTGACGGTTGTAGTCGATCACGACGGCGTGTTCGTACGCCGGTCCCGCCCGGCCGAGGTTCTCGCTCGCGCTTTCCTTGAATTCGCAAGTGCCGGCGACACATTGCGTGTAGCGGTTGTAGCTCGGCGAGCTGGTATCGGAGACCCACCAGTCCTGCGTACCGACTTGACGATAGGGCAGCCGGGTTCCGTCGTTCGGCGCGATACCGAACGCTTCACTCAGCGTCCAGACACCGGCGGGAGTGTGCGCCGAGTCCTCGCTGGCGCGGCCGATGCCATCACGCCCGACATAGGCAGGGAGCGGACCGATCTCGGCCCGCCATCCGCCTGGAATGCGTTGCCACGCAGTCAATGTCGCCCTGGTATCGGCGGCGTGCTCGGCGACGACGGTGATGACTTGGTCGGCATCGCCCCGGTACGGCAGGGGCAGATCGGACTTCGACGTGCTGGAGCACGCGGCGACGCCAGCCAACAGCACGATGAGCAACGCTCTGCGTTTCGACAAATGAACCTCCCGATGGGCCTCGACCCTAGTGCAGATTTCATCCTTGCCATGGCAGGCGGGTTCGAGTGTCCACGCGCGGGTACGCGATGAGCATTGCCGCGACTTATAGGAGGTCGAATGATGACCGAAGGCAAGGTGGGGAGCCTGCGCACGGTTGTATTGGATTGCCCGGATCCACGCAAGCTCGCCGAGTTCTATGCCCGCCTCCTCGGTGCCGAACCGACTTATACCTCGGATGACGCGTGGGTCGTCATCGAAGAACCCGGCGGCAGGCGATTGGCGTTCCAATACGCGCCGCAATATCGACCACCGCGTTTCCCGGATCCGGAAGCATCTCAGCAGATACATTTCGACGTGCTGGTGGACGATATCGAGGAGGCCGAGCCGAAGACGCTCGCGCTGGGCGCGCGGTTGGTGCAAGCCAATGACGACGACCAGTTCCGTGTTTATGCCGATCCCGTCGGACACACCTTCTGCCTCATCTGGCTGGACGGGCAGTCCTGAGCGCTGGACCTGCGGGTTTGTCCGTTTGTCCGCCCGAGGCGCGGGTATGACGCAGATGGCTGCCGCAATCGGCAGTCGCTGAATCCAGTCGCACGAAGCGGGCGCCCATCCGGACGCCTGGTTCGGGAGAGGCAGTCACCATGGGCGCGCATCAGGCGCAAACCTCAGCGCATTGGACGCCGCTGCGGATCGCGGCGGCGGCGGTCGGTGCGGTGTTCCTGGTGGTCGGCGTGCTCGGCTTTATTCCGGGCGTCACCACCGATTACGACAGCATGGAATGGGCCGGACACAGCTCCGACGCCCAACTTCTCGGGCTGTTCAACGTCTCGGTCCTGCACAACATCGTCCACCTGGTATTCGGCGTAGCCGGCCTGCTGGCATCGCGCACAGCGCTCGCGTCCCGGGCGTTCCTGCTCGGGGGCGGACTGATCTACCTGGTGCTGTGGTTGTACGGGCTGGTCACCGACCAGCACAGCGATGCGAACTTCGTCCCGGTGAACACCGCCGACAACTGGCTGCACTTCGCTCTGGGCGTCGGGATGGTCGCCGTCGGGGCGGCGCTTGGTTGGTCGGGCAGCCGAGGCGTAACCGGGCATCCGCGTCCGTCGATTCAATAGGTACGAGCCGATGAATCCCGCTCGGACGTGCGCCGAGTGGGGTTTGTCATGTTCCGGGTTCCCGCCGATGCATCAACCGGCGAGTCGGGGGAATGCCCGGGGTAGGAGTCGCGGTCGCTCGCGAACTCCGTTGTAGGAGGTGATGAAGGTGTCGCAGATGCCGACATGGCCGGTGCGGAGCTGGCGGATGCAGCCCTGGAATCCCAGTCCGCTGATGCGCGTCTCTGACCGGGTGGAGGGGTTCGTCCGTATTCTGGCCGTTCTGGTGCTGCTGATCGCCGTGCCGACCGGCGCGGCGGCCGGCACCGCGGCCTATAGCTCGGCATCCGAACGGATCCGCGCCGAGAACGCGACGAAAGTCGTTGTGACAGGCACCATTATCGGCACCCCCGTCCGGGTCAGCGCACCCGTCGCGGACCGCAACGCGACGGTGCGTGACCAGTTCGAAGCGCAAGTCTCCTGGACCCACGACGGCAAATCCGGCACCGCGACCGTTGGCGTCCCCGATGCCGCCGAACGCGGCCAACCCGCCCCGGTCTGGCTGGACCCGGACGGTAAACCGACCACTCCTCCCGAACAATCCAGTGCCGCCGCCGTGCACGGCATCGGCGTCGGTATCGCCGTGCTACTCGAAATCTGGTGCGGCGCATTAGCAGTCGTCTTGTTCACCATCTGGGCCCTGAACCATCGCCGCCACATCCGCCTGGACCGGGAATGGCGTCAATTCAGCCATCCCACCGGCCAGGGCAGCTTGTGATGCGCTCGGCAGGCAACCGTGCGGCGGACTACGATCCCTCGCGTGAGCGCACCGATACTTCGAGCATTCGATGCGAGTGGACGGACGCTGGCCGATCCGACCGACACCGAGGTACACGACCTGTTCGCGGACCTGAACGCCCGCTGGCCGTTCGCGATCGTGGAACGACTGGACCGCGAGCCGCCGGGGCAATTCTATTTCCAGATCCACCTCGATTACGTAGGTGACCAGGACCCGGACCGCGACGAGGAGGTCGATGTCGATTACGACGTCGAATTCCGCGACGGTGCACCGGACAAGCACTACCGTGCCAGGATTACCGGTCTGTACGGCTTCGCCGGAATGGATCTCGTGAACAAGGTGTACCGCGCGTGGCGGGCCGAAGATCCCGGCCTGGCGAATTTACTGTCGTGGGAGTTGCTGGACGTCGACAGCTGAGGTATCCGGGCGACCGCAGTGTGTGATCACTTGCTCAGCGCCTTGCCACCGTTCGGAGCGACCGCGAACCAGGTGCCGCCGACACCTTGTCCGAGCAGGTCACCTGGCTTGGTGTCCTTAGAGAAGTAGTACACCGGCCAACCGCCGATGGTGATTTGGCATGTGCCGTCGGCACGTTCGATGAATCCGACGAGTTGAGGATCGACGCCCGCGGTGTACAGGACTTGATCGCGGGTCACGGTCAGCGGCGGCCAGGTGGTGGCGCACTGCCCGGAGCAGTTGGATACCGACGGTGCCGCCGTATCCTTGTCGAACCGGTAGAGCGACCGGCCCGATCCATCCGAAACATACTGTCCGACGGTGGGATTGCTTGTCGCCCGGAGCTGCACCACATTCGTGGTCCCAGCTGCGGCGATGCCGTCGTAGATCTTCAACCAGCCTTGCGTTTTCGCTACCGCGGGCGCCTGTCCCGCGATGGTCGCAGCTGCCGCGGTAGCGGTCGAGGACGGCTTCGCTGCGGCCTCGACACCTTTGTCGCCACCGCAGGCGCTGAGCAGACCCGCGAGTGCGATCGCGGCAGCCGCGAGTGGCACTGTGACACGCTGAAAATGCTTGGCTGAATTCATCTTTGGAGCCCTCCGTCGCTATTCGGCAAGCTGCACATCGCATCTCGTCTCCAGTACCACGAGCGACCGTGACCGCTTGGTTCACCCGAAAGGCGCAGTCGCGGTGTTCGCTATCTCACAGTGCGGGTTCGCCGGGCGTGGGCAGCCCGGCTGTCGGAGGCAGAGCTGCATCGATGTCCACTATTGCCGCCGTTCGGCTCACAGCGTGTCGATGAGAGCCGATACCTCGCGGGCGCAGCCGTGTGCGACCGTGACGCCGGAGCCGCCGTGCCCGTAGTTGTGGATCACGGGTACCGATGACGAGTCGACCTGGGCGATCTCCAGGCGGACCTCGGCGCGGCCCGGCCGCAGTCCGACGAGCGTTTCAATGACCTCGGCGCCGCACAACTGCGGTACGAGATCTCGGCATCGGCGCAGGATCGACTGTGTCAATTGCGGATCAGGGGTGAGATCCCACGCTCCGGTCTCCAGTGAGCCACCGAGGATGCAGTCGTGGGTGCGGGGGTGGACATAGGCGCGCCCGAGCGGATGTGCTTCGTCGCGCACCGACACCGAGATGCCCGGATTGGTGATGCGCACGATCTGGCCGCGGATCGGGTAGACCTCGGCGTCATCGGCCAGCGGACCCGCGCGCAGACCCGCACAGTTCACGATCACATCGGGCGCCAGATCGTCGAGCTCGTCCAGACTCCGGATCGTCCGTCGAACCCAATACGCGCCCGCCTGATGAACCTGAGCGGCCAACCACGGCAGGAAGATCGGCATCTCGAGCAGTGGAACGGCGAACCGGAACCCGAATCGGTAGTTCGGCGGGAGTTCGCCCGGTTGCGCCCGCCGGAACGCCTGGACGGCCGCGGACCAGGACGGCGTCGCTGGCTCGTCCCGATAAACGGCGAGAGATTCACACATGCGCGCACCAGGTGCACCGTTGTGCGCGAGTCGTTCCAGATGGGTGAAGGTTTCGACGCTCCACGCGGCCACTCGATCGGTCGGCCCGGCCGCGGTGGGGAACCACACCGCGGCGGCGAGAAACGATGTCGTCGAGTCGATGGGCTCCGCGCTCACTATCACGACATGGTGGCCGCCGCGCAGCAGCTCGAATGCCGTTGACAGGCCAACGATCCCGGATCCGACTACCACCGCTCGCACACCGTTATTTTAACACCATTGAGTGTGCCGTTATTTGACGATACATTACTCAACGATACGATTTGAGAGCGCGGGAGGCACTGTGGCTGACGTACTGCACGCCGAGGACGTCGGGTATCAGAAGAGTCTCCGCCCACGTCAACTACAGATGATCGCGATAGGCGGCGCCATCGGGACCGGGCTATTTCTGGGCGCGGGCGGTCGGTTGGCCAGCGCCGGTCCCGGGCTGGTGCTGGTGTACGCAGTGTGCGGGGTGTTCGTCTTCTTCGTGCTCCGCGCGCTGGGCGAGTTGGTGCTGCACCGTCCGTCATCGGGATCGTTCGTCTCCTACGCACGCGAGTTCTATGGCGAGAAGTTGGCGTATGCCGTCGGCTGGATGTATTTCTTCCACTGGTGTATGAGCGGCATCGTGGATATCACCGCCATTGCCACCTACGTCCACTACTGGTCGGCGTTCGGCGCGATTCCGCAGTGGGTCATCGCGCTGATCGCGCTGGCCGTGGTGGTGGCCATCAATCTGGTGTCGGTGCGCTGGTTCGGAGAGCTGGAGTTCTGGGCCGCGCTGATCAAAGTGGTTGCGCTGGTCGGTTTTCTGGTGATCGGTACGGTCTTTCTCGTCGGCCGCTTCCGGATAGCGGGCGAGAGCACCGGGCCCGGTGTCCTGCGTGATCACGGCGGGTTGTTCCCGACCGGGTTGCTTCCCCTGGTCGTCGTCACAACCGGTGTCGTATTCGCCTATTCCGCAGTGGAATTGGTGGGCACCGCCGCCGGCGAGGCCGACAATCCGGAAAAGATCATGCCACGCGCCATCAACTCGGTGATCGCACGCATCGCTGTGTTCTATGTCGGTTCGCTGGTGTTGCTCAGTCTGCTGCTGCCCTATACCGCCTTCCGTGAGGGGCAGAGCCCATTCGTCACGTTCTTCGCCAAAATCGGTGTGGGCGGCGCGGATTCGGTCATGAACCTGGTCGTGCTGACGGCGGCATTCTCCAGCCTCAACGCGGGTCTGTACTCGACCGGCCGAATCCTGCGGTCCATGTCGATGAACGGCAGCGCCCCCGCCCGCGCCGCCAAACTGTCAGCGAATGGTGTTCCCTACGTTGGGATTCTGGCCACGGGGGCGATCGCCCTCACGGGCGTCGGACTCAACGCGGTAGTCCCCGATCAGGCGTACGAGATCGTGCTGAACATGTCGGCCCTCGGCGTGATCACCGCCTGGGCGGCAATCGTCCTGTGCCAATTGCAACTCTGGCGTTGGTGGCGCGATGGCCGTGCGACCCGCCCCACCTTCCGCCTGATCGGCACCCCCTACACCAGCATCGCCACCCTGGTCTTCCTCGCCGGTGTAGTAGCCCTCATGGCGAGCAGTGGAAGCACAGAACAGCGCAGCGCGATCGTCGCCGTCCCTTTGATCATGGTTCCGGTGCTGGTCGGTGGCTGGTTCCTCAGACGACGAACCGCCGAGGCCGTCCAGGCGGTGGACACCGAATCGTCTCATTAGAACGCCACGGCCGACGCCGTACGCGCAGTCGACGAGATGGCGATCGCGCGGTCCAGATCCGCAGCCGCATGCGCGGTCCCACTCGTGTGGCGACCGGCGCTGCGGCCGCCGGAATCACGTGACCAGCGCGGACCTTCCCAATAGCGACATGTTCACCGAAGCTGTTCGATCACTTTCGCAAGCGCGGTCATGTGGGTCTCGGAGACCGAGTAATGGGTGATCGAGTAGGCGTCGCGGTAGTGCCGCAGGGTGTCGGCGATGCTGTGTGCGGATCCGTGCAGCACACCGGGCAGATAACGCAACTGGGCGTCGGACAGGTCCGGATTGAACCTGCGGGGCAGCGACAGATCCGTCTCGGCGTGGCCGTGCACGTCCACGGCCTGCAACATCAGGCCCACCTCGAGATCCGGGAAGCGTTCTCCGGCCGCGGCCCGGACGAACTCGACGCGCTGCGCGAGCGCGACGGTTCCGGCTTTCTCGGACTCGATGTCGGCGCTGACGGGCACCCCGGCCAGCGACACGGTGTCGGCGTGTTCGGCGGCCACCCGCACCAGACGGTCTCCGCGCCCGGCCACCAGCAGCGGAATCCGGCGGTGGACCGGCGGTTGGTGACCGTTGCCGAACAGTGTTCGGATTTCGCCGATGGTGGCACGCAGGTTCTCGATACGTTGTCGCCCGCCCGGGAACGGCAGCCCCGCTGCCTCGAATTCGGGTTTCGCGAAATCCGGTCCCGCGCCGAGTCCGAACTCGAACCGGCCATCGGTGAGCTGATCCACACTGGCGACGTCGCGAGCCAGCAGAGCAGGCCGGTAGAAGCCCGCATTCAATACCATCGTGCCGACGTGCACACGGTTGGTTGCCTCCGCCATGGCGACCAGCGTGGGGAAAGGTGAAGTCATACCCAGATGGTCGGGAACCTGGATCACGTCGTAGCCCAGGTCTTCGGCTTGCCGTGCCTTATCCCGCCACTCCGCGCGCGAGCCCGCGGCGGAGAACCCGACGGCGAACCGAAAAGGGCGTTGTGTCATGTCATTTCGAGTTTCTTCCACACCTCGCACGTTAGTCGATCAGGCGCGGGCTCGACCGCGATGTCGGTCGGCCTGGCTGGGACAAGCTCGCTCGAGGCTGGGCGAGGTTGGCGGTTTCGGCTCGCGTCCAGATGGACGCGGGCTCCGAATCGTCTCTGTAGAAACGGTCGGGTCGCGGCGAGTCGTTGAAGAAGTCTGATTTTTCTCGTTTAAGGGCTGGTCTGGGGTGGTACCTATCCCACGGCAGGCCGTGACCTCTGCATACTTCGGGCTACTCGGATGGGAAACCGGTCACAGACATGACAACTGAATCGGTGAGTTCTTGGATGTGACTCGGGGAGGGCGCCCTCGAACTTGTATCCGCGTACGGTCGACAGAGGGTGTGGCGACGTGCGCGGTACCCGTCTGCCCGCGTAAACGCGAACGGACGGGCTGCGTGGCGCCCCCGGCAGGAATCGAACCTGCGACCTAGGGATTAGAAGGCCCTTGCTCTATCCAACTGAGCTACGGAGGCAGTGGGTTCCACCATGGCCGACATTGGCCGTGCTGTCCAGCTCGCCAAGTATAGCGACCGTCCAGATGGCTAGGTTCTTAGCGTCAGCAACATTTCAGCCACCTACGGTGTGCGGGCCAAGCGAGTCGCGGATGATCGACATCGCACCTCCGATCCGTTAGCCACCATATCGGCACAAACCCCGCCGGGCCACGCATTAAGGGCCGACTACGCTCAGTGCCATGTCGTCACCGCATGACCCGTCTGTCGCACCCGAGCTCGAAGCGGGTAAGCCGGGCTCCGGGACGAGCTTCGCGATCTTGACCGTGCTGGCCGGTGCGATCGCGGCGGTGGTCGCCGCGATGATCGTCGGACTGTCGGCGGCGCAGGCGCTGAGTCTGCTGGGCATTCCGGATCCGGGGTCGCTGACCACCTATGGCCTGCCCGGGGTGCGCGCACTGGCCGATCTGTCCGCGGCGCTGACCGTCGGCTCGCTGCTGCTCGCCGCTTTCCTGGTGCCGCCGCAGTCGAATGGGCTACTCGATGTCGGTGGATATCGGGCGGTGCGGCGCGCCTCGAACTTCGCGTTGGCCTGGGCGTGTTGCGCGGCGCTGCTCATACCGCTGACCGTGTCCGACACCACCGGGCAGCCGGTGGGCCAGATTTGGCGGCCGGAGCAGCTGTGGCACGCGATCGACCAGGTGGAGCTGGCCCAGGCGTGGCGTACGACGGTGGTGTTCGCGCTGATCGTCGCGGTGGGCTGCCGACTCGCGCTGCGTTGGGGATGGGCCCCTGTGCTGTTCGGCGGCGCGATCGTGACCATGATGCCGCTGGCACTGACCGGACATTCGTCCGCGGGCGGCGCGCACGACTTGGCCACAAACAGCCTGATCCTGCATCTGGTGTCTGCTGCGGTGTGGGTCGGTGGATTGTTCGCGGTGCTCGCGCATGCGATGCGCGGTGGCGAGCACACCGGTATCGCGGCCAGGCGGTTCTCGCTCACCGCCACGATCGCCTTCGTCGTGATCGGCGTCAGCGGTGTGATCAATTCCTGGGTGCGGGTGCCGTGGGGCGATCTTTTCACCACCACCTACGGCCGACTCGTGATCGCGAAAGCCTGTGCGCTGGTGGTGCTCGGCGTATTCGGATATTTGCAGCGCCGTGCCAGCCTGCCCGCACTCACCGCCGATCCGAGTGACCGCGCCGCGCTGATCCGATTCGGCGGGCTGGAGGTGTTGATCTTCGCGGCGACCACGGGTCTGGCCGTCGGGTTGGGGCGCACGCCGCCACCGCCGCCGACCAGCGTGCCGACACCGGCCGAGGTGGAACTCGGCTACAACCTCGACGGGCCGCCGACCGCTTCGCGAATGCTGTTCGACTGGCGCTTCGACTTGATCTTCGGCACGCTGGCCATCGTGCTTGCCGTGCTGTACCTGCTCGGGGTGCGTCGGTTGCGCGCGCGGGGCGATGCCTGGCCGATCGGGCGCACCATCGCATGGCTCTCGGCCTGCGCAATCCTGCTTTTCGCTACCTCTTCCGGGGTCGGCCGGTATTCGCCCGCGGTCTTCAGTGTGCATATGGGACAGCACATGGCGTTATCGATGCTCGCGCCGATTCTGTTCGCGCTCGGCGGTGCGGTCACTCTCGCACTGCGGGCGTTGCCCGCGGCCGGACGTGGCGGAGTGCCCGGGCCGCGGGAGTGGATTCTGGCTGCGGTGCACAATCCGGTCTCGCGATTTCTGACCCATCCGATTGTCGCGTCGGTGATCTTCGTCGGCGGGTTCTACGCCCTGTACATGGGCGGTATCTACGACTCGTTCGTCGATTCCCACGCAGCACATCTGTTGATGAATCTGCATTTCCTGCTCAGCGGCTATCTGTTCTATTGGGTGGTCATCGGCATCGACCCCAAACCGCGCCAGGTGCAGCCGCTGACCAAGCTGGGCATGGTGTTCGGTTCTCTGCCCTTCCACGCCTTCTTCGGTATCGCGCTGATGAGCATGACCACCGTGATGGGCGGATGGTTCTTCCACAGTCTTGCCCTCGGCTGGAATAGTGACCTGCTCGGTGATCAGCGCACCGGCGGTAGCCTGGCGTGGGCCAGTGGTGAACTGCCGTTGGTCGTGGTGATGTTGGCATTGCTCATCCAGTGGTCACGCAGCGACGCGAAACTCGCGAAGCGGACCGACCGGGCCGCCGATCGCGACCACGACGCGGAGCTGGCCGCCCACAATGCGATGTTCGCCGAACTGGCCAAACGTGATCGAGGAATACGTCATTGAGCTCCCATCGAGGTGCAAGCGTGAGTGAGCGGGGTACCGCGGTGGTGGAGAACAGGCACGCCCGACGGGTATATCGGTCCGATGTGCGGACGGCGCGCAGACGGCTGGCCGGCCAGGTGCGCAAGACGCCGGTCTTCCATACCTCGGTCATCGGCCCGAACGGACCCGTCCCGGTCACGCTGAAACTCGAGTACCTACAGTACGGCGGGACATTCAAGGTTCGCGGCAGCTTCAACGCGCTGTTGGAGTCCTCGGCTCAGGTCGACCACGTGGTGATCGCCTCCGGTGGGAACGCCGGAATCGCGGCCGCGTTGGCTTCGGCTCGTCTCAGCAAGACGTGCACGGTGGTGGTTCCGGAGTCGGCGCCGCACACCAAGGTGGCCGCGATGTGGTCCTACGGTGCCGAAGTGCTCTGGCACGGAACGACTTACGGCGAGGCCTACAAGTACGCGACCGAGCTGGCCGAAGAGCGGCGCGCGCTGCAGCTGCACGCCTACGACCTGCCTGCCGTGGTCGCCGGTGCGGGTGTCATCGGGCTGGAGCTGGAGGAGCAGGTGCGCGGGCGGCCTCCGGTGCTGGTCGCGGTCGGTGGTGGCGGATTGGTCGCCGGGATCGCTGCGGCGTTGGGGCGGCGCCAGCAGGTGATCGGGATCGAACCGGAGGGCATTCCGACGCTGAACGCGGCGTTGGTCGCGGACCGGCCGGTCGACGTGAATGTCCGTAGCATCGTGGCGGATTCGCTGGGCGCCAATCGAATCGGGGATATCGCGCTGGATATCGCGCGACGCTATGAAGTCCGGTCGCTGCTGGTGACCGATGATGCCATCTCGACCGCGCGGGAATATCTGTGGCGCGAGTTCCGAGTTGTGGTGGAACTTGCGGGGGCGACGGCATTGGCCGCCGTGCAGAGCGGTGCGTACGTGCCTGCTGAGGGGGAGCGTCCGGTGATCGTGCTGTGTGGCGCCAATACCGATCTGGCAGTCCTCTAGCTCGGGAGTCTGTGAAGCGGCGACTGTCCACATGCCGCGAAGTTGTCCACATTCGGAAATCGGGGCGGCCGGAGGGGGTTCGGAACCGTCAGGCTGAAAGGGCCCTCTCAGCGAGGGGTGAGCCTGACGGATCGAAACATAAAGGGGCGCAACGATGTATGAGTCGATGGTTACTGTGATCGGCACTGTGGTCACCCATCCGGTGAAGCGCGATCTGACCAATGGTGAGCAGGTGGTGACCTTCCGGATGGCGAGCAATTCGCGGCGGTTCAATCCGGAGACGAGCGAATGGGTCGACAGCGGGACTCTCTACCTCACTGTTAGCTGCTGGCGTCGCCTTGTGGTCGGTGTCGATGCCTCGTTGCGGCGCGGTGATCCGGTCATCGCCTACGGCCAGCTGCGCACCCACGAGTACCGAGCCAAGGACGGCGTGGAGCGGCGTGATGTCGAGATGCGCGCCACCTCGATCGGCCCGGACCTGTCCCGCTGTACCGCGCAGGTGGTGCGGCGCGCGGTTTCGGGCGCGGCGTCCGGACCCAGTACCCTGGCACGGAATAGTTGTGACCGATCCAGCGCTGATGACCGTGCACGCGTCGATGGGGAGGGACCGGGGGAGGACGCGACGTCCCTGACTTCCGCACCACCCCGGCTCGCGGATAACGAGCCCGTCGACGCTTGACCACACGGCCGGATACCCGGCGACAGTGGTGGCTCTGCTGCATTCCATCGATACCCACACCGATAGGCTTTCCTTTATGGCTGAGTTCATCTACCAAATGAAGAAGGTTCGCAAGGCGCACGGCGACAAGGTCGTGCTCGACGATGTCACCTTGAACTTCCTTCCCGGCGCGAAGATCGGCGTCGTCGGCCCCAATGGCGCGGGTAAATCCAGCGTGCTGAAGATCATGGCCGGACTGGACCAGCCGAATAATGGAGACGCCTTCATCGCCCCGGGTGCCACGGTGGGCATCCTGCAGCAGGAGCCGCCGCTGAACGAGGAGAAGACGGTTCGCGGCAATGTCGAGGAGGGCCTCGGCGAGGTCAAGGTGAAGCTGGATCGCTTCAACGAGATCGCCGAACTGATGGCCACCGACTACTCCGACGAGCTCATGGACGAAATGGGCAAACTGCAGGAGTACCTCGATCACGCCGATGCCTGGGATGTCGACTCCCAGCTCGAGCAGGCGATGGACGCACTGCGCTGCCCGCCGCCGGACGAGCCGGTTACCAACCTCTCCGGTGGTGAGCGCCGCCGCGTCGCACTGTGCAAGCTGCTGCTCAGCAAGCCCGATCTGTTGCTGCTCGACGAACCGACCAACCACCTCGATGCCGAGAGCGTGCTGTGGCTCGAGCAGCACCTGGCCTCCTACCAGGGCGCCGTTCTCGCCGTTACGCACGACCGGTACTTCCTCGACAATGTCGCCGAGTGGATCCTCGAGCTCGACCGCGGCCGTGCCTACCCGTACGAGGGCAACTACTCCACCTACCTGGAAAAGAAGGCCCAGCGCCTGGAGGTCCAGGGCAAGAAGGACCAGAAGCTGCAGAAGCGGCTCAAGGAGGAGTTGGCCTGGGTGCGTTCCGGCGCCAAGGCCCGCCAGGCCAAGAACAAGGCGCGTCTCGGTCGGTACGAGGAGATGGCGGCCGAGGCCGAGAAGCACAGGAAGTTGGACTTCGAGGAGATCCAGATCCCCGCGGGCCCGCGCCTGGGCAGTGTAGTGGTCGAGGTCGAGCATCTGGACAAGGGCTTCGGCGATCGTCAGCTCATCAAGGATCTGTCGTTCACTCTGCCGCGCAACGGCATTGTCGGTGTGATCGGTCCGAATGGTGTTGGTAAGACCACGCTGTTCAAGACGATTGTCGGGCTCGAGTCGCCCGACAGCGGCGAGGTGAAGGTCGGCGAGACGGTCAAGCTGAGCTATGTCGACCAGAACCGCGCGGGCATTGACCCGAAGAAGAATGTGTGGCAGGTCGTTTCCGAGGGGCTTGACTTCATCGAGGTCGGCAACCAGGAGATGCCATCGCGCGCCTACGTCAGTGCGTTCGGCTTCAAGGGGCCGGACCAGCAGAAGCCGGCCGGGGTGCTCTCCGGTGGTGAGCGCAACCGACTGAACCTCGCGCTCACCCTCAAGCAGGGCGGCAACCTGATCCTGCTCGACGAGCCGACCAACGACCTCGACGTGGAAACGCTGAGCTCGCTGGAGAACGCGCTCGAGCAGTTCCCGGGCTGCGCCGTGGTCATCTCCCACGACCGCTGGTTCCTCGACCGCACCTGCACCCACATCCTGGCGTGGGAGGGTGACAACGACAATGACGCCAAGTGGTTCTGGTTCGAGGGCAACTTCGAGGCATATGAGGCCAATAAGATCGAGCGCCTCGGCCTGGAGGCGGCCCGCCCGCACCGGGTGACGCACCGCAAGCTCACCCGCGACTGAGTCCGGCGTCCGGCGGGGCGGTCGCTGTTTGCGCTGCCTCCGCCGGGTGGCTTTGGGAGTGCCGGATGGCGAACCGACCATTCGGTCGTGGCCGGGCAGACCTGTTGCCGCGGCGAGTTGTTCGAGAAAACCGTTGCTGCTGCGGGGGGCAGCGGGTTGCGGAACGGCACGGAGGCGATCAACTCTGTGCATGACGACGTTGAACGGTCGTTCTACCGAAGGAATTGCGGCGAACAGGCACCGCGCAGCGTCTTCATCGAAGGAAATACGGTCGACACACGCCCTTCCAAAGATCTGACTATGGTGGGGGACGTGCATGTGCAGGCGCAGTCCGGGCATTGGGTCGCTACCACCGCGATTGCGTCTACCTGACGTCGCCGGTCCGATCGGGTGCTGTGCCGGGACCATCGACCTCGGCAATCAAGCGGCGAACGCTGCGGTATTGGTGAACACCCTGCATTTGGAAGGGATTTCACCCACGCGTCAGCACGGCACAGCTACTCTCGGACCGGCGTCACTTTGTTGCGGAACCGAATCCGAGGAGTTGGCGAAAAAATGACGGTCTCGTCCGAATTGTCCAGTGCGGCGTGGGCCGCGAGTTTGCCGCAGTCGCTGCGCGGCGAACTCGCAACCCTCGAGGAGGCGTATTTCCGCCACGTCGACGCGGGCGATGTGGACTGTGCGATCACCGGGATCACTCAGATCTTCCGGCGGCATATGGAACTCGCGATGACTCGCCCCGTCGGGCGGGCGCTGGTGCGGGTCTACCACCCTGACGACGGCTCCGGCCTCGGCGCGGCGGTGCAATTGGTCACCGACGATATGTCGCTACTGGTGGAGTCGATCACCTCGTCGCTGAGCCGGATGGGCGTCAGCGTGAGCGAGGTGATCCACCCGATCTTCGAGGTGACGCGCGATCCGGACGGACGGCTGATCAGCGCCGCACCGCATGAGGTCGACAGCAATGGCACCGACGGCCTGCGCGAATCGTGGATGCACCTGCAGTTGCATCCCTCGACCAGTCGGGCACTGCTGGACCGGATCGAGCAGTCCATGCCGGATGTGGTCGCGGACGTGCGTCAGGTCATCGGCGATACCGAGGCCATCAAACAGGTGCAGAGCAACCTCGCCGATGAGCTGGAGGTGGCGGCGAAATCCGGCCACGCGCCGTTCTCCGATATCGATTTGGTCGATACCGCGAATCTGTTGCGCTGGTTGGCCAGTGGCAATTTCACCGTCCTCGGCTATGCCCGCTACCGAATCAGCGCCGACCAGGGGCAGACGATCTCGAACCCGCTGCCCGGCACCTGCCTCGGCGTGCTGCGTCCGGATGTCGGCACCGACTTCCGGGTGCCGATCAACGCCGGCGATGGCCCGCTGCTCATGCTCACCCAGGGCCTGGTGCCTGCCACCGTGCACCGCTCGGTGTACCCGTACTTCATCGGCGTCGCCGACTTCGACGAGTCCGGCACGATCGTCGGCGAGCACGTGTTCATCGGTGTTTTCACCGTGACCGCGGTGCACGAGAACGTCTTGGATATCCCGGTGATCGAGCGCCGGGTGCGTTCGGTGATCGAAGAAAGCGGCTTCGACCTGGATTCCTTCTCCGGGCAGGCCATGCTAGAGGTCATCCAGTCGTTCCCGCGCACCGAACTGTTCTCCTCCGATGCCGAGACCATGCGTCGCACCGCGACCGCCGTACTGAATGTCGGTCTGCGCCGACAGGTTCGGTTGTTCCTGCGCTCGGACGGCTACGGGCGGTTCGTCGCGTGCCTGGTCTATCTGCCTCGGGATCGCTACACCACGCGGGTGCGGTTGGAGATGCAGGAAATCCTGGTGCGCGAACTGGGCGGCGTCTCCATCGACTACTCCGCGCGGGTCAGCGAGAGCGAGCTGGCCAGTGTGTATTTCACGGTGCGCATGCCGGAATCCGAACTCGGGTTGCCACACGAATCGGTGGCCCAAGCCGACACCTCCGAGGCCAATCGGCTGCGCATCCAGAGCCTGCTCGCCGAGGCGACGAATACCTGGGAAGACCGCCTCAACGATGCGGTGAGCACCTCGACCGTGCTGGATCCCGGCGTCGTGCAGCGCTACGCCGAGTCCTTCCCGGAGGCGTACAAACAGGATTTCGCCGCCGAGCGCGCGCTGGCCGACGTGGCTCGGCTGGAGGGGCTTGCCGCGGGGTCCATCGACCAACACCTGTATCGCCGCGCGGATTCGGTGCCGGGTTCGTGGCGGTTCACCCTCTACATCGGGGGCAGCGGCATCTCGCTGAGTCAGGTGCTGCCGGTGTTGCAGAGCCTCGGTGTCGAGGTGGTCGACGAGCGGCCGTATCAGATTCTGTTGGATCCGGTGCTCGGCGATGACGGCGGGGAACGCTGGATCTACGACTTCGGCCTGCTGGCTCGTCCGGAACTGCTGCGCAGTTCGCTGGACCGGGATCTGGACGCCGAACTGCTGGAATCCTCGGCCAGAGCCGATGCGCTGGAATCGGAGGAACGGGGCCTGCACGACCGGTTCACCGAGGCCTTCGAAGCGGTCTGGTTCGGGCGTGCCGAAGCCGACGGGCTCAATGAACTCGTGCTGCGCGCCCGGCTGACGTGGCGCGCGGTATCGATCCTGCGGATGTACGCGAAGTACTTGCAGCAGGCCGACTTCCCCTACAGCCAGGCGAATATCACCAGGGTGCTGCTCGCCTATCCGGATATCGCGCGACTGTTCGTCGACCTGTTCGCGGCGCGGTTCGATCCGGATACCGAATCGGCCGAAGACGCCGCCGAATTGGAGACCCGGGTCCGCGGTCGCATCGATGAGGTCGTCAGCTTGGACGCCGACCGGATCCTGCGTGCGATCCTGTCGCTGGTCAAGGCGACGCTGCGGACGAACTACTACGTGACCGACGCCAAGGGCAATTCGCGCGGGTACATCTCGGTGAAGGTGGAACCGCGCGAAATCGCCGAGTTGCCCAAGCCCAGGCCGCAATTCGAGATCTTCGTGTACTCGCCGCGGGTCGAGGGCGTGCATCTGCGCTTCGGTCCGGTGGCGCGTGGCGGGTTGCGCTGGTCGGACCGGTTGGAGGATTTCCGTACCGAGATCCTGGGTCTGGTGAAGGCGCAGGCGGTGAAGAACGCGGTGATCGTGCCGGTCGGCGCCAAGGGCGGATTCGTGGTGAAGCAGCCGCCCGCGGCCACCGGTGATCCGACCGCGGATCGGCAGGCGCTCGGCGCGGAGGGCGTCGAATGCTATCGGACCTTCATTTCCGGTCTGCTCGATGTCACCGACAATGTCGACCGGGCGACCGGTGCGGTACTGCCGCCCGAGCGGGTGATCCGGCGCGACGGCGATGACACCTACCTGGTGGTCGCCGCCGATAAGGGCACCGCGACCTTCTCCGATATCGCCAACGATGTGGCCCAGCGCTACGGGTTCTGGCTCGGTGACGCATTCGCCTCCGGTGGTTCGGCGGGTTACGACCACAAGGCGATGGGCATCACCGCCAAGGGCGCATGGGAGAGCGTGAAACGACACTTCCAGGAGATGGATATCGACACGCAGACCACCGATTTCACCGTGGTCGGCGTCGGAGATATGAGCGGCGATGTGTTCGGCAACGGCATGCTGCTCTCCGAGCACATCCGGTTGGTCGCCGCCTTCGACCACCGGCATATCTTCCTGGATCCTGATCCCGATTCGGCCACGTCGTTCCGGGAGCGGCAGCGGATGTTCGCATTATCGCGCTCGTCCTGGGCCGATTACGACACCTCGCTGATCAGCACCGGCGGTGGCGTCTGGGATCGCACCGTGAAGTCGGTGCCGATCAGCCCGCAGGCGCGAAAGGCATTGGGGCTGGCCGACGACGTGGTCGCGTTGTCACCGCCGGAACTGGTGCGGGCGATCCTGCTCGCGCCGGTGCAGCTGCTGTGGAACGGCGGTATCGGCACCTACATCAAGGCGAGTACCGAGACCAACGCCGAGGTCGGCGACAAGTCCAATGACGCGGTGCGCGTCAACGGAAATCAATTGCGGGTCAAGGTGATCGGCGAGGGCGGCAATCTGGGTGCGACCGCACTCGGCCGCATCGAGTTCTGCCGCAACGGCGGCAAGATGAACACCGACGCACTGGACAACTCGGCCGGTGTCGACTGCTCCGACCACGAGGTCAATATCAAGGTGCTGCTCGATGGTGTGGTCAGCGCGGGTGTACTGCCTGAGGCCGAACGCAATCCGCTGCTCGCCTCGATGACCGATGAGGTCGCCCAGATGGTGTTGCAGGACAACGTCTCCCAGAATTTCCTGATGGGCATCTCCCGGGCCGAGGCACCCCGGATGCTGAATGTGCACCAGCGGCTCATCGAGGATCTGGAGGCGCGTCGCGGGGTGGATCGCGAGTTGGAAGCGCTGCCATCGGAGGTGGAGATCAAGCGCAGGTTCGAAGAGGGCACTGGTCTCGCCTCCCCGGAATTGTCCAATCTCATGGCACACGTGAAGCTTTCGCTCAAGGCCGATCTGCTCGAAACCGATCTGCCGGATACCGCGTACTTCGCCACCCGGCTGCCGGCCTACTTCCCGACACCGCTGCGCGAGCGCTTCGGCACCGCCATCAAGCGGCACCGATTGCGTCGCGAGATCACCACCACCATGGTGGTGAACGAGATGGTCGACTACGGTGGCATCTCCTACGCCCATCGGCTGAACGAGGAGATCGGCGCCAGCTCGACCGACGCCGTGCGCGCATTCGCGGCGGCCAGCGAGATCTTCGATCTGCACGATATGTGGGCGCGGATCCGGGCCACCGACGCCGCGGTGTCGGTGCGCGATGAACTCGAACTGGAGACCAAGCGGACGCTGGACCGCGCCTCGCGCTGGTTGCTGAGCAACCGCCCACAGCCGATCGCGGTCGGCGCGGAGATCAATCGGTACAGCCGGGGCGTGCGGGAACTGGCTCCGAAGGTGCCCGGCTGGCTGCGCGGACATCATGTCGCGACGCTGACCGATCAATCCGCCGAAGTGATCGCCCGCGGCGCGCCGACCGACCTCGCCACCGAGGTCTTCGGGCTGCTGAATCTGTTCCCGCTGCTCGATGTGTTGGATATCGCAGATATCACCGATCGCAGCGGTGAGGAGGTCGGCTCGCTGTACTACGCGCTCAACGATCACCTCAAGATCGATTGGCTGTTGCAGGCGGTCAGCCACCTGGAACGCGGCGATCGCTGGCATGCGCTGGCCCGACTCGCACTGCGCGACGATATGTACGGATCGCTGCGCTCGCTGACCCTCGACGTGCTCTCCGGGGGCGACCCGGAGGAGACAGCGGACGAAAAGATTGCATACTGGGAGTCGAAAAACCAGTCCCGGCTCGGGCGTGCTCGGGCCGCGCTGTCGGAGTTGTTCGAGTCCGGAACCCACGATCTCGCCACGCTGTCGGTTGCGGCGCGGCAAGTGCGAAGCATGGTGAGCGGGGTGGGCGCCCAATCGGAGGTACCGCGTTGACCAGTTCGCTCAACGGCAATGGGAGGGCGCTTGGTGGCAGCCTGCTGCTGCCCAAGCGTTTCCACGCCAAGGTAGACGTCAGGTGGTCGGACATGGACGTGTTCCAACACGTCAACCATGCCCGCATGGTGACGCTGCTGGAGGAGGCGCGGATTCCGTGGCTGTTCGAGGATGGACGCCCGACCGCGCCGTTGCGCGAGGGCTGTGTGCTGGCGGACCTCCGGGTCCGCTACCGCGGCCAGCTGCGTCACGAGGACACCCCGCTCGATATCGCCATGTGGATCGAGCAGCTGCGTGCGGTCGACTTCACCATCGGTTACGAAGTCCGGGCCAATGGCACGGCCCCGGACTCGCCGCCCGCGGTGATCGCCTCCACCCAGATCGCGGCCTTCGATATGCGCTCGCAGCGCCTGCGTCGGCTCACCGATTCCGAGCGGGATTACCTCGCCGAGTGGAAAGAGTGAGCGACAGCCCGGCTCGTTCGGGCGGCGGATTCGGATCGCTGGGCGGTCTTGGCTGGCTTCGGCCGTCGAGCAGCGGTCCGAATCGGCTCGTATGGTGATGGTTGCAGCCGGTCGTGTAGCGGTTGGTGGCGGACTGTGGTCGTCGTGTGGCGGCGGCCGCGATGGGGTGATGTGGGAGCACTGATGTCGGGACAGCGCGTCCTCGAGGTTTCCGATCCGGCCGAGCGGGAGAACCTGGCGACCTTTCTGAGCCGGGCCATTCGACTGGATCCCGCGGCGGTGGTGCGCATGCGCCGTCGCGGGGAACGGTATGTATCCGCATGGGTGGCAACGGGTTTCGAGGCGCTCGCGGCGCGTACCGTGGTCGCCGAACTCGGCGTCGACGACGTAACCGTCGGCGCCGATCTGGTGCTGGCCGGTTTGCCGTCCGGTAGTCCGATTGATCTCGGCTACTCGATGGATTCGGCTTGGCGTGGTGCGCTGCCACCAGATGTCGGCTTCGAACATGTAGATGATGTGCCCGCGCGCACCCTCGTTGAGCTCGCCGAACAGGGCGCGGCACTGGCCAAGGAACACGGCAGCAATCACGGCCCGCCCGCCTCTTTGCTGGACCAGACGGTGCTCACGGTATCCGCCGCCGAGGTTCGGGTGCAGGTTCCGATGCGCGTCGTATTCGCACTCACCGCAATGGATTTCATTCCACACTCCGGTGATAAGGCGGATCCGCGCCGCATCCCGTCCGCCGAGATCGTGCGCGTACGCGCCACCAGGACCTGGCTGCGTCTCGATGCCCGATACGGATCCGTCGCTCGCCGTCAAGGTGGCGGCATCTCTCTTACCCCGAGCTAGCCTGCGCTGCCGATCCCCACTCTGGCTTCGCGCCCGTTGCGGGGCGCGTCAAGCTGGCGGTTTCCGTTCGCTCGCTAGCTGGTCGGCGCTCTCAATCTTTCTTGGGCTGTGTCTGTTGTGGGTGTGTGTCGAGGTGGCGGTGGCCTGTTTGCCCGCTAGCTGGTCTGCGGTCTCGATTTCTTCTTGGGCTGTGTCCGTTATGGGTGTGCGCGTCAAGGTGGAGGTATTCCGCACCCGTCCCCGGCTGACCTGCGCTCGGCGAACCCTGCTCAGGCTTCGTATCTGTTGTCGGCGCGGGTCACGGCGGGGATCATCCCGAGAAGGAGGGCGGCCGATCGTGTCCCAGTGTCGACCGGTGGCAGGGTGTCAGGACGCGCCGAGCAGACGCAGGACGGCTGTGGTGGCTGCTGCGGCGAGGATCACCACGAGCATGGGCTGGTTGCGCCAGGCTAAAAGTCCGCCGACGAGAACGCCCGCGGGAAGCGCGAATCCCAGATTGCCGGAGCCGGTGGGCAGGGTGGTGATGGCGACCATAGCGGCTAGCAGGACGACCGCGCCGATCTCCAGGAGCTTCGTCGCTCGCTCTGGGAAGCGGATGCGATTGCGTAGCGCCGGGCCCGACGAACGGAAGGCGTAGGTTCCGGCGGACAGTGCCGACATGGCCACCAACAGGACCGGAGTGCTCATCGCTGCGCCCCGCTCGACTCCGTGCCGGTTCGCTTGCTCATGATGCCTGCGCCTCGCCCGGCTCTTCGCCACCCCGCTTCGAGATGGCGAAGAACAGTCCGGAAAGCGCAACCAGCACAGGCATTCCCGCAGGCAAGAACGGCGCGCTGGCCACGGCGGCGATGGCACCGATGAGCGCGGCGCGCAAGGTGCCGCGTGCTCGTAGCGCAGGCATGATCAGCGATAACAACACCGCAGGGAATACCGCGTCCAACCCGATCGCACCGGTATCAGGCACCACTGTGCCGATCAACGCGCCGATCGCCGCACCACCCGGCCACGCAATGAGCACACCCAAACCGCTCACCCAATACGCGGCCCGCCGACGCGCCACATCGGGCTGGGCCAGCGCCAGTGCGACGGATTCGTCGTTCATCACATGTACGCCGATGCGCCGCCGCCATCCGGTGCCGACCACGTCCGGCACCGACAGCCCATATGGCACATGCCGGGCATTGACCAGCAGTCCGGCCAGTACCGCCGCGATCGGGCTGCCACCGGCGGCCATGATCCCGATGAACAGGAACTCCGCACCGCCCGCGAGCACCACGATCCCGAGCGCAATCGGTACCCAAAGTGGAAAGCCAGAGGTGACAGCTGTCGCGCCGTAGGAAACACCGATCAGCCCGACCGCGAGCAATACCGCCGCGATTCCGGAGATTGTGTCCCGATCGAGTGTTCGCCATATCGAACGCATGTAGCTCATAGTGAACATGGCGTGACGATTCGTCAATATGGTTCGCTGTTGGGCGGTCAGCTGTACTCACACCCCGGCCGGCCATCCCTCTAGTCAACGGGAGCGGAAATGGAGCAGAGTCCGACGACGCCGCAGGCGGTGATCGCCGCTGCCCTGCGCCGCGAGCGCACCCGCGCCGGGCTATCGCTCACCGAGGTCGCCAACCGCGCGGGTGTAGCGAAATCCACACTCTCCCAATTGGAATCCGGTACCGGCAATCCGAGCCTCGAGACCTTGTGGGCGCTGTGCGTGGCCCTGGACATGCCCTTCTCGCGGCTACTCGATCCGCCTCGTCCCACCGTTCATGTCATCCGCGCGGGCGAGGGACCGGTGGTCGCGGCCGCGGAGTCCGAGTACCGCGCGACATTGCTGGCAGCCGGTCCGGCCAACTCACGCCGCGATCTGTTCCGGATCACCGCTGAACCGGGCCATGCGCGCAAATCAGTGCCGCACATCCCCGGCGTGGTCGAGCACGTACTTCTCGCCAGTGGACGCGCGCTTGTCGGCCCGATCGACACGCCGGTCGAACTGGCGCCCGGCGACTACATCGCCTATCCGGGCGACGCACCGCACGTCTTCGAGGCACTCGAACCCGACACCTGGGCAACACTGGTCGTCGAATACACGTGATTCCCGGCCAGCTCATCCGAACATCTCGGGGCACGCAATATCACGCCAAGGTGCATGCGCGTGTCTCTCGAGCCTCCTGCCTCCGGGTGTCAGCCGCGCTGTCGCCCGCTCGGTCTGCTCGGCGCTGAACAGGCCGGTCGCGACCACTTGGACGCGGATGGGGTGCCTCATGCCCCTGGACCGTGCCCGCGAGCTTCAGGCAGCACCCTCGCCGAGATACTGCAACCACACCGGATCTAGTTCCGCGGTCGTGGACAGCAGCCGCCAATGCGGACCCTTCGGCGAAACCAGCGGCGAACGCAACGTCCACCCCAACTCGCTGAGCAGCTTGTCGGCCTTGCGGTGGTTGCACGGCGCGCAGCTCGCTACGCAGTTCTCCCAGGAATGTTCACCGCCGCGGCTGCGCGGGATGACGTGGTCGATGGTCTCCGCCTTGCCACCGCAATAGCCGCAGCGGTAGCGGTCGCGGTGCATGAGGGCGGCGCGGGTCATCGGGACGCGCGCCCGATAGGGCACGTGTACATAGCTGCGCAGCCGGATGACGGAGGGAATCGTGACGGCGGATTCGGCGGAGTGCACTACCGAACCCTCGGGATCGTGGTGGACGGTGTCGGCTTTATCGCAGATGAGAAGTACGACGGCGCGGCGCGCGGACAAGGCGGTGAGCGGCTCGTAGGTGGCATTCAGAAGCAGCACCCGGCGCTTCAACCAGTTGGCGGCCTCGTTCTGGACGGCCGTGAGGTGTGGAATGTGGTGAGCAGGCTCACCGGTGCGATGGGCACCCGGATGGTGGTCGGACAAGATGTGCAGCGGAGTAGCCCCCGACCCACGATTGTGGACGTCGGCGGGCTGGAGTTGTCGGTGCGTCCTGGCCTCATGTGATCGGCCGTGCCGCTGCTTCATGGTGACCCCAGTTTCTTCGTCATCAAGATCATGTGGTATCTCGGCAGAGACTGCCACCCAGTTGACCATGGAACGCCTGCTATTGCACGGTGATTTCGCACAATGTCGGATGAACTGTGGTTGAAGGGCCGCCCGTTCGTAACGCGGGCACAATGGACGGCGGCCGTAGCGATCGCTTGCGTGGTCGCTCGAAAGGATCAGCAGCGATCGCTTGCGGGTCGCACGAAACAACAGCCCGGCCCCGATCGAGAGGATTCGATGACTTCCGGCGAGCAGACAGCCACGTCGTTCTACGAGGCGATCGGCGGGGCGGAGACGTTCCAGCGCATCGTCGCGGCGTTCTATCGCGAGGTGGCAGACGACGAGGTGCTGCGCCCGCTGTATCCGGAGCAGGACCTCGGACCGGCCGAGCGGCGCCTGCGCATGTTCCTGGAGCAGTACTGGGGCGGGCCGCGCACCTACTCCGACGAACGTGGGCACCCGCGACTGCGGATGCGGCATATGCCGTTCAAAATCGGTCCGGTGGAGCGTGACGCGTGGCTGCGCTGCATGCGCATCGGCGTGGCGGAAATCGAACCGGAAATTCTGGATGACGAACATCGCAAGGCATTGCTCGACTATTTGGAGATGGCGGCAAATTCGCTGATGAATGCGGCTTGGTGAGATCATTTCGCCCGGTCCAGGGTCAGCCCTAGGGTTTCGATTCAGGTTGTGCAACGCTGAAAATTTGCCGGATGTCGAAGAACACAGTTGAGCCTGGGCGAATTTACCGAAAATCTTTGGCACTATTGCGGATGTGACTGATACACCTGCCGTGCCGGCGTCGGTGGATCGCACCGCCCAACCTTGGTGGCGGTCGGCCGTGTTCTACCAGGTCTATCCGAGATCCTTCGCGGACTCCAACGGTGACGGGATCGGCGATCTCGGTGGAGTTCGCGAGAAGCTCGGCTACCTCGAACTACTCGGGGTGGACGCGCTCTGGATCTGTCCGGTGATGCGTTCGCCGATGGCCGACGGCGGCTACGACGTGGCCGATCCGCGCGATATCGACGCGCTCTTCGGTGGAATGGCGGCGATGGACGAGCTGATCGCCGAGGCCCACGACCGCAATCTCAAGGTCACCATGGACCTGGTGCCCAACCACACCAGTGATCAGCATCCGTGGTTCGCCGCGGCGCTGGCCGCCGCACCCGGCAGTCACGAACGCGAGCGCTATATCTTCCGTGACGGCCGCGGACCCGACGGCGCCATGCCGCCGAACAACTGGCCGAGCATCTTCGGCGGACCCGCCTGGACCCGGATCACCGAGCCCGACGGCACCCCGGGCCAGTGGTATCTGCACATCTTCGCGCGCGAGCAACCCGATCTGAACTGGCAGAACCCCGAGGTCGCCGCCGATTTCGAGCAAACGCTGCGGTTCTGGCTCGACCGCGGTGTCGACGGTTTCCGCCTCGATGTCGCCCACGGCATGGCCAAACCGGACGGTCTGCCCGATATGGAACGCGTCGATACGAAGATGCTCGTGCACGACGATAGCGATCCCCGTTTCAACCATCCCGATGTGCACGAGATCCACCGCCGCATCCGCAAGGTGCTCGACGAGTATCCGAACGCGGTCTCGATCGGTGAGGTGTGGGTCGATGACAACACCCGCTTCGGCGAGTACGTCCGTCCGGACGAATTGCACCTGGCCTTCAATTTCCGCCTCGCCGAGGCGGAATTCCACGCCGACACCGTGCGGGCGGCCATCGACAATTCGCTCGCGGCCGTCGCGCCGGTGGGCGCCTCACCAACCTGGACCCTATCCAACCACGACATCGAGCGTGAGGTCACCCGGTACGGCGGCGGTCCGATCGGGGTGGCGCGGGCCCGGGCGATGATCATGGTGGAGTTGGCGCTGCCCGGTGCGGTCTTCATCTACAACGGCGCTGAACTCGGGCTGCCGAATGTGGACGATCTGCCCGAGACGGTGCTGCAGGATCCGGTCTGGGAGCGTTCCGGACATACCGAACGCGGACGCGACGGCTGTCGGGTCCCGATTCCGTGGGAGGGTACGGCGCCGCCGTTCGGCTTCACCACGGCCGCGCAGTCCTGGCTGCCGATGCCGCCGGAGTGGGTGTCGTCGTCGGTCGAGGCGCAGTTGGAGGCGCTGGGCTCCACCCTGTCGCTGTACCGCTTGGCAATCGAATTACGCGGTGTCCGACCGGAATTCGAGGGTCCGCGGCTCGAGTGGTACGGCAGTCCGGCCGGTTGTCTCGCCTTCCGGCGACCCGGTGGACTGGTCTGCGTACTGAATGCCTCGCCCGAGCCGATCTCGCTGCCACCGGGTGATGTACTGCTCGCCAGTGCCCCCTCGGTGAACGGACAATTGCCCGCGAATGCCGCTGCGTGGCTGGTGTGAGCGCGCGAACCGAAGTCACCGCGCGCATCGCGCACGACGCAGCCGAGTGCCACGAGGCGCGGTCGTGCGGGACCACACGAGTTCGACCAGAGCGCGAACTAGTACAGAGGATCGTCTACCTTTAGTCCCGTGAGTGAGCGAAGCGAGCGAACCATGTGCCAGCGCGCCATGCGCATGACGGAGCCGAGCGTCAGCGAGGCGCGGTCATGAGCATTCTCGAAACAGTGCTGATCTTCCTCGGCATCCCGCTGGTGATCTACGGCGCGATCGCCGGATTGTCGTATCTCGGCAAGCCACTGCCCGGCGAGAAGCCGGTCCACTTCGACCTCGGTCAGAAGTGGACCCAGCCTGCCGTGCTGTGGAGTGCGACCGACGAGGTGACCGGATTGGGTCATTACGACGATCCTGAGTCGTCGCATGGGCATCATGTGGCAATCGAATCCACCCCGGTGGAGCTGATCGGAGGACGGGCAAGTGGCAAGTTCTAAATGGCCCGCGGTAGTCGAATCCGAACTGCCGCACGGTTCGGTGGTCACCAGCAGCGGCCGCGTCTCGGGTGTGCACGAGGCCGGTGCGGTGTTCAAGGAAGCCCCGTTCAGCGATGACGAGCGGCTCGTCATGGACAATGTGCTCACCGAGGCGACCCGCGCGACCAAGGTGCGCTTCAACATCTACATCGGCGATCTCGGCGCGGATCCGGCCGCCGGTGCGGACGCGGTCTTCCCCGCGACCCCCGAGGCCGCGCGTTCGGTGCTCATCGCGGTTTCGCCCAATGACAAGGCCATCGAGGTGCGCTCCGGCCACGAGGTCGCCGATCGCGCCAATGACCGCGTCTGCCAGCTCGGCGTCACCGCCGCACTGAGCTCGTTCCGGCAGGGGCAGCTCATCGACGGTCTGGTCTCCGCGGTTCGCGTGATGGCCGCGGCCATCGGTCGCTGATCCAGCTGTCGCACTTCGCGTGCTCCGGCGCGTTCACCGCTGAGGTGGACGCGCCGATTGCGTTTCGGCTGTCGACTGTGAACAGGGCATGCGCATCACGATGGATGGCACGCCCCGTCTCAGTCGCGCGAGAACCTTCAGCCCTGGGCGTCGAAGGCGCGGGCGCGCAGTGAGCGTTCGATGCCCGCCTTGCCCTCGCTCACCAGACGGCGCAGGGCCGGCGGATGGTCATCGGCGAGGAATTTGTCAGCCGCCGCGACGGCTTCCTCGCTGATCGCCCACGCCGGGTAGAGTCCCACGACGACGGTCTGAGCGACCTCGCTGGAGCGGCGCTCCCAGACGCCGGGGACCTCGGCGAAATAGCGCTCCACGTACGGCGTCAGCAGCTCACCCTGGCCATTGGGGGCGAAGCCGCCGACGATCGAGCGGGCGGTGATATTCGGGACCGAATCGTCGGACATCACCGTCGTCCAGGCCTGCTCCTTCACCTCGGCGATCGGACGGGCCGTCGCCGCGGCCGCGGCATGGCGCTTACCGGCCGCGGTCGGATCGTTGGCCAACTCGTCATCGATCGTGGGGGTGGCTAGACCGTCGGCGTCGATCTCACCGGCGGCGGCGAGCGCGGTCACGAGCCGCCAGCGCAGATCGGTATCGACGATCAGACCGGGGAGGCCGACCTTTGCCGGATCACCGTCGAGCAGTTCGCCCAGCACCTCGGTATGCCAGGCCGACAGCTTGGCGCCGGTGAGCGCGTTGACGAAGGCGAGTTGGTGATCCGAACCGGCCTCGGCCTCGCGGGCGAGCTCGAGCAGTCGGTTGGCGTACTCCGGCCAGCCGGTGGTGGTGGCCCATTCCGGATCGGCGTAGTTGCCGATCGCGGTGTTGGCCTGCATCAGGAGTCGTTGCACCACACCGATTTCGGATTCCGCGCCGATACCGCGCTGGACCAGTGCGACGAAATCACGGGCCCGGAATTCGGCCTGCCTGGTCATCTCCCAGGCGGCCGACCAGGCCAGTGTGCGGGGGAGTGGTTCGGCGATATCGGCGATGCGGTTCACCAGCACGTCGAGCGAATCGGCATCCAGGCGGACCGAGCAGTAGGTGAGGTCGTCATCGTTGACCAGCACGAACTTGCCGCGCGGCACACCGACCAGTTCGGGAACGTCGGTGCGCTCGGCGGCATCGAGATCGAGCTCCACGCGTTTGGTGCGCACCAGCTTTCCGTCCTGATCGTCGTAGACACCGACGGCCAGGCGATGGACGCGGCGTTCGCCCGCACCAGGCGCGGCGCCCTCCTGCACCACGGCGAACGAGGCGAACTTGCCCTCGGCATCGACCTCGAAGTCCGGCCGCAGGATATTCAGGCCGGTGGTCTTGAGCCACTGCGCACCCCAGCCGGACAGATCACGGCCCGAGGACTGCTCGAGGGCCGAGAGCAGATCGTCGAAAGTAGCGTTGCCGTAGGCGTGTTCGGTGAAGTAGGCACGCAGACCGGCGAGGAAAGGTTCCAGACCGACGTAGGCGACGAGCTGCTTGAGTACGGAAGCGCCCTTGGCATAGGTGATTCCGTCGAAATTGACCTCGACGGCGTGCAGGTCCGGGATGTCCGCGGCAATCGGGTGGGTGGAGGGCAGCTGATCCTGCCGGTAGGCCCAGGACTTTTCCACATTCGCGAAAGTGGTCCAGGCACTTGTATATTCGGTCGCCTCGGACTGGCACAGCACCGAGGCGAAGGTCGCGAACGACTCGTTCAACCACAGGTCGTCCCACCATTTCATGGTGACCAGATCGCCGAACCACATGTGCGCCATCTCGTGCAGGACGGTCTCGGCGCGCCGCTCGTAGGAGGCGCGGGTCACCTTGGACCGAAAGACATAGTCCTCCAGGAACGTAACGGCGCCAGCGTTCTCCATCGCGCCCGCATTGAACTCCGGGACGAACAGTTGGTCGTACTTGCCGAATGCGTACGGCACACCGAAGTTGTTGTGGTAGAAGCCGAAGCCCTGCTTGGTCTCGGTGAACAGGCGCTGCGCGTCCATATGCTCGGCAAGCGAGGCGCGGCAGTAGATGCCGAGCGGAATCGTGCCGTGATCGTCGGTGTAGGCGTCGGTCCATTCCGCGTACGGGCCGGCGATGAGCGCGACCAGATAGGTGCTCATCCGCGGCGTGGTGCGGAACAGGTGCTTGCCGGGATCGGCGATGAGCGTATCGACCGCGGCGCCATTGGAGATGACCTTCCAACTCGGCGCGGCGGTGACGCTGATATCGAAGGTGGCCTTGAGATCCGGCTGATCGAAGCAGGCGAACATCCGCTTGGCATCGGCGGTTTCGAACTGCGAGTACAAGTAGACCGCGTCATCGGTGGGGTCGACGAAGCGGTGCAGGCCCTCACCGGTATTGGAGTATTCGCAGTCGGCTTCGACGACGAGTTCGTTGCGCTCGGCCAGACCGTTGAGGGTTATGCCCTTGGCTTCGTCGTAGTCGGCGATGTCGATCGGCGTGCCGTTGAGCACGGCGGAGCGGACCCCGCGGGCGACGATATCGATGTACGTGCTCGCGCCCGCGGTCGCGGTGAAAGTGACCGTGCTGCGAGAGAAGAAGGTCTGCTCGCCCGGCTGTCCCGCGCCGTCGGTCAGATCGAGCTCGATGCGATAGTTCTCGACCTGCACTGTCGAGGCGCGTTCGATCGCCTGGTCGCGAGTCAGGTTCGGTGCGGACATTGGACTCCTTCGTGGTTCGAAGAATGTGCACGGGCGGCCCCCCGGCGGGCACAGCACTCACCACAATGCCACCTCGGTAAGGTTGCCCGCGCGGGACTTTTTCCCATAAACCCTATCGACCAGGATCGGAGCTGCGACGTGAAGCATATCCACGCCGGAAAGGTGCGCGACCTCTACGAGGACGGCGACACCCTGCTGCTCGTGGCGTCGGACCGGGTATCGGTCTACGACGTGGTGCTGCCGACGCCGATTCCGGATAAGGGCGCACTGCTGACCCAACTGTCGAACTGGTGGTTCGAATACTTCACCGACGTGCCCAACCATGTGGTCTCGGCGACCGATGTGCCCGCGGAATTCGCCGGTCGCGGCATCCGGGTCAAGCCACTGAAGATGCTGCAGGTCGAATGCATCGCCCGCGGCTATCTGACCGGGTCGGGGCTGAAGGAGTACGAGCGCACCGGGACGGTTTCCGGCATCGCACTGCCGCCGGGTCTGCGCGATGGCGACAAGCTGCCCGAGCCGATCTTCACCCCGACCAGCAAGGCCTCCGAGGGGCACGACGAACCCATCACTTTCGCGGATGTGGTGAATCAGGAGGGCCGCGAGGTCGCTGAGCAGTTGCGCGAGCTGACCCTGAGGATCTACACCCGCGGTGCCGCGCACGCCGCCGTGCGCGGCGTCATCGTCGCCGACACCAAGGTCGAATTCGGTTGGGACGGTGACGTTCTCACTCTCGGCGACGAGGTGCTGACCTCCGACTCCTCCCGCTTCTGGCCCGGCGCCGAATGGGAGCCGGGGCGTCCGCAGCGCTCCTTCGACAAGCAGTTCGTCCGCGACTGGTCCACGTCCACGGGTTGGAACAAGGAGTATCCCGGCCCGGAGATCCCCGCCGAAATCGTCGATGTCACCCGGCAGAAGTACATCGAGGCATACGAACTCATCACTGGGCAGAGTTGGGGCGACGCGTCCCGCTGACCGTTAGGGTTACTAGCTACCGGGCTGGGTAGGTGCGGTCAAGCGAGGTGTTCGGCCAACCGGTCGAGGTAGGGGCGCTGGCCCGCGCCCAGTTTGTCGTGCGCGGTGCTGAGGTCGAACCATTCGGCGCGGTCGATTTCCGGGAAGGTGGCGAGGCGACCGGATTTGGGCGGCCATTCCATCTCGAATGTGCCGGGGACCACCGTGGCCGGGTCCAGATCGCCCTCGACGGCCCAGACGGTGAGGTTCTTGGCGGATTTGCCACTGCCGTAGCGGACCTCTCCCAACGGCACCCGCTCACCTTCGGGCACCGGCAGCCCGAGTTCCTCGAGAAACTCACGCGCCGCTGCCACCTCGGCACTCTCGTATTCCGGCTCGTACTCACCCTTCGGGATCGACCAGGCCCCCGCATCCTTACGCGCCCAGAACGGCCCACCCATATGCCCGATCAGCACCTCGGTCTCACCGGAACTCCGACGGAACAACAGAATCCCAGCACTGAATTTGCCTGCCACACCGAGCAGTCTGCCGCCTAGCGCCTACCAGCCGCGGACGGGGGCGACGGATCCAGCGAGGTGCGCGGATCTGCGTGGACGCTGCAGATCAGCCGCGATATCTGTGCCGCCAACCGCACGCTACGAACGTCCAAGGCGCACAGCCAGTCTGGATCATGTACCGGCTTGTGCATGGTGTCGCCGCACTGGTATTTCAGCAGGCCACTGCGTCTCCGCGTGAATCGGGATTGTTCCTCAGCGCTCTGGGACGGCGCTATGGCGGCTCCCTCAGGAATATGTTCACGCTCCGGCCTCGGGTGGAGCGCTAGTCGCCCCGGTGTCGGCCTTCCCGTTGACGTTCCGAGCGTTCGCGCTTCTGATGTATCGACCGATCCCGTTCCGCCTCGGCCCGTGTACGCGCATTGTCAACATCGATCATCTTGGGTGGGCCGTCACTGTTGAGTCCAAGAATGCCCATCATCTCTCGGGACAGTCCATTCTCAATCGCTAGCGCTCGGGCGTTGGCACGTTCCTGTATAGCTCGCGCTAGGGCGATTTCGCGTTCCTGCTCCCGAGTCCGCTGCGGTTCCGCTGGTCGCGTCGGAGCTTCTTGTCCGCGTGTGATGTCGATCTCGCGGGCAATATCTTCGCGTTGACTCTCCCTGCCTTCCCTCTTGATCTCCAGCAGCTCTTTCTGCACGGTGCTGCGGCCGGGATCGTTCATCTCCCGCGCTTGCGCTTCCTCCCGTTCGCGAACATCTTTGGCTTTCGGAGCGGGGTCGGTGAGTTCCCGGGCCACTGCGGGTTTCGCCTGGTCCCGGTTGTCTTCGCGGGTACGAGCCTGCTCGGCCTCACGTTCGACTCTGGCGCGTTCCTCACGCTCTTTGGCCTGCTGCCGTGCTTCCCGCTGGCGTTGCTTTTGCAGCCGCGCCTGCTCACCGACCCCCGGCAATTCGAGTTGTGGACTCGGCTCCTTCTCCAACCCTCGCGCCCAAATCTCGCGCGCATCCTCTCGCGAGATGATCTGATGCGTGAACCGATCCGGGAAGTCTCGGGTCAGCCCATCGATGAGTTTCTGGGCTCGGCTCGATATTGTTTCACCGTCAACAGACCGCAGCAAATGATGGTGGCCCTCATTCCGCTCGAGGAGAGTGCGCACAACCGTCAGTTGCTTTTCGTCCTTCTTTCCTTCGATCCTGCCTGACTTGTCTTCGATGGTGAACGTGCGGCCAGGATCTTCTCTTATCTTGTCGAATTTGACATTTCCGACATTTCTTACTTCGTGCAGGCGCGACTGTTGGATATAACCGTTCTCGCGGTCGCGGAAATATCGGTAGGTGCCATTCTCGAATATCCTGCCACGCTCGTTGGGGTCACAATTTTCGCGGTCTCTATCGTATCCATCCGGCATTGCTGGACACACCCCCCGATGCGTGGAAAGGTCTAAAAAATATTTGCGGACAATTGGCCGTCAGGTGTTGATTTGGGATCCCTCGCGGCGTTTCTCGTCGTGATAAGTCGCGTACTCACGCACCCCTGCGGCTATGGAGGAGAACATGCCTCCATAGTCTTCAGGGTCGTAGTTGATCATGTCGTCCATGAGATACCAAGCGGTTAATTCGTCCTGGTCGTGGGTATCACATCGCAGGGCAGGATTCACATGATCGTAGAACGTGTATTCGCGACCGGGCCATTCGTACTCGATCCATTCAGCGCCCGCAAATCTGATGAAACACTCCCCGATGAAGCAAATGAACGCGTCGGCCATGTCCGCGTTTTCGGGAGCCATCGCCGTGGCCAGATCGGGGAACAGTTTCTCGACAATCGGATTCAGTCGCTCCACTTCCGCCGAGTCTTCCGGCCACGGCACCGAGGGAATCTGGCGTATGCCCGCGTAGTCCATAAATTTCTGTGCTTGCGCCTTTCGGCGGTCCGCGTCGACCCATTTACCCCACTCGGTCTGCTCGACTTCGAAATCCAGCCCTAATTGTTCGTCATTCCCCACGCCGATGCCTCTGCCTTCCTTGTCGCTGCCCGTTCATCGTCAGTGTCCCATCTCAGGGTTCGAGGTACAGCCGCTCACACGGCAGGCGCGGCCACTCTGACGCATCACCGGGATCAATCGACACGGCATCGTGGTAGTGCTCGCGCTGGTGTTCCTGCTTGAAATTCAGCGCAGCGGTAAGACAAGCGGTGAAGTCGAAGCGCGCACCATGCAGGAACACCGACAGGTGAACGTCTGGATCACCCGGCCGCGGCGAGACCCGCTCACTCATGCGGCGAGCCCTGCGATCGGCCGCTGCTGGAGCAGGCCGCGAACTTGGTAGGCGTGATTACGTCGCACGTGACAGCGATTGGCCGCCCACGACCGTGAAAGCAGACCATGCTCGGCGCGATAACCGCCGCCACTCCCTTTCTGCATACCATCGCCGCGATGAGTGCGGTCGGCGTGAACGCGTCGTTTCTGAGAGTGATCAGCCCACTCAGGGTGTAGCCACGTCGCTGAGCCAACTCGGTGATGATGCGTTCATCGTGTAAGAGGTGCGGGCCGCTAACATCCAGCGACAGAACACCAATTGCCTTGGCGGTTTGCAGGATAATGCTCATCGTCCTGCTCTCCGTGGACGGAGGCCAACGCTCGCGCGGATCGCATCGACCACGGCGACTCCTGAGGGTCGGAACGTGTCGCGCGGCGGTTCGATCCAGACTCGCAATTCGGCGTGCCTGTCGGTGGGCGACGGTAATGCGATCTGCGCGCCGAATCGAGCGATAGTCACGTTGAGCCGGAATAACTCCGAGAACAGAGGCACTTCGTCGGGCAGGTCGGGTCTGACGATGAAGGTCCATCGTCGCGAGCGGGGGTGGGAGATGATCGGGCCGAGTGCGAATTGCCGAGTTTGCATGTGCGCCTTAACTTTTTGGCCGAGATCTGCGGGCATGGTGACCGCGGATACGCTGCCCGCCCGCACCGTGATCCGCCCGATGGCGGGTTCGACTCCGGCCGCCAGCCCGCAGATCTGTCGATAGAACAAGCATCGACTGGCGGGAGTATCTGCCAGCACATTCGGCGTCGAGTCGGGTGTCATTGGTCACCGCCCACAGTGGACAGGGGCGCGGGCCATTCGTGACCGCACGGATACACCTGCTCGGGTGTGACCAGGTCGCACACGAGGGTGATCGCCCACTTCAACTCCCCGACATGCTCGAGGCTGGGCGTGAGCACGGCATCAGCCTCAGCGTCCCGGATATGTTGCGGCAACAGCAGCACGGCCGCGCGGGAGTCCACATCGAATCCGACCACCTCGACAAGGACGTAATTATGCTCTGCCGCTAGATGTTTCAGCTCTGCGGCGGCTGACGCGCCCTGTGCCGGGTTGTCCCAGCGGACCACGCCGATCGCATTCGGCCCGAGTTCCCCGCCTGTGGGTGGCGTCGCAGTTTCGATTGAGTTCTTCCACTCGGTGAGAGCACCGATGTACCGCGTCAAGATGTCAGTCGACGTGCCGCAATACACCGCGCGTTGCGGCCCTGTGAGTGGGTCTCGTTTGGGTAATCCTCGTCCGGGCAACACTTACCCCCTGATCATATGTCGGGCCTGCAAGCACTCCGGCAGCCGGGTGCTTGTCCAGCATCGGTTTCCCGAGACTCTCGATCCAGGTACGCAACTGGCAGTTTGGTCCTACTCTTTCGGTATTCGACACGCGGAGGCGAGGGGCGGACCAGCGATGATCGAGAAATGGACCGGTGCCGAGGTCAAGGCGCTCCGCAACGCGATGCGCTTGAACCAGATGGAGTTCGCCGCAGTCTCGGGGCGTGGTGTCCGCACGATAGGCAAGTGGGAGCAAGAAGGCGCGAACGCGCTACTCAGCCCGAAATCGGCGGACGTGATGGATACGTTGTTGGACAGCCTGACTCGTGAGCAGGCTCACCGGTTCCATAAAACCGAGCCGTCGTCCGCGCTCGCGATGGTTGTTACGGCGGCACCGGAGCAATCGGGCCTACACTCGCCGTTGGATGACGATTTGCGGATGTGGGTCGAGATGAATCGACGCGAGTTGCTGCACTTGTTCGGCGGTGTCGCGGGCGGACTGCCCGCCGTCGCCGCGATTCTCGCGGGCCTGGACACCTATGAACAGCGGCGGGTTGGCGAGGTTCTGATCCGGCCCGAGCGTGTCGACGAGGGCACCATTAGTCACATCGAGCACGCGCTGAATATCGCACTGGCACAAAACGATTTGTACGGTCCCCAAGCCGTGCTGCCGATGGTGACAGCGCAGCAGGCTATCGCGCGGGCTCTGTTGGCACAGTCGCCTGAGTGGTTGCGCCCACGGTTGCTGACCGTCCATTCGCAACTGGCGCAACTGGCCGGGTGGATGCATTTCGATCTGCGTGCGTTTGACTTGGCCACCGCCAGCTATGAAGCGGCCCGCGAGTCCGCGCACGAGGCGGGCAATGACTCGCTGGTCGCGCTGGTGTTATGCAATCTGAGCTACCTGTCTACCTGGCGAGGCTCGCCGCGAACCGGCATCGATCACGCAGTGGCAGCACAGGTTTGGGCGCGCAATGTCGATGATGGGTTGTTGCGTTCCTATGCGGAGGTGATCGCAGCATTCGCGTACGCGTCGAGCGGACGGACCAACGCATGCCTGACAGCGCTGGACGCGGCGGACTGCGCGCTGGCAAACGATGCCGGAGCGGAGTCGAGCGTGGCCTACTTCCACGGGCCAGGGCTGGCGCTGTCGTTCCGTAGTGACTGCATGTATCGGCTCGGGCGGGCGGTCGACGCGCATCAGGCGGCCGTTGCGAGCCTTGACCTGATCGGCGAGGACTATCCACGCAACCGGGCATTAGCCTGCGTGGACTTGGCCCACGCCCATATCGAGTCCCGTGAGATCGATGAGGCCGCGCAGGTGATCGGGCGCGCGGCCGGGCTGGCGGCAGCCTGCCGTTCGGATCGGCTCTCGGAGATCATCACCGAGGCACGTGCGGAACTCACGCCGTGGGAGGACGCGTTGTGTGTCCGCGACCTCGATGAGCTGATGGCCGACTACGGCTTCAGTGCTCGGAGATAGATATCGAACTGCGGCGACACGAACCCTGGTGTGTCCTGCCGTCCGACAAGTTGCCAACCGCCGACCGCACGGTAGAACGCGTGCGCGCCTTCGGCCTGCGGTTGCACTGCCAGCGTCGCGCGCTCCTCGCATCGGCTGTCGAGAAGCGTGTTCAGGAGTCGCCGACCGACGCCCCGCCCACGCGCCGACGTCTCGACGGCAATGTCGATGACCGCGAATGTTCGACCCGTCCACTCACGAGTGACGTCGGCCGCCACCGATACCTGGAACCCGTCCCACCAGCCAGTCTTAACTGAAAGCGTATCGCCGTAAGCGAATCCGATCAGCGTGTCAGCGGACTCGGCCAGAGCGATCCCGAACGTCGGTGAACCGATCATGCGGTCGAGCATCTCGCGATGTCGCTGCGACTCCGACTCCGGCCAAACGAACGGCGGCGCCGAGAACGCCGCGTCGTACAGCGCGCAGATCGAATCGAAGTGATCCCTCGCCTCGGTGGTGTTTCCAATCCACACGCAGACATCGTCTTTCATGTAACCGACCATAGATGCCGTGCAGAAACCCGGACTTGCTCACAGGTCAATCCGCGCTGTCATGATCGACTCCGTCGTGTCGGACTCGGTGACGCACTCCCGTTTCCCGCGCCAGAGTGCCCGCCCGGAATTCCCAAATCGGAGCCGAACACGAATCCGCAGAATTGGCTGGCTACCGTCTGCCCCAGCGCCTGCACCAGAACGAAGCTCCCAGTTTCGATGCGATTCGATATCGCATCGTGAGAACATCACCTGAGTTTCGATGCCGGGTTAGCTGATTCGGGTGTCATGGACGGGAGGGCATGCCGTTGGACGAGCCAGCCGATAGTGTCCCTACCGCTACCGCCATTTTTGGCGGCAGCGACGTCCAGATCATGTGGCAATCGACCGCAAGCGCAGAGGTGACTCACCGTTTCGGCAGGGTGCGACGCCACTGGTGGGAAGGCAAACGACGTCGACTCCGGCGCGATCTCGAAGAATTTGTCGGCGATCCGCCGACCAGCGAGATGGATGCACTTTTGAAACTGGTTGCGGAGTCAGACCTCCGGGCGGTCGACTACCGGGCTATCAGTAAACGCTGGCAGCAGGCGTACTTCCTATTGGGCTTGCCCGCTGCGATCCTTGCTGCCGTAGCTGGTGCCGCGGGATTGTCCAGTGAGCAGTTCCGTGTCGTCGCGGGCCTCGTTGCGCTCGGGGCGTCTGGCCTGTCCGCTGCAGCTACTTTTCTCAACAGCGGAGATAGAGCTGTTGTGGCGACGGCCCTTTGCTCAGCGTGGCAAGAGCTGGCGGACGATGCTCGGATGTGCGTATTGCAGCTGAAGCGCCCAGGTGCTGCGGATCGGCCAGCCGATATCGGTGGAGTGCTGTTGAGGCTGCATCGGCGAAAGCATCAGCTGTTACGCGAGGAGCTCCCGGGACGTGAAGCCCAGGACATCGGTGGCGGGGCGTGAACCATAGCCAAACTCCGGCTTGAGTTCCCGCCTCCTCATGGCCCAATGACGTCAGTTCGGGTGAGTAAAGGGCGCTCATTCGTCGCATCGCATCGCGATGGCTGTGGCCACCCTTGACCACCCCTCTTCAGCACAGGATGGCAAGCATGACTAAGTGGGGGAGTAGATGTCGGGCCTGCAAAAGCGGCGGATAGGCAATCTGTTCACCAAAGGGAATGCCCGGATTCGTTCGCAGGCCGTCTGCAGCGGATCTCACCGAGACTCATTCGGCGCACGCCAACGTCCAAATCGTCCCTGAGACTCCTGTCAACGGACATCGGGACATCCGGGCGGATGGATTCGGCGGGTCCGGCTGGGCGGACAGCAGATCTCCGGGCTGATGGACATCAGTTCTCCGGG
>NZ_JBITGN010000023.1:0-115301 GCF_044457245.1 Nocardia sp. NPDC050630
CACAGTGTGCGGGTCATTCCGTCGCGTGGTGCGTGGCTGGAGTTCGATGTCGACAAGCGCGACACCGTCGGTGTGCGCATCGACCGCAAGCGCCGCCAACCGGTGACGGTCTTCCTCAAGGCGCTCGGCTGGAGCTCCGAGCAGATCACGCAGCGCTTCGGTTTCTCCGAGGTCATGATGTCGAGCTTGGAGAAGGATCACACGGTCGGCACCGACGACGCATTGCTCGATATCTATCGCAAGCTGCGGCCGGGTGAGCCGCCGACCAAGGAGTCCGCGCAAGCGCTGCTGGAGAATCTGTTCTTCAAGGAGAAGCGCTACGACCTGGCGCGCGTGGGTCGCTACAAGATGAACAAGAAGCTCGGCATCAGTACCACCACCGACCAGGTGCTGACCGAGGAGGATCTCATCGCGATCATCGAGTACCTGGTCCGGCTGCACGCGGGCGAAAAGACCATGACGGTACCCGGCGGTGTCGAAGTTCCGGTCGACGTCGATGACATCGACCACTTCGGTAACCGTCGCGTGCGCCGCGTGGGCGAGCTGATCCAGAACCAGATCCGAGTCGGCATGTCGCGGATGGAGCGCGTCGTCCGCGAGCGCATGACCACCCAGGACGTGGAGGCCATCACCCCGCAGACACTGATCAATATCCGTCCCGTGACCGCGTCGATCAGGGAGTTCTTCGGAACTTCGCAGCTGTCGGTGTTCATGGACCAGAACAACCCGCTGTCGGGCTTGACCAATAAGCGTCGGCTCTCGGCGCTGGGCCCTGGTGGTCTGTCGCGGGAACGTGCCAGCCTCGAACTGCGGGATGTGCACCATAGTCACTACGGCCGGATGTGTCCGATCGAGACCCCGGAGGGGCCGAATATCGGCCTGATCGGCTACCTGTCGGTGTACGCGCGGGTCAATCCGTTCGGCTTCATCGAGACGCCGTACCGCAAGGTGGTCGACGGCGTGGTCACCGATGAGGTCGTGTACCTCAGCGCGGACGAGGAAGAACGGTATGTGCGTGCGCAAGCCAATTCGCTGATCGACGCGGACGGGTATCTGGCGGAGGACAAGGTCTTGGCCCGCCGGTTCGGCGAGGAGGTCGAATCGGTTCCCCCCGACGAGGTCGACTACATGGATGTCTCGCCGCGCCAGATGGTGTCGGTCGCGACCGCGATGATTCCCTTCCTCGAGCATGACGACGCCAACCGTGCCCTCATGGGGGCGAACATGCAGCGCCAGGCCGTGCCGCTGATCCGCTCCGAGGCGCCGATTGTCGGTACCGGTATGGAGTTTCGTGCCGCTCTCGATTCGGGCGATGTGGTGGTCAATGCGAAGGCCGGTGTGGTCGAGGAGGTTTCGGGCGACTTCATTACCGTCATGGCAGACGATGGCACCCGCAAGAGCTACCGATTGCGCAAATTCGCCCGCTCGAACCAAGGCAATTGTGTCAATCAACGCCCGATCGTTGACGAGGGTCAGCGGGTCGAGTCCGGACAAGTCCTCGCTGATGGTCCGTGCACCGAGAACGGTGAGATGGCCCTGGGTAAGAACCTGCTCGTGGCGATCATGCCGTGGGAAGGGCACAACTACGAGGACGCGATCATCCTGTCGCAGCGCATCGTCGAACAGGATGTGCTCACTTCGATCCACATCGAAGAGCACGAAGTCGATGCCCGCGATACCAAACTCGGCGCCGAGGAGATCACCCGCGATATCCCGAATGTCTCCGACGAGGTCCTCGCCGATCTCGACGAGCGCGGCATCATTCGGGTCGGCGCGGAGGTGCGACATGGCGACATCCTGGTCGGCAAGGTCACCCCGAAGGGTGAGACCGAGCTGACCCCGGAAGAGCGGTTGCTGCGGGCGATCTTCGGTGAGAAGGCGCGCGAAGTGCGCGACACCTCGCTGAAGGTGCCGCACGGTCAATCGGGCAAAGTCATCGGTATTCGAGTGTTCTCGCGCGAGGACGACGATGATCTGCCGCCCGGGGTCAATGAACTTGTGCGCGTCTATGTGGCGCAGCAGCGCAAGATCCAGGACGGCGACAAGCTGGCCGGTCGCCACGGCAACAAGGGTGTCATCGGCAAGATCCTCCCGACCGAGGACATGCCGTTCATGCCCGACGGCACCCCGGTGGACATCATCCTGAACACCCACGGTGTGCCGCGTCGTATGAACATCGGCCAGATCTTGGAGACCCACCTCGGGTGGATCGGCAAGGCGGGCTGGAAGATCGAGGGCACACCCGCCTGGGCGAGTGCGCTGCCGGAGGATATGCGCGCCGTGCCCGCCGACAGCAATCTGGCCACCCCGGTGTTCGACGGTGCTCGTGAAGAGGAGCTGACCGGTCTGCTCGCCTCGACCCTGCCGAACCGTGACGGTGAGCGCATGGTCGATGACAACGGCAAGTCGACGCTGTTCGACGGACGTTCCGGTGAGCCCTTCCCGTACCCGGTGGCCGTCGGCTACATGTACATCCTGAAGCTGCACCACCTGGTCGACGACAAGATCCACGCCCGTTCGACCGGTCCGTACTCGATGATCACCCAGCAGCCGCTCGGTGGTAAGGCGCAGTTCGGTGGTCAGCGCTTCGGTGAGATGGAGTGCTGGGCCATGCAGGCCTACGGCGCCGCCTACACGCTGCAGGAACTGCTCACCATCAAATCCGACGATATCGCGGGCCGGGTCAAGGTGTACGAGGCGATCGTCAAGGGCGAGAACATTCCGGAGCCGGGCATTCCGGAGTCGTTCAAGGTGCTCCTCAAGGAGCTCCAGTCGCTGTGCCTCAACGTCGAGGTGCTGTCCTCCGACGGCGCCGCCATCGAAATGGGTGGCGTCGACGAGGACGATATCGATCGGACGGCGGCGAATCTGGGCATCAACCTGTCCCGCAACGAATCCGCCACCGTGGACGATCTACAGCTGTGACATCACCTGCGTCGCAATGAGTTCCAGGTGCGCCAGATCGTCGAGGTCGAGGATCTGGAGATAGAGACGGGTAGCGCCGATTTCAGCGTAGCGGGCGATCTTGTCGACGACCTCGGCAGGGGAGCCCGCGAGCCCGTTGGTCTTCAGTTCCTCGACCTCACGGCCGATGGCGGCGGCCCGGCGGGCCACCTCGGCATCGGAGGCGCCGACACAGGCCACCAGGGCATTGGAGTAGATCAGATCGTCGGGGCGGCGGCCGCGCGCCTGCGCGGCGGCGCGCACACGGTCGAATTGACGGGCGCTGTCCTCGAGCGAGCCGAAAGGCATATTGAATTCGGTCGCGTAGGTGGCGGCCAGGCGCGGGGTGCGCGTCGCACCGTGCCCGCCGATCAACAGCGGCACCGGATCCTGCACCGGCTTCGGCAGTGCGGGGGAGTCCGTAATCGCGTAATGCGCGCCTTCGAAGTTGAACTTATCGCCGAGCTTGGTCGCCCACAGGCCGGTGATGATCGCCAGCTGCTCCTCGAATCTGGTGAACTTGTCCTGCGGGAACGGGATTCCATAGGCGGCATGTTCCTCGGCGAACCAGCCACTGCCCAGTCCGAACTCGACCCGGCCGCCGGACATCTGGTCCACCTGGGCGACCTGGATGGCCAGCGGTCCGGGCAGTCGGAAGGTGGCGGCTGTCACGAGGGTGCCGAGCCGGATGCGCTTGGTCTCCCTGGCCAGCCCGGCCAGCGTGATCCAGGCGTCGGTCGGGCCGGGCAGGCCATCGCTGCCGCCCATGGCCAGATAGTGGTCGGAGCGGAAGAACGCGTCGAAACCCAGGTCCTCGGTGGCTTTGGCGACGGTGAGCAGGGTGTCGTAGCTCGCACCCTGCTGCGGTTCGGTGAAGATGCGTAGATCCATGCCGACCATGGTGCCCGAAATTGGTCTCGTGGGTCGGCTCGGATTCGCCGCCGCTTATCATTGGCCGGTGGTTGGCGCGGTCGAATCGGAATCCGATCTACGCAGGGGTGTTTCGCCGAGATCGGTATTCGCCCAACGTCTGATGAGTCTGTTCGAGGCCGCGGGCAATCCTAAATTGCGGCAGGTGGCCACCGCCGCCGAGGCGCGGATGAAGGCCACCCGCGGACCGGCCAAGGGCGGTACCGCATCGTTGCAGCGGATCAGCGACTGGCGCTCGGGCCGTAATGTCCCGGCGCAATTCGAGACGCTGCTGCCGATTCTGCTGACCTTGCTCGATCTGGCCAAGAAGTCGGCCGCGCCCGTACAGCGCGAACTGGTGGATCTACCGGAGTGGCGGCGGCTGTGGCAGGCGGCCGTCACCTGGAAACCCGAAAACGATCCGGCCACCGGCGTATGCCCCTATCGCGGGCTGAGGTCGTATCAATCCGACGACGTGGCATGGTTTTTCGGCCGCAGCCGCGCCACCACCGATTTCACCGAGCTGGTGCTGAGCACGCTCGATGCGGCCGGGGGCGGCATGGTCGCCCTGGTAGGCGCGTCGGGTGCGGGTAAATCCTCGCTGCTGCACGCGGGTTTGATCCCGGCGGTCCGGAAGATCGAAAAGGATTGGCAGATAACGACTGTCACTCCCGGCGCGCAACCGCGGACAGCGCTCGCCGAAGCCGTCGGCGATGACTGGGCTATCGGCAAATACGGCTTGTTGATCGTCGATCAGTTCGAGGAATTGTTCACCGCCTGCCAAGACGAGCAGGAGCGCGAGGATTTCCTCACCGCGCTTGCCTACGTCGCTGCGGCGCACGAAAAGCGTTGGGCAACAGTAGTATTGGCCGTCCGCGCCGACTTCTACGCACCCTGCCTCGACTATCCGATCCTCGAAGACGTACTGAACAACCGAGGCTATGTACTCGGCCCGATGCGGCGGAGCGAACTGTCCGAGGCCATTACCGGACCGGCCTCGGCGGCGGGACTCGAACTAGAAGCAGGCTTGGTCGAACTGGTGGTCACCGAACTCTGTGGCCTCGGCGATCATCAGAACCGGCGCAGCTACGATCCCGGCGCACTGCCGCTGCTCTCCCACGTCATGGCTGCGACCTGGGAGCATCGGGAACGACTACGCCTGACTGTTGCCGGTTATCGCAAGGCGGGCGGGGTTACGGGTTCGGTCGCGGCGACGGCCGAACAGGCCTGGGACGAACTGACCGTCACCCAGCGGATCGAGGCAGAACCGCTGTTGCTGAGCCTTGTCAGCGTCGGTCCGGACGGTCACGACACCAGGCGTCGCGCCGCCCGCGCCGAATTGGTCAGTCGGGCAGTGGATTCCGAGGCCGCCGATGCGGTGCTGGAAACACTGGTTCGTGCCAGGCTGGTTACTTCCGATGCCGACAGCGCCTACTTCACCCACGAAATCGTGCTGCGCGCCTGGCCCCGACTGCGGGCCTGGATCGAGGAGGATCGCGTCGGATATCTGGTGCGCCAACGGCTGGAAGCCGATGCGGCGGACTGGTCCTCATCCGGCAATGATCCAGCCCTGCTCTACCGCGGCACCCGGCTGGCGAGCGCGAAAGAAGCCGCAGACCGGCATCCGGCCACCGACTCCGTGACCGAATTCCTCACCGCGGCACAGGCTTCCCGAACCAAGTCGCGACGCTGGGCCGCCGCGACCCGTGCGGTGCTCGCCCTGCTCGGCGTTGGTGTGCTCGTCCTCGGCATCGCCGCCTACGGCCAAGTCCGGTTGAAGGACGAACAGCGTGACAATGCCCTGCTCTCGGCGGTGCTCGCCGAATCCGAGAGTCTGCGCACCACCGACCCCACCCTGTCAGCCCAACTCGCTCTGGTCGCCCATCGCCTCGAGCCCGATGATCCGGACGTGAATTCGCGACTGCTGAGCACCCAGAATCTGCCGCTGGCCACTCCGCTGTCCGGCCATATCGGCGCGGTCGACCAGGTCGCATACCAACCGGGCGGAGCGCTGCTCGCCTCGGCGGGCGAGGACCACACGGTCCGGCTGTGGGATCTCATCGATCGCGCGCGTCCACAGCCCATCGGCATGCCATTGACCTGTGACGCCCCGGCGACCTCGATTTCGTTCAGCCCCGATGGGAAGCTCCTTGCGGCGGCCTGCGGCAAGGCATTGCGGCTGTGGAATGTCGAAGATCCGCGACATCCGGCCCCGGCGGCGGTCCCGATCGCCGGTGATGTGTTCCGGGTGGCCTTCAGCCCGAACGGGCGGGTGCTCGCCGCTGCCGATAACAATCGCACCGTCACGTTGTGGAATCTGCAGAACCCCGCGTCACCGACGAAAATCGCTGCACCGCTGCCGGTTCCGCAGCAGATTCGATCGATATCATTCCATCCCAAGGGATCCTGGCTCGCCGTCGCCTACGACGATGCGATCCAACTCTGGACCATCGGCGATACCCCGACAGTGCTGGGCGCGCCGATCCCGATTCCAGCGCGGCCGGTGCGGGCGGTGGCGGTCGGCCCGGACGGTGTGACCCTCGCGGTAGGCAGCGGCGGCGATTCGCCGTGGGCGGAGAATACCGGCGATGCCACCGTCGGAGTATGGGATATCGCCGATCCGGTCCGGCCGGTCTTCCGCGGTTCGATGCTCGCGGCCGCCAGCTCGGCGGTGCGCTCGCTCGCGTTCAGCCCGGACGGCGACGCCCTTGCCGCAGGCAACCGCAATGGCGTCACGGTGTGGAATATCGCCGACCGCGCCAATCCGCGGCCGCTCGGCGAACCGCTGTTGGCATCGTCGTCACCGTGTCCTGAGGTCAGCACCATGCTGGTCTGTCAGGACGCGCAGAACTCGCTGGCCTTCGGTCCGGACGGCCATACCGTCGCGGCCGCGGGCGCGCTCGGCGTGATCCGGCTCTGGTCGCTGGCACCCGCCGTGCTCCCCGGGCGGCTCGGGTGGTTACCTGTGCCGCCCGCGTTCAGCACCGAGGGCACGATGGTGACCGGCGCGATCAACGGTCGGGTCGCGCTCTGGGATGTGCGTGATCGCGCCGACCTGCGCAAACTAGCCGACCTCGGACCCGGTCCCACCGAGCTGTACGCGGCGGGAGCCGCGCTGAGCCGAGACGGGCACTCGGCCGCCTCGACAGTCGGATCGCCGCCGCGTGTGCTCCTGCACGATGTCAGCGATCCCGCGCATGCGCGCACGATCGCGGAACTGCCCGGGATCTTCGCCGCCATGTTCAGTCCGGGCGGTCGATATTTGTGGACTATCGCCGACGATGCGGCCTGGTCGTTCCAGGTATGGGATCTGGTCGACCGGGCGCATCCGGTCCCGCTCGGTCGCCGGATGCCATTGGCCACCGGCAGCGGCGCATTCGCCATGTACAGCATCGGCGATGAGCTGATGGCGACCATGTCTTTGGATCGGACCGATACCGGCCAGGATCGATACGTCATTCGACTCTGGGATCTGTCGAATCCGGCCGCACCCCATGTGCTGAGCGAGATTCCGAGCGAGCCGACCAAACCGTTCGGCTGGATCGGTATCACGCCGGACAACACGACGCTGGTCAGTCTCGCGGCCGACACCCTGCAAGCCTGGGACATCTCCGATCCCGCCGCGGTGCGCGAACTGGGCGAGCCGATCGCGACGCACGGTTTGAATATCCTGTCCGTCGACTTCAGTCCCGACAGCGCGACGATGGCGACCTCGAGCGCGGATTCGACCGTGCGGATCTGGGATTTCCGCGACCGCGCGCATCCGAAACCGCTCGGGCATTCGATCACCGTGCCGAGCACGACGAGCTGGCAGCTGGCCTTCGATCCGGCGGGGCGGTATCTGGTCGGCACCGGCAACGGCGTGCTGAGCATGTGGGATCTGGATCCGCAACACGCCGTCGCGCGCATCTGCGATGTCGGTCGCGCGGTATTGACCCGCGAGGTGTGGCAGGCGCATCTGCCGCGGATGGCCTATCGTCCGCCCTGTTGATCGGAGGGGCTGGGAGACGGCGCGGTGGGTGAATACAGTGCGCAGAAGGCTCGTGTGGCGGCATCGTCGAGAAACCGTGCGGCAGCGGCGTTGTCGGCGAGATAGTGGAATTCGTTGCCGGTGAGCAGCACGATGCGGCTGCCATCCGGGCTGGCGACGAGCCGATTGTCGTAGCCGAGCGTCCGGCCGAGGTAGGTCCAGACCGGACCGCATGGCGCCTGCGCGTGAAGGACGCCGAGTCCGTAACCGTTGCCCGCGTCGGGTGTCGGCACGGTGGCGGTGAGCTGGGTCTGTTGCGCGGGTGGCAGCAGCTGCCCGGAGAACAGGGCGTGGGTGAAGGTGGCGAAGTCGTCCAGCGTGGAGATCATCGCGCCCGCCGCGCCGTAGATCTGTGGATCCGCGACCGAGATATCGCGTTGCCAGGTGTAGCCGTGCAGCCAGTTGCCGTGCGGATTCGGGTCCGTGACCGGATAGGTGGTATCGCGCAGCTGTAGTGGTTCGATGATGCGTTCGCGCACTTCGTCGGCCGTATGACGGCCGCTCACGGCGGTGATCACCATGCTCGCGAGGACATAGTTGGTATTGGCATAGGCGAACCCCACGCCGGGCGCTGCGATCCGACCTCGCTGCAGCGCGATATCGACCTCCGCCTGTGGCGACCACGCAGGCCATCTTTCGACCCCGGCGATATAGGGCAGCGAGATCCTTGGATCGTCGGTGTACTCCGGCAGGCCGGAGGTGTGGTTGAGCAACTGGCGGATGGTGATACCGGCACTGTCGGGCACCACGCCGGGAATCCAGTGCTCGATGGGGTCGTCGAGGGACAGTCGATGTTCGGCTTCCAATTGCAGCAGGACCACGGCGACGAACGCCTTCGTAAAGCTGCCGATGCGCAACCGTGCCTTCGGGTCGGCGGGAGTGCGGGTGGACAACTCGCCGTAGCCCGCGTGCACGTAGCGCGTGTCGGACCCAGTGCGGACCAGTCCGATGACGCCCGGATAACCCCTCGCGACACCGGCGTCGGCACCCGCCTGCAAGATGTCGATCGGCTCTTCGGCCCGCGCGATGCCGGGCATTGCCAACACAGCGAGCACAGCGGCGACCATCCCCCTGATGGCAGTCATTCCCCTCCTGCGGCATGCGCGGTGTTTCGAGGCATCAAATTACCGCAACCGCTGCGACATACCGGCATTCCGGTCCGGAATTCCGTTGCGTGGCCGTGAACTGCACAGATGCGCCACTCGGCAAGCCGATCAGTGGCTGCGTGTTCGCGCCGCTGCGTAACGTCCGGTCGGCGAGCGGGAACAGGAATCAGGCCGGCCGGACCATGTGGAGGGGAGTTCGGCGGGTCGACTCCTGTTCCCGCGGCCGTCGGCGATCGGAAACGGAGGGGAATCTCGAGCATGTCCAGTACCGCCTACCTCACCATCCCCTCCGGTCGATATCGGCTAGCGGGTATGCGAACCCGGCTGTGCGCGCGGCTCATCGATACCGTCGTCGTCGGCATACCGATCGGCATTGTCGCCGCCGTCGTGACCGCGAGCACGGACTCGTCGAGCGAATTCCCCGCCGATACCGATTCCGGATTCGGCGCGGGGACCGTGCTGCTGGTCGTCGCAGTCGGCTTGCTCGCGGGCCTCGCCTACGAAGTCGGCTTGACCGCGACCCAGGGTGCGACCTTCGGGAAGAAGGTGCTCGGCATTCGCGTCGTGCGGATCGACACCGCCGCCGCGCCGGGCGAAGGTATCGGCGCGGCGGCGGCATTGATCCGCTGGGCGACTCTCGTGCTGCCGAGCGTTCTATGCGGTGTCTGGGGCGTTGTTTGTGCGGTGTCGCCGTATTTCGATCATGTCGCTCGGCAGGGCTGGCATGACAAGGTTGCCGAGACCTTCGTCCTCGCAACGTCGTAGCGCGGGCTACCGATAGGGTCGGCCTGTGAGTGGAGGTCGCATGACAGATCGGCCGATTGTCGTCGTAATGGGCGTCTCCGGATGTGGAAAGTCCACCGTCGGTGCGCTGCTTGCCGAGACGCTGCGGGTCGAATACGCCGAGGGTGACGACTTCCATCCGGCTTCGAATATCGAGAAGATGGCGGCCGGTGTGCCACTGACCGATGACGATCGCACCCCGTGGCTCGATATCGTGGCGGCGTGGCTGGGGGAGCGGCGCGAGCGCGGCGGTGTTGTCAGTTGCTCGGCACTCAAGCGAAGCTACCGCGATCGGTTGCGTGCGGCCGCACCCGAGGCGTTCTTCGTGCATCTGTCCGCCTCGCGCGCGGAACTGGCTCGCCGAATGGAGACTCGCCGTGGCCATTTCATGCCGGCGACATTGCTCGATTCGCAACTGGCGGCCTTGCAGCCCTTGGCTTCGGATGAATTCGGCATCACCGTGGATGCGACCCAGGATCCCGCCGAACTGGTTCGCGAGGCGATAAACGCCTGGCAGTCGAGCTGACTCAGGTATGCGTGCGTCGACGCACGACCCGGGTCGCCAGCCAGGCCACGCCGAGAATGAGCAGCGGGGTGAGCAGCAGTAGCGGTACGGTCGCCGCACCCGCGAACGGATGCAACCAGCCCGCGACGGTATCGCATATCGCGTGGATCAGGGCACGAGCCAACTCCGCCACTGGCGAGTGCTCGTCCGGTCCGGTGCTGGCGTGGTCCGGCCATCGATTCACGGCCAACACCCTACGACATCGCAACGGTATATCCGGTAGAGCCTCGGCCGGACACTCAGCAATCTCACAGCTGCGGATCTGGCATGGTGGAGGTATGACACGTCGTCCGCTACCGGTTCGCAGCATCGTGGTGTTGACCACGATGGTCTGCGCCATAACCGGCAGCGTGCTCGGGCGCGGCGGCCTCACCGCGATCGATCAGCCGGGGACCGACTGGGTGGTCCAGCGGCGTGACGGGCTGCTGACGCCTGTTGCCATCGGGGTCAGCGACTTGGGCGGCACGCTGGCGATGACCGCGGTGGCGGTGGTTCTGTGTGTCGTGCTGGCCTGGCGCCGGCGGTGGCCGGAGGTGGTGTTGGCCGGTGTCGCGACGGTGGGCGCGGGTGTGCTCGTCGTGGTCGGCAAAAATCTCGTCGGGCGTACTCGCCCACCTGAGGCGGATCGTCTCATCACCGAGACCAATCAGGCGTTTCCGTCCGGGCACAGTCTCGGGTCGATCGTGGTGATCGGACTCCTTGCCGCGGTGATGCTTTCGCGCTCGCACCGTCCGGCCCTCCGCCGCATCGGCGTGACCGTCGCGGCCGTATTCGTTGTGGCCGTTGGCCTTTCCCGCTGGTATCTGGGCGTGCACTGGCCGACCGATGTGCTCGGCGGTTGGAGTATCGGTGCGCTGTGGCTCGTGCTGTGTCTGGCGGCGTACCGGACCTATCTGGTGGGCAGGGCAGGTGTGGTGCACTCCGCGCCGGAGACGTTGGGAATGCAGACACCCGCGGCCTCGGACAGCAGCAGCGCCCCGCCGACCAGCGCCGCTACCGCGATCGCGCCGAAGACCAAGACCCACAGCAGCGCGGGGATGTGGGTGAGCCGGGCGAGCTGATCGGCATCGGAATCCGTGCCCTGCGGCATACTCCAGCGACGAACCCGCCCGCGCTGCAGTTCGATCACCGGCCGGGTTCCCGCGAGCAGTAGGAACCACGCGCCGAGATATGCGAAACCGGCCTGCACCGTATCGGTTCCGAACCAGGACACCGCGAAGACGATGGCGCCCAAGCCGAACACCGTCAGCAGTCCGTAGACATTGCGCACCTTGATCAGGACGGCCGCGAGCAGGGCGATCGCGGTCCAGAGCATCAGGGTGATGCGGTTGGCGCCCAGCAGTGCGGCGAAGCCGAGGCCAAGCAGCGGTGGCGAGGGATAGCCCGCCATCGCGGTCAAAATCATGCCGAGGCCGTAAGGTTTTCCGCTCGATACGGTCAGGCCGGAGGTGTCGGAGTGCAGTGTGATGCTGTTGAGCCTGCGGCCGGTGAGCAGCGCGGTGAGCGCATGGCCGCCTTCGTGCGCGATGGTGACCACATTGCGGGTGAGCCGCCACAGCGGGCTGTATCCGACCAGAATCAGGGCCGCGACTGCTGTCGCGATGACCAACCACCATGGTGGCACCGCCTGGGTTGTGGTGAGCCGGTCCGCGATGGAGACGCCGCGGTCGACGAATTCCGCTGTTTGCACCGCCGCACCTTATCCGGCCGCGGCGAGCTTCGCTGAGTCGTCGCGAGCCGATCAGGTGGTGACGAGTTCTCCGAGATCCGCCGATTTGTGGGCGGCCTCGAGCAATCGCAGGGTCGTGACGGCGTCGCGTGGGTCGACGGGAGCGGGTGCGTCGTCGAGGAGTGCGGCGGCCATGGCGTCGTAGAACGCGGGATAGTTGCCCGATATGGTGGGGACCGGTTCGAGGCTGGGTTCCGCGCCCAGTACCCCCCACCGTTCGGGTTCGACTGTGCCCCAAGGCCCATCGCCAGGGCGACGGCCCGAACGCAGTGCCTCCTCCTGTGGATCCAATCCGTAAGTCAGGTAACCGGCTTCGGAACCGAGCACCCGAAAACGTGGTCCCAGCTGCGGAGTTACCGCGCTCATCCAGAGGTGCGATCGCACGCCCGAGGTATGCGTGAGTGCGACGAAGGCGTCGTCATCGGTCTGGATATTCGGCCGTCGCCGGTCCAGTTCGCCGTACACCGTGCGCACCGGGCCGAACAGCGTCACCGCCTGATCGATCAGGTGACTGCCCAGGTCGAACAGTAGTCCCGCGCCCTCTTCGGCGGAACCGACCTCGCGCCAGCCACCCTTCGGCACCGGACGCCACCGCTCGAATCGGGACTCGAAACGGCGCACGGCACCGAGCCGCCCATCCGCGATCAGTTTCCGCACGGTCAGGAAATCACCGTCCCAACGCCTATTCTGGAATACCGACAGCACCAGCCCGGCGCGCGCGGCTCGCGCGATCAGATCCTCGCCGTCGGCGGCACTCACCGCGAACGGCTTGTCGACGACCACCGGCAGCCCGGCGTCCAGTGCCTGCCGCGCCAGCAGCGCATGTGTTTGATTCGGCGTCGCGATGACCACGAGATCGAGGCCCGAGATATCGGCGAACAATTCCTCCGCACTCGCCAGCACCCGCACCCCTGGATGCTCGCGCCGCGCCTGCTCCGCCCGCTCCGATGACCGTGTGACCACCGTCGCCACCCGCATCCTCGGTTGCGCGGCGATCAGCGGCGCATGGAATACCGACCCGGCCAATCCGTACCCGACTATGGCGACCTGCAGGCTCATCGTTCCGACGCTACCGGACCTCTTGCGGCGCAACGTTTGGGATATAGCGATCTCATATCCGACCCAGCCAGAGGTGCGCTACGGCTGCTGATGCTCGGGGCGATCGCGCTCGGCGAACAAGTACTCTCGGACGGAATGTGGGTCGTGATGATCGCGGGTGCCGCGCGGGCGTGGTTCGTCCCACCGCGCCGACTCGAATCCGTCGGCGCTACCGGTGGATTGATGAGCGTCGGCGTCGGTGCGGGTGTGGCGGTCAGCGGCAGCGACTGAGGATTACGCGTGGTTGGTGGTATTCCAGAAGCCGATCCAGAGTGCGCCCCACCAGCAAGCCTGGGAGATGAGCAGGGTCAGCGCGCCGCGGATGCTCAGTGGTCGGTCGAGGACGCCGCCGCGGGCCGCGACCCGGTCGGTGAAGGCGGATGCTTGCAGGCCGTTCAGGGTCAGGGCGACTACCAGCGCCATTTTGGTCTGGGTGGTGTGGTTGGCGATATTCGGTTCGAGGAGTACGCCGCTGGCGACCAGACCGATGACGCCGAGCCAGATGGGCAGTTGGAGGCGATCTGCGACGGTCAGCATTTCGCGCAGCGGGGTGCGACGCAAGACCCAGGCGACGGCGAAATAATCCACCGCCAACACCGCCCCGAAGCCGAGGACCAGCGATGCCAGGTGGATGAGCAGTGCCGCATGATGCAGCGCTGGCGTGCAGTGCAATTGGGTCGACAACCAGATCGCCGTCACGAGCGCGGCGCAGGTGGCAACCGTCCGGATCGCGAAACCGCGCCGGGTATGTCCCTCGCCTACCAGCGCCGTCATCGGCGCCGCCCCAAGTCATGGCCATGCATTTGTCGATCCTCACTCACCCACAACTCACCCAACCTGGTTAAGGTTAGGCACGCCTAATGCTAGTGTCTCTGATTTCCATCCAGATCGACAGGGGCATTCAGCGACGCGGTGCGGCGGTGTACTCCTGTTCGGGACGGCCGGTGGTGCCGTAGCGCAGACGCATGTGGACGGTGCCCGCGGCGACCAGGGCGGCGAGGTAGCGCTGGGCGGTCGCGCGGGAGATGCCGATGGCGGTAGCCACCTCGGCGGCGGACAAGGGTGCGGCGGCCTCGAGGATGGTGTGCAGGACAAGATCTTTGGTGGGGGAGGCGATGACGGTCGCCGCAGCGGCGGGCGACGAGGTGGGGCGCAGCGCTTGGAGTGCGGCCTCGATGGCAGCGTTATCGATCTGAGGTGTTGCGAGGGTGCGCCGGTAGCGGGCATATCCGGCAAGGCGGGCCGCGAGCATGGTGTGTGGGAAGGGCTTCACCAAGTATGCGAGTGCGCCAGCGGCGAATGCGGCTCGGACGGTGGCACTTTCGGTGGCCGCAGTCAATATCATGGCGTCGCAGTGCAATTCGCGCACGAGATCGATGCCCGAACCATCGGGCAGGTACACGTCGACCAGCGCCAGATCGACCTCGTTGGCGGCGTCGAGTTCTCGCGCGCCAGCCAGGGTATTCGCGGTGCCAGCGACGGCGAAACCCGCGATGGATTCGACGATTCCGGCGTGCAGATTGGCCACGCGGAAATCGTCATCCACGACCAGCACGGTCAGATCTGTTGCGGCCATGGCATTTCGCTGTCTACGAGTACTCCGGGGATTCGGGCAATGAATTCGGCACCGGCGAGCGGCGGTGCACCGCCACGCGCACTGGCGAGCCGGACATCGCCGCCGTGCGCGCGGGCGATCTGGCGGATCAGCGCGAGACCGACACCGCGCCCGCCCGGAACGCCATGATCCTCGCGGGTCGAGGTGCCCTCGGTGAACAGGGTGTCGATCATTTCGGGCGCGACACCGTCACCGCTGTCCGCGACCGCGATGTGCAACGTCGAATCCTCCTGCACCAGCTCGACTTCCACCTGTTTGACGGAATGGTCGGCGATGCGTGCCGCCTCGATCGCGTTGTCGAGCAAATTGCCCAGCACGGTGGTGACATCGACGGGCTCGGCGAGGTTGCCGTCCACCCAAGTATTCGGGCCGAGGACGAGTTCGACGCCGCTCTCGCGCGAATGCGCCGCCTTGGCGGCGAGGAAGGCCTGCAGATAGGCGTCGTGGATCGCATCGATGCCGGGTGTTGCCGCGCCGAGCGGTCCCGCACCGATCAGCTCATCGATGACATGTGACGCCTCTTCCGTGCGGCCGCTGTGCAGCAGCCCGCTGAGCAGGTGCATCTTGTTGGAGAACTCGTGGCGCTGGGCGCGAAGTACGGTGCTCATCGATTGCACGGCGTCGAGTTGGCGGGTCAACGCCTCGACATCGGTGCGATCGCGCACGGTGAGCACGGCACCGAGATCGCGTCCGTCACGTGTGACCGGCCGAGCCGCGACCACCACGATATGCGAGCCGATGGTGGCCGGCGTCGGTTGTTCGTCGAGCGCGTGGAATACCTCCAGCACCCGTGGCGTCAAACCGATCTCGTCGACCGGCCTGCCGATCTCGGCGCTGATTCCGAGCAGCCGCCGTGCCTCGTCATTGACAAACGTCGTGCGCCAAGCCGAGTCGACGGCCAGCACGCCGCGACCGATGCCGTGCAGCACCGCCGCCTGCCCTTGGACCAGTTCGGCCAGTTCGGCAGGTTCGAGTCCGAGCGTCAACCCGCGCCAGCGCCGCGCCAGCAATGCCGAACCCGCGATGCCGATCAGGAGCGCGGCGGCGATGAACAGCGCCGCGGTGCGCAGATCGGAGAGCAGTTGCCCGCGAATCGCGGTGGTCGAGATACCGACGCTCACCGCACCGACAATGCGATCCGAATCATTTTCCAGCACAGGAACTTTCGCACGTACCGATGGCCCGAGCGTGCCGCGTTCCTTGACGATCACCTCCCGGCCCGCCAGCGCTTCCGACGGATCCGTGCTCACATGTTCGGTCAGTCGCGCCTCGTCCGGATGCGCCAACCGGATCCCGGCATCGTCGGTGATCACCACGAACAGCGCGCCGGTGCGCTGCGTTGTATCGATCGCGATCCGCTCCAGCGGTCCCGCGGTGAGCTGCGCCCGCAGCTCGGGCGTCACCGTGCCCGGGGCATACCGTGCGACCTCCTCGCGTACCACCGGTTCGGCCGCGATGCTGCGCGCGATGGCCAGCGCACGCTGCCCGTACTGATCGTTGAGCCGTTGGCCGCTGACGTAGCCGAATACCGCGAAGGCGGCGCCGAGGGTCACCGAGACGATCACGATCTGCAGCAGCAGCACCTGGGTGCGCAACCGGAAGTGTCCGGTCGCGTGCCGTCGTGCTCTGCCGTCGCTGGCCATTTCCGCAGCATAAACCACGCGGACCGAGGTGAGCAGAATGCGCACAACCTTCGAATCGCCTCGTTTGCACCGGTTGTGCGCACAAGCCTCGAAGTGTGACCCGGCCCACGTAGGTTCGCTCTACCTGATCGGCTAGGAGCAAGAAAAATGACCGAACCACTCATCGAGCTGCGGAGCGCGACGAAGCGCTTCCCCGGCACCGGCGGCGGAATCCACACTGCCGTCCGCAATCTCGACCTCGCGGTGCAACCCGGCGAATTCGTCGCCGTGGTCGGCCCGACGGGCTGCGGAAAGTCGACGACGCTGTCGTTGGTCTCCGGGCTGGAGCCGGCCTCGGCCGGGCGGACGCTGGTGCGCGGCAAGGATGTCGACGGCATCCCGGACGGCATCGGCTACATGTTCCAGCAGGACGCGGTGCTGCCGTGGAAGAGCGTGATCGATAACGTCGCCCTCGGCCCGCGGCTGCGCGGCAAGTCCAAGGCCGAGGCGCGCGAACAGGCCCGCGGCTGGGTGCGCAAGGTCGGTCTCGCCGGATTCGAGAGCTACTACCCGCATCAGCTCTCCGGCGGCATGCGCAAGCGCGTCGCATTGGCGCAGACGCTGGTCAACGATCCCGAGATCCTGCTGATGGACGAGCCGTTCAGCGCGCTGGACGTGCAGACCAGGCAGTTGATGCAGGACGAGCTGCTGCGCGTGTGGGCGGGCACCGGCGCGGCCGTCATCTTCGTGACCCACGATCTGGAAGAGGCCATCGTGCTCGCCGACCGGGTCGTCGTCATGACCGCCAGCCCGGCCACGGTCTGCGGCAACTTCCCGGTGTCGCTGGAACGTCCGCGCGATGTCGAGGAGGTACGGCTCACCAACGAATTCCGGGATATCTACAAGGAAATTTGGGAAACGCTGCGCGATCAGGTCGAGGCAGCCCGAGGCAAGGGAGCCTCCCGTGTCGCATAACGTACTCGAAGATGTGGCGAAGTCCGCGCCCGAGGTCGAAATCGAAACCGAGGAGCAGATTCTCGCGCGCGTGCGGACCAACCTCCGGCGCAACCGGCTGCGTACCTGGGGTCTGCGGATCGCGCTGATCGCGGTGTGGCTGGGCGCCTGGGAGCTCACCGCCACGCTGTGGATCGACCCGTTCTTCTACTCCAAGCCCTCGCTGATCTGGGATCGGCTGGTCGAATGGTTCACCGATGGAACGCAATTCGGCTCGATTTGGCTGCAGATGTACACCACCGTGCAGGAAGCGGTGCTCGGCTTCGTCATCGGCGCGGTGGCCGGTGTCGTCCTCGGTACGCTGCTCGGCCGCAGCCGGTACTGGGCCGAGGTACTCGCACCGTTCATCAAGGCGCTCAATGCTGTTCCCCGTATCGTGCTGGCCTCGCTGTTCATCATCTGGTTCGGTCTCGGGCTCAGCTCGAAGGTCGCCACGGTCGTGGTGCTGGTGTTCTTCGCCGTGTTCTTCAATGCCTTCACCGGTGCGCGTGAGGTCGACGGCAATGTCATCAATAACGCCCGCATTCTCGGTGCGAGCAAGCGTCAGGTGTTGAGCTCGATCGTGCTCCCGAGCGCGACCACCTGGATCCTGTCCAGTCTGCACACCGCCTTCGGTTTCGCCCTGATCGGCGCGGTCGTCGGTGAATATGCCGGTGCGAGTAAGGGCTTGGGTCTGCTGATCAGCAATGCCCAGGGCACCTTCGATTCGGCCGGTATCTACGCGGGCATGATCATCATCACCGTTATCGCGCTGCTGGCCGAGTGGGCGATCAGTGCGGCGGAGGGCCGATTACTGAAATGGCGTCCGTCGCAGGCGACTTCGAGCCACGGGATCTGATCATGCGGTACGTCAAACATCTGACGATCATTCTCGGAGTCATCGCGGCACTGCTGCTGGCGACCGGTTGCCGGGACTCGCGAACCATTCCGATGGCAAACGGGCGGCCCCAGATCACCATTATGGTCGGCGGTTTGGAGAAGGTGATCTACCTACCCGCCATGCTTACCGAGAAGCTCGGATTCTTCGCGAAGAACGATATCGACGTCAAATTGCTCGGTGAGCAGTCCGGTGCCAGTGCCGAAACCGCGCTGCTGACCGGCGATGTGCAGGCCGTGGTCGGCTTCTACGACCACACCATCGACCTGCAGGCCAAGGAACAGTGCCTGACCTCGGTCGTCCAATTCGCCGATGTGCCAGGGGAAGTGGAACTCGTCTCCAAGGCGGATGCGGCCGGTATCAATTCGCTGGCCGACCTGCGCGGCAAGAACCTCGGTGTGACCTCGCTCGGCTCCTCGACCGACTTCCTCACCCAGGCGCTCACCGGGCAGGCCGGCATGACCACCGCCGACTACACGCGCGTGAAAGTCGGTGCGGGACAGACCTTTATCGCGGGTATGAACCACAACGGCATCGATGCCGGCATGACCACCGACCCGACGGTCGCCACCATGGTGAACTCCGGTGAGGCGAAGATTCTGGTGGATATGCGCACCGAGGAGGGCACCCGGGCGGCATTGGGCGGGCTGTATCCGGCATCGTCGCTGTACATGCGCTGCGACACCGTCGACGCGCATCCGGATATCGTGCAGAAGGTCGCGACGGCCTTCGTGCAGACGCTGCAGTGGATCAAGACGCACACCGCCGAGGAGATCGCCGCCAAGATGCCCTCGCAATACGCCAGTGCGGGCCGGGATCTCTATGTCCAATCCATCCGCGACTCGATCGGCATGTTCAACGGTAGCGGCCTGATGAAATCCGAAGGCGCCGAGAACGTGCTGAACGTGCTCGGCAAGTACTCGAAGAATGTGGCGCCGGTCAAGGACCGCATCGATTTGTCGAAGACCTACACGACTCGGTTCGTGCAGGAGGCGCTGCGCGCGAATCAGCAGTAGCGACACCACGAAATCCCATGGCGATCGGCGAACATCCGGTCGCCATGGGCTTTCGGCCGTTCACCTGGTCGGCGCGTCCTCGGTGTCGCTGGCTTTGAATTCGGCCTTCCATTCGCGGAAGCCCTCCTCGGTGCGTCCGCGCCGCCAATAGCCGGAGATCGAGGCCGCCCACTCCGCGGAGACGCCGCGCTCGCGGCGGATGTAGCGGCGCAGGTCCTGCATGACGGCGCGCGCCTCGCCGTGGATGAAGACCTGCACCCGGCCCTCGCGCCAGGTCGCCGCGCGCACGGCTTCGGCCAGTGCATCGCCGGGCTCGCGTGCGCCGCGGTGCAGCCAGGTCAGCTCGACGCCGGTCGGCTTGTCCAGCTTCAGTTCGTCCTCTGGTCCGGCGACCTCGACGAACCCGTGCCCGACCGCATCGGCGGGCATCCCCTCCAGCGCGACAGCGATCGCGGGCAGTGCCGCCTCGTCACCGGCCAGCAGATGCCAGTCGGCATCGACGCGCGGCGCATAGGCTCCGCCTGGTCCGAAGCAGTCGATGGTGTCGCCCTGCCGCGCCGACGCGGCCCACGGACCGGCAATGCCCTCGTCGCCGTGATACACGAAGTCCACGGCCAGCTCACCGGCATCCGGATCGACCGAGCGCACGGTGTAGGTGCGCAGCACATCTATTCCGTCGCGCGGGAAAATGAACTTCACATACGAGTCGGTGAACTCGCTCGGCCGGAACGCGAATCCGGGTCCGCCGAAATGCACCCGGATCAGATGCGGGGTCAGCCGCTCGGTGCGCTGCACCGTCAGGGTGGTGCGGGGTCTTGCCAAGGTAACCTCCACTAATTGCTAATTAGGCTTGCCTTACCAACCGTACTCGGTTCGGTTCATGCTGAGGGTTACCGCAGACGGGCGCGCCGTACATGGCACAGGATGATCGGCATGACGCAGACCGTGCCGAGCCCCGCCCACGCCGTCCAGCAGCGCTATCGGGATCCGAATTCGACCGAGCCCACCGCATGGAATCCGGTGCTGCAGGTGCTGCACGAGCACCGCTCGGTGCGCCGCTATCTCGCCGACCCGGTCTCCGACGCCACCCTGCGCCTGCTCATATCCGCGGCTCAGTCCGCGCCGAGTTCCTCCAATCTGCAGGTGTGGAGCGTCATCGCGGTCCGCGATTCGGCGCGCAAGGCTCGCCTCGCCGCGCTCGCCGGTGGGCAGGCGCATATCGAACAGGCACCGGTGCTGCTCGTGTTCACCGCCGATTTCGCCCGGCTGCGCCAACTCGCCGACGATCGCGAAGCGCCGCTGGCCGGAGCCGACTACCTCGAATCGAGCTATGTCGGTTTCATCGACGCCGCACTCGCCGCGCAGAACGCCGTCGTCGCGGCGGAATCCCTCGGCCTCGGAACCGTCTATATCGGTGCGATCCGCAATAATCCGGAACAGGTCGCGGTGGAACTGAAACTGCCCGACCAAGTGTTCGCCGTCTTCGGACTCGTTGTCGGACACCCGGACCCGAAGGAGGACGCCCGCGTCAAACCGCGCCTCCCGCAACCGGCCGTACTCCACCACGAAACCTACGACCTCCCCGCGCAACGCACCCACGTCGCGGCCTACGAAGAGCGCATCGCCGCGTTCTACGCCGAACAGCAATTGGCGCATTCCTGGACCGAACGCGTCCTGACTCGGCTGGCCTCCGCCGCGAGCCTGAACGGCCGCCACCGGCTCCGCGAGTCCCTGGCGAATCATGGCTTCCGCCTGCACTGATCGCACCGCGGTTCGGGTCGCGCGGCGCTCCGGTGGTGCGGCCGGTAGCGTGACGGGCTGATCGATCTCGAGCTCCAGGGGAAGGACCGCACGATCCATGACAGCCTCCGACCGTCAGCTACGAGCTGATTCGGCGCCCACGGCTCCATCCGGTGAAGAGGGGTACTCCCGGGGGCTGAGCCCACGGACCATCCAGATGATCGCGATCGGTGGTGCGATCGGCACTGGGCTCTTCTATGGTGCGGGTGGTGCGATCGAGCAGGCGGGGCCGGGGCTGATCCTGGCCTATCTCGCGGCGGGTCTGGCGATCTTCGTGATCATGCGGGCGCTCGGGGAGTTGCTGACCTACCGGCCGATTTCGGGCAGCTTCGCCGAGTACGCGCACGAATTCCTCGGCCGCTTCGCGGGATTCGTCACCGGGTGGTCGTACTGGGCGGTGTGGGTGGCGACCTGTATGGCCGAGATCACCGTCGCCGGGAAGTATGTGCAGTACTGGTTCGATATCGCGCCGTGGTTGACCGCGCTGGTGGTGTTGGCGGTCATGTTCTGCGCCAATCTGATCTCGGTGCGGCTGTTCGGTGAGGGCGAATTCTGGTTCTCCGCGATCAAGGTCACGGCGATCATCGCGATGATCCTCATCGGTATCGGGGTGCTGACGGTCGGCTTCGGCCATGCCGCCGATCCGACGGTCACCAACCTGTGGGCCGATGGCGGCGTGTTCCCGAACGGGTTCGGACAGTCGTTGCTGGTGCTGCAGATCGTGCTGTTCGCCTACGTCGGCGTCGAACTGGTCGGCGTGACCGCGGGTGAGGCGCGGGATCCGCGCCAGACGCTGCGCAAGGCGATCAATACCCTGCCGTTCCGCATCGGCCTGTTCTATGTCGGCGCGCTCGTGGTGATCATGTCGGTGGCCAGTTGGCGCAACTTCCACGCGGGCAAGAGTCCGTTCGTCGAGGTGTTCCAGCAGATCGGTATTCCGGGTGCCGCGGGCATCATCAATTTCGTACTGCTCACCGCGGCGCTGTCGTCGTGCAATTCGGGCATCTACTCCACCGGCCGCATGCTGCGCACCCTGTCGCTGCACGGGGAAGCTCCCGCGCGGTTGAACAAGCTGAGTTCGCGTGCGGTGCCGTATGTCGGCATCACCGCTTCGGCGGCGGCGATGGTCATCGGTGTGATCGTCAATGTGATCTCGCCGGATAAGGCATTCAACTACATCACCTCGGTCAGCACCATCGGCATCATCTTCGTCTGGGGCGTAATCTTGGTGTGCCACTTGGTCTATCGCGCCAAGGTCGGTCGTGGCGAGCTGCCCGCCAGCGATTACCGTCTGCCCGGTGCTCCGATCAGCACCTGGTTGGCGTTGGCTTTCCTGGGTTTGGTTGTCGTCCTGTTGTTCTGGACCGACAGCGGGCGCACCGCGATTATCGTCGGAGCGGTCTGGGGTGTGCTTGTCGGCGGCGGCTATCTGGCGATGACCAAGTTCGGCAAGGGCGGCGCGGTAACCGAACCGGTGGCATAGGGAGGTCGCCGGGGGCGTCCGGCGGGGCCGTTTCTGATGTCGGCTCGTGCGAGACTGGCCGGATGGCTGTGAATCGAGATGCCGATGCCAGCAGGTTGGCCGCCGAGTCGCTTGCGCAGGATGACCCGACGGGGTGGTTCGAGCGACTGTATGCGGAGGCGGCCGCTGGGGCGGCGGTGGTGCCGTGGGATCGTGATCAGCCCAATCCGATGCTGGTCGAGTGGGCCGAGCGACGCACGTCCGACCGTGCCGGACGTCGGGCATTGGTAATCGGCTGCGGATACGGGCAGGACGCGGAGTACATCGGCCGGCTCGGTTTCGCGACCATCGCCTTCGATATTTCGTCGACCGCGATCGCCGAAGTGCGCCAACGGTTTCCGGAGTCATCTGTTGAGTATGTGGTGGCCGATCTGCTGGATCCGCCCGACGCGTGGTGGGAAGCGTTCGATCTCGTTGTCGAGTCGATTACGGTGCAGTCGATGCCGGTGTCGGTGCGCGATACCGCGATCGCCAATATCCGGCGGGCCGTGGCACCCGGTGGTCAGTTGGTCGTGATCGCCGGAATCAGGGCGGAGGGACAGCAGGTCAGCGGACCGCCGTGGCCACTGACCCGGTCGGAGATCAATTCGTTTGCTGCTGAGGGACTTCGGGCAGTGGATATCGAAGCGGATCACGAGAGGCAACGGTGGCGGGCCGAATTCACCCGCTCGGCTGCTGGATAAGCCACACCGGAGAGGCAGATGACCGCTGTCGAGTTCCGGTGTCCAGCGACCAACGCGGTGATCTCCGAATGCACATTGCGCCGCATCCACAACTCGACGGTCTCGGCATCCCATCGCCGTGCCCGGGTCGCCGACCACGGTGCCGCCGCTGGCACCGCGCGACATCCGACCCAACCGCTGCAGACCGACATAGGCATCCAGCATGGCGGCGCGACGGCCACCGCATCGAATCCGTCGCGACGCAATTGGAGAGCCGCCGTCAATGCGGCAAGTCCGCGCCGATTACCGCGATATCCATCGTGTGCTCGACACCCATGGCGACCACCGATCCACCAATGACCGATCGATCTACGACTCGGTCGTATGCTCCGACGTTAGGGCATGCGATCCCGGCAATGCTCCGAACAGCGCGGTTTCCTTGCATCAAGCCCCGAATCGCCCCACTGTGATCATGAACCCGATGTGCCCACGGAGGTAACCATGACAGAGCGCACGCTGGCGGAACTGATATCCGAGGACCTACCCCCTGGCATTGCCGCGCTGAGCTCGGAGCACCAAGCCGAACTCGCCCAGGCGGTAGTCGATGCCCGATGGCGGCAGGCCGACGAGCTCAAGGCCGCCGCCTTCGGAATGCTCGACTTCCTGCCGCGCTTTCTGCGCGGCCCGGTCAAGAAGGCGGCCGGGCTGTGACGGCGCAGTTACTGAAACTCGCACGGACACTGGGTGTTCCGGCCGATCAGCTCGCCTATCTGGCTGACGTACCCGATGCGGATCTGCGGGAATTCCGTCGCCAGGTCACCGATCTTTTCGTGGCCGGACAGGAAGCCGGATTGCGTCGGGTCGCCCAGGCGTCCAAGGTGATTCCGACGCCCATCACCGCGAAAATGGTGGCCCGCAGCCGCGGTGCGCTGCTCGCGGCCCGGATGTCGGGCGTGCTCGATCCGTCGCACGCGGTGGAGGTCGCCAAGCGCCTGCCGGTCGATTTCCTCGCCGATATTGCCGCACAACTCGATCCACGCCATTGCGCGGCCGTTATCGGTGGTCTGCCCGAGGCCACCATTGTCGCGGTCGGCAAAGAGCTCGCGGCACGCGAAGATTGGATTACCCTCGGCGAGCTGGTCTCCTCGATTCCGGATACCGCCGCCCGCGCCACCGAATCCGCACTCGATGGCATCGCACTCGTTCGCTCGGCCCACCTCGTCGACGATGCCGCGCAACTGGAACGTTTCGTCAACCTGGCCTCGCCCGACAAACTCACCGAAATGCTGCGTGCCACAGCCGAAAACGACCTCTGGTCGCAATACCGCGGCACACTGAACGCCCTCTCCGAATCCGCCGTCGATGCTGTCCGCGCCGCCGCCGAACAATTACCCACTCAACAGCGTGACCGCGCGCTGGCCGAAATCGCCGAGCGGAGCGTCTCATAACGTGCTAGGCGGCGTTCGTGCCTCGGCGCGGCATCATCGCGGAGGCGGTCACCATGACCAAGGCCATCGCGGCCACCGCGAGGAAGACCAGATGCACCGCCGAGGACAGCAATGCCGGAGCCGGATGGTCGGTGTCGCCGACGCGCGAGTTCACGATCGCGCCGAATATCGCGACACCGACCGCACTGCCCAATGATCGGGCGAACATATTCGCCGAGGTGACCACGCCGCGCTCCGACCACTGCGCCGTGGTCTGGGCCGCTATCAGGGTGGGTGTGGCGACCAAGCCCATGCCGGTGCCGATCAGGAAACATGAAGCGGCGACCTGGATCAGCGTGGAATTCTCATCGATCAGCAGGGTGGTCGCGGCCCCTACCGTGGCCAGAGTGCTGCCGATCAGCGCGGTCGCGCGAAAACCGATGCGCAGGTAGACCTTTCCGGCCTGGGATGCGGCCAGCGGCCAGCCGAGGGTGAGCGCACCGACGGTAAGACCAGCGATCAGTGCCCCGGTTCCGAGCACACCTTGGGTGAAAGTCGGCACATACGAGGTCATGCCGAGCAGGATCGCACCGACCAGCACCGAGACCAGACTGCTGGCGATAATGACCCGTCGCGTGAAAACCCACAGCGGCAGAATCGGATTCGCGGCTCGTCGCTCGACCAGGGCGAACAGCACCAGCACGGATGCGCTGCCGACGAAGATGCCGATGCCGGTCGACGACAACCAGGCCCAGGCCTGTCCGCCCTCGAGCAAACCGAGAATCAGCGCCCCCGCCCCGACGGTGAGCAGTGCCGCACCGAGATAGTCGACGCGCTGCTTGCGGCGTGGGGTGCTCTCCTGGAAGTTGCGGACCAGCATCCACCCGGCGAGTGCGGACAGCGGGATATTGATCAGGAAGATCCAGCGCCAGCTGACGTATTCGGCGAAGAGCCCGCCCAGCAGTGGTCCCACCACCGCCGAGATCGCCCACACACTGGCCAGATAGCCCTGTACCTTGGCACGTTCGGTGAGGGTGTAGAGATCGCCCGCGATGGTCATGGTCATCGGCATGATGGCGCCCGCGCCGATACCCTGCACCGCGCGGAAAATGATCAGGCCCAACATGCTCGTCGCCGCACCGCACAGCAATGAGCCGAGCGCGAAAACCGCGATACCGAACAGGATTACCGGTTTGCGCCCGAACGTATCGGCGACCTTGCCGTATACCGGAACGGTAACCGCTTGTGTCAGTAGATAAATCGAGAACAACCACGGGAATTGCGAGAATCCGCCGAGGCTGTCGGTGATGGTCAGCACCGCGGTCGCGATTATGGTGGAATCCAGCGCGACCAGTCCCGTCGCGAGCATCAGCGAAGCAAGGATCGCACCTCGATCGGATCGCAGACCTACCGACGACTCCACTGCCTCGGTTGCCACCGACCGGCCCCTCTCCTTCGCTTCACTAACCACCCCGAAGCAACGTATCGCGGCCGCAGCTATTCCCGCACGGAATTATTTCGGCACCGGATCGGTCGCGATCTCCCGTGCCGTCACCTGCCTTGCCGGGCAGCCGCATCCAGGGTGCCGCTTGGGTTACCCGGCTCCTCAGGCGAAAGCGAACCTACTGAATGCTTACGTGCTTTCCGTTGCACTCGTGCTGAAAGTGACTGCTAGACAAGGTGCTGAAATTTCTCAGGTTCTCCATCTACTATTCACCTCAGTAGTTGGAGCACCGAGGCAAAGGAGCCATGATGCATCGAACAACAACCACGACCAAGCACGGTGACGCACGAGGCAGAGCCCTCGCACTGCTCGTCGGCGCGATCACCCTGGGCGCGGTGATCGGCGCGGGCGAGGCGTCCGCGATTCCGGGCGCGCGCTCGGACCACTCGAACAATCGCGGCAGTACCAGCGGTCGTGATACCACCGGCTGGCATCACATCGATCCGTTCGGCTACCACCACACCCCGCAGAATTCGTTGCGGCGCAACGAACAACAGAACAATCTGCGCGAATATCGCAGCCGGAACGCGTCCGGCACGGATACTTCCGGCAACCGCACCGGCGGCACGACGACATGGACCCGGGTCCCGCGTCCGAACGGCGACGGCTGGACGGTATGCCGCGCCGCGGCGAGGACGTGCTGATTGTCGCGGCTAGCTCGACTGCGCGAAAGGCGAAGGCACTCATCCTGCTGTGGCGCAATGTAGGCCGCCACATCGCGTTTCCTAGGGCTGCCAGGTGATCCGACCGCCCTGGAAGTCCTGCGCCTTCCCGCCCTCGTAGTCGTACTCCTCGCCCGTCGGGAATCCGTACCGTCCGGATTCCTGACCATTGGACACCCACAGATCGCGGATCGCACCCCAGACGACATGCGCACCCGAACGTGGGGACCAATAGATCGCGCCACCCGGAAACAGGTTGTAGCGCCCGTTGTCCGCGCGGGCGGCCGCCTCGTCGGTGAGTGGGAACCCGAGTGCGCCGCCTTCCCAGCCGTAGGCACCCCACTTATCGCGGATCGCCCCGCCGATCTGGTGCGCGGCGGTGCCGAGGGACCAATAGATGGACCCTCCCTGGAAAACGTTGTAGGCGCCGGACCCCGACGGCGTGGACAGCTGACGGGTGACGGGGTACCGCAGTTTGCCGGTCTCCCAGCCGAGGTCGCGCCACTTGTCGCGGATCGCGCCGCTGACCGCATTCGCACCGGTATCGGGATGCCAATAGATAGCGGCATTGCGCTCGAACGTTTGATACCGGCCGCCGTTGGCGGCATCGAGTTCGGGTCCGGTCGGGTCGCCGAGCACACCGGGGCCGCCCACCTGGTCGTATTCGACCTCGATGGCTCCCCCGACGTCGAACGGACCGACAGGGCGTGCCGTTGCGGTGCCGAGACCGACGCTGAGCAGCAACGCCAGTGCGGCGGTGGCCGATGTAAGTGCCGCCCGCGCGTGCGATCCGGAAAGGGTGCGAATCAGCCGTACCAATTTGACTCCTGAACAGGTCGTAGTCGAACACGAACAGGTGTGAATTCTCGGACTGTCATCTGGCCGTCGACAGCCCTATTGGTGGTATAACGGTGACCGTTAGCGTGCCTAGCTTTCTCGGAACGTGCGATCGGTCGCGACGGGGTGGGGCACAAGCAGTTCCACCAGGTCCCTGGCCCGTGCGGCGGGTCCGTTCGCGCCGAACGCCTGGACAGTAGCGTAGACGCCTTCCATCACGAGCATCAGCTGGTCGGCGAGTATCGCCGGATCGTCGAGCGCGACCGTTTTGCCCAATTCGTCCACCAGATCGGCGAACTGGCCCCGCACCCATACCTTCATGGCCACTGCGTGCTTATGACTGGCGAGATCTCGATCGGGCAGTTCACCGAGCGCGATGAGGAATGGGCAACCGCGACACACATCGGGGCGGACCTGCTCCGCGAGCGCATCGAAGACCGCGAGAATGCGACCCCGCGGATCGAGACCGCGATCGGCGGCGGCGCTGAACCACTCCCGATAGTGCTGATCCTCGCCCTGGCCCAACACCCTCGGCCATTACGGTGAATTCATATCGCCGGTCGTCACCGACGCCGATATGAATTCTTGGCTGCACGAGACCGATGACGCCATCCCGAGCATTGCGGCGATCACCGCGCTGGATCGGGTCGGTTCAGGGCGCTGATTTCGCCGACGCCGTGGCGTTCTTGCCGCCGATGACAGACGTTGGTCACCGGGCAGACCCTGGAAGTAAACGGCGCACGCTATCTCGGGCCAAAGGCGCAAGCCTGGTGAATCGACGCCCCCGCCGGGCTAGGGTAAGGCATATGGTGGAGTCGACGAGGATTGTGCTGGCATCCCGGCCGGAGGGCGCACCGACCCCGGCGAATTTCGGCATCGAAACCGCGGTACTTCCCGAGCCCGGCGAGGGCCAGGTGCTGCTGCGCACCCTGTATCTATCCCTCGATCCGTATATGCGCGGGCGAATGAGTGCCGCCGAGTCGTATGCGGCGCCGGTCGGGATCGGCGATGTGATGGTCGGCGGGACCGTCGCCGAGGTACTCGAATCCCGGGACCCGTCGGTCGCGAAAGGTGATGTGGTGCAAGCCTATTCGGGCTGGCAGACGCATCAGGTCGCGCCCGCGTCTGGCCTGCGCAAGCTGGATCCGGACGAAGCGCCGGTATCGACCGCGCTCGGTGTGCTCGGTATGCCGGGGTTCACGGCGTATTCCGGGCTATTGAAGATCGGGCAGCCGAAGGCGGGGGAGACCCTGGTGGTCGCCGCGGCCAGCGGCCCGGTTGGTTCCGCTGTCGGCCAGATTGCCCGCATCAAGGGTGCCCGGGCGGTCGGCATTGCGGGCGGCCCGGAGAAATGCGCCCATGTGCGTGAAGAATTGGGCTTCGACGCCGCAATCGACCATCGCGCACCGGATTTCGCCGATCAACTGCGCGCCGCGGTACCTGATGGCATCGATATCTATTTCGAAAATGTCGGCGGCGCGGTGGCGGACGCGGTCTATCCACTGCTGAATACCTATGCGCGCGTGCCGGTTTGCGGACTCATCGCGAATTACAACGCGACCAGCGCACCCGAGGGAACCGATCGCCTGCCCGGCTTCTACGGCCGCATTCTGACCAAGAGTCTGACGGTGCGCGGATTCATTCAGACCGAATTCGTCCGGGAGATGTACAAGGACTTCCTGCGCGAGATGTCCGGCTGGATCGCCGAGGATCGGGTCCGCTACCGCGAGGACATTGTCGAAGGCCTCGAGCATGCACCAGAGGCGTTCATCGGCATGCTCGAGGGCCGTAACTTCGGCAAACTCGTGGTGCGAGTCGGGTAGCGGGCCCGGATCGGACTACACCGGCTGGGGCGACAGTACGATCTTGGCCGATCGCCCCGGTGTTTCGCTCGCCGCGGCGGCATCGGCGGCGGACTCCAGCGGATAGACGGCCTCCACGTCGAGGCGCAGCGCGCCGGTTGCCGCCATCGTGACGAGTTCGCCGATCAGGCGCCGCATATCCTCGCGGCTGGTCTGCTCGGCTCGCTTGGAACCCCAGAAGCCCTTGACCACGGCCTGTTTGAAGATCAGCGGAGCCGGGTTGATGGACAGCGGCTGACCGGACAGTGCACCGAACGAGATCAGCTCACCGTCCTGACCGAGCAGCGAAAGCAGGGCATCGGCGGCCCGCCCACCGACCTGATCCACCGCGCGCACGATCGGCGCACCCGCCGTGGCCGCGACGGCCCGGTCGAGCCAGCCCTCGGATTCGGTATCGAAGACCGGCTCGAAACCCAACTCCCGCAACGACTCAACCGAAGCCGAGCCGCGAACCAGATTGAGCACATTGAGACCGCGTTGCCGCGCAAGCACATTCACCAGGCGACCGACCGCACCATTGGCGGCATTGATCGCGATCCAGTCGCCCGGTGAAACCCGCAAGTCCTCCAGCAGCATCAGGGAACTGAGCGGCATCGCGAGCAATTGTGCCGCCGTCTCATCGGAAATGCTGTCCGGCAGCGGAACCACCTGCGTCGCCTTGGCCAGGAAATACTCGGCCCACACATTGTGGATGCCGGACACGCTCACGCGCTGACCGACTTCCAGTCCGTGCACATCCGATCCCAATGCATCGATTCGGCCAACGGCCTCGGTGCCGGGAACGGCTGGCAGCGGGGGCTTGTAGCCGTAGACCCCGCGAATGGTCGCCAAGTCGTGGTTGTGAATGGGCGCGAGGATGAGTTCGATCCGCACCTGTCCGGGCCCGGGTTCGGGCGTCGGCTGCTGTGCGGTGGTGAGCACATCCTTCGGCTCGCCGAAACGTTCGATGACTACGGCACGCATGTGGATTCCTTTCGTCAGTCGTCGGCGAGGGTGACTTGGACGTCGATATTGCCGCGGGTCGCGTTCGAGTACGGGCACACCTGATGTGCCTTGTCGGCGATGGTCTGCGCCTCGGCGGGCGAAAGGTGCGGCAGCGAGATCTCGAGGGTGACGGTCAACTCGAAGCCGCCCTCGTCGTTCGGGCCGATGCCGACCTTCGCGCCGACCGCGGAATCGTCGACATTCGCGCCTTCGCGCGTGCCGACCAGGCGCAGTGCACTGTGGAAGCAGGCCGCGTAACCCGCCGCGAAGAGCTGTTCCGGGTTGCTGCCAACGCCGCTGCCGCCCATTTCCTTGGGGATGTTCAGCGCGACGTCGACCTTGCCGTCGGAGGTGCGGGCGTGGCCGTTGCGTCCGTCGCCGGTGGCGAGGGCTTCGGCGGTGTACAGGACGGTCATGGCTGACTCTCTTTCGATCGAGGGTGGGATATCAGCGAATCGGCAAGTCGCCGAAGGGTTTCGCGCAGGGCAATGAATTCATCGGGCGCCAGCCCGCTGGCCTCGCCCATTTCCGTTGGTAGACAACGGGCTTCGGACCGCAGTTCGCGGCCGCGTTCGGTGAGTTGGATATCGACGCGACGTTCGTCGGCCGCTGCCCGGCGTCGTTCGACCAGGCCCGCCGCCGCCAACCGCTTGAGCAGTGGCGACAGCGTTCCGGAGTCGAGTAGCAGTACTTCGCAGAGTTCGCCGACGCTGCGACCGTCGCGTTCCCACAGTGCCAACATCACCAGGTACTGCGGGTAGGTGAGCCCGAGGCGTTCGAGCTTCGGGCGATAGACCGCCGTCATCGCCCGCGACGCGGCGTAGAGCCGAAAGCACAGCTGCTCGTCGAGAGTGAGGTGATCGGTCATGTGCACTACGGTAGTGAGCAATTAAATTGTGCACAACCAAATTGGTCTGTGCATCACATCACAGCTCTGGCGCCGGTGCTCATCCAGCGACGCTGCCGCCGCCGATGCCCAGGTAGACGATCATCATGGTGAACAGGAACCAGCCAGCGCCCTGCCAGATCGGCCAACTACGGCCGCGCCGCCACACGCGATACGTCTGCACGAATGCGCAGATGCCGCCGAGCATCAGCACCACGGTCGGACCGGTCAGGATCGCGGTTTTAGCGGCGGTGTCACACAGCATCGTCTCCGCGTCCGCGCAGGCCCGCCGTTGCGCCGCCCATATCGCGGTGACCACGAAGACGAGCGCGGCCACCCCGAGCACCGCCGCCACATAGATCGCCACCCGATGAAAGGTCGGCTCGTCCGCCGTCCACCGCTTCTCCAGATCGTTGACCATGATGATCACCTCATGAGGGGAGTTGCCGACCGGCGCCGACCCAAACGTCGGTCGATGTCAGTCCTTGCGGCCCATGCCCGCCGAGGAAGTCCGATTGGGGCGCCATACCGCGGATCGCCGGAATATGGGTGGCTATCGCATCGCCGCGCCGCCCGCTCTACCGGGTAATTGTCCTTTCCACCGAGCCAATAATCGTAAACACGAGCTTCATGAGCCACACTCGTGTCGATTTCGGTTGGCGACTCGGTGGCGGCTTCGGCTCTGCTATCCGGCATGACGATCCCGCAATCGCCGATCGGCCGCAAGGTCGGCAGCCTGTTCCGGCCAATTTTCCGCGCTCAGGAAAGGCACGACGAGCGCTCAGCACGCCGGGATTCGCGCGGCATCAGGGGATCGATTCCGGTGTGTCGGCCCCGCCACATGATCTTGATGAGGTTGAATCTATGAGGTCAACGCGCTGTAAGCGGTCCATTGCGAAGTCTCTTCTTCTCCCAGCACCGGCATGCGACAAGGAGCATGAAAAGTGAGCATGATTCTCGCAGCGTTACACGATGTCGTGTTAGCCGAGATCAGTAATCCGGAACCGGAGGCGCCGCCCATGGCGGACAAACTGATGCAAATGGGCCGGTATTTCACCTGGATGATTCAGTTGTCCGGGGTTACCGCTATTACCTATGGCGGCGGCCGGTTCGCCTGGGAGAAATGGACCGGGGGCGGGTTGCAGTCGCCGAAGATGATTGCCAGTGCGATGGCCGGTGGTGCGGTCGCCACTAGTGCGGGCACGATCATGAATTCCGTGCTCTAGCGACCACATAGCATCCGTTCGAATCGAGCACCCGCATGAATAGTCGTGCGGGCCTTCATCGACGCTGAGCGAGGGGATTCGATATGTCGCCGACCTCGGAATTGGAGCATCGGCTAGCGCTCAACGAAAATCCTTATGGCCCTTTGCCGTCCGTGCGTGCCGCGCTGCGGGGCGCACGGATAGTGCCGAACCGATATCCGGAGTACCTGCCGCGGCGGCTGCCGGCGATGATCGCCGAACGGCTCGGCCTGCCGTCTGAGCAGGTGGTGATCGGCGCGGGTGCCACCGGGGTGATCACGTATATCCTGCGCGAGTTCGTCGCGCCCGGCGACGGCGTCGTGATGGCGACGCCGACCTTCGACGGCTATCCGCTGCTGACCGAGGCCATCAATGGTCGGGCAGTCCAGATTCCACTCACCGCGGACGGCCACCAGGATCTCGACGCCATGGTCGATGCCGTCGATGCCGACACGCGGGTGGTTGTGCTGTGCAGCCCGCACAATCCGACCGGCACCCGCATCGACCAGGTCAAACTCGAGGGTTTGCTCGATCGGGTCGATCCGTCGGTCATCGTCGTGCTCGACGAGGCCTACATCGAGTTCGTCGCGGTCGCGGATCGGGTGGCCACGACCGACCTGGTGGCGCGGTATCCGAATCTGGTTGTGACGCGCACCTTTTCGAAGGCATACGGGTTGGCGGCGCTGCGGGTCGGGTATGCGTTCGGCGCGGTTCCGGTAATCGCGAAAATTCGACGGTGGCAGCTGCCTTTCCGGGTCACGACGCTGGCTGAGGCTGGTGTGCGGGCATGTTATGACGCCGAGGCGGAATTGGCGGTGCGCACCGCGGCGATCACCCATGAATGCGGCCGGCTCACCGAGGGATTGCGCGGACTGGGCTTCGCGGTGCCGACGAGTGCGGCGAATTTCGTGTACCTGAATTGCTGCGGTAATGCCGAAATCGACCGGCTTCGCGCGGCTTTCGTGCGCGACGGAATCCAGGTCAAGCATTGCGGCACGGGGATCAGGATCATCGTCGGCAATGCCGTGGCGACAGATGCGGTGCTTGCCGCGTCGCGCTGAACTCCGGTGGGGCTCCGAGGTCACCCGAGCTGGGGACTTTCGCCCAATGACGGACATTCGTTCGCGGACCATAGTGGCACTCGTAAAATCCGAAACTACCGATGCCCGTCCCCTACCTAGTCGGTGACTATGAGTGGCGTCAACTCGGTGAGGGGGAGTCGCTGCCTATCGGTTTGTCTGCCGCACTCGCCATTGTTGTTCTACTGTGCCAGGGCTCGGCTGGTCGGTGGTTCAAAAGGCCGTGCGCAGCCCAGCGTTAACGGCAGGAATAGCGCAGGCGCACGTTCGGCGGGACATGACTGGCCTGTCAGAGCCGCAGGGAGAGGGATGGCAGCTCGGATGGTGACAAGTCCGATTCCACACCACCAATCGCCGGTCGATCCCGATGATCGACGGGTGGCATTGTTCAGTCCGGAATTCGCCGCGAATCCGCACCATTTCTACCGAGAGATGCGTCGACGCTACGGCGCGCTGGTACCGGTCTATCTTGCCCCAGGTGTACCCGCCACCCTGGTGATCGGTTATCGCGCCGCAATACGAATCCTGCACGACCCCGAACGCTTTCCGGCCGATCCGCGGGCTTGGCAGCAAACCGTCCCGGCCGATTGCCCGGTGCTGCCGGTCCTGGAGTGGCGTCCGAATGCGTTGCGCAGCAGCGGAATCGAGCATGCACGCTACCGACAGGCGAATACCGCGAGTATTGGCGAGGTCGATCTACACGCGCTGCACGCCACGGTAGAGAGTCTCGCCGCCCCACTGATCGATGGTATGCCCGAGGCTGGCACGGTCGATCTGGTAGACGAGTACGCCTTCCCGCTCGCTTTCGCGGTCGTCAACGCCATGATCGGCTGTCCACCTCAGATCGGGGAGGAGGTCGCGGCCGGAATCGCGGCGCTGTTCGACGGTATCGACGCCGACCAGGGCAACGTCCTGCTCGCCGAGGCGCTCGCGCGGTTGATCGCGCTCAAACGAGCCGAACCCGGTGACGACATCGCCACCCGACTGATCCATCACCCGAGCAAGCTCGATGATATGGAATTGATCCACCAACTCGTCGTTCTCTACGGCGCGGGCATCGAGCCGCAGCAGAACTTGATCGTCAACACCTTGCTGCTGATGCTCACCGATGACCGATTCGGCGGCGACATACTCAGCGGGAGCCTATCGACCCGCGATGCGCTCGACGAGGTCTTGTTCACCGATCCCCCGATGGCGAACTTCTGCGTCACCTACCCGCGTCAGCCGGTTCTGATCGACGATGTCTGGCTTCCGGCACATCAACCGGTCGTCATCAGTATGGCCGGCTGCAACAACGATCCGGCTATCAGCGCGGGTGAACACACCGGCAACCGCTCGCATTTGGCGTGGAGCGCCGGCCCGCACGCCTGCCCGGCCCGCACCGCGGCATACCTGATCGCGCAAGACGCCATCGACCAGCTCCTGGACGCCCTGCCAGGTATGCGGCTGGCGATTCCCGCCGAGAACCTGACCTGGCGACCCGGTCCCTTCCACCGGGCCTTGACCGCCCTCCCGGTCGTCCTTTCCTAGCTGCCGAGCGGGACGATCTGCGGCGACGATCGGCCCCACCTCAGCTTGGTCGCAGTCGCGACGAAAGGTCCGAGTTCGTTACGCTGATCGATGAATGGCAGGTCCGTGCGGCACCGGCCGCACCGCGATGGTGCTGCGGGTACGGAGTTCGATGGCTATCCGGGCCTTGCCGGCCGCGTCGGCGGTCACTTCTCGTTCCACCGCACCGTGGATCAGATACTGACCTCGGGGGGTGAGTTGATCCAGTACTAGTGCGAATCGGCCCGGTCCGAGACCGGGATGCAGGACCGCGTCCAGTCCGTAGCCGTCGGAGACCGCCTTGGCGACAAGGATATTCGGATGCGGCATATCGAAGATCCGCGGACCCGCATCCCATTGCGGTGGCCGGGGCCGTGACATCATGTCGGTGAGGGCATAGGTGCGGCCGAGGCCGCCGAGACCCAGCATTCCGTTGGCATGTAGGGAGGCCGCGTCGAAACTCCAGACCCCTGGTTGTCGAGCATCTTCGCCGAACCTCAGCTGCTCGGTCGCCGCTGTCCAGAGTTCGGCGCACCAATCGGATTCTCCGCATTCCTGTGCGAGCAGCATTGCCGCTGCGAATGATTCGGCGTTGGTTGCCGCCTGCGAGCCCCAGTCCGCGACGATCGGGGATTCGGAGCCGCCGGTGCCGAGGTGCCGGAACCGGTCGGTGGTCAGCCATTCGCGCAGCAGTATTTCCCATGCGCGCCAGGCGAGGTCGGGCAGTAGCGGCGCGACGAAAGCCGCGACCGACGCGGTGGTCGCCGGTCCTCGGAATGCTCGTGCGGTGAAGCCGAGTCCAGAGGCGATGAAAGAGACGATATCGCCATCGGCGGCGGTGAACTCGCTATCGAGGCCGCGCTGGAAGCGGCGGCTGATGTCGGCGGCATGGCTGGTCCCGACCAGTGCGTCGAGTATCGCGACGCCCGCCGCGCTCACCGCATTGCAATACGGAAAGACCAGGCCGTGCCTGCGGCGGCGGCCGACCGGCAGCGGTTCGCACGGCCATAGGCCGAGTTCACCGCCGAAGTTCCGGATCACGATGTCGTTGATCGCAGGGTGGTCGTAGGTGAATTCCTCGGTGGGGGACCAGGAGAAGGTCAGCGAGCCGGGTGTGTCGAAGCGGCGGTCACCGGTCGCCTGCCCGAACATGGCGAGCTGCAGGTTGAGGTAGCCGGTGAACATGATGTTCTGTGGCACGTCGATCGGATCCGCGCGTCGTGCGCGAAAGTCCCAATTGCCCAATAGATTCTGGTGGTACCAGTATCCCCACACCGCTTGGTCCTGCATGCGTGTGAGCACGTCGAGTTGTGCGCGGTGCAGTGGTCCGCGCAAAGCGGGGGTATGCGAGTATCCGTACATCGCCAGTGCCCAGCCGATGGCATTGAGCTGATACCGGTACTGCTGCAACGGGCCCGCACCCTCGGCGTCGAAACCGTCCCAGTTGTCGAGCGGCTGCGCGGCGATGCTCATCAGATATCGCAGCAATCGCAGCTGATCGACATCGGCCTCGGTCACCTCGGGCGTACCCAGCCGATGGTCGAGCGGCGCCGGATTCGTCCGCGCCGAACCTCGCCGCCCGGCCAAATAGTTTTCCCGTTCGATCCCGAGCCGACGGGCGGCACCATGCCGGACGCGCTCACGAATCAACCCGAATGCCGAAAGCCCCACCGCGACAACGGGAGCGCCCCACCACACCCATGTCATCGGTCCCGGCATGTCGCCGTGCACCTGCGTCAGCGCCGCGGAGACCGCGGCGGCGAACAGCACGATCGCCGGCAGGGTCACATAGTCCGACCGCGCCACCGAACGGAAGGCAAATGCCCAACTCGCGGCGGCCAGTACGCCGATGAACGCGGCAATGTGACCGGCCACCACGACAAACGTCGGCACGGCCACGACCGCTATTGCCACCAGTGGTGCGACTGCCCCGGCGACCAGCAGACCGCGGCCACGGCGCACCGCCGCACTAGCGAGAGCGACCTCGGCCCAGAGCACCACGGCGTGGCCGACGACAACCTCGGTAGCGAAGGTGTGGTCGAGCGGCGGCATCGCGTACAACAGACCGGCGCCCGGAATGACGAGTCCGGTGCCGAAGGCCCGCCACGCATCCGACAGCCCGAGAGCTTGCGGAAGGACCGCCGCGGCGGTCCAGACCAGCGAGGTGAGTACAAGAGTGCGCCGCAACCATCGGGAGGTCGCGGGTCCGCGCAGGCGAATATTCGACGCGGACTCCTGAACCGGTGCAGCTGTGCTCATGTCGACTCCTGTGGTGTGCGCGCCGCCGCTGGCCGGGTGGGCACGAAAAGGGCTGTCGTATCCGGTGATTCGACGAGATGACCGGAGACGGTGATTTCGAGTGGGTGACGATTCGGCTGCCGGCCCTGGCGACGGGCTCGAAAGGCGCGGTGGATACGCATACCACGCGGCCCGAACACCAGGAGTCCGGCGAGCAGCGCACAGCACACCAATGCTCTTCACACCTCTCCATTCCGGTCTGTCGAACTCCAGAATGGGACCATAAGTAGGTCTACGGCATCGGTGATCACTGTACGAACCTGCGCCACCTGTTTTGCCGCGACGAAATGGGATTGCGTAGGTAGCGACTGCTGATAGGTAATTGCCGAGAATTATCTACCTATGTGCATTCCCTATTGAACCGGTCGGTGCGTGCCGAGTAGCTTGTTGCCCATCGAGATCAGCTCGCCCTATCAGGCACTTCGTACTGTGCTGAGCCGAGTCCAACGAGGTCGGGTAATGAAAATTTGTGATGTCCTCAATTCGGAAATCTGTCGGTTGCGGTGAAAACGCCGCCGGACCGGTCGGTGCGCGAGGTTGCGATAATCGGCACCGGAATGATCGGAACATCTATCGCACTCGCCCTGCGTAAGCAAGGAATTCTGACGTATTTGTGCGATCCCGATCCGTATACGGTCGCCATGGCAGCGGCGCGGCGAGCGGGGGTCGTCGGTCTGCCCGCGGCGCCGGTCGATATCGCGGTGTTGGCCGTGCCGCCGAGTGATATCGCGACAGTGCTCGCCGAATGTCAGGTCAAATCGCTCGCACATTTCTATACCGATGTCGGCAGCGTCAAAGTGGCTTCTACGGCTGATGCCGAGATGAGCGGCTGCGATGTGAAGAACTATGTCGGTGGCCATCCATTGGCCGGTCGTACGCGTTCGGGTCCGCTCGCCGCATCAGCTGATGTGTTCCGAGATCGACCGTGGGCCCTCACACCGGTCGCGAATACGAGTCCGGCCGCGATCGACGCCGTCGTCGAGTTGGTCCGCCTGACGGGTGCACACCCGGTCATGATGACGCCGTCCGAGCATGATCGGGCCGTTGCCCGGATCTCGCATGTGCCGCATCTGGTCGCGTCGGCATTGGCGGCGAGCATTCGAGGCGCCGACGATGCGGTGTTGCGGTTGTGCGGCAGCGGGATTCGGGATGTCATGCGATTCGCCGCGGATGAGGCGCCGCTGTCGACGGATATCTTGCGAGCCAATGCGATCGAGGTATCGAAAGTGCTGGCCGAAATCGCCACCGAATTGAACACTATGGCCGGTTCGATGCGGGAGTTGAGCGCGCGGCCGAGTTGTGGGCACACTGATTCGGCTACCGATGTCTTCGCTGCTGGGGGCGGCGGGCGGCCGCCTGTGCGACCTTCTCCCGTGTATCGCTGGGAACGAGGGTGATGATATCGGCTCGCGAGTTGATCATCAGCTTGCTGAAGATCGAGGCGATCTGTGCGTCGACCGTCTTGAACGAGCTGCCACGACTTGCCGCGATCGCCGTGTTGGTCCAACCTGCCGCGGCGAATACTGCCACTTCGCGTTCGGCGGCCGATAACTCGCTCCATTTGGATGGTCGGTGTCGACGGATCGGGTGGTCGAGTGCCAGCTTGTTCAACGACAGAGTGCCGAGCGCCAATCGAGCCACTTCGTCGAATTCGGTTCGAAGTATCGATCCTTCGTGTGTAGCGGCTGCGAAGGCCTTGTGTCCGAGCACATCTCGGGCTACCGCAATAGCCTTATCGGTTTCGGTGGCGAACGGTCCGAGGTTGGCGATGTTCACGCCGAGTTGCTGCCGTACCGTGCCGGCACCGCCGACGAGATTCGCGATCTCCGTCGCCAAGCAGAGCACTGAATCGGGCTGTGCGCCATGGTCGACGCGTGCGTCGGCGACCAAGCGTGCCAGTGTCCACGTCCGGATATGGACTGCCCAGATCGCTCCCCACTGGTCCCGCATGGACAGTTGACTCCTCAGCGCGGTACGCCCGACGGCCAATGCCTCATGGGGATCACCGTGCTTGGTCAATGCTATCGCCCAGGCCAATTCGGCCCAGGACTGTGCCCATCCGGCACCCGACCGCGTGGCACGGTCGAGGTAGCCCTGTGCGATCTCCAATGCTTGTGTCGCGGTGCCGAGCAGTCCGGCCGCCAGGGCCTGGAACAATTCGCTCATGGCGGCACCGCCCTCATCGCCATCCGCGCGGAACCGCTCGCGCGCACGTGCCAGGACCACAATCGAGCGCGGATCATCCGCGAAGAGCAGTTCGGTGCCCCAGGCGAAGTCGACTGGAGCCGGCAGACCGAGACCGGACATCGGATCGTCTCGCCAATTCGATCTCGCCGCTGCATCCGGGACGCAGGCGGCGACGCATTCATCAAGCATCTGGGCGGCCTCGTCGTGGACGCCCTGACACGAGGTCAACCATGCGGTCAGCGCCATCGAGGCGGTCTGCAGTTCAATGGGCTGGGGATCGAGACCGCGGGTCGCTTCCAGGGTGCGCATCGCCCACCGGCGGGACTCGCGCAGGGAACCCAGGAAGAACGGAAGACGCAGGGCGATCAACCCGGTCGCGATCTCCAATCCGATCGCGGACTCTCCGGGCGTGGTGAGGCTGCTGTCCATCGCGGTGAGCAGGTTGTCCCACGCCGCACGAGCCCAGTCCAGCAACTCTTGCTCGGCCGGGCCGAACCAATCGGCCCCAGCGCGGACGGCCTTGTCCCGGTAGTACCGTCGGTGCCTGCCGGCCAACCGTTGCCACTCCGCCCCCGCCGATCGCTCGTTCAGCCGCTGCTGCGCGAAGACTCGCAAGCTTTCCAGCAGTGAATACCGGACCGAATTAGCTGTCAGGTGCACCGTGACGAGCGATTGGTCCACGAGGCGTTCGAGCAAACCCTCGATCTCGTCACGAGCGATGCCAGCGCCGTCGTCGTCGGCGCATACCGCCTCGATCGCTTCGAGTTCGGCCCCCACATCGCGCCTCGACGTGCCGTGATCGTCGTCGGTATTGCTGTCGTAACCGGCGGCGAAGACCGACATACGCTCGAAAAGCAGGCGCTCGTCGTCCTGGCAGAGGTCGTAGGACCAGGCGATGACATCGTGGATGCGCCAATGTCTTTCGTCTGCGCCGACCCGTGGGCCATGCGACCAGCGCAGCCGTCGGTCGCCGTGCTCGCCGCTGAGATCACGCAGGATCATCGGCAACGGTTGCCGCGTCAGCCGGGCGGCGGCCAGCCTGATGTAGAGGGGATGGTTGTGCACATGCCAGCAGATCGAACCGGCGACCGCGGCGTCGTGATCACCCGCGATAGGGTGACCGGTCAACTCCGCTCGGGCGCGGAACAAAGCGAGCGCCTGTTCGCGTGACAGTGCCGGGACCGGCACCAATTGCTCGTCGACCCAGCCGATGGCCTCGCGGCTGGTGGCCAGTACGGTCAGTCCGGGCACCGCATCCAGCAGCGCCGCAATCGCCTGTCCGGCACCGTCGAGTACGTGCTCGCAGTTGTCCATCACCAGAATGGCCTGCGGATTGCGGCTGGTGCCCTCGCTCTTGGTCAACCTATCGATCAAGGCATCCCAGGTCGACCGGTTCGAGAAGTCCATGTCGATGATCGAGTGAGCGAGCTCGTCCTCGACCGCCGTCGCATCCGAGCCCGCGGGGAGTCGGGCCAGCCGGACCCAGTGAATCGGCACCCGCCGCGCCTTGTGGTAGCGGTGGACGGCTTCGGTCGCGAGCCGGGTCTTACCGATACCGCCCGCGCCGATCAAGGTAATCAGTCGCGTCGAAGACAGAAATAGGGTTGCGATTTTTTCCAGCTCTCGTTCTCGTCCGACGAAATCACTGGCCGCTGTTGGAAGAGAACCGCTACCGAAGGGGCGTTGCGCTGACACATCGAGCAGAGTAGCCGGTCGGTCCGACACACTGCCAACGCAATCTCGTGAATCCACCGATCTGCGGATGTGCGATATCTACCTATCAGTTGATGATCGTTACACCACACGTTGAGTCGCAGTTGTGGGATTCAGCATGCCTCGAGCAAATATTACGGGTGGGGGATATCCACGAGAGTTGACGACGTTTCGAAAAGTGCGTGCTGGCCGTAGTCTTCGCTATGTTCGCATCGTCGGTCCGATCGCGACCGCGTGGGCCGACTCGACGGCCGGATCGTCGGCTGATCAGAATTTGGACTGGACGGACCTGAAAGATTCTTCCGCTGGCGAACTGTCCGAGTACTTCTAGGTCATCGATCCGGTCGATATTCTGCACTGGGCGAAATCTTATCCGCGCGCCGCTCGATATGGAGTCCAGCGACTGCATGGCCATCGTGACCACGTCATCTGGTTGATCGGCTATGCTTTCGGTTTCCGTTGACTCGGTTTATTCATGGCCTCATTGCGGCCCCCGGCCGAGACGTGGACAGGTACGATCGTGTGGCCCATCGTGTGGCAACAATCGGCGCGTCTTCTTAGCCTGGTTCGTCGTGCGAGTTTCTTCGCCAAGGTGCCTGTGCAAATGTCGAATATGCTGGCGGTGGCAGTTCAACAGTAATAGCGATCCGGAGTTCCAGCACTGCTGAACCGTTAATTATGCCGCACCTCGGCCAGTAATCGGGATTCACCCCGCTGGTACCGATTTCGGACCACTACCTAACTGTGGAGACTCATGTGGTGACATTTCGTTCGTGCGCATCGTCGAACTTTATGAGTGGAGCGGCAGAAGGTTGGATGGCATGGCGAATCGACCGCTGACTTCTATCGCGGCGCCTATCGGTATCGCCCATATCGCGGCTGCCCCAGGGGGTACTGATGCGCTACACAGGCGAATTCATGAATTGCGGACCATGGGTCTGCATTTCGCGGCGAAGGCCATCGAGAAGGAGATGGCGGATTTGGATTATCCGCCGTACCCCGCCCGGTTTCGCCTGTCCAGCCAGTCACGCTGCGCAGGGCGAGGTCGACCCGCGGCGGCTCATCGACAGTGCGAGCGGCGAGATGAAGAACCTGGCCGGTTTCAGTCCGCTCGGCGACGGCGCCGTCGCCACGGTGGCCGGATTCCCGCCGTACCGCGCCGCGGGAACCTACAGCCTCGAGACCAGGGCGGACCCTCTATCACATACCGATGCTTCAGACCTACCTATACGCCCATGCTTGCGAATCTATTAGGACGCAACCGGGGAGCGTGGTGTGAGTCGATCGTTATGGGTCGAATTCGACTGCCGCACACTCAGGGGGCCGCATCCGGGCATCCCTGGTCTACGGTCACGTCTTGGTCGGGAGTGGAGTGGTGACCAGGAGGATTGGGGCATCTTCGACATCGCCGAGCACGGTGGCGTGCGGGACATTCGACCTCGCGGGGAGAAGTCATGACCACGTCGCAGCTGTTGACCGAGCTGCTCGCACCGATTGAGGCCGTCGAACCGTGCTGATGACGACCGTTTTTAGTCGAAGGGGATTGCCTATGGACTGTGCGTGGACCGCCCGCCGCACCGGCTCCCCGCCGCACCGGTCCTGCCTGACCTCGGGTTCAGGAGGCTAGCGTGTCCGGGCGCGGTGATGCCGCGGCACTGGAGATCGCGCGCGGGTTGTCCGAATTCGCCCCGGCCGGATGGCGGCGGCTGGAAGCCTGGTTCGCGGTGACCGTCGTCGATGAGTCGGCACTGCTGCTGGCCGACGACGGCAACCGCTCGGTTCGATGCAAGGTGCCCGACGCGGTGTGGGATGCGGTGCGTCTACACCGCGACGAGTCGGCTCGGTCCGACGACGGGCCGTGGTGGCGATTGCTGGTGCGGGTGGATGCCGACGGCGTCGAGACCTTGCCCGACTATGGTGCGGAGCCCTTCCCCGGCGAGCAGTTGTTCGCGCCCGAATCGTATCGCGCCGACCTGGAAATCTATCCTCGAGCTCGGCTGCCGGTGTGGTTGGCGGCCTACGTCGGGCGAGCCGAATTGCCGTCGCGACCGCCACGGCAGGCCGCGAACCAGACGCGGGCGGATCGCCGCGCCGGGGTGCGGGCGGTGCCGGTCGAGGACGAGTTGCCGGATCTCGCCGCGTTGTGGGCCCGGTGGGCGGTGTTGGCGGCGGCCTTGACGGCGGCCGGATCGCGACGCGGGCCGCGGATCGGGCCGTCGACCGGTGTGTTCGAAAGTGCGGCACGCAGCGGTTCGACGCTCAACCTGCTGCCCGGCGACCGGGCGGTGTTGTCGGGCGGTGTCTGGAACGCGCCGGTCCTGGACGCCGTCTACAACTCCGGTGCCGCAGCTCCGAAATTCTTTGCCGGCGCACCGGTTTGGGTCGCGGACCCGGTGCTCAATCCGCGCGCGGCGACCGGTTTGCTGACGTTCTGCTACTGGTGGGAGGCGGGTCGATGGTATCGAGGTGAGTCGGCACCGATGGCGCAGTGCGCACCGGCCATGCCCGCGGTATGGACCGTCGACACCGTGGCGGGCATCATCGGCAGCCTGGTGGGCGATCGAGTGGGCGACGTGCCGAAAACCGCCGAGGCGTTGGTACTCGCCGCCCAGTCGGGCTCGGTGACCAGGGCGCGAATGACGGACGTCTTCGGTCACGACGACCGGGTCGATATCGACGGCGCGCTGTTCCAATTCCTGGTCGCCGGTCTGGCCGCGGACAACGCGGACGGGATGTCCGAGGCCGATGCCGTCGACCTCGTTCGCGGTCACATTCACCGGCATGGCTACGACACCACGGGTTATCCGCTGTCCACGTTGCGGGCCGAACGCATCGACGTGGGCTGGGTGGTGCGGTCACCGGTGCCCGACGACGAAATCGCCTTGGACCGTGCGGTTTTCTACGTTGCCGACGACGGTGTGGTGGAACAGTCGACATCGTCGGTGCCGCGTTCGGAGTTCGTGGCCGCCTTCGAGCGACGATTCCGGCTGCGCCAGGCCGCACCGGAGGCGATGTGAACGACAGAGTGCAGCTGGACCCGGACAGTCTGCGACGCGACAGCGCACGGCTGGCCGAACTCGGCGACCAGGTCGCCCGGACCTACGCCGGACTGCGAGACTCCCTGGCGAATGCGAACGGGTGCTGGGGCGATGACGATCTCGGCGAGGCCTTCGCCAAGAATTTCACGCCACAGGCCGATGAGTTGCTGCGGGATTTGCAAGCGATGGAGGAAAGCCTGCGCGGGACCGCTCAGCAGGCGGCCGCCGCCGCGCACGACTTCGAGGCCCAGGATCTCGACGGTGCCGGTCAGATCGGCCGAGCTGGCGACGAGGCGTATCGTCCGGACCAGAACTATGGGACGGGTGTGCGACCGTCCTCGGCCATCCCATCCACTGGGAGCGCAGAACCCGCGACCACCTCTCTCGGGCCCGACGCCGGAACTGTGAGCAATACCCCTGCCGGACAGCCGATCTCGAACCGCACCCCCACCGAACAGCAAGCGTCCGGCACGCCTCGGGGACCTTCCGGGAAACCGTCGACGTCGCGGAACAGCCCGCAGTCGTCGAATCCTCTGGCCGGAACTTCGGACCCGCAGGGTGGCTCGAAGTCCGCTGGGGATCCGAGCCGCCGGCCCCCATCCTCACCGGTGTCGCCGCCGGTCGGCGCAGGACGGGATGCGCCACGCAACCCGAGCGCGACATCGCCCAGGCCCGGGACGACGCCGGGGCGAAAATCCGCTCCCAGGACCGGCGGCAGGAGAGAAACGCCATGGACCGGACCACCACCCAAGAGCGGGTCCGCGCCTTCCACCCCGAATTCGTCCAATCCTCGGCCCGGCTCCCCGCCGCGCTCCCCGAAGAGCGCCGAGCCGCGCAAGCGTGATCGAGGCCGCGAGACGGAAAGACCGGCCCGCAAGCCCGGCGTCTCACCCATATTCGCCTGGCTCGCACGGACTTTGGCCCACCGGCACCACGTCACGGTCATCGGTTTCGACCTGCCCGACCTGCAGGAGTCGCCCGTGCGTGAGTTCGCGGCGGCGGTCGATCGGGTGCTCACCGAGTACCCGATGATCGAACTCGACGTCGTCGCGGTGGGGGACTTGGGCGAGGACGCCGGCGGAGTGCGGTGGCGCCGTGACGTGCGTGACTCGGCCACGGTCCGGTCGATCACGCTCGATCGGCGAGTCGCCTGCGAACTGAGCCCTGGCCTCGGAACGCCGGAAACCGAAGCGGGACCCAATGATTCGGCTGTCGGCTCGGCGACGGTACGAGAACTCGGTCTCGCCTTGAACCACGCCGGCGGCGGTGTCGCCCAGGAGGTCGCTCAGCGCGCCCTGATCGCCGAGTACATGCGGGTGGTGGCGGGACGGTACACGACACTGGGTGAGCTGCTGCGCGGTTTCCGGCACTGGCGGGCCGAGTTGAAAGGGGCCACCGGTGCGGCGGGTGGCTTCGAAGTGGATCGGGCACTGAGTGTCGCGTTCGCCGATGTCGTGCTGCACGGCGAGCGGGCGAGCGCTGCGGCGAAGATACTGCACGCGGTGCTGGTCGACGCGGCCCCGTCGCCGGGGTAGGCGGCGCCGGATGGGACACGCGTTGTCGCTGAATCCCGTGGTTCAGCTGCGGGAGATGTTCGAGGGGCTGCCCGACATGGTCCGGCGCCCGATCGAGATGGTGGTGTTCGGCGGGGATCTGCCGCGCGCCGACATCGCCAGAATGCGGTGGATGGCCGCGGAGTTGCGGGACAAGGCCGCGGCCATGAACGATCACGCGCTCAGCGCGGGAATGCTACTGGCGCAGCAGGATTCGCTGGGTATGTTCGGTGACCAGTTGCGGGAGGCGTTGCGCTCGCAGCGCGAGGGCGGGGCCAAGCTGCGCGAGCGGGCACTCGCGCTGGCCGATCAGACCGACGGTGCGGCCAACGACGCGGAGAAGACGCTGTGTGTGATGTTCACCTTCGGCATCGAGCTGGGCTGGCGGATCATGCGGATGGTGTCGGCGGCCGCCGCGGCCGGCCCGGTCGGTGAGGCGGCGGCCGCACCGGCGGTGGAGGCGGCGCTGACGGAGGGCCGCGCCGAGGTCGAGGTGATGCGTGTGGGCCTGAAGCAGGCCTACGAACGGCTCGCGGTGGATGCCGCGACCAAGCTGTCGGCGGTGGGACCGGTCCGGTTCGCGGTCACGGTGGGCCGGGCGGCGCTGCTGCCGACGGCCGTGGACGGCGGCGTGCAACTACTGCAGGTCGAGGCCGGTTACCGGCATGCGTCCCCGGTCGGGGACAACGGCGAGAACCCGAACGGTATCGACGTGAAGTCGATACTCGCGGCGGCGGCGTCAGGTGCCGGAGGCGCGGTGGGCGGCACACTGGCCGCGCGGGTGGCGCCCGGGGTGACTCCCATGATCCAGACCAGCCGAACGCTGGCCGGTCTGGTGCACGGGATGGCTGGCGCGGCGGCGGGGCTGGGCGCGGCGGCCATGATCACCGGCTGGCCGGAGGATTTCGACCATATTCTGGCGCCGATGCTCAACGGCGCGTTCGCCGGCACCGTGCACGCTCAACCCGGCAGCCATACTGCTGGCTCCGGTCCCGCTACCGAGTCGGCGGTCGACGGCAGCGGTCTGTTCACCCGGCCCGATCTGCCCGCGGCCGCACCACCGGTGGAGATTTCGGCGGAGGCGAAGCAGGCGTGGGAGGCCGCGCGACAGGCATCGATGGCCGCTCCGAACGCGGCGACCACCGAGAGTCAGGCGCCGGTACCCAACGCGACGGCGAACACCGCGCCAGGGGCGGTGGGGCCCACGGGGCCCGCGCGGCCGGGTTCGACACCGGTCGATGCGGCATCCGGCGGGGGCACGACGGTGCCTGCTGCACCAATAGCGGCCCCCGCCGGATCCGATGCCCATGCGAACGCGGCCGCACCGTCGGTCCCGGCCGGTGCCAAACCGGCCGCGCCGCCGAAGGTTTCGGTGGATGCCACCCCGCGCGCGGCAGACGACGGACAACCAACATCGGCCGATGCCCAGTCACTCACGAGGCCGGAATCGCAAGCGGCGGCCCCGGATGCATCGGCGCCGACACGCGGTGCGACCGACGCCCCACAGCACACCGCCGGGCAGCATCCGTCGGCAGGCAACGCGCGCGACCGGACCGTGGAGCACGGCCCGCCGCCGGTGGTGACCAGTGCCGAAACAGCCACACCGCCGAAGGTTTCGGTGGACGCAACCCAGCACGGCACCGACGTGCCCGCCACCGCGGAGCATGCCGCCAGCGCCGAGCGGCATCCGGACGGTAACGAGTCGAGCCGAGGCGCTCCACGAGTGGAGGCCGGTGCGGAAACCTCTGGACCACAAAAGGTTCCAGCGGACAACGGAGAGCACGCGGCTCCAGACGACTCGGCAGCGGCCACCTCCGACGGACGGCGGGCGGCAGCGAGCGATGAGCACGGCTCCGCGGCGGAGCACGAAACCCAGACCGGCGTGCCCGCGCAGAGGACACCGGCCGATGCCGAGGCTGGGCCGGATACCGGTCCGACCGCGCCTCCCGGCGACAAAACGGGCTCGTCGACCACGACTTCTCGCGATCATGCCGAGGACGTGCTGGCCGATTTCCATGCGCGGTCGGGTGATCACGTCCCGGAGGTGCTGAAGCTGTCGAACTTGCCGGACGAGGTGTTGCAGGCCGGGCTGTTCCACCCCGACGAACACGAATCGCTGGTAGCGGGGATGGAGATCATTCGGCGCGGCACGATCGACGAGGTACCCGGTGGGATGGTGTTGCGTGCGCCGCAGCTCGAGGGCAGGTTCGAGATGGCCGGGCGACCGGTACAGATGCTGCCGGGGCAGGGCAAAACGCTGATGTTCATGTCGTACTCGTTGAACCAGGCGGTCCGTCACGGTTCGGCGCTGCTGGTGACGACCGCGGACGGACTGGCGCATCGAGAGTTCACCGAGTACCGGCGGGTGCTCAGCCGCTACGGCATCGACGTGTTGCGAGCCGATCAGGAGACCGGGTTCGGTTCGGTGACACCGGGCCGGCCCGCGATCGTGGTGGCCACCGGCGAGACCGTCGGGCATCTGTGCAACGCCGGTCATAAGCCGCCGCGCCGGGCGGTGATCGACGAAATGGACGCGATCGTAGACCGCGGTGAGAAGATCTTCATCCAATCCGAAGGCACACAGGACGCCGCTCCCGAGGCAACGGTCCGTGAGGTCTTCGACGCGCACGACTTCCTCACCGACGCGGTGGCGAAAGGGCAACTGTCGCACGAGGATTTCGGTCTGAAACAGATCGCCGAGGAAGTCGACGTCGAACGGGCCGACGGCACCCTCGACATCGACACCGAGTACTGGTACGACGGCAGAGCGGAGCTGACCCCGGCGGGACGGGCGAAACTGGAGGCGCTGCCGGGCGGGAAACGGTGGCTGGACGGCATGGGATCGTCGCGGCTCGAGATGGCCGCCGCCGCCGAGTTCACCTCTCGCAAAAAAACGCATTACGTGATCGATCAGGGCAAGATCGTCATCATCGACCAGGCCGAGCACGGCCTGCAACGCAATCCGAAGACGTCGAGCGAATCACGCTGGAGCGCAGAGCCGGGCAAGGCGAGCCTGGCCCAGGCCGTCGAGGCCAAGGAGATCCGGGCCGCCGAGGCCGAGGGGATGAACGCCGAGCAGCACGGGATCGTGGTGCGCGCCGACGCGGACTCGTCGAAGAGCATCACCGCGGCCGAGATATACGGCACCAACCGCTTTTTCGACCACATCACCGGCGCCTCGGGCACGCTGGACGATCTGGGTGGCGTGCTGAAGATGGTGTACGGGCTCGACGCACCGCACAAAATCGATCCCTACAACCCGTCGCAGCTGGTGGAGGGCCAGGCCGACCTGCACGAGAACACCCGGGCCAAGCTGAACGCGGTGGCCGGCTACGCCCACCAGATGTGGGACGGCGGCAACGGCCGCTTCCAGGAGATCCTCTGCCACCGCAACGATCTGGTCGAAAAACAGGTCCGCGCTCTGCTACGGGCCGGAGTGCCACGGGAGGCGATCGAGGCGGTCGACAACGACCGGATCGCCAAGTGGGGCGCCGATTCGGAAGCCGAGTTGCAGAAGGTCTTCGACGCCGCCGGTGAGCAGGGCAAGATCCTGGTGATCAACCGGCAGGGCCAACGCGGTGTGGACATCGCCGTATCCGACGCCGTGCTCGCCAAGGGCGGCATGCACGTGTGGATGACCGAGGTCCCCGAACAGTCCTACATCTACGACCAGGCCAAGAGCCGCACCGCGCGCAACGGCAAACCCGGCACCGCACAAGCATTGATGTCGCCGCAGGACGAACTGATCCGCAACGCCATGCACCTGCGCGGAGTCCGCGAAGCGGTGGTGCAATACAACCAAGCCGTGGCCCAGCACCAAACCGAGCCGACACCCGAGACGCACAACGCCGTCGTCGAGGCCAGTGACAAGCTCGGCTCGCTCGTACCCGGATTGCAACAGCGCGCCCATCACCACGCCACCGCCGACTTCCTCCTCCACAACGCACCGATCACCGCCCCCGAAGCCCTCATCGCCGCGTGGACACCCTGGCACCCTGGCAATGCGAACATCGGCCCACCCGACCAACTGGTGGACCGATCCACGCGGCTCGCCAGACTGTTGGGAATTCCCGCCCCGGCCCTGACCGCCGCCGCTGTGCTCGATCAAGTCCCCGCCGACACCCACCACACCAACTCCGAAATCCAACACGCCGCCCTCGGCACCCAAAGCGTCGGCACCCAGACCCCCAGCGCCGACGGTACTGGGGACCCACTTCAGAGGATGCTGCACGAAGCAAACCTTTCGCCCGCCGTGGTCGCGGCATTGCGGCAGCAGGTCGACGCGACCGCCCGCGCAGCCGCCATCCAGTACGCGCTGCTCACCGACGAACAAGCACTCGAGCAGCTCACTCTCCGGCGCGACGAACTCGCCCAGCAACTCGACTGGTCTCCCGAGGAGGTCGAAGGTGCCGAGGGGCTGCGGCAGGTCGGCATCGCGCTGGCCGAAGCTCAGCACGATCTCGCGAACACACTCGGGTTTCCCCCCTCGGACATCACCCCCGCGATAGCCCGAGACATCGTCGGTGAAGCGGTCGCTCAGCACCTGTCCGACACCGGCATCCACAATCCCACCGGCGACGTCAACACGAACGACACCGCAGCCCGCGAAGCGGACGCCGCCGATCTCGTCGCCGAAAACGCCGAGAACGTTCTCGCCGCGGCCTCCTACTACCTGGCCACCGCGGCCCTGCTCGACCTGATCACGCAAATCCACCTACGCAGCCCCAACAACTGCGTCAACAACGGCGTGACCGCCATGCGAGTGCTATGCCCCAAAAACAAGGACCTCTTCACCATGCCGACCGGTGGGTTACCGCTGCGGGGCCACGACTGGAGCACGGTCCAAGAATCGTTCCGCGGCGGCATACCAACGACATTCGGCTCATTGGACAAAGCCGTCGAATCCCTGAAAGAGCGCCCCGGCGGCATCCAGGTCCTAGTCTATAAATGGAAGGACACCGACAAAGACGACAGCGACGACGCCGACAACCACCTCGTACTCGTGGTCAATGACAGCGAACCCGGCGACCCCGCGAAGTTGGTCGTTATCGATCTCGCCGCAGATGAAAACGGCAACCTCGACTTCGCCCCGCACGACCTGGCCGATCCGCGCACATTACTGAACAGCGCCGTCAAATTCGATACCTGGCAGCGCGAACAGCAGAAATTCATCGATAAGCTGCCCGAATCCAAGCGCGCGTTCTGGACCATCGACTTCGAGCCGAACGGCGACCTCGTTCAGGAACCGGAGAAGGTCAGCGTCTCCCCGGAACATATCCGCGTAATCAACGTGATCGGCGAATCGGTGCTGGCCCAGCCGAGGCCATTCGAAGACGAAGGCCCGCGCCACCAGCCAGCGATGAGCAGCAGGGGCTCGCCCGACCAGCCGAGCCCTGCCCATCCGGCTGATTTCGCCCGGATGGGCAACCGCCCACCCGATGGCGCTCGTGCCTCCGAACCGGAACCCGAACACGAGCCGGGTTCTGCCGCGACGGATGTCACGCCGCATATCGGCGCTGCGACCGCCCGACTACGCGCCGACACGAGAGCAGACCGCCCCGACTGGGCTGACGCCATCGAACAGCTGGACCGAGACCTGGCCGAAGCCAAGCAGCGCGAACGGACCTTGCAGGCGGAGTTCGCCACGAAGTCCGCGGCACATCTCGACATTCACCCGGCGGACCGGGAACTGCTCGTATCCAGCCCCGACCTGCCCGAGCGACTGCGTACCGCGGCCGGTGCCGGTACCGGTGCCGGTGCCGCAGCAGCGAACCGTGCCGACAGTCTCGAAGAACTCGCCGATACGGCGGCCGAGCATCGCCTCGCCCAGCGCCGATTGCGCGAACTCGAGCAGTGGGCACGCCACGTCGACCGGTTGGCGGCCGAATATCATTCGGGCGCATGCGATAACCTGATCCGCTGGCTCACGGCGGCCCTGATAGCCACCGAACCGGCGGACGGAGCCGAGGCAAGACGGCGCGCGGTAACCGCCGCGGCGCTGCGGCGCTTGCCCGGGACCAGCGACAGCGAAGCCGCGCCTGGTGGCGAGGAGTGGGCGGCCGAGCGGCTGGCGGTGCCGGGCGAGTCCGCCCACCGCGCCGGGATCGACGCCGACGAGGCAGCGACCCTGACCCGGCAGCGAATCGAACAGGTACACCGGTGGTGGACCGGCCTGACCGACGACGAGCTGCCCGAGGAGTTGCGGGATCCAGCACTCGCCGAACTCGTATTGCTACGCGGACACAGCTGGTTGCAGTCCACGCTGGTCCGACAGCATCCGGGCCTGCTCGGTACCACCACGGGCGTCCCGACCGATGCCCGGCGGCAAGCCAACGTGTGGGCGGCCGAGGCGCCGGTGTCAGCGCGAGCGGCGCGCCTGATCGCCGAGTTGTCGACCGCCGCCCCAACGGCTGGCCGTCCGGCCGAGGTATCGGTGCCGGCGACCGAGCCGCCGACTCCCGTGCAGAGCCTGCGCCACGCCGACTTCTCCACCGGAGAGCTGGAATTCGTGCTCGGCGAGGATCCGGAGTGGGCGGACAAGGTCGTTTACCTCGTGCTCGACCGAGACGCCGACCCGGTGTCTGAGTACTTCGCCACCGCCGCGAGATTGGTCGAGCAGGTCCGGCGGATCACCCCAGACCTGCGGGTCTCCGTGGTGGCCTGGCGGCGTGGACCCGTCGGCGACTCGGCGGAGTCCCTGCGGACCCGGGAACTGCTGCTGCGTCAGCAGATCACGGCCGACAACCACTACCGTCGCCTCGTCAACCCGGCGGCGGCACCGGATATCACCGTCATCGGCTCGGATACCGGCTGCCTGGTCGCCGGCGGGACCGGACTGTCGGCGGCGGACGGGCTGCACACCCTCGTGATGGTCGAACCGAGTCCGGGCGCTGATATCGTCTCGGCACCGAACCCCGGTGTCGCCGTGCATGTCCTGTCGTCCGAGGACGCCGGCGGCTGGCTGGCCGCCGCGGCGGCGGCCACGCTGTTCCGGATGGAGTCACCGGGCGAGTCGTCCGCGCAGGCTCGCGCGCGCGGCGCGGCCAACGGCACCGTGGCCGCACACCTCGGGCAGCAGGATTGGGGGGCGTCCGAATTCCAGCGGCTGCCCGAGCTGATCGGCGATGTCGACGGCATACACCCGAATGTGCGCTCCGTCGTCAACGACGCGAAGATCCAGCGCGCCAACATTTCCGATGGCGAGGAGTCATCCGCCGCCGTGGTTCGCGCTGGGGTAGAACAGGCCAGGGCCTGGGCCGCCGACCACGGCCTGGAACGGCCGGATTTGTTGTCCGCGGACGTATCCGACCCGAACCGTGCCGATGTCACCCTGTCCTTCGGCGAACTAGGCGTACCCGAGCTGCTGCCCGAGGCGTTGTCCGGACTGCTGCCTTTCGCCCAGCCAGCGAAAAAGGTACTGACGTATGTGTTCGACATCACCGGCGACCCGGCGACATTCGGCGCACAGGCGATGGCCGCCGCGGCCCGATTCGCCTGGGCCGAACGCCGTTACGGCGCTTATCGAATCGCCCTGGTGGCCCACCTGCGGTTCCGCCGCACCGGTACCGATGACGACGTGTCGGCCACCGCGCAGGCCCACCGATTCGTCCGTCGGCTGGACGCCCTGCAAGGGGTGCGGGAGGAACCGGCGACCCTGTGGGTGGAGGGCAGCGACCGGGTCCGACCGATGGTCGAGGAGATGGTCCGCGCCGACGCCGACGCGCCGCTCGAGCAGGCTGCGACAGCGGCGGCGCATGGTGATCTCGACGAATCGGCAGGTGGCCCCAACATAATCGCCGCCGGCGCGCTGCTCGTACTGCACCGGTACGAAAACTACTACCGGATGGCGGTCGAACGGCTCGATCGAGAGCTCGCCGACACCACGCCTGGCGCCCGGACTGTCGCACTCCAGCAGCGCCGCGACCATCTGCACGACCTGGCGGCGGGGATCGTCGCCGCGGTGGCGGGGTATGTCGAGGCGGGTGCGCTGCACCGTGCCGCGGAAACGGAGGTGCCGGTCGAACTGCTGTCCGCGGCCGTCGATCTCGGTGATTTCGAGCGCCACAACACCGCCGTCGCCGCGTTACTAGCGGCGAGTCGGCAGCATTACCTGCTGGCCGACAGGATCGACATGCTGCGGGAGACACATACCGCTCTGGAAACGTCGGAGTCGTTTCACGACGACCGATTGGGCGGCCTCGCGCCGCTGCGGTTGGACTGCTCCGACCCTGATACCGACCGGATGGCGCGGGCCGCCTCTCCGGACCGCGATCCCCGGCTTCCGCCCGAGCCGGAACGATTGGAGCGCATGTCCGGACTGATCGGCTTCGGTTTAGCGGAGGACCTGACCTACGGCCATGAAAATCGCATGTGGTGGCTGCGCAGGCAGCAATTGCTCGCCCAGGCCCGTGCGGCGGGACATGATCTCGACGACACCGAGCTGCATGAGCACATCGAGCAACACCACGGCCTGCTCGTGGAGCGTCGGAAACTGCTCCGTGAGTATTTCCGCTACCCTCCAACGGACCTGCCGGGCGGCCCCGAAGGGATGATCGGCAGCAGACCGTCGGAGCACGCGTCCGACGGCGTTCCCGGCCCGGCCGATCGCCCCGGCCCCGACGATCCGTCCACCGGGCCGGGCGAGCCGGACGGCTCTATCGGAACTCGCCCGAACGATCGCGATGATTCCTGGCGTGCACAGGTGCTGCTGGCAGCGGGTGCGCTCGGCGTCGATCCCGCCTTCGCGGCGCCGGGGGCCGCTGAGCGGCAGCAACTGGAGCGTCTTCGCGCCGACGACCTGCGTGAGTTCAGCAGACAACGGTTTGCGGCGGGCGATCGGCGATTGGTCGGCAAGCCCGACTCCGACCTGACGTCCGAGGACGCGGAATACACGCTCGCACGTCTTGATTCCGACCCGCTCGCGACCGCGCAACAACAGGCCGTCGGCCGCCGATGGCTGCACGCGCATCGGTTGCTCACCGCGGCCGACGAGCTCACCCGGCCCACCCGAACCAGGCAACCGAGCGACGACGTACTGGACCAGCTGGCAACGGTGATCGACCTGTGGCGGATGGCGACAGGTGCCCACTCCTCCCAAGAGCCCAACCGGGCGGCGGATGACTCAGAGCATGTCGCGACCTCGCTGGCGGGTGTCGACGCGACCACCTGCCGCGCGCTGCTGCACCGCAACGACGAAATACACACGGCGTTGCGGAGACTCGCGAGCGTCTGGGGTTCGGCGTACGGCGGGGACGGGCCGGCCGTCGTGCTCGACGCATTCACGGACGGCGTTTGGCAGCACGTATTCGCAACCCTCGAACCGGCGACCCTGCACACATTGCCTACGACGATCGACAACGCCGCCGAGCAGCTTCGACCATTCATCACGGGTCTCGCCGATCTGCCGATCGAACAACTGCGGGCCTATGCCTTGCTTGACCTGCAACACCGCTTGCTGGACAAGCTCGTACCGAGCCTGCGCACTCAGGCCGAACGGGAGAAGCGGACCCGCCTCATCGGCAGTCGGCCACCGTCGGACGGACTCGGAAGCGCAGGCACACTGTCCTCCGATGAGCGCACCGCAGCGGTTCGGGCTCCGGCCGATAGCGGTCGAGATGACAGCGTGTCGCTGACACCGCGGAACAAGGCCGGTGCTCAGGGCGCTCGAATCAGCGCCAGCACATCGGGACCGGACAGGTTGATCGGTAGCAGACCTGCCGAAGGTCATGAACCCACGAACGGACGGGCACTCGTCGAGCACTATGCCGGTGCGGCGGACCCGGGCGGGGAGCGGGGATTCCTCGATCTGGAAATACACGACCAGATCCGCGTGCTGGAGCACGCGCTGGGAATCACCAGCGAGGCGGAGCGTGCCCTGGAACTGGCCCTGTTCATGGAGGACACCTATCGCGAAGTTGTCCTGGTCTCGGGCCAGGAACGCCCGCAGGACATTTTCGACGGACCCGAGGGGTGGGCGGGCTGGCTGGATGCTCGCGTCTTCGCACGCTCGAGATCCGAGCAGGCACTGTCGGTGGAGTTTCTAGCGGAGATCCATCGTCGGCTCGCGGTTCGGGTGAAACCCGAGTGCGCCGGGCGGTTCCGGGGCGACGGCGATTCGCAGGGAGGCGCCAACATCATGCGGGCCGCGCAGGGCGTGCCGCTGACGGCCGACGAAATCAGCGCCGTCGTGAACAATCCTCGGCTCACCTACGTTCCCGAACCGTACGGACATGGCGCCCTGCCTTACGGGTTCATAGCCGTTCCGCGCATCGATGGAGTCCCCGGCGCCCGCACGCTCAGGTTCGTGTCGTCCCCGCTGTCCGACGAGGAGCTGGCCGATCTGCTATCCGACCCGCTCGCTGGCTTCGAGCGGCCGACCCCGAGGTCTGTGCGACTGGCCAGGGCGGCGTTCATCATCTATCCGTGGTACGGCTCGGTGGCGGCGATGCGCGACGAGCTGGCGCAGTTGTGCGCCCGGTACAACGAGGCCATCGCCGAACCGGGATACAACCCTTACCAGGTGGCTGCGGACCTGCAACAGGGCCAGATATCGGTCCACCCTTTCTCGACAGATTTCAACGGCCGCGCCTCGCGGGTGGCCCTGTGTTGGTCGCTGGGGCGCGCGGGGCAGCCGCCCAGCGCTCTCCCGTCCTTCAACAAGGACATGTTCAGCTCACCAGCGGAGTGGGCCGAGCAAGTTCGGCAGGGCAGTGTTCGCTATCGGAAATGGGAGGCCCGGGTCGAATCGGACCCCACGCTCGACCCTGTGGCATTGTTCGAACTAGAATCGGTGCGGCAGCGATATCGGGCCCTGGGTGGCACGGACCGTCCATTCCCGCCGGGCAACTATTTCACCGGCCGCGTGGTCGCGGAATTTCATCGTGTGCTGCGCTCGTCGGCACCGCTCGACGAATTCGCGGCGCTGGACTTGTCGTTTTTTCCCACTGGCCCGCCCGTCATCACCGAGCTGACCCATCCAGGCACCGCGGACCAGGCATTCGGCGATGGGATCGGCCGCCGCCCGCACGAAGGCACGGGGCGTGATTCATCCGATTTTCTGAAGCGCGGTCGGACCCGAATACACGCGGCGTGGGCCGGGATGGGGCCGCTTCGCAGTACGCATTTCCCGCCGCCCGGACGGCGGATGACGACTAATGCTCCGGATATCAATGCGGCGCTGTGGTCTTTTTCGCTTTGGATGGCCCATGTCGCCAATCAAGGATTGAATGGGCTCAGCGGCCAATGGGATTCGGCAGACACCCCTGAGGCTAAGCGAGAGGTGCTGACACAGCTGTACTTCTGGATCTCGAATCAGCGGTACCTGCGTCAGGTCTGGGCGGTCGCGCGTGACCCGAATATCGTTGGCATCGATGGAAAAAAGGATCCCGAATACTTCCGGACCAGGTTCAGTCGCGGTGTAAATGATGGCGAGATGTACGGCGACTTGGTGTGGTTGCGGGCTGGGATCGAGCGCGATTACGGGACCGGGCAGTGGCACGGCGGTGTGGGGACGCAGGCGTTTTGGACGGCATCCGCCATCGGCCGCATTCTCCGTGCGCGAATGAGGAACGAGGCGGAAGACCCCGCGGTGCTGGTAAATACTGTAGAACTTCCTGACGGGACCCGTGTGGAGGGAAACGTCGTGCGTCGTTTCGATCGTGACAAGTTTGCCATCGAAACGGCTTCGGCCAGTGATCAGCAGGTGATTTTTGATGCCGCTATCACCGAACTCGCCACGCGCGTCGCGCCTCGCTCCCCGAATCCCTCGTCCGACACCTTGCGACGTTTCGCCAACGTGGTTTATCTGCTCTTTCAAGCGCCGCTGATTATCGGGGGCAGCGATGCGACCATCCGGATGTTCGCGGCCGCCACGATGACCTTCGCGTTCGGTCGGCCGGTGCGGCTACCACACGATCTCGATTCACAGGCCAAGGCGCGCAACCAGTCTGACTTCATCGCATGGTTCATCGACATCCTGACCCGTCGCCTGGGTGCAACAGGTCCGGCGTCGGAATCTGCGCGTCCGCACCTGATCGGCCCTCCTTCTGCGGAACTTTTCGCTCGAGGTGTGCAGGCATTGGGGCAACAACGCACGTCGATCGAGTTGCAACCCGGATCCGACATCGAACAGTGGGTTGCCGGTCGGGGGCTTGGGGTCCTATCCGGACCCCATGCGGTGGAGGATGCGTTCACACGGGCGTCCCGAGATCTGTTGCAGGAAGAGGGACTGAGCGAGGTCCGCCGTCCGGAGGGCCCGGTGCGCCGGAGTGTGGTTAAACGCGCGATCGCCGCTCGGCTGCGGATTATTGCTGGATTTACCGACCCGGATTTCAGTCGAGCCTATCCCGACAACTTGTACGGCGACAATCGTGATATTCGCCGCGATAACGCCACGGCGTTGCAGCGAATTGCCCACAAACTGGAGACCGACCCGAAATACTCGCTAACAGATGTCCTCGAGGAGGCGCGGGAGCATGCCTTCCACATGCAGGCGAAGTATGAGGGCTTCCGGGGGCAGCAGGTAATTCGACCGGGCACGCAGCCCTGGAGCCTGAGCACCATTACCGAAAACCTCACGCGTCGACTGCCGGAGGGTGTTGGGCCCGATGCCGCACGGGACGTGATCGATGCGGTCATACGAATAGCCGAACTCGTTTCTTCCACCTCCGCGGACGGCTACTCCGCGCCCGGCACCGACGCCGACGCGGCGATTGTGCTCACCGTGAATGAGGGTGCGGATCGACAGCTACGATTGTGCGCTCAGCTGGATTACAACGCGCACGGCACGCCGCCGAATCCGGCGATGTTGAACCTCGCATTGGCGGGCGCGAACTGCCAGTGCCGAGTAGAGGAGTCGCGCCCGCTTTCCGTGACGGAGCCGCATCCACGCCATCGTGTGCTGCTCGATTTCTCGTCACCGATCACCGACACGGGCCGGGACTGGACCGAGGTCGCCGATCGCCCCGCAGGTCCGGTGATGGTACCGATCACCGTGGGTCACGACACCGGGGCGGTCGCCCGTCGGGCGCGTTTCCTCATCAGGGGCGAACTCGGGGGAACGGCGTACATCGCGCGATTCGCGCCGGTCGTGGGCGAATTGATCAACCGTTGCCGAGCATCGGATGTCGAGGTGCGCACCGAGCGGCGGGGTGACTCGACCGCTCTCGGTATCCGCGCCGGGAATTGGGTGCTCGATTTGCAGACGGCGGGGTCGACAACGCTGACAGTCGTGCGCATAAGTTTTCCGACCGTTGTGCGCGATGACCTGCGGGCGGTGCTGATCGCGCTGCTGCCGGAGGCACCGCGGTTCGCCGAAGCGCTGGTCGAGGAAGCGCCCGGCTTCGCGCCCGGTGAACTCACCATCGCGGTTACCGGCGAACCCGGCGGCCGCACTGTCGAGTTCATGAGGTCCGACCATCTGGCCAGGCGCGTCGTCCGGACCGAACCGGCGAATAATCCAGTCGGCAGCGCCGTACTCGATTCCTCAGCGCGATCGGCCGGACCCGCAGTCCATGACATAGCCGAGCCGCCAGTAACCGCCGATACACGAATCCCCATTCTGGGTACTCCGGAGTCGACACAGGACACCGCTCCACCGATCAACGTTCATATCTGCACCAAAGATGGCCCACAACGCTTGAACGAAATTATCTCCGATATCGCGTCCGTGATTCCCGCCGTGGACGCGGTGTTCGTGTATGACGATTCTGTGGATTTGGTCAACAGAGCGCACAATCGTTTGGCATTGAAAAGTGCGCCGTTTCGGACGGTTTATATAGATGAGCCTCGTCGACGTGAACTTCTACGCAATCTCCCATGGCCGGACGAGGCCGCTGAGTCGTATGCGCGGTATGCCTTCAAGGAATTGGGGCGTGCCGAATGGAACCACGCGGGCATCAGAGGGCTGGCGCATTTCGTGGCGGCGGCTACCGCTGCTCCAGGGAGTAGAGTTCTCTTTCTCGACGATGATGTGAGATTGTCCGAAGGTACTTTTCAAGGAAAAGTGTATCAGGTAGATTCCGAAGCGGTCGCCGACCTGCTCTCCAGACCGATTTCCGATGACCGCGTAGTGGGCGCAGAATATGTCGGGCGGGCGGATGTGTACGACGCCGAGCATGCAAAGCATGCGCTGGCGTCGGATTCCGCCGCCGGACATCAGACCAATTATCGATTCGTGCCAGCATATGACGGTGGTGAGCGAGAGGAGGCTTTGGAGGGAGCTGTCCCCATCACTGGGGCGTTTCTTTTGCTGGATGACCAAGGTGTACGCCGTGTTCCGATACCGCACACCTACAATGAAGACATCGCCTTCATCGCGGTATTGCAGGCGCACGGATATCGTATTGAGGTGGCGCCTTTCAAGCCCTTGCACACGGGTGACGAAAAACGTATGAAGTGGCGCACCGCCTTCATCCAGCAGGTGGGCGTCGTCATCCAGAAATCTCTCGAGCAGGCCCTCGAAGAAGTCGGTGTGGATGATCTGCAGGCACTTGCGGATCGAGTGATCGGCTACTGTGACCGTAACGCTGAAATGGCGGCGGAGATCTGGAAAGAACTATTTCGCGATCCTGATCGCCAATTCGGCGAAGTGCATTCTCGGAACGTTTACGCACTGGTGGATACCGAACGGATCGCTCGCGAAGCGGGAACGGCACTCGCGGCCTACCTGCGTTCATGGTCGGGCTGGCGCAAACTTGTCGACGACCCAGCGGTATCGGCCTATGTACGACGCGCGGCGCATTCGACCTTCGGCACCGAGCCCGCTGCCGCACATCGAGCGTTCGAAGTAGTCGATCGGCAAGCAGATCGGTCGCCCGGCACCGACCAGGTGGTCGAGACCTTCGGACAACATGCCGATCAGTCGCGCGGACAACACGGACCCGACGGGCGATTGGTCGCGAGTCGGGATGGTGACTGGGATCCCGCGCTGATTCGATCGCTGCGCGCACTACCGGCGCAAGGAGCCGACTTCAAGCAAGATCGGCCCAACGGTCAGATCGGCAGTCGCCCGTCCGATTCCACCCCGAAGCGGGGTGATCCGACTCGACATCCATCGACGGTGATGCCGCCGGGCGCCGCTCCTGCCGGGCCGGAGGGAATAATCGGCGCCAGACCGCCGGAGTCCGACGCCGCCGACGAGCGGGCCGCTCAGTTGCTGCGCGGGCGCGCGGAACTGGTCGAGGAACTGCGCACTGTCGCGGCGCTGCGCGGCGAAGAAACCCCGGCCCCCGGTGCGGAAGCGTCAGCCTTGGACGCCTGGCACCAGGTCCACGCCGAAGCCGCCACCACCATTGCAACATTGATCGGTGCCGATCCGGGCCTGGTGTCAAACCACCTGAACGACATACTCGATCTCCTGCTCAGGCGCCTGAATGTACTCACCCGATCCCAATGGGACCAGCTGCTCGCCAATGCTGGGCAGCAGCGATTAACCGGGCTCGGCTCCTGGATCAGCCGCCGCCTGCTACTGGAGGACGATATTCAACGGGCGACCGCGCTGGCCATCGAGGGGACACCGGACACCGAGCTCAACAAATCGAACACCGTCGGCCGCGCCGAGCGGAGCCGAGAGCTCGACGACATATTCGGCCACTCCACTGTGGCACCGGGCGAGGTCGTCGAGCGCGACACCCAACATCGCTCGAGCGCGCTCGATCGCCTCGCCGCCACGACGGACCCCACCACCCCCACCGGCCGCCTCTTGGCCGCTCTCGTGGACCACCAGCAATCGGTTCGACTGATACAGCTGACCAACATGCGGGCCGAGATGGACCGAGTCATCGCCGAGCACCTCGGCCGAGGCAATACCACCGAACCCGATGGTCCCGCCGGGACCATCGGCAGCCGTCCGCCCAATCACGAACCCGCACCTACTCCGGATTCTTCCGAAACATTTGGCCGAGCGGCCGTGGACCAGCCGGGGGTCGCACGGCAGCCGGAACAGCAATCGAGTCTCATCGATGGAGCAGGCACCGGCCGCCGAAGCGATGCCGACATGGCCCGGGAGACACCCGAGGTGGAGAAGATCGAGGCTTTGCGGGGACGGCCGGGCGTCAAGATCGAACTGATGACCTTCGAAGACGGCGTCCAAGTCCTGCGAGAGACCTACCGCTATGCCGAACATGCCATGCGGGAGTGGGCGCAGGCACTGATTTGCCGGGCCATGGGAGCACCGATTGCCGAGGTGCGCCTGAGCCCGCCCGAATTCCATGTCCTCTACCGCGATTACCAGTACGAAGGAGCCTCGCGCGACCAACACGCGGCCGACCTGCTGGGCATTTCAGCGGCTATCACCGGCAAGAAGAGCCCCTTCGCCGCTGCCTTCGTCCGCTACGTCGACGGTCGCAAGGTGTGGCAGGAGCACCACCTTCCCCGGCAAGCCATCGCCGACATCGGGCAGGTTGTGATGTATGCCGGGGACCTGTTGGAACAAATTGCACTTCCCGAGCCGCTCTCGAGGGTGGTGCTCAATACACAGAGGGCGGCGATGGATTCGCTGCGTGAGATTGCCCAGCACGCCGAGAATCCCCTGCGCATGGCCAGGCTCGACGACGAGGCACAGGCCAAGACCCGGCTGATCGAAAACTTCGTGCTCAGGCACCCTTATCTCGAGTTGGCCGGGTTCGACAGTCCCCACGTCCCGAAGGAGACTGTCGAGGAAATCTTGGCAAAACTGGATGACCTGCTCGATAGGTATCGGCACGCCCCTGGTTTCCGGATGCTCATGACCAACATTCGCAAACTGAGGATCGACTTTCTGTTCGGCGCGCGCGCCACGACCGGCCCCGAGCTGGACAAGCACGGAGAGGAACTCGACGGTTCCACCGTCCGGGCGGAATTGACATTCAGTTTGCAGTATGCGGCCGATAGAAATGCGGCCCTCGCTGATAATCAGCGTCGTCTCGAGCGCGGAATACTACCGAGCAGCGAGCAGCCGTATGCAGATGATGTGCTGCACGAGTTCGCGCACGCGATCGACCGTGCCACCGGGGACGAGCTCAGCCGGAACCTCACCGCCATGCTGCGCACTGCCCACGCCCAGCTTAAAAGGCGCGGCCTGATCGAAAGTTACGCGGAATGGCTCAGCCGCCTGCCGTCCTACGCTTTCACCAACGTCGCGGGCCAGACCACGCTGAGAGAAGATGAGGCCCTCGCTGTCGGATTCAGCGACGCGGAGATCAACGGCAACGTCGTCGGCACCCCGCGATGGGTGATCCACGAGTACGTCGCGAATCTTCAACCGCCGCATGTCGAATCAGCGCGCTTCATCGCGCACCCGGACCTTCCCGAAGGTTTGATCGGCAGCAGACCGCCGGATGACCCGTCCAGCGATGTCCGGTCCAGGACGGCCCGAGGCCCCCACTCGCAACAGCCTGACCGCGTCGAACCGGCAAGCGCCGCAACTGATCCCTATGCACCCGCATCGGAGAAGCCCCCTCGCTCCGATTATCCCGGAACGGACTCCCCAAGGCTCGCCGACCCCCGCGCCCATGAGTCTGCTCGAAACTTCGGCTTCACTCGTGCGGTCGGCGACTGGTTGGCAGAGAATATCCGGAAGACCGAGACACCATGGGCGAGATCGACCAGGGCCGCTGACCGAGACAAGAGTGGTCCGGGGCGCGACGATCGCCCCCTCGTGGTCGGGGATTTTCATCCGCGCATGCCAGCCCGTAGCCACAGCGAACAAATGGTCATATTCGGTGAATGGCTCGCGGCCGTCCGGACGCTGCACGGCCTCACGCAACAACAACTGGCCGATGCCATGGGGATCAGTAGGCAAACCGTAGGAGAGGCCGAACGCGGTACACGTATTACCGTTGACTACATGCGTGGTTTCGGTCGCGTTATCGGATTTTCTGACGATGTGCTTCGCAGCGTTTCTCCGCGTCATTTGGCACGGTTTTTCGACAGGACTGTTCCTGACCCCCGAGATCGTGATCTCCGGACATTCGGTGATTGGCACAGGGCGGTTCGGACATTCCGGGGGATGAATCGACGGCAACTTGCCGAAGCAATGGGTGTAAGTCTGTCTGCGGTAACAAGGGCGGAGAACCATTCCCTCATATCACCGAATTACCTGCGTGATTTCGGTCGTGTTTGTGATGTTCCGGACGAGATGCTCCGCATTGCTGCTCCGCGCGCTTCGGAGCCTGGACCACTAGGGCGTCCCCGAGCAGTAACAGTCGGTATCTCTCTCACGGATCGCATTGTTGAATACGATGAACCTCCCGGAATGGCGAAGTACCGCGCCGCGCGGTCCATTCGCAGGACGCCGGGCGCCAAGGCACTCAACCAGGCGGTTGCCCTTGCGCGCCTCGGCGCGGAGGTGGAATTCGTCTCCACGACCGGGCTGGATGAGGATGGCGCAGAAATTCGCGAGAGATTGCGGCGCGAGGGAATTGGTCATGACGGTATACGGATCGAGGACGGTATTTCGACCGGAATGGTTGAATGTATAGTCGAGCCGGACGGGGAATGGTCGTATATCGACCATCTGTCCCCAGAGCTGGATCTGACCAGCGATGACATTCGACGTAATATCGGGGCGATCGAGAATGCCGATGTGGTGCTGCTGACTTTCACAGCGCCGGACGCGGTCGTCGCGCACGTCGCGTCCGTCGCTCGGGAAAACGGTGCGACGGTCGTCCTGCAGCCGGCGCCGGCGCGTGATCAATTTTCTTTCGATACGGTGCGGATGGCAGATATTCTCGTGCCGAACGAAGCCGAGGCTCGGGCGCTTCTGACCGCCGCCGGGGCAACTGATGCCGAATCGCTCGACGCGCACCTGCTGCCCGACCGTCTGTTCGATTTGCTGGGTGTTCCGATAATTGTGGTCACGCTCGGTGCGGCTGGTTGTGCCGTGCGCCATCAGGGGCGCACACGGATGTACGAGGCGCATAGCACATCTGTGGTCGATACGACGGGCGCGAGCGATGCGTTCACGGCCGCCCTGGCGATGGGTGTGCTGGCCGGGCTGCCCGTCGATCACGTGGTGGAGATCGCTTTGTCGGCTGCGGCGCATGCGGTCGCGCATTCCGGTGGTCATGAGTCGATGCCCTACGCCCATGATCTCGATCTCTCATTTATCGGTGCGCCACCCGAGGAAGACGAACCGACAACAAGTGTCGCCCCCGATGCGGTAGCGCCGGTCGTACCGCACCTGCCGCCGACCGGCCGAGCAGAGCTGCTCGACGTGTTGGACGAGACGCACACTGGATCGGGCACGTCGAATGGGTACGCCGGTGACGATGACGCGCGGGTGGAAAGCGCGCTCGCCGCAGAGAAAACTGCGGCTGCCGACCCTCAGTTGCCGGTTGATTGTTTGGTCAAATGCTTTGAACGAATAGTTGCGCTGACCGGCAGCACAGCAATCAGCCCGCTGCGTCCCGGTGAGATCGGCGCCCGGGGCGTCTTTCCGCTTGCGGGACAGCGAGCCAGCGGCGGTGTGTTCCGTGCCGTCGGTTCGTGGGATCTGTTGGAGCGACGGGTGCTGTCGATGGAACCGGGTGCGACCTTTCTGATCGGGCGACAATTGGTGGACAGCGAGTCGCATCGGATCAGCCTGTCCGACACTGGGCCCGGCTCCCATTTCGTGACGTTGTCACACAGCAAGGAGCAGCCCGGCAAACTCGAGCTCTTCGACCCCGCTGACGGGCGAACTAGGATTTACGAGTTCGGCCTGGGGCCAGCCGATTTTCCCCTCGTGTGGGCTGGAAACGTGGCAGTCCTCTACGACAGCGATGGCGTCGTAGCGCCGTTGCCAGGTCAGGCTGTGCTGCCGGCTTTCCCATTGGCGGGCGCGCCCGATGAACCGATAGCTGGAGACGCGTCGGACGACATCGGATTCGATGCGCGACGGCAACCGTCGGCCGCATTGCTGAGTGCGGCACCCCAGGAAGGCGTCCCGTCGGATCTCGAATTCGACGCCGGGCGCCACACATACGACACTGCGAATCGGGAGGCATTCCAGCGCTGGCACAAGATCCGGGCACGGAACCAGGAGGCCGGGTTCGCCACACAAAGTCTTGCGCAGTATGCCCGGATGCACGATATCGATGGCCGGCGAATCAGACGATGGCTCGCCGAGATCCACGCCGAACCCGACGACGCCCCTGATGCCCCCCTTCCGCATCCGCACGCCTACGAGTTGGCTCGTGACTGGGCAAGGGATGTTCGCAGATTCCTCGCGGTGACACGAGCCGACATGGATGTGCTCACCGCCGCCAGCCCGGGGACCTGGGAGGCTATCGAGACAAACCCCCGGCCGCTTCCTGTCGACCAAATCCGGGCCCTATTGCGCTGTGTTCCTGATGCCCGCCACCTGTATGGCCCGCTCTCGCAGGTCTTCTGCCCGGATTTGGCAGCAGCTCAACCCGGCGACGTCGGCGGTGGCCTCCGGCGACTCCGTGAATACACCGGATTGACCCAGGAAGAACTGGCTCGCGAGCTCGGCGTAATTCCCATGACGATAAATAACCGTGAGGCTTCGGACCATCTGGTGCGCATGGGATGGGAGGCGCATCTGCGCGCCCTGGCCGCCCACTTGTCAGATGCGATCGACGGCGATGCCGATATCGGCGCCTGCTTGCGGGTATTACGGTTGCGAACCGGTCTTCCGCGCCGACATCTCGCCGTGAAGATGGGGATGGCGGAGGAAACCCTCGCCGATATCGAGGTAGGCCGTTCTCAACCGTCGAAAGATATCGTGGAGGCCGCTCTTTGCTCGTTGGTCCCCGGCACGCCGATTTTCCCCGAGGGATATCCCCATGCGGGCAGCTATCTCCGATATCGCCGCGAACGAGCGGGTGTTCTCTTGTCGCAGATTGCGACCGCGACGGGCATGACGGAAGCCATGGTCAGAAAACGCGAGGCAGGAGAAGTTCCGTTGACGGCGGAGATGGTCGAGAGGTATCTCGGCGACGATGACTCGGACCTCGACCTTCGACGCGATATGCTCGAAGTGTTCCCGTCCCTCGATCCCGATTTCGGAAGAAGGAATTCATCCGAATACTCGATTGAATTATTCCTTTTTCCCGGTCCGCGCAACACCCGATCTCTGGTCGAATACAAGGATGAATTTCAGCGGGTGAACGGTCTCGCCGATATCGAAGTAAGACGTTTGTTCGGCTGGAATCCGGGTCGCTCGCCGGCTGTAGGTGCGGACGCTGCCCTGCGGGTATACGACCGATTCTTGCGGCAGGCCGGGCACTGGAACGAGTTCGCTGTGGCGTGGGGGTACCGCTATCGCATGGATCCGTTAGGGGAATCGGCTCCTGACCCCGGAGATTTCGACTCGATACTCGACTGGAAAGAGGCAGCTCGTCTATATCACAGGACAACCGCACGGGTTTTCCGAGACGAGTTGGGCCGGCGCGATTTCCGCGGCGCATATGCCACGGAAAAACAGGCCGGTCTCGCACTATTGGACCGTTTGCGTGCGGAGGGCTACATCTCGGCAGCGGCGATGCGACGCGCGGCTGAGCAGTTCCATATTTCTGATCCGACGCCCCGCCCAACGCCATGGTCGTCGCATGTATCGCCAACCACCACTGAACCCGAAGTTCGGTCCACGCTGCCGCGGCCTGCTCCAGCGGCGGCCTCCACGATGTCGGTCGAAGATTATCCCGCCGACCAGACGCAGCGGGCGCAGCCGCAGCCGACACGCTTCGAACGGTTTCGCGACCGGATCCGAGCGGCATTCGAGGCGGCAGAGCGGGGGCAGGGCAGCCGAGCGTTGGCAGAATCGGGCTCAGGTAGCCGAGCGCTGGCAGAATCGGCCGAAGCGGAATTGCGGCGTGCCGTCGAGCAACTCACTCGCGACCTACGCAGGGTCTTGGTACTGCGGTTCTGGGAGGGGTTGTCGGTCGCCGCGACGGCAGCGGCAATGGGACACCGCACGGACACGGTCGAGCTTCTGCAGCGTGCGGCGGTCCGAGCGCTGGTTACTACATTGACGGCCGCGAAGCGCGGAGCCTCGAGTATCCCCGCTCGCACAAATCCTGCGGCTGCGGACGGTGTGGGCGAACATATACCGCCCGCAGCCGCTACCCATACGCCTGAGCCACCCCACGTCGAGAACCGGCCGCCCAACCGTGGGCGCGAGGTGCCGTGGTCGCGGGATAGGTCGTACCGCTCGGCCGTCACCCGCGAGCCGATTCGTGCCGGTGCACTGTTTCGTGCCGATAGCAAACCCGGTTACGTCATCGATGGAATACGTCGATTCGACTCCGACCGCCTCGGTGCGATGTACGGTGAGCAATATCTTAGTTCCGCATTCCGGGATCTTCCTGACGATCAGCGTGCGGCCGTTCTCGAATGTACCTTCAACTCTTATGCGTATCAGTCGCTACTTCGCCCGACGGGAATCATTGATCCATCGGTTGTGGAACGGAAATTGAAGGAATTCTATAGCGACACCAGAGACGGCTGGAGCCTATTCGAACTCTATGGCAGTGTCCCGACGTTGGATGACATTTATCGGGCCGCCTCGCAAGCCGATCTGACTTCGGTACAGCGGGGTCTCGTATCACGCATCATAAGTTCTGAGGACCCTTGGCGTGAATTGCAGAAGACTATTCGAAGACCGCTGTCGGCTGGCATGCGGGGAACATTCACCGCTACCTTCGGAAAATGGCCTACGGTCGCGGACATACAGGAACGGATTACCCTTATCAACAGGGCAGTGCAAAGCCCGCTGCCCGAAGGGCTGGAGGTCCACCGTGCTCTCAGAGAGGCGGCGTTCATGATGGCGGGCGACAGCCCTTACGAACTGGTCGGCACCACCTGGATCGAGCCCGGCTTCTCCTCGACATCATTGGGGAAGGGGCCCGTCGTCATTGCCGATGCCGAGCCGACGGTGGAACTGCACATTTTGGTACCGAAAGGCGTGGAGGCGCTGTGGATCGGGCGAAACGGCCCTTTTCCGGAACAAAATGAGCTCCTGTTCGGGCAAGGGCTCGGAATCCGCATCACCAATGTACGTAAGTACGGGGGCAAATGGCATTTCTACGCGAAGGTGATCCGGTACGGTTGGCCACACGCGGAACGGGGCCATATGGCTATCACGCCGACGTCGACGCCGACGCCGACGCCGACGACGTCGCAAGCGCAGGGGCAACCGACATGAGCCGACGCCACCCCTGCACCTGCCCAACCCGCGCCGATACGACATTGGTCGTGCGCGGCTGGGCCCGCGCTGGTTGGGAATTTGAAGAATCCTCAGCGGCTTGCCCGTAGTATGCGGACCGGGCGCAGTGCCTGGAATGGTTCGTCTTCGACTTCCGCGGTTCTCTCGAGGTATCCAGCGATGAGGTCCGTGGCGGAGTGGTCTTCGACGTCGGTGAAGCCGAGCGCGCGCAACTGTGTGGCGATGTCGTCGGGGGTGAAGTAGCTGAACCAGGGTTCGCCGACAGCTTCCGCTCGATTCGCGCGCGCCTGCAGCTGCGCACGTTCCTCGTCGGTGTCTGCTGGCTGTAGGTAGTCGAAGATCACCTCGACCGGCTCGGATTGACGAGCGATGTATTCGAGGGTGGTGTGAGCGGCGTCCTGGGTCAGGTAGAAGACGACACCGAGCCACACGAATACGGCCGGATCGGTCCGGCTGAATCCGGCGGACTCCAATCCTGTTGCCAGTGTGCCGGTTTCGAAGTCGACCGGCACGAAAGTCAACCGCTCAGGCTGGTCGATACCGGAGGCGGCGAGGCGTTGGCGTTTCCACGCTTGGGTAGCGGGATGGTCGACCTCGAATACACGTAGGTTCGGATGCGGGTTGCGGTAGGCGAAGGTGTCCAGGCCCGCGCCGAGGATCGCGACCTGCCGCGCGCCGGCAGCGACAGCGGCGGCCACACGATCCTCGGCGAAGCGGGCACGAGCAGCGAAGAACAGGCGGCGCGGCCGATCACTGACACCCAGTCGCAGGATTCCCGCGTCGACATCGCTACCGGGACGAGCCTCCGCGGGTCGGCCGAATTCGGTCAGGTCATCCGCAGTGACACCCAGCAGACGTGCCGACAGCGGATCGGTAAGAATCCTTGGCCGGTCAGCGATTTGGTGATAGGCGCGGGCGTAGGCGGTGACGAGCGCTGTCCGGCTGGGTCCCTGGTTGTCCATGATCAAGAACCTACTCACGAACACGACGCGAGCACCGTGAACTCAGCCACACCAGCTACCTCGGATAACGGCTCCAGGCTGCGTCGTGGGTTGCGGGAAGGTGAGGCAGGCCATGGCCTCGAGTAGGTGTTCGGCGACCGCCGCAAGCGCAGGCCAACCTGAAACGTTGGAATTGCGGTCAACGGCGGGTTCGGGCGAAGCGGCCGGGGGTGGTTCCGGTCCAGCGGGTGAAGGCGTGGGTGAAGCTGGAGGCGTCGGCATAGCCGAGACGTTGGGCGACATCTTCGACGGTGGTGCCGATGGTGAGCAGTTCCTCGGCCAATAATTGGCGGGTTTCGGTGGCGAGTTCGCGGAAGGAGGTGTCCTCGGCGTCGAGGCGGCGACGCAGGGTGCGCACGCTCAGGCGCAATGCGGTGGCGATCTCGTCCTGGCTCGCGGTGACACCGTGAGTGAGCAGGGCCGCGCGGACCCGGGCGGCTATACCCTGCCGATCGCGGCGGCGCTGCATGATCTCGCTGGCTTGCTGCTCGGCGAGTAGGGCGGCATGCGGATTCGCCTGCGGCATAGGCAGATCCAGGATCTCGTCGGTCATTGCGATGCGGGTCACCGGTGCGTCGAACACCGGCTCGATGCCGATCAGTTCGGTGAACATATCGGCGTATTGTGGTGCGGGACAGGACAGTTCGACGATATCCGGCGACACCGGCGCGCCGAACACCTCTCGGTCCACGGTGATCAACTCGGCGATATCGCGTTCGAGCAGGAATGTGCGCAGATCGTCGGGGACGCCGGAGTAGTCGATGATCGCCGCCGCGCCGCCACCGTTGTGCTCATCGAAACGCCACCGCCCGAAGGAGTAGGCGATGTCCATGTAATCGACTCCAGCTCGCCACGCATGCCGCACGGTCGGGCTGCTGATCACGGCGAAGGCCCAAATGCCATGGGAGGAAAGGTGATAGCGCTGGCCAGCGTGCAATCCGAGACCTGGCACCGAGTCCAGCGCGGTGACCAGGTTGCGCACCACGTGCAGCTCCTGGCGCGCGCGGATTTCCGCACGCGGGTCCTCGAGTTCGGCGGGAGTGATTCCGGAGCCGCGCAGGCACTGGGCGAGTGTCATGCCGTGTTCGATGCCGAGGTCGACCAGGATCGCCGCGCTCGTTGTGGAGCGCGGCAGGTTCATCCGATCGATCATCTGTCGATCGTCCAACGAAGTGGCCGAAATAATCAAGTTTTGGCCCAGATGCGCATGGTTCCGTCAACGTCGGCTCCCTAGCCTGGTGACACACGACACAGGCAAGGACTCGATGATGAGTAGCAAACTCCAGGGCACACGGGTCGCGATCACCGGCGGCGCGCGGGGGATCGGCCGGGCGACCGCGGCGGCGTTTCTGACGGCAGGGGCAAGCGTCGCGATCGGCGACGTCGACTCCGACGAGGTGGCGAAAACCGCTGCGGCGCTGTCGGAATCGACGGGGGGCCAGGTCTTCGGACTGACACTGGACGTAACCGATGCGCAGTCGTTCGATGCATTCCTCGACCTCGCCGACGCGCAGCTGGGCGGTCTCGACGCGCTGGTCAACAATGCGGGCATCATGCCGACGGGCCGATTCCTGGAAGAGCCGATGGAACTGGCCGACCGGACCATCGATATCAATCTGCGCGGGATGCTGATCGGCACGAAACTGGCCGGACAGCGGTTCACCACGCGACGACGTGGCCACATCGTCAACGTCGCCTCGGTGCTCGGGCTGGTCGGCACACCTGGCGTGGCGACCTACTGCGCATCGAAATTCGCCGTGGTAGGACTCGGCGCGGCGCTGCACCAGGAGCTGGCTCCGGATGGGGTGGCCGTGTCCACCATCTGCCCGGCCTTCGTCAACACTCAACTGATCGCTGGCCTGACGCCGAACTGGTTGGCACGGCGCATCGGATTTGTGGAGCCCGCCGATGTGGCCCGCGCGGTGGTGGCCGCGGTGGCGAGCGGGCGCGGCGGACGACAAGTGGTGCCGGCACTCACCGGTATGACGGCGCGGATCCTGAGCCCGCTGCCGGAGGGCCTAGCCAATCGCATCGGTCGCTTACTCGGCACGCACGACACGATCGGCAAGGCCGACACCGCCGAGCGGGCGGCCTACCTGGATCGCGTAGCGGGGCCGCGGGTCTGAATGCCGTCGACCTATCGAGGAGAGAACCGACAATGACTTTGTCTGCCGCCGCGATCCTGAATCGCCTCGAAATCGCCGCCGATGATGTGCAGGCCGTTGCCCGGCTGCACCGCAGCGGCGTCATCGACCTGACCCGTCCCGACCGGGTGTTGCGGACCACCAGGAACAACAAGACCTACGGGCCGCAGGCCACGCTGATCATGAAGGCCGCACGTGAGCATCCCGATGCCGCGGCGGTGGCCGACGAACGCGGCGTACTCACCTACCGTGAGCTCGACGAACAGTCGAATGCACTGGCGAACGCACTGCTGGCACAGGGGCTGCGTCCCGGCTCGGTGGTGGCCGTGCTGGCCCGCGATCATCGCGGATTGATCCTGGCCATCAGTGCCGCGGGGCGCGCCGGATTCCGGCTGGACATGATGAATACCGGCTTCGCCGAACCGCAGTTCGCTGAGGTGTGCAAGCGCGAGAACGTGCGCGCGATCTTGCACGACAGCGAATTCAACGCACTGCTCGACGCCGTGCCACCCGAACTGCCGCGCGTCTTGACTTGGCTGGACGACGGCCACGGCGTCCCGGCCGGCGCACGCACGCTCGACGAGCTGATCATCGGCGGCGATACCAGTCTGCCCCCGTCGCCCGCGCGGCCCGGCGGGTTCATCATTCTCACCTCCGGTACCACCGGTCTGCCCAAGGGAGCCCCGCGCACCAAGCTGACGCCGCTGGTGAGCGCGCTGTTCGTCGACCGCATCCCCTTCCCGCGCCGCAGTGCGGTGGTAATCGTTTCTCCGCTGTTCCATGCCACTGGATTCGGAATGTGGAGCGTCGCGACGGCTTTGGTCAACAAGACGGTGATGCAGCGCCGCTTCGACGCCGAGTCCACGCTGCGGTTGCTGGCCGAGCATCGTGCCGAGATGTTGGTCGCGGTGCCGACCATGTTGCATCGCATGGTGTCGCTGCCGCCGGAAGTCCTCGGCCGCTACGACCTTTCGGCGCTCCGGCTAATAGTTGTCGCCGGTTCTGCACTGTCTCCGGAGCTGGCGGGCCGGGTGCAGGACACCTTCGGCGAGGTACTCTACAACCTGTACGGCTCGACCGAAGTCGCGATCGCCTCGGTCGCCCAGCCGCACGAATTGCGCAATGCCCCCGGCACGGTCGGTCGACCGCCGGTTACCACCCGCATCGCGCTGTTCGACGACGATGGCCGCCGCATCGAAGGCCTGAATGTGCGGGGCCGGGTGTTCGTACGCTCGGGTGCGCCGTTCGAGGGATACACCGACGGCCGCCACAAACAGATCATCGACGGCTACATGTCTACCGGTGATTTGGGCCACTTCGATTCCGACGGACTGCTTTTCATCGACGGCCGCGACGACGACATGATCGTCTCCGGCGGCGAGAACGTCTACCCGCTGGAAGTGGAGAATCTGCTCGCCGAACTACCCGGCGTGGACGATGTCGCCGTGATCGGTGTCGACGATCCGGAATTCGGAAAACGGTTGCGCGCCATCATCGTCGCGGCCATCGGAGCCGAACTGGATGCGCAGACGGTGAAAGACCACGTCAAGGCGAACTTGGCCCGCTACAAGGTGCCGCGCGATGTGGTCTTCATCGACGAACTACCGCGCAACGCCACCGGCAAGGTACTGCGCCGCAAACTGGAGGAACTGGACTTCGCATGAGCAGCAACGAGAACACGACCGTATCGGTCGCCATCATCGGCGCGGGATTCGGCGGTCTGGCGGCCGCGATCGAACTGGAACGGCACAATATTGGCGATTACACCGTCTTCGAGAAGGGCGACGGGGTCGGCGGGGTGTGGCGGGCCAATCACTACCCGGGTGCGGCCTGCGACGTGCCATCGCCGACCTACTCCTACTCGTTCGAACTGGAGACCGAGTGGTCTCAGCGTTTCGGCACCCAGGCAGAGATCCGCGCCTACCTGGAGCGCACTGCGGTCAAATATGGTGTGGCGCCGAAGGTTCGGACCAATACCGAGGTCATCGCGGCGACCTTCGACGAGGACAGCGGACGCTGGCAGGTGGAGCTGGCCGATGGTGAGAAGCAGTGGTTCGACGGGCTGATCTGTGCTACTGGGCAGCTGTCCCGGCCAAAAGTCCCGGTGCTCGCGGGGCTGGACACCTTCGCGGGCAAGCACTTCCACTCCGCCGAATGGGACGACTCGGTGAATCTCACCGGCAAGCGAGTCGCGATCGTCGGCAGCGGGGCCAGTGCGGTGCAGATCGTTCCCGCCATTGCCGACCGAGTGCGCGAACTGCATGTGATCCAGCGCTCCCCGAACTGGGTCGGCAACAAGTGGAACCACAAGACCAACCCGCGCAGCCGTCGACTCCTGCGCATCGTCCCCGGCTTGGCCCGCGCCCAGCACAATCTGGAATGGCTGTGGTACGAGTCGCGAGTTCCCATCATCTTCAATGGATTCGATCCACTTCGGGTCGGTATACACGCCTGGCTGCGCTGGAAGATCCGTCGCGAGATCAGTGATCCCGAGCTGCGTCGCAAGGTCACCCCGGATTACAAGGCCGGATGTAATCGGCTGCTGCTGTCCAATGACTGGTATCCCGCACTGGACCGCGAGCATGTCAGCGTGCACACCGAAGGCATTGCCCGCGTACAGGAGTCGGGCCTGGTGCTCGATGATGGCACCGAGGTCGACGCGGATGTGATCGTCTGGTGCACCGGATTCACGGCTACCGAATACCTCGCCCCGATCGACATCACCGGCCGCGACGGACGTAAACTGCACACCGAGTGGAAAACGGGACCCGAGGCCTATCTCGGCATCACGGTCTCGGGTTACCCGAATCTGTTCATGATCTACGGCCCCAACACCGGCTCGCTCACCAACACCATTATCTTCCTGCTCGAGAAACAGGCTCGCTATGCGCGCCTGGCCCTCGAACACAGCGGGCGTACCGGTGCCTGGCTCGATGTTCGCGGCGAAGTCCAGGACGCCTACAACCGCGACCTGCAAAACCGCCTTGCCGGAACGGTTTTCACAAGTGGTTGTCCCGGCTGGTACCACACCGAGACCGGCAAGGTCGTCGCCGTCTGGCCCGGCTCCCACATCGCCTACGCTCGAGCCACCGCCCGCGTAGACTTCGCCGCCTACGAAACCGGTTCCCGCGCAAAGTAATCGGCTCACCAGTAAGTCATCGGGAGACGCTCTCCTTCGTGGCGGGCGTGTGCACGCCAGCGGGCTGCGGGTCGGCGTAGAGCAGCTCGACTGGACGCGAAAGCCTTTCGGAATTCGGGCACAAGCGCCGCCATCATTTGGTCTCCGGCCGTTCAGAGGTCGAGTACGAGTTCGTCACCAGCGGCGCGCGATACGCAGGCCAGCATGTGGTCGGCACGTTCGGATTCGGTGAGCAGCCGGTCGCGGTGATCGACGGATCCGGACACGACACCGACCTTGCAGGTGCCACAGAAGCCCTGTTGGCAGGAGTAGGCGATATCGGGGAGCCGACGGCGCAGCGCGGTCAGTGCGGTCTCGTCCGCGGCTACGCGAACGCAGCCGCCGGTGCGTGCGAGGGTGATATCGAATGCGCGGCCATCGACGACCGGTAGCGCCGAAAAGCGCTCGGTGTGCAGCGACCCGGTCGGATTCAGCTCGAACATGCAACGCTGTGCCGCGGCAAGCATCGGCGGTGGTCCGCAGACGTACACTGCCGCACCGGGTTTCGCTCGAGCGATGAGTTCGGCGATATCGGGGACACCGAATTCATCGTCGGGACGGATATCCGCGCCGGGCAACTCGTGCAGGAACGGCATGGTGTCGCGCGACCGGCCGACATACACCAGCCGACCATTGGAGCCCGCTGCCCGCACCATGGGCAGGATCGGTGTGATGCCGATGCCACCGGCCAGGAAAAGATACGACGGGGCATCCACGAAGGTGAATGCGTTGCGGGGGCCGCGAATTCGCAGCCGGTCGTCGGTGCGCAGCGTCGTGTGCACCTCCCGGGAGCCCCCGCCGCCGTCCGGGATGAGTCGCACCGCGATCCGGTAGCGGAACCGATCCGACGGATCCCCGCACAGCGAGTACTGCCGCTGCCGCCCTGAGGGCAGAAACACATCCACATGGGAGCCCGGCCGCCACGTCGGCAGCGACCCGCCCCTCGTCGCGCGTAGCGTCAGACTCACCACATCAGCGGTCTGGCGTTCGATACTCTCGACGCGCACATCCAGCTCGAAGCCACTGCGACGCACCGGATTCGGGCGCGAAAGCAGCGGCGCGGCGCCGCCTTTCACGAAGACACTCTTGTAAGCGTCCATGATCGCGCCGAGTGCTCGCAGACTCACCGGGGTGGGCTCGGTCGGCTTGCCCATCAATGACCTGCCCGTGCGGCGGGCGAGTGCCCGAGATACCGCAGCGCTTTGTCCATCGGACCCAGCTGTGAGGGATGGAAACCCGGTCGCAGATAGCGCGGGATCTCGGTCAGGAACACCGTCCAACTGGGAATCACGCCGCGCCGGGTCGCACTGGCGAACTGCCGCAACCAGAATTTGCCCTTATCGGCCTCCGGATCCTTCCGGTACATGTACGCCGTCGAAACGATGAACAGCGGCAGCAGGGTCAGGCTGGCCAGGATCGCGGTCCGTGCTCTGCGTGCGTAACTGCCGTCGACATACATGTAGGCGTCGTAGACCACGCTGCGGTGCTCGACTTCCTCCGCACCGTGCCAGCGGACCAGGTCCAGCATGGCCGGATGCATGCCCTTTTCCTCGAGGATGTCCGCGTTGAGCAGCCACTCGCCGAGCACGGCCGTGTAGTGCTCCATCCCGGCGAACAGGCCGAGGCGTTCTCTGAGCCACTGGTCCTCGGCTCGTCCGGTCAGGCCGTGATCACCGAGAATGCGGTCGACCAGCCATGCCACCTTGCGAACAAAGGAGTCTACGTCCAGGCCGATGGACTGCAGGTGCTCGCGTGCGGCCTCATGGCTGTTGGCGTGCATGGTCTCCTGTCCGACGAACCCGATCACCTCCTCCCGCAAACGTTCGTCCTGGATATGCGGCAGGGCCTCGGCTAAGGCCTGCGCCATGGCCCGCTCACCCTCGGGAAGCACCAGATGCATGACGTTGACGATGTGCGTGGCCAGCACCTCGCCGGGGATGTAGTGCATGGGCACGGAATCGAACTCGAAATGGACATCGCGAGCGTTGATCGCATGCACGTCGTCGCCGTAGGTGCGCTTCGTCGCGCCAGCCGTGTCAGCCATACGGCGACCGTACAGTGCAACAAATTGCATTGCAATGTTGCTCGCAACATTCTCGTCGAAATTGTTGCACAGCGGGCGCACTCTGCTAGCGTCGAACGAGTGAAGACGGCGTCGAAAGCACCCCTGAGCCGCGATGATGCGGCCGATCTCGAGACGCGGATCCTCGACGCCGCCCTCGTGCAGTTCTCGAAGGTCGGCGTGAAGAAGTCGACGATCGAGGATGTCGCCCGGCAGGCCGGGGTGGACCGAGTCACGGTCTACCGGCGGGTGGGCTCACGCGATGATCTCGTGCAAGCCGTAATCAGCCGTGAGGTCGCGACGCTGCTGGCGGAACTTGCCGCGATGCCCGAACATCACGACAACATCGAAGGTCTCGTCGCCGACGTATTCGTCACGGTCGTGATACGCTGGCGCACCCATGCCATGGTCGAACGAATGCTGGCGATCGAACCCGAGCGAGTGATCATGAAACTCACCGTCGACGGCGGCACTACCTTCACCATGTGTGTTGCCGCAACCGCCAGCACACTCGAACGCGCGGTACAGCGCGGACTGCTCGCCGACGCCGACGACCTGATGACCCGCGCCGAAATCGCCTGCCGCATAGTCCATTCGCTCGTACTCGCCCCCCACGGCACAGCCCCGCTGCACTCCGACGACGAGCTCACCGCATTCGCTCACAGGTATTTGGTGCCGGTTGTGACCGGTGCCCGCGGTTAGTGCTGCAACGACACTCGCTGGTCAGTCGAGTGGGTGGCCGCGGTCCATGCCAGGTCGACCAGCCGGGATCCTTTGAGCCCGTAGCAGATGTAGTAGGCGATCTCGGTGGGTCGCTGATCGAGCGTGACAACGACCTCCGGCGATCCGTGGGGCAGCTCATCGGCGACATTCTGGGCCGGTTCGGCCGGCCCCTGATAGTCCAACCTCAGCGCACCGGATTCGATCCGGATGCGTCGCGGCCTCCGCATGTCCACCCAAGTGGCGGGTGTCGTCCTGTCGTGGCGGTTCGACGCGTACCAGCCGTAGCGGTACAAGGTGACTGTGAGGTTCATCTGCTGAGAGGAAGCAGCGTTCTGGGCACTCGCCACCGTCGAGGTCCTGAGGGTCCCGTTGCGAGGAGTTGCTCGGGCTGTCCCACCACAGCAGCACCGAATACCGGCTGCCCAGTACGGCCGAGTTGGTGCCGCTGCGGCCGATCAGGTTCTGCGCGAGATGACCATGATGTATTCGCAGGGAGCGTTGGTTCGGTTGGCGAAGCCGTGGTCCGCGTCGGCCTGGAAGAACAGGGAGTCGCCTGTGCGCAGGGTCTCGCTGATCCCGCCGATCGCGACGGTGAGGGTGCCTTCGAGCACCACGAGTTGTTTCTCCGTACCCGGCGGATACGCGGGCAGCAGCCCGGTAGAGACCTGTGCGGGGAGGTAGTGGACGACCATCTCGGCTCCTCCCGCGCCCGGGGCCGCTGACACCATGTGCCGCTCGAAGCCGGTTTCCGGATCACGGAAAACTGGGCGATCGTTCTTGCGCATGACAACGGCCACCCCAGACGCGGCAGCAGCTGCCCCACCGATCAGGTCCGAGAGCGACGTGTCGAGTGCGTGGGCGATCCTGGAAGCGACGCCGATCGTCGGGCTCTTCTCACCGCGTTCGACCTTGGACAGCATCGCCCGGCTGACCGACGACTGTGTGGACAGCTGCTCCAGCGTCAGGCCCGCCTCCTCGCGGCGTCGCCGCACGTTGCCGCCGAACGCGCCGGCCAGGTCGTCACCGTGTTGTGGTTCGCCCGCGCTTCCGTCTTGCTCGACCACCCTGCTCCTCGATCGATGGGTACCTCGCTGCGCACAGTGTATATTTCTCCTAAAGAAGAACCCCTCTTCTATCGAAGACGGGATATGTGCCCAACATGACGGAGGTTCCATGCGTTTGATCTCGAGTGGCCAGCACCATGCCACGTTCGAATTCGGTCATCTGCGGGTGATCTCCTTGCGAGACGGGTACATCGACATGCCTCCGACACGGCTCCGCGACGAGGATGGGCGCACGCTCGAGGAGCTGCCAGCCGCCGTGCCGCTGGCCGGCGACAATTTGCGGCTGTCGGTCAATGCCTTCTTCATCACCGACGGCACGCGGTCGCTTCTCATCGACACCGGCGCGTCCAACGTATGGCACGACCCCACCATGGGATTGATCTACGACGCCCTCGACGAAGCGGGAATCGACCCCGCGCATGTCACCGATGTGGCCATCACCCACAAGCACGAAGACCACGTGAGCGGCCTGATCGCGCCGGACGGTTCAGAGGCGTTCATCAAACTCGAGCGCGTATGGATCGGTGCGGGCGACACCTCGGTGTTCACGGGGCGGCTCGAGCCGATCCGCGACCGGGTCATACCCGTGTCGGAGCAGGTCGCGATCAACGACTGGACCACCGCGATCCCGACACCGGGCCACACACCCGGTCACACCGTCTACGACGTCAGGAGCGGCACCGGCCACCTACTGGTCTGGGGCGACACCGTTCACGTTCCCACGCTCCAATTCGATCAGCCGAACGTGTCCTGGGAGCTCGACGGCAACCAGTCCCAGGCCTGCGCCGCGCGAGCGGCCCTCCTCGAACAACTGACCCAACCACACCACTTCGTAGCCGGCGCCCACCTCGACTCACCCGGCATCGCCCGCGTAACCCCCTCCGGCGACGGCTATGCGCTGGAATACCTCGCTCCACCAATCGGCTGATCGAGCCTGTCGGCTCCGGGCCGCGCTCGCGATGGCGGCTAGGGGGCAAGCTCGTCCGGAACGTGGTCGAGCCGGTTAGGTGCTTCCCGGCGTGGATTACAGTCCGCACGGTCGGCTGTGCCGCAATGGTTCTCGCTCAGCCGACTCGCCGGGGATATCGGTTCGGTAACGCCAGCAGGCTGCGCTCCTCTGGGGCGGGCCGGAATTTCGCTTTCCGGACAAGGTATTTCTCTAGTTCAGGGCCAAATCTGCCGCGAAGGTAACGATTCGGTCTCGCGCGAACGCGCGACGCCGGCTGAGTAGTCGGTCCTTTTCGGAGTTCAATAACTGCCCCACAACGGCCAGCGAATAGTTAGCCTTCATAAACGTCGGGGAGCGGCAATCGCGCCGCATGACAGGACGGATCGGTCGCCGATCATGGCGATCACCCGTCTCGCGCCATAATCCATACCGAATCGCTACCTTGGCCGATCCGAGTGTCGGCCCGGAGAACGCTATGGCTGACTCAGCGTCAATACCCAACCCCTTCAACACCGGCGGGCCCACCGCCTCCCAGCCGAACTCGCGCTCCGCCACGGATTCGGGGCGGCCCGCCCGTGCACTCCTCGATGAGCAGCTCGCGCCACTGAGGATTCCCGCACTTGTGCTGGGTGCATTGCTGATCTGCCTCGGTCTGGTGGCGCTGCTGCCTTTGCGGGGTTGGCTGCACGACTACGGCGCCGAACTCGTCATTGCCGCCTATCTGCAATACATGGCGATCGCGACAACCCTCGAGGTGTGGGGTCTGCGCAGGCCCACGAAAGGCCGCCGCCGCAGGTGATGACGAGGTAGCCGGTGCATGTGGCGGTTCATCTTTCCTGGATCGTCATGCCCTCCTGCGCGACAGTCGTGTCGCGAATGTGCCAGGCATGGTTGCTGCCGCCCCGGGTAACCGTCCGCACAGCCAACAGTAGGAGGTCTCGCTATGACAACTTCGCTCACTCGCATCGCCGCATCTGTGGCTATAGCCGGGACAGCGGTGGTTGCGGCGGCAGGGCAGGCAGCGGCCGAGCCCACCAATGTATCGATCAACGGCAATATGCAGGTGTTGGGCATGAGCGTCCTGCACGTGGAGGCGCAGGGACAGGGGGATGGTCCCGCGACCGGCACCTATGCCGCCACCGGCCGATTCGGGAATATGCAGCTGCCGATCAAGGTCACCGGTCCTGTCACGTGTCTCCGGGTCAACGGCAACACCGTGTCGCTGGTTTATCCGATCACTACGGCCGAACCGGTGATGGTTTTCGCACCCGATGCGATGGCGATCCAGATCACCGTCACCAAGGGGCGCGACGGTGCGCCCAACATGATCGGCTACGGCGTCCCCATGCCGACGAGCTCCTTCCGAGACTGCAACCCGGGCCCGACCCCCATGGTGTTCGACGGGACGATCGATATCAGCTAGCCGGAGTCGTCCTCTGAGTGAGGGATGGTGCGATCAGGGGCACAAAGGGTGCGTACAGTCAGATCCATGCCCGAACAAGCGCATCCCACACCAGTGGTGCGTGTCGGAGCGGCCGCGGGGTCCAAGAGGACTACCGCGGCCGTCGGGGGATCCGATGCCGACCTGCTCTCGCTCGCGTCACAACTGTGTTTTGCCCTATACTCCACATCCCGATCGATGACCGCGGCGTACCGGCCGTTTCTCGAGGGGATGGGGGTGACCTATCCGCAGTATCTGGCACTTCTGGTGTTGTGGGAGCGGCCCACGATGACCATGAAGGAACTCGGCGAACAGCTGCAACTGGACTACGGCACAGTTTCGCCGCTCGTCCAGCGGCTGCAGGCGCATGGCCTGGTCGACAGCGTTCGCAGCACCAATGATCGCCGCGCCGTCGAGTTGCGCGCCACCGAAGCAGGACGTGCACTGCAACCACAGGCCCGGGAGATGATCGAGGCCGTCATGGCCGAGGTCGGATATCCGATCGAGCATCTCATCCAACTGCGCGACCAGGTCAACGCGCTCGGCGCCCGGCTCGAGGCCGCAACAGCCCAGCGTTCCGGCGGGTAGTCACCGTCGCACGAAAGCGGCGTGCCGAGTCGTGTGCCTCAGGCGTCGAGCACTCGGGCCTGCCGATCGACGACCGGCGGTTCGGTGGACCAGGGGAAGTTGATCCAGCGGTCGGTGCGCCGCCAGACATACTCGCAGTCGACCTCCGAATGCGGCTTCTGGTACACGACCGCGCAGCGCACCTCGGCGACTACATGCACTGGCGCCTCTCGGGGCAAGCGGGTGCGCAACTTTGCGTGCCAGCGGGTGGGGTTGTCCGGTCAGCGCGACCAGGGCCTCGGCGATCTCCACGATTCCGGCACGGGTGTAGATCGGGGTCGCGCTGGCGTTTGCCGACGGAGCGTGGCCGGCGTAGGCGCGCGCGACGGCTTCACCGAACTGCCGTTCCACATAGGTGAGGGTCGTGTGCCGGATCCAGTGTGGCGTTACCTGCAGACGCGCAGCCCATGGGAGGTGCTTCCGGATCCGCGCGGTCAGATGGTCGTAGCGTCGGGTGGTGATGGGGCGACCATCGCGGTATCGGAGTACCTGGCTGGTGGCTTCCTCGCCTCCACGTGTGCTCGCGTGCTCGAGTAACTTACCGATCAGAAGCGGGGAAATCGGTTGCCAGCGAATGGTTTCCCCTTTCTCGCGAAGCCTGAGCAGGCAACTGTCTGGATCCAAGTCGCTGACCTGGAGACCGAGAACGCCGGCTCGTCGGCAGGCTGTCTCGATATGTATGCGGACGATCAGAGCGTCCAGCTCGGTGTCGTTTCCCGTCGAGGAAGCGATCTCTCCGATCGCGATGATCTGATCTCGGGTGAGGGCGTGGCGTGGACTGTCGAGGCGTCGGGGCTTCGCGATTTTCTGAGCCGGATTGTTGGCGGGACTGATCAGACCATCGAGTTCGGCATGACGGTAGATGCACCGTAACGTGGACACCATGTTTGCCGCTGCGCCGCGCCCACCGCGGGAATTGGCGCGCGCGACGCGCGGCTGCGATGCCGCTGTATCAGGTCGGTTGCCTCGGTGGCGGTGGGTTCGTCGAGTGTTCTATCGCCCCAAGCATTTTCGATGATTCGCCAGTAGGAGCTGTAGTTCCTCGTCGTGGTCCTGGGTAAGGCTGTCCGCAGCTTGGCGATGTACTCGGAAAAAGTCGGTGCCGTCTCCGGCGCAGCGATCCTGTCAGTAAGGTCCGCGATGTTTATGCCGAGGCGTGAGGCGATCAATTGCAGTGCGGAGTTCAGGTCGTCGGTCATGATTGCTACTGCCAGGAGTCGGAGAGGTAGTTCCATAAAGCCGTGGCAACGACGGCGATCGGTAACACAACCAAGATGTCCCGCGTGAGGTCGGCCGCGATCAGGGCCCGGTCACCGGGATTCAGATTGCAGCGGTGACGGTTCGCGGACGGGATCCGTAGATATCCAGCACGCCCGACAGCCCACCGGCTCTGACGAGCACACCGGGCAACGACAATGCGGTGGTCCCGTCGAACGAGACAAATTGCCCTGGAGCCCATCTGAGAGCCTTGAGTGACGATCGGTCCGACAGGCGACCGTGGTCATTGATCGTCGTGGATGCACAGTGCAGTGCGCCGATTGGGTTGTCGATAACACCCGGAAACGCGAAAGGAACGTCGAGCGACTCGGTCAGTCGACTCGAAGCTCGGTACAACTCGTTGAACTGCAGGCTGGCTGCGTTACCCGCAGTCGATCCAGACGGCGATTGTGCGTCTCGACTGTCAGGGTACGGAAGGTTAAAGCCGTTCGCTGCCGAGGCGGAGTTGTGTTGGTCGTGACGAATTGATGGCATCGGGCACTGCTTTCTGCCCAGCCTGCTGATTCTCCCTCATCCATAAAAGCTGATCTTCGACGAACGCGCCACCCCTGGAGCAGGCGTGCACACCATCGAGGTTCGATTCCTCCAGCCCAGTCTGTCTATGAGACACACTGTTTGCCGATTACGTGATGCCGTGCTGTCGCGCATGTGGCGACGATCGAATCGGATGGTCACCCGCACGTCACCCCGACCTGGCTTCGGCTAGGACAAATCTGAGGTGGGGGTTCATGTCGGGAGGAGGATCGGACCCATATCCCCAACCTGGCGCACGCCACTGAACTGCATCTTTCCTAAATTTGGCGTGTCTGTGTCTAGGACAAGGGGAGTGCACCGAACTGTAGCGAATTGACAAGCTGGCGTACAGAATCTGCGGTGAAGTTGTCGGAGACCTGGGTTGGGCTGCCGGGCGGGGTCGGCGATGACGTGAACGTAGGGAATGTCTTCCTGATGCGCTTGTGGGGCTTGGTATCCCATCGCACATCACCGGTCAACAACTCGCGGGCATACGCGGCGGCCAACGGGGTTTACTGACTCCCCGGCATCCCGGTCACCACCACGACCGGGCCCCGATGCACCAGCTTGCATAACCGCGTCAACGGCGCCCGAGTAATGAACTCGACCGGTGGCTACAGAACCATCCCCACCACCCTCCCGACCCACACCTGGAACCGGCCCAGGAACCGAAGTTGTGCCGATTGCGAGTTGTGGGCGATCACCCCGGCGGAGACTGATACGACGCCAAGGTGTGCGTGCGGGTGGAAGCCGAGGATGAACATCTTGCTCGGACTGTCCTTGACCTGAGGTTCTACGGTCGTTGCACCTGCACGTCCACATGCCCGGTCCTGTTGACCGTACCGTTCGATTCGCGAGGCCCAGGGGTAGAGGTAGTGTGTCATAGCCGCAGGTCACCGTGTGTTTTCGCGGATCTGCGGCTTTTTCGTCCACGGGTTTAGTTGACGTGGGGCGCTGTCGGGGGTGCGGCGGTGTTGACGGGAACGAATCGATCCTGTGGGGGAGCGGTCCCCTTTCGGTTTGCGTGTGGTTTTCCCTTGCGTGGCAGTGGTTTTGGTGAGCGCTATGAGCGTGGACGGATCGAGGGGCGAAGGAGGACTGGGGATGTGGGGAGAAGGGGTTCGGAAGCACTCCCGACCCCGTATGCGCGAGCGAAGCAGGTCTTCGTCGTACAGCGGCAGACGTACTCCGCCTGGTGAAACGGCTGGCCAGCGTACGGAGTCTCGACTCCATTCTGTTGGCGGTCGTCGTTCTGATCGCCTATCGCTCCTACGGGCCGCATCTTGAATGTCCGAATCGCGTTCTGTACAAGTGTGTTGGGGTGCCGGATGCCTGCACACTGCCCACCGCTGAGCAACCGATCCGGGTCGCGGAGTTCGACAGGTTCTTCGCCGAGTCGGTGAGCCGCCGGCCGGACCGGACGCGGCTGGATCTGCTGGTGGCCGTCGACGCCGAACCGGCCGGTGGTGATCTGGCCGTCCGGGAAACGGGCTGCTGTTCATTTTCACCTTCGCCTTCGACACCACCGATGCGGGGCCAGTGATGCGTGTCGAGGTCCCCGGCACCTACGTGGCCGACATCGTGGCACGGCTATTCGTCATTCCCGGTAGAGATCTGAACGCGGTGCGCGCAACCGCCCGGCGGGACATCGCGGCTTACCTGAACGTGCCGGTATACGCGGATTCCACCGGCTAGCTGGGCCGGGGCGAACAATTGGAGCCGATGTAGCGGGCATGGCGGGCCGGTGATCGCGCGGGCCGCGCTGGCCGCAATACCCGACGAGCTCATAGACGAACTATTCTTTTACGGTACTCCTACTCAAATCCATACTCCCATAAGGGATTACGTCGAAGCTATCGTTACCACACCGGTCCGCGCGATCATGCCGGTCGCCAGAGAAATGCCTCCCTCATCCATTGCGGAAATAGGACGTGCGTACATCGGCGATCGCTGATTGGCCGCCAGCAGATCCGATTACTGGCAGCGATAGTCCCGCCTCGGCCCTACCACCGATGCTGCAGGGATACGCTATTAACGAAGAGTTAACGCGCGTTGCCCAGTGCAAGGGACGTGCCGGCGGATGGTACACAGCCGATGGCCGAGGATGATCCTTTTCGGACAGTCCGTGACGGCTTCGAGCTGGTCACGGAGGAGTTGAGCGCGGCCGGGTTCGCCGACGCAGAGGAGATCGGGCGGGGTGGTTTCGGTGTGGTATTTCGGTGCACGCAGGCGGAGCTGGACCGAACGGTGGCGGTGAAGATCCTGACCGCCGAGCTGGATACCCAGAATCGGGCGCGCTTTTTCCGGGAGCAGCAAGCGATGGGACGGCTGACCGGCCATCCGAATATCGTCACCATGCTGCACGCGGGTACCACCGTGCAGGGGCGCCCGTTTCTGGTTATGCCATACCACCCGTTGGGTTCTCTGGATACACAAATCCGAGAGCACGGTCCGTTGTGGCTCGAGGCCGTGTTGTGGATCGGGGTGAAGATCGCCGGGGCGCTCGAGAGCGCGCATCGATTGGGCATTGTGCATCGCGATGTGAAGCCGGGAAATGTTCTGCTGACCGACTACGGCGAACCGGCGTTGACCGATTTCGGTATCGCGAGGATCTCCGGGGGGTTTCAGACAGAATCGGGGATCTTGACCGGGTCGCCGGCATTCACCGCTCCTGAGGTGCTCGAGGGGGAGGCTCCCACACCAGCCACTGATGTCTATGGGTTGGGCGCCACCATGTTTTGTGCCCTGACCGGGCATGCGGCCTTCGAGCGGCGCAGCGGGGAGAACGTGGTGACCCAGTTCCTGCGGGTCTCCACGCAGCCGGTGCCGGACCTGCGTGAGAGCGGTATGGCCGAGGACGTGTCCGCTGTGGTGGCGACGGCGATGAACCGGGATCCGAAGCAAAGGCCGTCAGCGGCGGCGCTCGGGGAGGCCATCCGTCAGGTACAGCGCCGCCACGGCTTCGCGGTCGAGGAGATGGCGCTGCAGGCCGAACCGAGCCTGCAGCATCGAGGTCGGAAGTCGCCGCCGCAGGGATGGTGCCCGCCTGCGGTACCGCCGTTGGATCGCCGCGTCGCTGGTATTTTGCCGCTCGAGTTGACTAGTTTTGTCGACCGCCGCACCGAGGTGGCGGAGGTGAAAAACTTACTGGCCTCGGTCCGGTTGGTGACGTTGACAGGGATCGGCGGGATCGGCAAGACACGGCTGGCGCTGCGGGCCGCTTCTACGGTGCGCCGGGAGTTCGCCGATGGGGTGTGGCTGGTGGAATTGGCCGACGTGTCCGACCCTGCGCTGCTGGTCGTGGTGGTGGCAGGCGCCTTGGGTTTGCGCGATGAGTCGGCGCGGCCGCTGCGGGAGGTGGTGGTCGAGTTTTTGTCCGGCCGGGAGTCGCTGCTGGTGCTGGACAATTGCGAGCAAGTGGCGGCGGCGGTGGCCGAGCTGGTCGAGACGTGGCTACAATCCTGTCCGAATTTGCAGATTCTGGCAACGAGCCGCGAACCGCTGGACATTGCCGGAGAGGTGGTGTTGCGGGTGTCGCCGCTACCGGTGCCGGACCCGGGTGGGGAGGTGTCGGGGCGGGGAGTTGCCCGCTATGAAGCGGTGACTCTGTTCTCCGACCGCGCGACCGCGGTGGTGCCGGGGTTCGAGCTCACGGAGGACAACAAGGCCACCGTGGCTCGGATTTGCGCCCGGCTGGACGGTCTGCCGTTGGCGATCGAGCTCGCGGCGGCCCGGGTGCGCACGATGTCGCCCGAGCAGATCCTGCAGCGCCTCGATGACCGGTACACGCTGCTCACCCGCGCCAGCCGTACCGCGCCGACGCGGCAGCAGACCCTGCGCTGGTGTGTGGACTGGAGCTATGCCTTGTGCACCCCGTCCGAGCAGCGGCTGTGGTCTCGGTTGTCGGTGTTCGCCGGCGGTTTCGAACTCGACGCCGCCGAAGATGTCTGTGGTGCCGATCTGGCGGCGGACAGTCCCCTGGATGTGTTGTCCTCGCTGGTGGACAAGTCGATCCTGATCCGGGTCGAGGACAAGGGGGTGGTGCGGTTTCGGATGCTGGAGACGTTGCGGGACTATGGTCGGCAGAAGCTGCAGGAGGTCGGCGAATACGCTGATATGTGTGGCCGGCATCGTGACTGGTACCAACGGTTGGCGCTGGACGCGGAGTCGGGCTGGATCAGTGACCGGCAGCCCTACTGGCTGGCCAGGCTCGAGCGTGAGCAACCGAATCTGCGCGAAGCGCTCGAATACTGCCTGGCCGAGGACAGTGAGCAGGCGGCCGAAGCCGGGTTGCGGATCACCAGCGCGCTCTTTATGTTCTGGAGTTTCCGCGGCAAATACGGCGAGGCTCGATCCTGGATCGAGCGGGTGCTCACCCATCCCGCCCGACAGTCCATACCCGACCGTGTCAAAGTGCTGTACGTCGGTTGTGCCCTGGCTGCGATGCACGGCGACTTGGAGGCGGCCGCCACCTTGCTCGAGCAGGGGCGGGTGCTCGCTGAACAGGCTCCAACCCCGATGACCCAGGCGCTGATCACCTATGGCGACGGCGTCCTGGAGTTCTATCGCGGTGAGCTTGCCGCGGCTTCCGCCTCGTTCGAACGAGCCGCCGAGACCTTCCGCTCCGTTCGGAGTGGATACCTCTACATTGCTGTTCTGACCGGGCTCGGTTGGGTTCATGAAATGGCCGGCGACCCAAAACGGTCGGTGGAGTATCACCGGCAAGTGCTCTCGATTACCGAGGCGTGCGGCGAATCGCTGTTCCGGGCCTCCGCGCTACGCGACATAGGTATTGCCGCCTGGCTGCAAGGTGACTGGTCCAGGGCGATCGAGCTGGTCGAAAATTCCTTGCGAATCAACCGTCGGATGGGCAGCCCCGTCAACGCGGCGTTGAGTCTCGACCCGCTGGCCTGGATGGCTGTCGACGGCGGTGACACTGAGCGTGCGGCAGTGCTGCTGGGGGCTGTGCAGGAACTGTGGCGGTCGGTGGGGAACCCTGCGAGCATTGTCCCGATGCCGCAGTATCACGACGAATGTGTGCGACGAGCGCGCTCCGCCCTCGGGTCACGTGGATACGATTCGGCCATTCGGCGCGGCCAAGCGATGGGCATGGACGAAGCCGTGTCTTATGCCCTCGGTGAGCAGTTCATCGACACGCCGCATAGGTCGGGTCCATGGGTACCTCTGACCCGGCGCGAGCGGCAGGTCGCAGATCTCATCGCCGAAGGGCTCACCAACAAGCAGATCGCCGCCAAACTGGTAATCTCACAACGCACCGCGCAGGGCCATGTGGAACATATCCTCACCAAACTCGGATTCACCTCCCGCACCCAGATCGCAGCCTGGATCGCAGAGGGCACCGAGCGACGGATTCCACGACCGTCCTGATCATTCGGGGAGTTGGCCGCGATCCTCACCCCAGGAACCAGCGTGTAATTGTCGCGAGTCAATGTCGGGCTGGGGGAATCCCGCTGCAACCCCGGTCGCGGTGTGGTGCCCGAACTCGGAACTGTTGGGGCCGAGCTCGAGGTATCCGAGCGCAATGAGCGAATCGAATCCGTCGCCCAGCGTGCCGGTATACCCCGTCGCGACCGGACCGATCTGTTGGCCCGGCGTCGTGACTTTCCGGCCTTCGGTCACGTAGTCGTCGGGCATCGGTCTACTACTCCGTTGGATATGCGCCGAGATCGCCGGGCCCAGTGGATGAATTCTTGTGTCGGACAGGAGGTTTGCGGATGGCGTCGTTTGATCGACAACGCGAAGAGCTACGGTCACGCACGCATCGCCGAAATGAACCAGCAGCTCGCCGAGAATCTCGACCGTATGATCGGGGAGCTTGGAGACGGCCGGGACCAGATCGAGGGGGCCGCGGATGCCGGCTGACAACTCTCACCTGATCGTTGCCTCAGCCCGTGGACGAGCTGCGGCAACCCGCCGACACGCGACCGCCGCTCTGCGGCGGATGGACGCCGCCAGCAGCCCGATCACCTTCGGGACCCTCGCCCGTGAAGCGGGCGTCTCCAGGTCTTCGCTCTATAACCAGCCCGACCTGAAAGCTGAGATCGAGCGGCTTCGAGTCGGTCGCCGTCCCGCCTCTGCGACCCGGACGATCCCAGATCGGCAACGGGCGTCCGACACCTCGCTGCTGCAACGTCTGGAGGCTGCCACCGAACCAATCGTCGACTGGAAGCCGAGAGCGGGGAACAGTGGCTGCCGGGTGACGGCACAAACGCCCAAGAGGCTCAGAAATTCTCGGCGACGTGCTTGCCGAGATCGAGTTCGACTCCCTAAGGCTGCTGCAAGCCGCGTTCGGACAGGCTGCGCACGCGATCCGCGTTCTCCGGACGCCCTGGGGCCTGGACCGTCTAGCTGAGTTTACTACCACCCGCCAGATGGCACGTACGCCTGCCGTGCGGGAGCAGGCGGCTCGGGCAGGTTCTGTCGCAGGATGACGGTGTGCATCACGTGCGAGATCCCGCACAGGCAAAGGGGCGCGGCAGGTGAGCAGAAACAACCGTGCGTCCCCTCGCGGACCGGGCTGATTGCACGCCGGGCATGTGACGACGAGACGGGCTGCCATACGACCGGCGAACCAGACCGGTCAAGGAGGCGCAGCCGGGGACATCCGCAGCGGACGCCGGACATAGACGGCGCTGCGGGACCAGCGGCCGGCCAGCCGTCAGGTGCGGCGGCCGCCGGCGAAGGCTGCCTGCTCCGGAATGCGCGGAGCGGGCCGCAAGGCCTGCCGCGTTCGTTCACGTCCGGTCATGGAGCATGGGAGGGGCGCGTCTCGGGACTGGAAGCTGCGCTACTTCCGGCCGCGGGCGGCGGCGGTCGGAATCAGTGCCATGGAGCTTTCGTCGACTTCGTTTCCGTCATCGTCGATGAACCCGACGTGCACCGGTCGTTCGGTGCCCGCGACCCGGCGCAGGATGCTCGGCCCGTCCGGCCACGGCAGGTGCTTGTCGCCCCATTGCTGCAGGCCGAGCAGGACGACGAGCAGTTCCCGGCCGGCATCCGTGAGCACGTACGAGAAGCGAGCCCGCTCTCCCGGTTCCTGGTAGGGCACCTTCTCCATCACGCCGTATGCGACCAGCGTGTTCAGGCGTGCGGTGAGAACGTCCGGCGCCACACCGAGCCCGCTGCGGAACTCCGAGAATCGGCTCGACCCCGCCACGGCCTCGCGCAGGATCAGAAACGTCCAGCGCTCGCCCAGCACCTCCAGGCTGCGGGCGATAGCGCAACTATGGTTCGGAATCCTGCCCATGCTGCAAGCTTACCCTGAGTTGGCTATTCCAACTCCGAGGGGTTAAGTTGGAAAAACCTATCCAGCAGGGAGTTGTCTTATGCAGATCGAAGGACAGACCGCACTGGTCACCGGGGCGAACCGCGGCCTGGGACGTCACCTGGCAAAGCAGTTGCGCGACCGGGGCGCGACCGTCTACGCGGCAGCCCGCAATCCCGCAGCCATCGACCTCGACGGCGTGAAGCCGATCGCCCTCGACGTGACCGACCCCGTCTCCATCGCCGCCGCGGCAGAAGCGGCCGGCGATGTGTCGATCCTGGTCAACAACGCCGGTTCGGCCACCTACGCGTCGCTGCTGACGGGCGACTTGACGGAGATCCGCCTGGAGATCGACACCCACTACCTCGGCACCTTGGCAGTCACCCGGGCATTCGCCCCCCAGCTCGGCTCTCACGACAGCAGCGCGCTGCTGAACATCCTGTCGGTCGCCTCCTGGATCAACCACCCCGAGTTCGGTGCCTACTGCGCCGCCAAGTCGGCCTCCTGGTCGATGACGAACGGGCTGCGCCAGGAACTCGCCCCGCAGGGCACCCGGGTCTCGGCGCTGCACGTCGGGTACATGGATACCGACATGACCGCCGGCCTCGACGCGCCGAAGGCCGACCCGGCCGACGTCGCGCGCATCGCCCTCGACGGTATCGCTGCCGGCACCCTCGAGATCATCGCCGACGAGACGAGCAAGACCGTGCTCGCGGGTCTGTCCGGAGGCATCGGCGCGCTCTACCCGCAGTTCGGGACGGGGAATCTCCCGCCCGCATACGTCATCGTCAACTTCGATGTGCTCGACGAGGAGGCAGGCTCGGCCTACGCGGCCGTGGCCCAGCAGTCCATTCTCAACCACGGCGGCCATTACCTGGTCGCGGGACCCGCACCCAAGCCCGTCGAAGGCACCTGGGACTCCTCCGGGTTCGTGGTCATCGAGTTTCCCGACATGGACCGGATCCGGGAATGGTACGACTCCGCCGAGTACCGGCGGGCCCGGGAGATACGAAAGGACAAGGCCCGGGTGACCATGCTGTTCGCCGAGGGCGCACCGCCTGAGGGCTTCTCCCGCCCGGCCTAGCCGGCTGCTGGTGCAGTTGGACGCGCGGTCCGCAACGAGAAATGGCGGGCGCCCGCCTGTCAATGGCCACTTTCAGGTGGAAACACGTCAGGGTGGACACGGGTACTGGCGTGATGTTCTCACGCCGCCGGTGATCACCAAAAATCCTGTGCGCCAGTGGCGAACAGACCGATCTGAGGCCCGGGGTCGTGACTTTCCGGCCTCCAGTCACGTGGCCCTCGGGCATCGGTCTGCTTCGTTGGTTGTGCGCCGAGATCGCCTCGCCCAGTGGATATCCTTGTGTCGGACAGGAGGTTTTGCGGATGGCCTCAAGCGAGGTTCCACTCGGCGATGATGTCGTCGACATGGTGCTCACCGAGCAGTGGGCCGCGTCCGTAGACCCGGCTGGGTGTGCGGGTCAGTTTGATGGGCGCGCGTGCCCGGCACCGGTGGTAGAACACCGACTCCCCCAGCACGAACGCGGTCGATGATCCGCTAAACCTGAGCTTCGGCGACGTGGTCGGGGTATGGATCGTCCCCCGATCAGTTCGAGCACGGCGTTGCCGGCCTTCTTCACCGCCAGGCCCCGTTCGCCGAGCTCACGATGATCGGCGGCGAGGGTAATGGCGTCGGGGTAGCCGAGGAAATCGGGTAGGTGCAGCAGGTAGATGTGTAGGGAATGGCTGGAGATCCACTCTCCGCAGTACAACAGGCGGCGCAGCCGCGTCAGGGGCGGGTCGAGTTCGGCGCCGCACAGCTGCTCGAGTGCGTTGCAGGCGCTGGTCTGGTAGGCGACCGGGCAGATTCCGCAGATGCGGGAGGTGATGTCGGGTGGTTCGGTGTAGGCGCGGCCGCGCAGGAACGCCTCGAAGAAGCGGGGCGGCTCGTAGATGTTCAGTTCGGCACGTTCGACGGCACCGTCGGCGATGATGATCCGCAGCGCGCCTTCGCCCTCCACTCGCGCAAGCGAACTGACTCGCAACTGCCTAGTGCGATGACTCATCGATCTCCTGTCCGCGAAGGCCGGGGCGGCCGCCGCGACAGTGTGAAACACTCGGTCGATATCGTCGGTGGACATGCCATTGACACTCAGGATCGGCAGCAGCGCACGGATATTCGGAGTCGCCATCGGGCCGAAGCAGCCGTAGCAGCCGCGACGGTAAGCCGGGCACAGCGCACCACACCCGGCCTGGGTGACCGGGCCCAGACACGGAATGCCGTGTGCGACGGTCACACACGTGGTGCCGCGACGCTTGCACTCGGTGCAGACGCTGGTGTTCGGCAGGTCGGGGGCACGTCCGGCGAGGAAGGCGCACAGCGTGTCCAACAGTTGGCGACGGTCGATCGGGCAGCCGCGCAGCTCGAAATCCACCGGCACGTGCGCCGAGATCGGTGTCGAGGTGGCCAGCGTCGAAATGTATTGCGGGCTGGCATACACCACGGAGGTGAACTCGGTGACGTCGGCGAAGTTGCGCAGCGCTTGGATGCCGCCGTGCGTTGCGCAGGCACCGATGGTGACGAGAATCCGTGACTGCGACCGGATCTCAATGATGCGGCGCTGTTCCTCGGGTGTGGTGATCGATCCTTCGACCAGTGACACGTCGTAAGGTCCGGGTTCGACCGTGCTGGTCGCCTCGGTGAAATGTGCGATGTGGATGCGTCCGGCCAGGCTCAGCAACTCGTCCTCGCAGTCGAGCAGGGTGAGCTGGCAGCCGTCGCAGGAGGTGAACTTCCACACCGCCAAGGTCGGGGTCTTGGTCTGGGAAGTGTTCATCACAGCTCCCGAATCGATAGCAGCGGTTGGACTGCTGACCGCGACGAATGTCGGGTTGGCCACCTGTCTGCTGACCGAACCGCTCGAGACACCGACACTGCGGGACCGTGTCCGTGCGGGCGTCCTGGACAATTACGGCTACCCCCAGGCCGTGATCAGAGTCGGCTGGGCACCGACGAGCGATGGACAGTTACCCCGCACACCTCGTCGGGCGGTCGAGGATGTGTTGGCTCCATCGACGGTAGGGGTCGCCGAGGCGACCGCCTGCTGATCGGACTTGGACTACTTCCGATCGGGCGATCGCTTTTCCGCCGTCTGCAGGTGTTTTTTCGCGGTCGCCAGGGCAGCCGTCAATCGGTCGCGTGCTTCTCCGGCGACCGCACGTAGCTCCGGTCGGTCGGTGTGGTGCAGGACCTTGCCGCACAGCAGCAACACCGGGTCGGCCGCTTCGACGAGGGTGGTGTCGCCGTCAGTGCGCACTACGACGTTGCACGGCAGCAGTAGTCCGGCCCGGGGATCGGCGGTCAGCGCACGCTGCGCGAGGATCGGGTTGCAGGTGCCGAGAATCAGGTAGTCGTCCATCCGCACACCGAGCTTCGTGTGCAGCGTGGCGCGCACGTCGATCTCGGTCATAATGCCGAAGCCCTGTTCGGCCAATGCCTTTCGCAGTTCCGAGACGGTGTCGGCGAACAGCGCTTGCACCCGCACAGCGAGTGTGGCGGCGATCGGCCGGCGGATCTCGGTCACGAGATCCCCTGTTCGCACAGCGGCGTCGAGTGCCACCAGATACACCTCGGTCGGTGGCCCCATCGGTTGATAGTCGGAGCAGCGGATCCAGTCGTCCAACGCAAGGTAGGCATCACCGATGTGTCGATAGTCGCCGTGGTGCCTGGTGCTGGCGCATAGCGTCGGCTCGGGACGGCGCAAGCTGACTTGTTCAGTGGTGCCGTCGAGAGCGCCGTCGGTCACCGGGAGACCGAAGTCCACCTCGGTGGTCATACCTGGGCCGAGCATGCCCAGATACGTCGTCGACGGTGGACCGGCCGGCGCGATTCCGGTGCGTTCGGCTAACTCGTAGAGTGCGCGCATTCCCTCGCGGATATCGTCACCGGCATGGTCGCCGCGCACCGAGCGACGCAGTTCGAGCACGGTGATGGTGTTCGATTCGACGACCTCGACCCGATATGACATCTCTGGCCTCAGGGCCGGTGTGCGATATGGTCGAGTTCGGCGCGGGCGATGCGGTCTGCCCAAGCCTGCGCGCGTTCCAACTCACCCGACGTGACCGGGCCGAGGATGCCGTCGACGAGGAAGTCCACCGGTCGGTCGACAAGCTCATATCCCAGGCGCCGCAACCGTTTTCCGGCACCATGTGCGGCCGATCCCGGTAGCCAGGAGGGTTTCGCGGCCTTGGTGGCGAAGGCGGCGGCCCGGGAGCCCGGCGGCACCGGCAGTGCCGCGTCGAGCCATTCGCGCATGCCGATATCGACCGCGACCGACGCCTCGGTCCGGCTCGCCGCGTCGCGCCGAGTCCGAGTCCGGCTCATCCCGAGGGCGTGTGTCGGGGCACCGACCACCAGCAGATCCACCGTCGGCTCGGGATGCTGGGCGGCGGCGGCCACATCCAACACCTCCACCTCGCCGTATCCGCCCAATGCCGCTGCGATGGCCCTGGCGATGGCAGCGGTGTTGCCGAACATCGACTCGTAGACGACCCGGATCCGCATCTCGGTCTCCTCTGCGCTGCTACCTGCGGAAACTCCTGCGCTCTCGACGCTACGGCCGCCCGACGGCCGCGCACAGTGCCGAACCGACGCAGGCCGAGGGACTTTCGACCATCCCGTACCGGACTTGCCGACCGCGGTCGCGGACTACCGGGTGTACGAAGGTCGGTGGACCCCGAACAGCGAACCCTTCCGCACCGCCCTGGATCTCGACTCCCACACCTCGTCGAAAAGATCACCCGCGCAACCGGAGTCCGCATCAATGAGGCCGACTACCCGCACCTGGCCTCGATCGACTACTACGTCGACTTCCTCACCACGGCCGGATAGCGCAACAAACGACGGCAGCCATCGGTCAAGACGAATGGACCTCGAGAACCTCGTCGAGTGGTCGTCGTGGTGTCGGGGCCGATGCGGTGTCCTCGGGTGCGATGCCGATGCGGACGATGACCTGGGGGAAATCCCGGTGGGGGATCAGGTCGGTGATCACCGAGCGGCTGGCGGCAAGTTCGGTGATGTGGGTCAGTGCGCAGGTGGCCAGGCCGCGGGCGGTGCATTCGAGCAGCACTTCCGAGAGCGCCTCGCCGGTGTGCAGCCACTGTGCCGGGGTATCACCGAGGGTGCTGAGCACCACCAGCCGGGCCTTGTCCTCCAGGTCGTCTCGGCGGGCCGAATACGGGGCGGAGGGAAAAGTACGTCCGGCATCGACTCTGGCGGCTTCGGCATCCGATGCCAGCGCGGCCACGGGGATGCCCTCTTGGACCTCGGAATGTCCGGCCCACCAATGTAATTCGGTCTGGTAGTCCATATCGTAACGGCGCAACGCCGTGGCATGCTCGGTGACCGCGGCCAGTCGGGGCCTGCTGCTGTCGGCGATCTCGTCGACCGCCACGTGATGTGGTCGCGCCAGTTCGCGCACGGCACCCAGCACGTCGTGCCAGCCGTCCGGCGCCAGCATCGGCAGGCGGTCGGTGCGGCGCCGGTGGATGGCCCGCACCCGGCCAGCCGCTGTGTTCAGCGCACCGGGCCACGGCCGGAACTCCAGCGTGGCCAAAAGGCCCGGTAGATCAGGTTCCGGGAATCGAGTGACCTGGGCAAACCAGCCCATCGACAGGAATGCCAGTCGCCCGTGGTCGAGCACCGCGCCACAGCTGATCACCAGCTGCCTGCCGGTCGGATCCGCCGACTTCAGCAGCCGATCGGTATCGCTGCGCAGTTGCAGTCGCGCGCCGTCGAACATCCAGCACCAAGGCTGGGTGTTGTGCACCGATGGGGCCCGGGAGGCGAGCTTCAGCGCCATCCGCACGGTCCCCAGATCGGGTGTGCTCGCACGATCACTTGCGTTCATATTCCGAGTCTGACCTTCGGGACCCGACCACCACGACGGGCATTGCGCACCTATCCGAGAGACCATGGTCACCGCCGCACTGCACGCACGGAATCGGGACCGATTTGCTGCACCGACTCGCCGACCCGGCTCGCGAACGCGGTATCGAGCGATTCGTCGCGGACGTGCTGCCCGGCCTCCCCACAACTCGCGGTCATTGACGAATTGCCCATGTTGCAACGCTGGAACATGAGGGCCGCCCGGAAAGGGCGAAAGTTCTTCCTGGTCTCACCGGACTGCACTCATACCGCGAATTCTCGCCGCCCCATCACATCCCCCAGGCGTCTGGACCACGACCAAAGCCACGCCCGAACAGGACTAAAGACCGCATCGTGGACCGGTTCGACCAGCGGATCGTGGATGTGTCAGAACAAGCCGGAGGGAATGAGTATGGTCAGCTACGGTACGACGGTCCGAGACGAGTTGCGTGCTCCGACCCGCATGCTTCGGCGCGCGATACCGGATGTGTACGCAGGTTACAAGCAGTTGCACGATGCCGCACTCGCCGCAGGAGTGTTGGACGCGAAGACCAAAGAACTGATCGCCTTGGCAATCGCGGTGAGTAAGGAATGCGATGGGTGCATCGCCGCGCACGCCCACGCCGCGGTCCGCAACGGTGCCACGCCGGCGGAGGCCGCCGAGGCGATCGGTGTCACTTTCCTGATGAACGGTGGCCCCGCGACCGTCTACGGCGCCCGGGCATACGCCGCGATCACCGAGTTCTACGCCGACCGCCGCGACGATGGCATGGCGCGAGCCGATCACACCTGACGCGGATACCGAACAACCGTGGAGGTCGGCCTGCGCTCCGCCCACAAGACAGCCCGCAGCCCGCCGCGACCGCGGTGAGCAGCATCGGGTTGGCCAGCGAGTGCGGGTTAGAGCGGGAGCCGATCGCGTCTTCGAGTGGAGTTGGGCATCCGTTCGAAGCGATGCGGTGCTCGGCTCGGCGGTTTTCGTGCTCGGCTGGGCCGGGCGGCGACGATGATGTCCGTCGCTGACTGTGCCAACGAAGCCGACATACGTGGGCCGACCGGTGGTCGATGCTCCGGCCGGGGTCGGCCTCAGAATCGATGCGCAATCCGATCGGCCCCGGTATGTGCGAGGCGTTCGCCCCAAGCGCGGGCGCATTCCAGCGCACCTTGGGCCAGTGGTCCGGTCACACCGTCGACGAAGAAGTCCACCGGCTCGTCGACGAGTTCATAACGCAAGCGCCGCAATCGTTTACCGGCACTGCGGGCGGCTGAGCCCGGCAACCACGATGGCTTCACAGCCTTCGTGCCGAAGGCCGCGGCCTGGGTGCCCGCTACCACCGGCAGCGCCCTGTCGAGCCATTCCCGGATGCCGACCTCGACGGGGACCAGCGCGTCGGTCCGTTGCGCAGCATCGCGGCGGGTCCGGGCTCGGCTGAGCCCGAGCATATGTGTCGGCCCGCCCACCACCAACAGATCCGCAGCCGGCTGGGGCAGCTCCGCGGCGGCCGCCACATTGAGCAGCTCCACTGTGGCCTACTCGCTGAGCCCCTGAGCGATGGCAGCGGCGATGGCAGCGGTGTTGCCGAACATCGATTCATAGATGACCCGCGCCAGCATGTCGGTCTCCTCCTGATATGAAACTGGGTGGAGGGTGAAATCGACGCTACGGGCGACGGCGCCGTCGAACAGGGCCGAATCGACGCTTACTGAGGTACCTTCGGACATCCGAGGGGGTTCCCGATGACTCTCGGCCGTCGCGTCTGGGTCCGCGGCGCACAGCGCTGGAACGGTTGCCGGCTTGGAACTTCGAGGCACAGGCCTCTGGTCAGGGCACGACCGTCGTCGATTGCGGCTGGGGCAGGCCCAGCGATTGCGCGATCATCGACGACCAGGTGCGGATAGCGCCCCAGTCGCGCAGATCGCCGTAGCGTCCGCCGCCCATGAGGCGGTAGAGCGTGCGTGCCTGTAGCGAGACACCGGCGCGTTCGTAATGCCCGGCGAAGGCGCGATAGTCCCGCGGGGCGACCGACGCGACGAGGCCCGCGATCTTCTTCGGCACGGTGCCGCCGATCCATCGCCCGATCGGGCCGCGCAGTGCTGGACCGAGACCGACACTGAACATCCAGACATCGGTGTTGCGCAGCGCTTCGCGATGGGTCCGAACGAAGGTCGTCGCGGCGGGCAGAAGGTCCCTATTGTGCACCGTGCTACCGAGTATGATCGCGCGGAAATGGGACAAGTCGGGCGTGTGTTCGATGTCGCTCAACTCCACATCGGCGCCACGAGCGCGGAAATCATCGGCGATGAACTCCGCAATATCACGAGTGGATCCCTCTGCGGTCGCGTAGATGACCGCGATCCGGGGTGTATTCGATTCCATGCCCCCAGCGTGGTGCAATGCGGGGCTTATCGGTCAGAGTCGTGATACCCGGGCTACCGGGACCAATGACCCATCGGAGGCAGCTGCGGCGCGGATCAGGCGACGGCAGTGCTGGGTCTCATAGAATTGTGGTTCGAAAGGCAGGCCGCATGTCCACCAACGGCAACTGGCTCGCCCGAATCGCTGCGACCACCGTGCCCGGCTCGGTGGTGCTGATCCGGCGCGATCTTTCTCTTCGAAGCCATTCCGAAGTTCCTGCGGCCCGAGACGCTCGGCACCGGCCGGTTCGACAAGGCTGATATCCCGGCGGCGGGATTCGTTGCAGCACTCGACGGAGTATTCGAAATCGGCTGCGGTGCACTGATTCTGGCCGGTCTGCTTACGCGGCTCGCGGCGATTCCGATGATCGTGGACATGATCGGCGCACTGCTGATCACCAAATTGCCCTTCCTCTGGGGTACGGCCGCATTGTTCACCAGCAAGTCCGGGTGGTGGGATTTCGTGCACGAATCCCGCGTCGACCTGGCCCAACTATGCGGAAGCGTGTTCTTGCTCATCGTCGGTTTGGGCGCCTACTCGGCCGACGCCGCGCTGGGCCGGGGCACCGGAAGTCGTCGGTAGGTGTCATTCGGCGCGTGTGTCATTGGTACCCGCAGGACAGGGCGATCGGCCCTGCCGACGCCGTGCTTGCGGGCGCACAGTGGTGCTACCTGCCGAACCGAACCGCAGTCTGCCCCGGTTCGTGATGTCGAGGAGATGCCCGAGCATGATGTATTGGTACGACCACGACCTCAATGGGTGGGGCTACGCCGGGATGAGCGTCGGAATGGTGTTGTTCTGGGGTCTGCTGATCGCCGCGTTCGTGCTGGTGGTTCGCATGGTCACCCGCTCCGATCATCCCGCCTCGACCGGTCCGTCGCTGCGGGCCGCTGAGCATCTGCTCGCGAAGCGCTTCGCACGCGGCGAGATCGATGAGAAGGAATACGTGAGTCGGCTCGAGACGCTGCACGCGCATACCGCGCCGCCGGGGTCACGGCGGTGATGAACGGCCCTACCCAGGAGACGATCGGAGTCGCGATGTCGGTGATCGAACGAAACAGTGTGGGGGATCGGGTCGAAGCTTTGCCGGCTCGTCGGGCGATGGTGGGATCGGCATTGGCGGTCGTGCGGGCGGGGAGGTTGGAGTTCTTCTCCGGCAACGGTTTCGCCGATCTCGCCGCGCATCGGCGCATGACCGTGGGTACGGTGGTGCGGGTCGCGTCGATCACCAAGACGTTCACCGCACTCGGGATTATGCAGTTGGTGCAGCGGGGCCTGCTCGACCTCGATGTCCCGGTGGAGAAGTACCTGCGCGCCTTCCCGCTCGTTCCCGCCGACCCCGCTTTTCGGCCCGCCACCGTGCGCCACTTGTTGACCCACACCGCAGGGATCGGCGAGACAGCGCATCCCGCAAGGGTTTTGCGGCCGGACTTCGGTGAGAGCATGGATCCGGGCACGCCGATCCCAGCGCTGGCGGACTACTACCGAGCCGGCTTGCGCCTGCGGGCCGAACCCGGCACTCGGTGGACCTACTCCAACCACGGGTTCGCCGCGCTCGGGCAGATCATTGCGGACGTCAGTGGAACCTCGTTGGCACAGTATCTGCGCGAGAACATCTTTCGACCACTCGGCATGACCGATACCGACCTGGAGCTCACACCGAGCATGCGCGCACGCCTCGCGACGGGCTACCACCTGCGGGGCAGCGGACCACGCGCCATCACCCTTCGCGAGATGGTGACCGCTGGAGCCGCGTCGGCCTACTCGACGCCCCGCGACATGGCGCGCTATCTGGCAGCGCTCTCCGGCGGCGGGGCCAACGAATTCGGCGCGGTTGTCGAATTCAGCACGCTGGCAACGATGTTCGAGCCGCAGTATCAGCCGGATCGGCGGATACCGGGGATGGGTCTGGCTTTCTTCCGTGGCGTCGCGGGTAGTCATCGAATCGTCGAACATCAGGGCATACTGCCCGGGTTCGACTCCCAGATCTGGGTCGCGCCCGACGACGGGCTCGGGATTTTCGCAAGCACGAACGGCGCGCACCGTGCCATGCTGTGGCTACCCGCGGAGGTTTCCGAGCTGATGAATGATCTGCTGGGTGTGCGTGCCGACGCGATTCGAACCGATGTCGGTCACCATCCGGAGATCTGGAACGAGATCTGCGGCTACTACCGCCTGCCCGGCGCCCTCACCGATCTTCGTGCCCGTTCGATGATCGGCGCTGGGGTGCAGGTCCGGATCCATTCCGGCAGGCCCGTGCTGCGGCTCTTGACCCCCGTTCCGAGCTTGCTGCGCGGATTGCCGCTGCATCCTGACGACCCCAGCGATCCGTGGGTATTCCGGGTCGACCTCACCCGGTTCGGCATCGGTACGGGCCGGATCGTGTTCACGCGGGACTCGGCGGGCGACTCGATGCGCATGCATTTCGATCTAGTACCGATGACGCTGCTGCGCCGCGGCGACCGATAAACGAGGAATCAGCCGCGTGTGGCGCCGATGTCGGTCCGCACGGTCGCCGCGGCGCAAACACCGGATTGGGCGGCTGGTCGAGGCGGTTGGGTTGGCGAAAGCGGGCGAGCGCTGTGCTCCAGCCAGCGGCCCGCCATCGCCGTACGCCGATGGTGCGGTGTGATGCCGCGGCCGAGCAGGAGCCTCGGTTCCCGGCATCCGCCCGATCGCCTGGATGTGTCGGGGGCATTCGGCTCCTCTCCACATGACCTCCGGCTCTTGATCGGGCCGACAAATCGCCCCAGCCTTGAGCTGTGAGCACAGGCGAGCAGGTCGCACAATTGATCGACGCGCGCCGATATGACGCGGTGATCTTCGATATGGACGGTGTGGTCACCGACAGCGCATCGATGCACGCCGCCGCGTGGACCGAACTGTTCGACCCCTTCCTGGCGTCTCGGCCCGCCGAGCCCGGGCAGGACCGCTCGCCATTCACCGCGGTGGACTACCAGCGCTTCGTCGACGGCAAGCCGAGATATAGCGGTGTGGCGGATTTCCTTACCGCACGCGGTATTTCGCTGCCCTGGGGGGATCCGTCCGATCCGGAGGACGCTGCCACGGTGTGCGGTCTCGGCAATCGGAAGGATCACCTGTTCCAGGATCGGCTGGCCCGCGACGGCGTTCCGGTCTTCGAGTCCACCGTCGCCTTGGTGCGTGAACTGCGGGACGCGGGGATCGGTACGGCGGTCTTCTCCGCCAGCCGCAACTGTGCCCAGGTGCTCGAGGCGGCCGGAATCGGGGACCTGTTCGCGGTACATGTCGACGGCGCTGTCGCCGAAAACCTCCGGCTGCCGGGGAAACCCGATCCGGCCATGCTGGTCGAGACGGCTCGGCGGCTCAGCGCGGATCCGGGCCGGACGGTCGTGGCCGAGGACGCCGAAGCGGGGGTGACGGCCGGGCGGCGCGGCGGTTTCGCGCTGGTGATAGGTATCGATCGAACCGGGCACGCCGATCAATTGCGCGCGCATGGGGCCGATGTCGTGGTTGCCGATCTGGCCGAGGTGCGGGTGCGCGCTGGGTTCCGACGCATGTCGGAGATTCCGGGTGCGCTGGAGTCATGGCCCCGGATATCTGCTCTGCTCGACACCGCGAATGTGGCCGTGCTGATGGACTTCGACGGAACGCTCGCCCAGATCGTGCCCGATCCGGATGCCGCCGTCCTGGTCGACGGCGTGGCGGCCGCGATTACCGAACTCGCCGGTATCTGCCCGGTCGCGATCATCAGCGGTCGCGATCTCACGGACCTGCGCAAGCGGGTTGGTCTGGAGGGGATTTGGTATGCGGGCAGCCATGGTTTCGAATTGATCGATCCGGCCGGCGGTTACCACGTGCACGACGCGGCACCGACCGCCGAGCACGCCATTGCCGCTGCCGCGGATGAGCTGACCCGTCGATTGGCCGAAATTCCCGGAATTCTGGTGGAGCACAAGCGATTCGCTGTCGCGGTGCACTACCGCAACGCCGCGCCGGAGGTGGTGGCCTGTGTGATCGGCGCCGTCCATGCGGTCGCGCAACAGTCCGGGCTTCGTATCTCCAACGGTCGCAAGGTTACCGAGTTGCGCCCCGATACGGATTGGGACAAGGGCCGGGCGCTGGACTGGATCCTGGATCAGCTCGCCCGCCCGGAGCTGCCGATCTACCTCGGCGACGATCTCACCGATGAGGACGCCTTCGACGCGGTCGCCGCACACGGGATCGGAATCGTGGTGCGCCACAGTGAGGATGGCGATCGGCGCACGGCCGCACGGTTCGCGGTGGACGGGCCGGACCGGGCCAGGAAACTCCTCGACCGACTCGCCGGGACATTGCATCGCGAATCCGACGCGGACACGGCCGATGCCTGGACACTGGCCTTCGACGGCTACGACCCCCACACGGAGAAACTCCGAGAAGCATTGTGCGCGCTCGGCAACGGCTACTTCGCTACGCGCGGCGCGGCGCCGGAAGCACGGGCGGGGGAGCACCACTATCCCGGGACTTATGCGGCTGGCATCTACAACCGGCTCACCGACGAGATCGCCGGGCAGCAAGTCGCCAACGAGAGTCTGGTGAACCTGCCGAACTGGCTGCCGGTGTCGTTCCGGATCGAGGACGGCCCGTGGTTCGACCTCGACACCACCGAACTGCTGTTCTACCGGCAGGAACTGGACCTGCGCCGGGCCGTGTTCACCCGCCGCTTCCGGTTCCGCGACGCCGCGGGCCGGATCACCGCGGTCGAGCACCGGCGGGTGGTCGCTATGCACCGACCCCATGTCTGCGCTCTGGAGACCACGGTTGTCGCCGAGAACTGGTCGGGGCGCCTGGTGATCCGTTCGGCCCTGGACGGAGCTGTCCGAAATGAGCTGGTGCAACGCTATCGGGGGCTGTCCGGCGACCATCTCACCGACATGCAGGGGACAAAGCTGTCCGCTGATTCGGTGTTGCTGACGGTCCGGACCAGCCGGTCTGGAATTTCGGTGGCACTCGCGGCGCGCAGCAGGATCCTGCAGAACGGGGAAATCATCAATCGGGCAGGGGATTTCGTCGAACAAGATGGAATGATCGGACACGATTTCACCGTCGAGGTGACTGGCGGGGCAGCGGTCACCCTGGAGAAGACGGTCACCATCTGCACTGGGCGTGATCACGCGACCTCGACGCCGGATGAGGAGGTCGTGCGGTGGCTCAGCGCCGAGGGCGGATACGGGCAACTACTCGACGGTCATGTCGCGGCCTGGGAACGCCTGTGGGATCGGCTGTCCATCGAACTCGAAGACCGCAAGAACGCGGCCCGCGTGCTGCGCGTGCATCTGCTGCATCTACTGCAGACGCTCTCGCCCAATACTGCCGATCTCGACGTCGGTGTCCCCGCGCGCGGACTGCACGGTGAGGCGTACCGCGGACATGTGTTCTGGGATGAACTGTTCGTCTTCCCGGTACTCAACCTGCGCTTTCCCGCCCTGACCCGATCGTTGCTCCGGTATCGCTACCGGCGACTACCCGAGGCGCGACGCGCGGCGCACGAAAACGGCCTCGCCGGAGCGATGTTCCCATGGCAGTCCGGCAGCGACGGGCGCGAGGAAAGCCAGCAAATGCATCTCAATCCACGATCCGGACGGTGGAATCCCGACCCGAGCCAGCGAGCCAATCACATCGGCATCGCGATCGCCCACAACGTGTGGCAGTACTACCAGGTGACCGGCGACCGCGAGTTCCTGCGCGAATGTGGCACCGAGATGCTAGTGGAGATCGCCCGGTTCTGGTCCAGTATCGCCAGCTACGACACAACCCGGGACCGCTACCGAATCCGGGGTGTGATCGGACCGGACGAATTCCATTCTGGTTATCACGCACGCCCTTTCGACGGAATCGACGACAACGCCTATACCAACATCATGGCGGTGTGGGTGATTCGTCGCGCTCTCGACGCGCTCGACCTGCTCGCGCCGCGCGAACGCACTGAACTGCTGGAAACCCTCGGTGTGGCGCCATCGGAACCACAGCATTGGGCCGACGTCAGCCGCCGCATATACGTGCCGTTCCATGATGGCATCATCAGCCAGTTCGAGGGCTACGACCAACTGGCAGAACTGGATTGGGCACGGTACCGGCAGCGGTACGGCGATATCCAGCGACTGGACCGCATACTCGAGGCGGAGGGCGACGACATCAATCGCTACCGGGCCGCCAAGCAGGCCGACGTGCTGATGCTGTTCTATCTGCTGTCCTCCGACGAACTGCGGGAACTGCTGGGAGAACTCGGCTACGACCTGCCCGCATCGATGATCCCCTGCAGCATCGACTACTACCTCGCCCGGACCTCACACGGATCGACACTGAGCAGCGTCGTCCATTCTTGGGTGCTGGCCCGCGCCAACCGGGAGCGAGCGATGGAATTCTTCGACAGCGTCCTCGAGTCCGATATCGGTGACATCCAGGGTGGCACCACCGCCGAGGGTATCCACCTCGCCGCGATGGCAGGCAGCATCGACTTGTTGCAACGCTGCTTCACGGGCCTCGAAACCCGTGCCGAGCGTTTGATATTCGCGCCGCACTGGCCGTCATCCCTTGGTGCGCTGACCTTCCCGATCACCTACCGCGGGCACCAACTCAGAATCCGAATCAGCGGCAGCGACGTCGAGGTCAGGTCGGAGCCGGGAAACTTGCCACCGATCGAGATCGAATGCCGCGGACAGATCGAACAGCTGGCCCCCGGCTGGACCTTCCGGGCTCGCGCCTAGCGGCCCCTGATTCGAATAGCACACTGTGGCAACGGAGGAGCCGATCATGCGGTGGTATCACGACTATCTGCGCTGGCTGTATCGCACCGGCCGTCCGAATCTGTTCGCACGCGTACAGAATTGGCTCTCAGCCCGCGCTTTCGCGGCCGGAATCATGCCCCGCCGGGTCGCCGCGTTGGGGATCCGGGGGCGGCGCAGCGGTCGCCTCATCTGGTTTCCGATCGTGCTGACCGAATTCGACGGTCGACGGTATGTGGTAATCGATGCTCGGTGCCAACGTCAACTGGGTGCGCAATCTGACCGCCGCAGACGGCCGAGCCATCCTGCGGCACGGTCGCCGGGAGACGATCTGGCTCGTGCTGGTCGATCCGGAAAGCCGGGCCCCGATCCTGCGGCGCTACCTCCAACTGGCACCGGGCGCGCGACCACACATCCCGATACCACGCGATGCCCCGGTCGCCGACTTCGAGCGCATCGCCCCGGACTATCCGGTATTCCGCATCGCCCCGGGCCAGTAGGCCCCGCACCGCGCCGGCGCGACAGGACATCGGCCACAGGACGTCGTTGAGACCGTTCCGCGCGCTTGCCCGAGTGTCGGGGGCCAACGTCACCATCCCCGGTTACCTTGGCATCTGCCCCCGCGGCGCCCCAGCGAGAAGAATTGCCGTTATAGCGGGCAGTTTCCCAGCCGGTGGCCGGGCCTCGGCGGCTGCCGGGGTAGGTGGCTGTGATGAGCGAATTGGGCCCGCTCGATTCGGGTTTCATGGAGATGGAAGACGCCGACCGGCACATCAGTCTCGGGATCGGCGCGGTTGCGATCATCGCCGGTCCGGTACCGACGCGCCAGGAGTTCACCGCCGCGATGGCTGGCAGCCTGGTGAGCGATAGTCGGCTCCGCCAGCGCGTACGCCGTACCGTCGCGGATCTCGCCGCCCCGGTGTGGGAGGACGATCCAAATTTCGATCTGGCACATCACCTGCGGTGGACGGCGCTGCCGGAGCCCGGCGACGAGGCGGCGCTGCGCGAATTGGTCGCCGCCGAACTCGAGGAACGACTCGACCGAGACCACCCGCTGTGGCAGTGCATCGTCGTCGAGCATCTGGCAGAGGATCGCTGGGCGCTGATCATCAAAGCCCATCACACTTTGGTGGACGGCGCGTCCGGCATCGGCCTGTTCGAGAGTCTCTGCGATCCAGAATCCAGCACACGTGCGCCGCGCCTGAGCACCGGTACACGTCAACGGATCAACGCTTTCGGCTTGGCGGCCGGGGGCATTCGACTGTCGATGGCCATGCCAAGAATGGCCTTCGACATCACGCGGGCCCTGATTCCGGTCGTGTACGCCGCAGTAACGCCGACCGGCACATCCTCGTTCAACGGCACGATCGGCCGACAGCGGCGCTACGCCGTCGCACGCACGTCACTGGCGGACATCGCGAAGATCCGGGCCGCATTCGGTGTGACTGTCAACGATGTCGCCCTCGCAGCCGTCGCCTCGGCCTATCGAACCGTGCTGCACAAGCGCGGCGAGGAACCGACCGCCGATAAAATCCGAATCCTGGTGCCGGTGTCCATGCGTCGCGAGGACGCGAAATATGTTCTCGACAATCGAGTTTCGGCGATGCTGCCGTATCTGCCGGTCGAGATCTCCGATCCGGTCGAGCGGCTCACCGCCGTCCACCAGCGCATCGCACGACACCGATCACGCGGTGAGGCCGAAGCCGAGAAGTCCGTGCTGTCGATGGCGGGCCGGCTCCCGTTCGCATTCGTCGCGTGGACCCTGCGGCTGGCCATGCATTACCCCCAGCACGGTGTCAGCGCGCTCGCCACGAATGTCCCCGGCCCGAGGCGGAAGTTATCGCTACAGGGCCGTGAGGTCCTAGAGATCCTGCCCTGTATCCCGATCGCCATGCGACTGCGCACCACCATCGCGATCCTCAGCTACACCGACCGGCTGACCTTCGGCATCACCGGCGACTACGACACCACCCCGGATATCGACCTGATCGCCGACGAAATCGAGCACGGAATCACAGAACTGCTGGACCGTGCCCGCTAACGAAACCAGAAGACGACTCTCAGCGATCGGCCGTCTTGACCAGATACGACCGGAGCCGTATGGGTATCTGGACCGCACCGCCAGCGTGCCCCGTGTGCGCGTGGGTTGACCGACCGCATCATCGGACGTCGAGTCAGTGGTCTTGTAGCGATTGGATGGCTGCGCGGAGTTTGGTGGTGGCTTCGGCGGCGATGGGTTCGAATTCGGGTTCGCCGGTGAGCTGGACCATGAGGTCCGGGTTCATGGCTTCGACGATGATGGTGTCGGCGGCCGTGGGGTCGCTGCGGACGATCACGTTGCAGGGCAGGAGGAGTCCGATCTGGCGGTTCACGCCGACGGCGCGGTGAGCCAGGGGTGGGTTGCAGGCGCCGAGGATTCGGTAGTTCTCCATGTCCTGGCCGAGTTTGACCTTCAGTGTGGCTTGCATGTCGATGTCGGTGAGGACGCCGAATCCCTGTTCGGACAGGGCTTTACGGGTCAGTTCAACGGCTTCGTCGAAGCTGGTGTGCAGTGTTGTCGAGAGGGCTAGGTTCATGATGCGGTCTGCTTTCTGCCGGTTCGGTTGGGGTGATGCGGTGTCGGGTGTGTGGCATTGCGCAGTTGGTCGCGGTGTCGGGGACGCCCAGGCGATGGAGTAGTAGTGTCGCCGGACACCATCCCATTGCGCTGTAGAACAGCAGGTTCGCACCGACGAGCCCGGTCGCTATCAGCCACCACGGCGAGGCCACCGCGGCCAGCAGCGTGCTGACCAGTACGAACGTGCCTGCCAGCAGCGGCACGAGCCGCGCGATGGACCAGCCGCGCTGGCGAGCCGGTAGGTGCATGATTTCCAATCGTGTTGGGATCCTTGGTTGTTCAGGCCAGGGCGAGGAAGAGCTTCTCCAGCTCGGCTTCGGTCATCGGCTCGGAACCGTCGGTGCTTTGTCCGGTGAGGCATTCGCGCAGTCCGGTGGCGACGATCTTGAATCCGGCCCGGTCGAGCGCGCGTGACACGGCGGCGAGTTGGGTGACGACGTCCTTGCAGTCGCGGCCCTGCTCGATCATGGAGATCACTCCGGCGAGTTGGCCGTGTGCGCGGCGCAGCCGGTTGAGTACCTGGGCGATAGTTTCTTCGTTGCCGACCATGGTGTTTCCCTTTTCGTTGGATACCTCACTCAAGGATACCCGTGGGGGTATATACGGTGGGGGTACGGTGCGCGGCGTAGGTGATTTCAGTGGTGGGCGAAGCTGATCGAGGGGAGTGCCCTGCGCAGCCAGTTCGGTGACCACCAGGCGCCGTGTCCGGTCAGCCGCAGTAGCACCGGCAGTAGCACCAGTCGTACCGCGGCCGCGTCGAGCAGAACCGCGACGCCGAGGATGATGCCCATCTCCTTTGGTGGTAGCGGCTCGGAGAGTGCAAAGGTGAAGAACACCGCGACCATGACCGCGGCGGCGGCGAAGATCACTCGTCCGGAGTGGGCCAGGCCGTCGACCTGGGCGGTCTTAGGGTGACCGGTGTGCTCGTAGTGTTCCTTGGCGGTTGCGAGCAGGAATACCGTGTAGTCCATCGCGATCGCGAAGATCATGGCGAAGAAGAACACCGGTCCCCACCCGTCCAGGAAGCCTTGCGGGGTGAAGCCGAGCAGTCCTGCGCCGTGTCCGTCCTGGAAGATCAGTTTCGCGACGCCGAAGGCCGCGGCGGTGGACAGCAGGCTGACCACGGTGCCGAGGGCGGCGATCACCGGTGCCTGCAGCGCGATCAGCAGCAGGGCGAAGCCGAGGACGAGGATGATCGCGACGATGATAGGGAAGTAGTCGTCGAGAGCTTGCTGCAGGTCGAGGTTCTCCGCGGGTGCGCCGCCGACCAGTGCGGCAGCGGGCAGCTCGTCACGCAATCGGTCGAGGATTCCGCCCATCCGCGGGTCCGATGGATCGACCTCGGGTAGTGCCCGCATCGTCGCTAGGCCGCTGTCGTCGAGTGCGAGCTGCGGCGGGGTGACCATGCTGATCCCGTCGACTCCCTTGGCGGCTGCGGCGACCTGTGCTGCCTGGGCGGCCGGGGTGATGATCTGCAGCATGCCGGGTGCGCCCTCGCCCATCTGGGACTGGATCAGTTCGTAGCCATGGCGCACCGGCGCGTCGGTCGGCACGACCTGGATGGAGGGCATGGCCACTTTCAGTCCGAACACCGGGATCGACAGGGCGATCAGCACAGTGACCGCGCCGATCGCGAACGGCCACGGATGGTTGTGCAGCAGCCCACCCCACGCCGCGAACCGCGGCGAGCGGTGCTGCTGATGCTTGGCATGCGGCAGCGCGCCAGCATTGATCTTGCCGCCCAGCGCCCCCAACGCCGCGGGCAGCAGCGTCATGGTGGCCAGCAGCACGAAGAACACCGCGAACATGATCCCGACCGCCATCGTCCGCACCGCGGGCGCTGGCACGATCAGCACCGCCGACAAACTGACCAGGACCGTCAGCCCGGACAGCGCAACCGCCTTGCCCGCGGTGTTCATCGTTTCGGCGACCGCCGCCTCGGGGCTGGCGGCGGTGGTGCGTGCGTCACGGAATCGGGCGACGATGAACAGCGCGTAGTCGATACCGAGCGCCAAGGCGAACATCATCGCGAAGTTCATTGCCCACACCGAGATCGGAGTGAGGTGGTTGAGCAGTACCAGTCCACCGGCCGAGGCGACCAGCCCCGCCAGGGTGAGCAGCAGCGGCAGCCCGGCGGCGACGAGGGATCCGAACGCCAGCACCATGATCGCCAAAGTCACCGGCCAGGAAAACATTTCGGCCTTGATCATGGCGTCGTGGTTGGCCTTGTTGAAGTCGCTCCACAGCGCTGAGCTGCCCGTGGGATAGACCTCGATGCCGTTGCCGGATATGGCGGTCAACGCGTGCTTGTGCTCGTCGACGGCCCTGACCATGTCATCGGTGGACGCGTTCGCGCCGGCGATGAAAATCCCGGTGTGCCCGTCCGGGGTGATCGAGGTCCCCGGCTGTGGTGCGATCAGTTCGCCGAAGCGTGCATCGCCGGTGAAGATCTCGGTGACCTCGCCGAGAACCCGCTGAACCGCCGGACTCTCGATGGTCTCGGTATCGGAATGGACCACCACTTGCACCGCCGCTGAGGAGTTCCCGCCGAAATGCTGCTGCGCCAGCTCGCGCACCCGCACCGACTCCGACCCGTCGGCCTGCCATCCCGCCCCCGCGAGCGAGGTGAACACACTCGGCGCGGCGGCGCCCAGGACGATCAATACCAGCAACCAAACGCCGAAGACGACCCGGGCATGCCCGGCCATCACGGACCCGAGCCTGCCCAGCATCCCGCCGGAGCTGCTCGGCGGTGCGGTGTCGCGAGCCGGGGAAACAACCACAGAGTCGGTCATCGCTATCTCCTTCATACCCCTGGGGGTATATTGATGTCGGATCCGAAGATACCCCACGGGGTATAGGAGAGTGAAGGGTGGCATTCGGCACAGCGCATGTCGGAGTCGCCGGACGCCGATATGGAAGGAAGCTGAAAATGGCCGCGATAGATCTCTACCTCGACCCGGTGTGCCCATTCGGATGGGTGGCCGCCCAGTGGCTGCTGGATGCCGCCCACGAGCATCGGACGCCGGTCACGCTGCGGCAGATGAGCTTGGCCGTGCTCAATGACGGCAACGACGTCGACTCCCATCATCGGCCCATGATCGACAGATCGCGGCGGCTCGGACGCCTCTTCGCGGCCGTCACCGACCAGCACGGGCCGGATGGGTTCGCGCGCCTGTATCGAGCCTTCGGCGCGAGCGCCCATGCCCAGCGGGAAGAGGTCACTCTCGCCGCCATCGCGGGCATGCTCCAAAGTCTCGGAATGGACCGGTCACTGGCCGATACCCTCGACGCCAGCGAATTGGACCAAGCCGTTGCCCGGGCCCACGAAGTCAGCCAGCAAGTGCTGGGAGGGCGTGGTGGCAGCCCGATCATTGCCATCGACGGCCACGGTTTCTTCGGCCCGGTTCTCACTCGGATTCCCGATGCCGAGAAAGGCGCCGCCCTGCTCGACGCCCTGATCGCCGCGGCGGGAACGCCGGAATTCGCTGCCCTGCAACGGCCGTACTCGGGGGCGCCGACCACCGAACGGGAACAGGGCGCCTGATGTGCTACCCGGTCAGCTGCCGCAGCCGCGGAAAGACGACGTGGTTCGGGTGCGGAGCGCACGGCGACCAGGTCCGGTTCATTGTCCCGAAACCGCTGGGGCACCAAGGATATTCGGGTCAGACCCGCTCGACAGCACTCACGGGAACGTCGGTGACTCAGGGTGCGCGGTAGCGCACAGCGAATGAAACGGACAGCAGACCCGCTCCGGCCATCGGCTGATGTGCAGGGCGGGTGTGTCCGTCATACCCGCAGACTCGAAAGTGGTGGCAATGACGGTGTCGTCCATGGCTGTCCGCGCGCCCGCCGACAGGGCGAACCAGCATCATGGTGCGGACTTCGGGAACGCAGGATTGCTCGATCGGCCACACAGGTACGTCCGGCGGGATGAACGCGCCACAAGCCCTGACTGCCGCCTATCGACTCGGCGGTGGCCTAGGACATCGGCAAAAGGGCCCCCGGCCTCTTCCGTCGATCATGCGCGCTGCGGTCCAGTGGGATGGATCGGCGTTTACCCCGGTCGGGAGGAGTATGTGATGAGTCGAATGACCAGGCAGGCTCGGTGGTGGGCGGCACGGCTGGGCGGTTGGCTGGCACCGGTGCTGGTGGTGGTCACGGTGGCAGCGCTGGCGATCGGCGCGGTCCTGTGGGTGTTCGGCTTGCGCGGTGCTGCCGACGGGTTCTGGATCGGGGCGACAGTGGCGGCGTTCGTTCCCGCGCTCTTCTGGATGATCGCCACGCTTGTGAAGGGCCGGGCCGGTGTCGACCTGATCGCGGTGTTGTCGTTGGCGGGAACGCTCTGGGTTGGCGAGTATCTCGCAGGCGCATTGATTGCCGTCATGCTGGCCGGTGGACGAGCCCTCGACGCCGCCGCCGAACGCCGTGCTTCACGGGATCTGCGCGCCCTTTTGGAGCACGCACCCCGGTCGGCTCGCCGTCGTGTTGGCGATGAGGTGACGGTGATTCCACTCGGCCAGGTCGTCGTCGATGACGTGCTTGTGGTCGCGGCGGGCGAGATAGTGCCGGTCGACGGGCGAATCCTGAATGCCGTCGCGATGCTCGACGAGTCGGTGCTGACCGGGGAACCGCTGCAGGTGGAGCGTGGGGTTGGCGAGCCGGTGCGCAGCGGTGTCGTCAATGCCGGCGATGCGTTCGAGATGTGTGCGAGCGCGACGGCGGCCGAGAGTACCTACGCCGGGATTGTGCGGCTAGCCGAGCAGGCCGGCGCCGAGAACGCACCGGTGGTGCGGCTTGCTGATCGGTATGCGGCGTGGTTCCTGCCGCTCGCGCTACTTGTCGCCGGTGCCGCTTACGCAACGAGCGGCTCGGCAGTGCGGGCGGTCGCCGTCTTGGTGGTTGCGACACCGTGCCCGCTGCTGTTGGCCGCCCCCGTGGCGATCGTCTCTGGACTGTCGCGGGCGTCGCGCCTGGGAGTCGTCGTGCGTGGCGGGAGCGCATTGGAAAGCCTCGGCGACGCAACCACTTTGGTGATGGACAAGACCGGCACTCTCACCGCGGGCCGCCCCCAAGTCGTCGAAGTGATAGCCGCGCCGGGCCGCGAGGCGGCGGAGATGATGCGGCTGGCCGCGTCGGTGGATCAGGTGTCGCCGCACGTGCTGGCCGAAGCGATAGTCACCGAAGCTCTCGCGCGCGATATCGACCTGTCGGCACCTACCGAAGTGGCTGAGCAGGCCGGCCGTGGGGTGTCCGGCACCGTGGACGGCCACCGGGTTGATGTCGGCAAACTGCGCGACCCGTTCACGAGTGCCGGCTGGGCCCGCGCGGTCGTCAACCGGGCAAGCCTGGACTCGGCCGCGATCGCCTGGATCGTCGTCGACGGCGAACTCGCAGCGATCCTGCTGCGAGACCCGTTGCGCCGACACGCACCCCGCACCATTAGGCGACTGCGTGAGGCCGGTCTGAACCGACTGGTCATGCTCACCGGCGACCGGCGGCTTCGCCGATCGGGTCGAACTGCCACACACCGTTCATGCGGGACAGTTTGGCGCCCAGATCGCGGTGTATTCGAAGACGCCCGTTTGACGCAGTACCCCGACGATGATCATCATCCCGAACAGCAGCAGGATGACATCCCAGTCGACGCCGGTGTCGTGGGAGAAGAACGCCTCCCTGGAATCGAGCACCCCGAGCGCGAGGATCACCGCCGCGCCACCGAGCGCGGCTTTGGTTTTGTGGATGCGTTCGGTGGCGATGAGCAGATACGCCACCGCGAACGTGGCGACCGCGATCGCGGTCACCGGTGATCACCCGCGTGCGGGCAGCCGTTCACGTGGCCGCGAGCGCCACCTGCAGTAACCGTGATGCGGTGATCACGCCGATCGTCCGGGTTCCGTCGACCACCGCGAGCAATGGGCATCGGCAGCGGGCCATCAGCGCGGCGACTTCGATCACGGTGTCGTCGGCGTGGGCCATGCCGTCCTCGCGGCGCGGGGGGTGCAGCAGCCGGCGATCGTGGTGGGCTGGTCCTACGGTGGCGTGCTGGGGTGGCATTGGGCCGACCGCAAT
>NZ_JBITGN010000024.1:0-25681 GCF_044457245.1 Nocardia sp. NPDC050630
CCAGAGATCCAGATGTCCGCCGATCCGGAGAAATCATGTCCGCCAGCCCGGAGCCAAATGTCCGCCCAGCCGGATTATCACGTGTCCGCTAGCAGACTCCGATGAGCTACCACGTTCGGGCGTAGCCTTTCGCCATGCACTGGCTGCCAACCCTTTTGGCCATAATGCTCGCGTCCGTCCCCATAGGCGCACTTGCGACAGCGCTGTACAACACGTATCTGAAACATCGTGAATCGCCTGTACACGGATGGGCTGTGTCTGTAGGCCGGAGCCACATAGTGACCAACGGCAAAGCGGAGGCGACCGTCATCCTGCGGCCCATGGGTCCGATGACCCTCTACGAAGTGGATGTCCAGGTGTGGGGTGACCTGGCTCTGCCATCCAAATACAAAGAGTCGATTCCGAAGATGACGTGTGATAGTGAGCCTCTTGAGCTGGACGTCAAATACTCCGTTCCTGTCCCAGATGGGCGAACGCCTTGGGTAGGCGTCGTCTGGACCGAAGCATCACGCTTGGGGGTGATGGAGCAAGGAGCCCGAATCAACGTCGAAACCGGTGAGTATCAACGTTGGAAGTGGCTTCCGCTCCGAAATGCGTTCCGCCTGTGGTCGGCACCCAAGGGACGATGGCAGACGGCGACAGCGCGCTGGACTCGAAACCAATTTGTGATCCCCGCATTGCCGGCATCCCGGGAATCCAGAATCGATCCGGCTGCGGCTCCTGATTCGATTGATGCTTTTGGGGGACAAGTCTGACGACAACGGCGACGACAGCAGCAGCTCCGAACTACGCCACCGACACAGTTACCGAGTACACAATTGCCCTGATCAGGCGCACGGCTCACTCCTGGCAGCGGTGGGGACCGTTTGGGGACACATATTGCGCGGCATCAGAACTCAAGGGGCGCGGGATTGAGGACCATATGCGCTACGTGCGCTACGTGCTCTGATAACCGATCAACATTCCGGGGGTCAGGTTTGGTGGCAGAGGTGGGCGGCGCGGAGGGGCAAATAGTCGCGTTCGGGGATGCTGGTGGTGTGGTTGGCGGCCGAGGTGTAGCAGGTGATGGCGGAGGCGAAATCGCCATCGCTCGTCGTACGCGATCCGGCTACATAGGGCGACGGCTCGACCAGTTCAGTCAGCGACTGTCAGGAATGCGGGGCGACCGGCACATCGACCACCTTGAACACCAGATCGCTACGCTGACGGCGTCACCCAGATACTAGCGAGGAGAGCACTGTTGAGCAGCGACAACGATCACGGCGGCAAGGTTTTTCGGGAGGCGTGGATTACCGGTGTCACCAACCACTATCCGGGTACGCCGAAGGACAGCTATATCGCCCCGTGGGAAAGTATGCCGGAGTGGGAACGCGCCAGTGCAGCTGCCGTCTACGGTCAGGTTGTCGACTTCATTCAGGCTACCAACGGTGCTGCTGCTCGATTGAGTCCCGAACTGAAAGGCCAGTTCGTAGCGATCTGCTGGATCGGCCAAATCTACGCACGCATTCCGGATCCGAAGCCAGGTTACGTCGCACCGTGGAACGAGCTGCCTGAGTGGCAACAGCGGACCGACATCGGGATCTTCGAGGCGATCGAGCGTCATCAGGTTGCCGAGGAAGTGGGCACCGCCGGGTAGTGCGACGAAATTCGGACACAGCAAGGGATGACGATCTCTCGCATTTTCTTGGAGGCATTTCTCGGCGACTGCAATCGGAATCTGGATCTCTAAAGGCAGGACGCAGAGCATGCCGCGAGGCCGCGTTAGGATTGGCCTCCCTGTACGCGATTGTTGCCTGTGGTAATCGTCTAATCCCGGCGCTGTCGGGTCAGGATTGGTGGCGGAGATGCGCGGCGCGGAGGGTCAAATAGTCGCGTTCGGGGATGCTGGTGGTGTGGTTGGCGGCGGAGGTGTAGCAGGTGATGGCGGCGGCGAAATCGCCGGCCATTTCGTGTAGGTGGCCGCGGACGGCGTTGAGGCGGTGGTTGCCCGCCAGCTGGTCTTCGAGGGTGTCGGCGAGTTCGAGTCCGGCGGCGGGGCCGTGCACCATCGCGGTGGCGACGGCGCGGTTGAGGGTGACCATCGGGTTCTTCGAGATGCGCTCGATCATGTTGTACAGGGCCAGGATTCGACGCCAGTCGGTGTCTTCGGCACGCAGCGCCTGCGCGTGCAGTACGGCGATCACGGCCTGGATCTGGTAGGGGCCGGTGAGGCCGGAGGCGAGGGTGCTGGTCGTCAAGGTGATGCCCTCGGTGATCAGCTTGCGATCCCAGAGTGCGCGGTTCTGTTCGGCGAGCGGAATCAATTCACCGTGGGTTCCGGTGCGTGCGGCGCGCCGTGAGTCGGTGAGCAGCATGAGCGCCAGCAGGCCGGTGACCTCGGTGTCGTCGGGGAGCAGTCGATGGATCGACCTGGTCAGTCGGATCGCCTCATTCGAGAGGTCGGTGCGCTGTAGGTCGGGGCCCGCAGTGGTGGTGTGTCCCTCGTTGAAGATCAGGTACAGCACATGCAGTACCGAACCGAGCCGTTCGTGCCATTGCGCATCACCGGGCCTGGCGAACGGGCGGTCGATGGCGGCCAGTTTCTTCTTCGCACGCGTAATCCGTTGCGCCATGGTCGCTTCCGGCAGCAGGAAGGCGTTGGCGATTTCCGCTGTGCCGAGCCCGCCGACCGCACGCAATGTCAGTGCGATGGCACTCGCGGACGTCAGCGCGGGATGGCAGCAGAGAAAGAACACGGCCAGCGTGTCGTCACGCTCGAGGGCCTGGGCATCGGGCACGTCGCGCTCGAAAACCGTTGTCTCCCTGCGCCGCCGAGCCACCTCGGCGCGCACCGCATCGGCCATCCGCCGCTGCGCGACCTGAATCAACCAACCACGCGGATTATCCGGTAACCCATCGGCGGGCCATTGGGTCGCCGCCGCGAGCATCGCCTCCTGCATCGCGTCCTCGGCGGTGTCGAAATCGCCGAATCGGCGTACCAATGTGCCGAGGACCTGCGGCGCGAGTTCACGCAACAGGTCCTCGATGGGCAGCGCTTCGGGCATGGATAATTATTGTTCGGTCGCCGGAGCACCCATCACCGCGCGTACCTCGATGTACTCACCGATCGGCTTGCCACCCGGTCCGGGGCCCGCCGAAGCCTGTGCGGCGATCTCCAGCGCACGCTCCGGACTTTCCACATCGACAAGCCAATATCCGGCCAGGAACTCCTTGGTCTCCGGGAACGGACCATCGGTGATAACCGGTGCGGAGCGCCCGTCCGAACTGACCAGTCGTGCCTCGTCCGGCCCGGCCAGCCCCTGCGCGTCGACCAGCTCACCGGTCTTGGCCAGCTCCGCGCCGAGGGCCCGCTGAAAGTCGATATGCGCCTGGATCTCCTCCGGCGTCCACTCGGTGATCGGAATGTCGCAGTTGGCGGCGGGGCCATAGGTCTTGAGCAGCATGTACTTCATATCCGGTCTCCTAGCCTTCGATGCGCCCCTGCGGCGCGCTCGCGATCAGGTCGCAGCCGTGCACGCAGAACCGACACATCCTCGATAGTGATCTGCATCACAGTGGCGCGGAGGTGTCGGCAAGCCGTTCCGGATCGACCTGCTGGCCGATCAACTCCTTGATCCGGTCGGTCACATCCCAGATGTTCACATTCATTCCCGCCAGCACCCGGTTATCGGCATCGAGCCAGAATGCGACGAACTCGCGCTTGCCCACATCACCGCGCACGACCACCCGCGCGTATTCACCGGTCGCGGCATATCCGGTGTATTCCATGCCCAGGTCGTATTGGTCGGTGAAAAAGTACGGCAGCCGGTCGTAGGAGGCCGACTTGCCGAGCATGGTTTGCGCCGCGACGGCGGGCTGATTCAGTGCATTCGCCCAGTGCTCCACCCGAATTCGACGTCCGAGCACCGGATGCTGCGCGTCGGCGATATCGCCGACCGCCACGATATCCGGGTCACTGGTGGCCAGGCTCGCATCCACGAGTACGCCACCGTCGGTCGCCAGTCCAGCGTTCGCGGCGAGTTCGATATTCGGCCGCGCACCGATCGCGACAAGTACCGCATCGCCCTCGATCACGGTGCCGTCGGCGAGTCGGACACCGCTCGCCAGATCCGTATCGCCCTGATCGGTGGTAATCGCCTCGACCTGCGCGCCGAATCGCAGGTCGACGCCGTGGTCGCGGTGTAGATCCGCGAAGACCCGACCCATCTCGGGACCGAGCGCCGCCAACAGCGGCAGTTCGGCGGATTCGACAATGGTGACCTCGACCCCGGCGGCGCGCGCGGCCGCGGCGACCTCGAGCCCGATCCAGCCCGCCCCGATGATGACCAGCCGCCGGGCCGTGCCGAACAGATCGATCAGGCGGTCGGAATCGTCGATGGTGCGCAGCGTGTACACCTCGCGCGCATCCATGCCCGGAATCGGCAGGCGCCGTGGTGTCGAGCCGGTCGCGAGTGCGAGCTTGTCGTAGCCGAGCGTCGAACCATCCGGCAGCGTCACGGTTTTCGCGCGCGGATCGATCGCGCCGACCTCGGTGCCGAGCCGGACATCGATGTGGTGATCGCGGTACCACTGGCCCGGATCGACAGTGAATTCCTCGAGTGATTTCTTACCGGCCAGATGTTCCTTGGACAGCGGTGGTCGCTCATAGGGCAGGTAATCTTCGGCGCTGATCAGCGTGACGGTTCCGGGGAAATCGTTGGCGCGCAGTGCTTCTGCCAGTTTGGCCGCGGCCAACCCGCCGCCGACGATAACGAAATGCTGATCGGAGGTCATAACGGACTCCTTTTCGGGAGGGAACCGGACGCCTGCGTGTCACCCTACTGGGACCCGAGGCCGCCTTTGCAGAAAATCGAGCGTCCGGTCCGGGAACGAATCGCGCGTCCGCGTGGTTGGCCACGGATAGTGGCGCGGCGAATCCGCGCGTTACGAGCGTGCGATGGAGAGGAACACGTCTGTGAGCGAGACGACCACCAAGAACGTTGCCGATTTCTGGTTCGACCCGCTGTGCCCCTGGTGTTGGATCACCTCCCGCTGGATTCTCGAGGTCGAGCAAGTCCGCGATATCGAGGCCCGCTTCCACGTGATGAGCCTGTCGGTGCTGAACGAGGGCAAGGAGGGGCTGCCGCCGCAGTACGAGGAGCTGCTCGCCACCGGTTGGGGTCCGGTCCGGGTCGCCATCGCCGCCGCGCAGGAGCACGGCGATAAGGTGCTCTCCCCGCTCTACACCGCGATGGGCACCCGCATCCACAACCGTCGCGAGGAGTACGCGCGCGAGTCCCGCAAGGAATCCCTTGCCGCCGTGATCGCGGATTCGCTCGCCGAGGTGGGGCTGCCCGCCGAACTCGCCGCGGCCGCCGAGAGCACCGAATTCGACGCGGCGCTGCGCGAGAGCCATCACGCGGGCATGGACAAGGTCGGTCCGGATGTCGGCACCCCGACCATCCACATCAACGGCAACGCCTTCTTCGGTCCGGTGCTGTCGCGGATTCCGCGCGGCGAGGAGGCGGGGAAGCTGTGGGATGCGGCGGTCACGTTGGCCGACTACCCGCACTTCTTCGAGTTGAAGCGGACCAGGACCGAGGATCCGTCCTTCGACTGACCTACGGCACGGTTTTCGGCGGCAACGCCGGAACCTCGCCGTAGCTGCTCGGGTAGGGACCGGCCGGTGGCGCACCGGCCGGTCGGCTCGGTCGCCAGAACAGTTTGCCGTGTCTGCTGCGGTCGCGCAGTGCCCACATCCGCCAGGTCAGCACCGGATGCGAAGACATGGCGTTGCTGATCCAGACGAAGAAGCCTTTCTCGACCGCGGCCCGATCGGCCATTTCATCGAAGCCGACGAGTTTGTTCAGGTACTTGCCCGCGGCGAGGGTCCCCATGGCCCCGGGTGCGCCGACGTGCCGGTTGCAGTAGCCGTGGTTGTCGGCGGTGTACTCCTGGGACCGGATCAGCGAGCTGCCGATGATGGGCAGTGACGGTGCCACGAACATGCCGAGCTGACGCCAGTACGAGGTGTGCCCGGCCGCGATATGTCCGACCTCGTGACCGATGATGAAGGCGAGCGCCTCGGGTTCGCGTGCGGCGCCGCCGATTTCGAAGAGATCACTGTAGACCGCGACGTAGCGCCGGAACCCGTGACCGGAGGCGAAGGCATTGATCTGGCCGTTACCGAGCACGACGTAGGCATCCGGCACCTTGGCCATCCCGAATCGGGCGGCCGCCTCGACCACCAGTTGATAGCCCTCGGGAAACTGGGTCGGCGACATCTTGACACCGTTGACTCGCATCGACGCGTAGCTCATACCGCGCAGGAACCACACCACGATCGGCGCGAAGACCAGGATGATCAGGTAGATGTTCGGCTGCTTCCCATCGAGCACGAGATCGATGCACGCCGCCAGCGCGATCAGCATCGCGAGCGCGGTGATCAAACAGACGACGACCAGCAGCGGAATCTCCCACGGGTGCCGTGCTGGCATGCCGTAGGGGGACAGGCCGCGCGGCTGCCGCTGCGGGGGCGTACCAGGTGGGACCGGAACCACACCGTAGGGACCTTGGGCGTACGCCGCCGGACCGTAGTGGGGTGTCGGGTACGGCGAACCGGGAAAAGGCTGGGGTATCGATGGGTACTGCGGTGTCGATGGGTACTGAGGCGAATCGTGTTGGGCGGAAACTGAGGTGGCGGTCGCGTCCTGAGCCTGCGCCCACCCGCCCAATGCGGGATAGGGGTCGACGGGTCGGCCCGCCTGCTGGGGCGGCTTGGATTCGGGCGGCTGCATGCTGAGAACTCTATTCATTTGCCGGGGATGGGGTTCGGTGCCGTTGACGTTGCGGACACCGGCAGTGGCACATCTGTCGATTCGCCGCGGGCGCTAACGGTGTTAATCGCGGTCGCGCGGCGTCGCATATCCCCTCTCGCGGCACTGCGAAACACGCCTGACACAATCGCAGCCATGCGCGTATACCTGGGTGCCGACCATGCCGGTTTCGAACTGAAGAATCACGTCAAGGCCCATCTGGAGCAGGCGGGCCACGAGGTCGTCGACTGCGGCGCCCTCGAGTACGACGCACTCGACGACTACCCCGCTTTCTGCATCGAGGCGGCCCGTCGCACCGTCGCCGATCCGGGCAGCCTCGGGCTGGTCTTCGGCGGCAGCGGCAACGGCGAGCAGATCGCCGCGAACAAGGTGCCCGGCGCCCGCTGCGCGCTGGCCTGGAGCGTGGAGACCGCCCAGCTGGCCCGCGAGCACAACAATGCCCAGCTGATCGGCATCGGCGGCCGCATGCACTCCACCGAGGAGGCGCTGGCGATCGTGGACGCGTTCGTCTCCACCAAATGGTCCGATGAGCCGCGCCACCAGCGCCGCATCGATATCCTGGCCGAGTACGAGAAGACCGGTGTGGCCCCGGCGATTCCGGCCCACTGAGCGCGTAATCCGCGCAAGGTAAGCCGAGCGGCGATGCGAGGCGGACCGGAGAGGATCTCTAGTTTCGATGCCTGAGAGCTATGCGCCGCACCGGCTCCGGCAATGGCGCTTCGGGGGCAGTGTGGTCTGCGTTTCGAGCTCGCAGCAGGGTGTCGCCGCCGCTGCTGCGCGCGTCGGCGGACCGGACAGGATTTCGAGCTTCGATGCCTGAAGGGCATACGCTGCATCGGCTCGCGCGACTACATCAGCGGCGTTTCGCCGGGGGAGTGGTGCGTGTTTCCAGCCCGCAGGGCAAATTCGCCGCCGGGGCCGCGCGGGTCGACGGTCAGGCGCTCGTCAAGGCTGAGGCGTGGGGTAAACACCTTCTGCACCACTACGAGTCGGGTCTGGTCGTACATGTGCACCTGGGGCTGTACGGGGTATTCACCGAGGTGCCGCTGCCGATGGGGGAGCCGGTCGGGCAGGTGCGGATGCGGATCGTCGGTGACGCCTCGGCCGATGATCGCCTGTACGGCACCGATTTACGCGGCCCGACCGCCTGCGAGGTGTACACCCGGGCGGAGGTGACGGCGCTGACCGAACGGCTCGGACCTGATCCGCTGCGGCGCGGCGCCGATCCCGAACGGGCATGGCGGCGAATTCATCGCTCGCGCAGGCCGATCGGTGCACTGCTGATGGATCAGCAAGTACTCGCTGGTGTCGGCAACGTGTATCGCGCGGAACTGCTTTTCCGGCACGGCATTTCGCCACATCGACCGGGCGCCGCGCTGACCGTCGACGAGTGGGACGCGATGTGGACCGATCTGGTCGCGCTGATGCGGGTCGGCGTGCGAGTCGGCAAGATGGTCGTCGTCCGCCCCGAACACGACCACGGCGAACCGTCCTACGCATCCGACCGCCCACGCACCTACGTCTACCGCCGCCCCGGCGCGCCCTGCCGCCTCTGCGGCACATCGATCGCGCACAGCGTGCTGGAGGGTCGAAACCTCTTCTGGTGTCCCACCTGTCAGTCCAGCTGAGAGGTCGGATCTACTGGAAGTAGCGGTGCACCATCTGGGCGATGCATACCGGTTTGTCGGCGCCCTCGCGTTCCATGACCGCGTCGACGGTGACTTGGACCGCGCCGTCGCCGAGGTCGGTGGCGTCGGCGAGGGTGGCCGTGAGGCGGACCTTGGCGCCCGCGGGGACGGGGGCTGGAAAGCGAACTTTGTTGAGGCCGTAATTGATTGCCATGCCGCGGTGTTCGATGACGAGGATTTCCGACCAGAGCGGAATGAGCAGCGACAAGGTCAGGTAACCGTGGGCGATGGTGCCGCCGAAGGGGCCGGTCTTCGCGCGTTCGACATCGACGTGGATCCACTGTTCGTCGTGGGTGGCTTCGGCGAACAGGTCGATATCGCGCTGGGGGATCTCGAGCCAGTCGCTGGTGCCGAGTTCGGTACCGATGAGGTCGAGTAGGTCGGTGGGTTTGTCGACGGTGGTCGCCATGTGGCGGTCTCCTTGGGTTGTCGTGGTTACGGGGTAAGTCCGCGCAGGTGGCGAGCGTCGTCGCGCAGCATCAGGCGCTGGAGCTTGCCGAGGGCGTTTCGCGGCAGTTGCTCGCGGAAAAGGTAATACTTCGGGATCTTGTATCGGGCGAGGTTCGCTTCGAGATGGGTGCGAATCGTGTCTTCATCAATGACGTGACCGGCGCGCAGGACGATGAACGCCAATCCGACCTCACCCCAGCGTTCGTCCGGCACGGCGACCACAGCGCAGTCGCCGACGCCCTCCAGGCGCGCGATGGCCGCTTCGACCTCGGCAGGGTAGATGTTCTCGCCACCGGAGATGATCATGTCTTTGACGCGGTCGACGATGTGCGCCCAGCCGTCATCGTCGATGCGGACGATATCGCCGGTGCGGAACCATCCGTCGATGAACGCCTCTTCGGTGGCATCGGGTCGCTGCCAGTATCCGGCAAAGACGTTGGGGCCCTTGACGAGTAGTTCGCCCTGGCCGGGTCCTTCGATGATCTCGCCGGTCGGGGTGAGCAGCGCGACATCGGTGAAGAAGTGCGGAACACCCGCGGATACCGGATGTGCGTCGGCACCGTGACGCAGTGCCATGAGCACGCCGGGCGCTGCCTCGGTCATGCCGTAGCCCTGTAGGGCCTGGATGCCGCGGGCCAGCCACGCCTTGGCCACGTGTTCGAGGACGGGGGAGCCGCCGAAGGCGACGCAGCGGACGCTCGATAGATCGGTGGTCTCCCATTCCGGCGCCTCGCACAGCATTTTCAGCATGGTCGGGGCGAGCGGGAAAACCGTGGCCCGACAGCGCTCGATGGTGGAGAGGAACTCGCTGGGATCGAATTTCGGTATGACAACGACTGTTCCGCCCGCGTAGAGGGTCGGCAGTGTGATCTGCCCCAGGCCGAGTACGTGGAACAGCGGCGCGGAACACAGGCTGACATCGTCGCGGCCGAGACTGAAATGGGCGAACTGGTTCAGGGTGTTCCAGACGATATTGCCGTGGGTGAGCACGGCGCCTTTGGGGCGGCCGGTGGTTCCGGAGGTGTAGAGGATCAATGCGGGATCGTCGAGTCCGACCGCCTGGGCGGGCGGTGTTCGCCCGCGGTGTTCGGTGATCGCGTTCTCGTACTCCTCGCCCAGGTGCAGCAGTTGGGCCGTGGCGGAGCTTCGTGCGAGCGCATCGATACCGCTGTCGGCACCGGTGAGTAACACCGCTGGATCGGCATCATCGAGTAGACCAGCGATCTCCGGTGCCGCTAGTCGAGTGTTGAGCGCGACGAAGATGGCACCGAGATGTGTTGTGGCGAACAGGGTTTCGAACGTCGCGATATCGTTGTGCCCGAGGTAGGCGACCCTATCGCCCGGTCCGACGCCGAAATCGGCGAGTGCCGCGGCGAGTGCGTCCACGCGATCGGCGAGGGTGGCGTAGTCGACGCGCCGGTCTTGTTGGATCAGCGCGATGGCGTCGGGTTCCATTCGGGCGCGCCGACGCGGCCACGAACCGATTCCCTGGTCCATCATGTCGACCTCAATCCCAATGCGGTGATGGCGTTTTCGCGCAGGATCAGAGGGCGGACCTCGTCCTTGATATCGAGTTGCTCGAAGTCCTTCATCCACCGATCCGGTGAGATGAGTGGAAAGTCCGAGCCGAACAACACCTTTCGTTTGAGCAGGCTGTTGGCGTACTTGACCAGCTGCGGTGGAAAGTATTTCGGCGACCACCCGGACAGATCGATATAGACATTGGGTTTGTGGGTGGCCACGGCCAGCGCTTCGTCCTGCCACGGGAACGACGGGTGCGCGATGATGATCGTCAGATCAGGGAAGTCGACGGCCACATCATCGAGCAGCATCGGGTTGGAGTATTTGAGCCGGATTCCGCCGCCACCGGGGAGCCCGGACCCGATTCCGGTCTGCCCGGAGTGGAACAGGGCGGGCACCCCGAGTTCGCTGATGGTCTCGTACAGCGGGTAGACCGCACGATCGTCGGGCCGGAACGCCTGCACGCTCGGGTGGAATTTGAAGCCGCGGACCCCGTGCTCGACAACCAGTCGCCGGGCTTCGGCCAGCCCCGCTTTTCCTCTGGCCGGATCGATACTGGCGAACGGGATGAGGACGTCGCTGTGCGCGGCGGCCGCGGTGGCGATGTCTTCATTACTGATCCGCCGATGACCCAGTGCGGCTTCGGCATCGACGGTGAATACGACCGCGGCCATGCGGCGCTGCCGATAGTAGGCGGCCATCTCGTCGATGGTCGGCGGGCCCGATTCGGCGCCGAAGTAGGCGTCGGCACCGGCCCGCAGTTGCTCCGGTAGCGAATAGTGGCCGCAGCCATCGGTTTCGGCATGCGTGTGCACGTCGATCGCGACGAGTTGGTCCAGGTCCAGACTCATGACAGCTGCTTCGCGGTGGTCGGGATCTTGGGCAGCGGGATGCCATAGGTTTCGAGCTGCTCACCGATCGAGGAGTCGAATGCCTCGGCGATCGCGTCGGCGGTCCAGCCGCCGTCGAGGAAGGCGCTGCGGATTTCGCTCGGATGCGACCAGAGCGACAACCGGTCGCCGCCGATACCGATGCATTGACCGGTGATATCCGCGGACGCGTCGGAGGCCAGAAAAACCACCAGTCCGGCGACATCGTCCGGGGTGCCGAACGAGGCGGCGCGGCGCACCACCGACGGGATCGGCTCACCGTTCTTCATCGCGTCGACGTAGGGAGCGAGGAAGGGAATGGTCTCGGTCATCGCGGTCGCCGCATTGGGGACGATCGCGTTGACGGTGACTCCGGCCTTCGCGCATTCCATCGCCCAGGTACGCGCCATCGCCGAGATACCGGCTTTGGCTGCCGCATAGTTGGTTTGACCGAAATTGCCGCGCTGTCCGGCCGGGGATCCGGCGAGCACGACCCGCCCGCCGTGCCCGGCCTGACGGAAGTGTTTGACCGCTTCCCGAACGCAGGTGAAGGTGCCGCGCAGATGGACGTGTATGACGGCGTCGAAATCGTCGTCGGACATATTCCACAGCACCTTGTCGCGCAGGATGCCCGCATTGGTCACCATCGCGTCCAGTCGCCCGAATGCGTCGACGGCCGCCGTGACGAGAGACTGCGCGGCCTCGGTGGTGCCGACGGCGACCGGTACGGCGAGTGCTCGACCGCCCGCTTCGGCGATTTCGGCGGCGGCCTTCTCCGCGCGGTCGGCAGCCACGTCGTTGACTACGACCGCCGCGCCCGCGGCGGCCAAAGCCTTGGCATAGGCGAGGCCGAGACCTTGGCCGCTGCCGGTGACGATGGCGACTTTGCCGGTGAGATCCATATGCGATGTTCCTTTCGGTATGCGATCAGAAGACGAGGACAGGTTTGATCGTCTTGCCGGAGGTCATATCCGTGACGGCCTGCTCGATATCGTCGAAGGGGTATCGGGTGATCAACCTGTCGATCGGAAGCCGACCGTTGCGGACCAGCGACACCAAAGCCGGTATGGCGGTTCGGGTTTCGTTATCGCCCAGGGTGAGTCCGACGACCTTGCGGCCCGGCAGCATGGCATTGACGTCCAGCGCTACCTCGGCACCGAACGGTGGCGCGCCGACAATGACCAGCGTGCCGCGTGCGGCGAGGACATCCGCCCCGACGCGCAGCACTGCGGTACTGCCGGTGGTTTCCACGACGGCGTCCGCGCCACCGGTGATCTCGGTGATCGCCGCGGCGACATCGGTTGTCGTCGCATCGATGAGGTGCGTGGCGCCGAGTTCCCAGGCCAGTTCGAGGCGTTCGGCGATCTTGTCGACGGCGATGATCGTCGTGGCCGGCGACAGTACGGCCGCCATGATCGCGGACAATCCGACCGCACCGGCACCGAGTACGACAACGCTCGAACCAGGGCGCGGCCGCACGACATTCCAGATCGCGCCGACACCGGTCTGGACACCGCACCCGAGTGGGGCAATCGTTTCCAGCGGTACGTCGGGGTCGACGACGATCATGCTGCGCTCGTCGACGAGTGCGAGTCGGCTGAACGACGACTGCCCGAAGAAGTGTCCGCCCAAGGGCGTGTCGTTGCGGGTAATAGTGTGACTCTCGTCGGCTCGCGCACCGCCGATCAGGTTGAGCGGCAACCACGTCGCGCAATAGGCGGGGTGCCCGTCGCGACAGTTCGCGCACCCTCCGCACGAGGTGAACGATAGTAGTACGTGATCACCGGGTACGACACCGGTGACTTCGGATCCGACGCGTTCGACGATGCCCGCGCCTTCATGACCGAGGACGCCAGGCAGCGGGAACGGCAGCCCGCCGCTGGCGACGCCCAGATCGGTATGGCAGACACCGGCCGCGACCATGCGCACGATCGCCTCGTGCGGTCGTGGTTCATCGAGTTCGATCGGGGCGAGGGTGAAAGGCGCACCGCCGGATTCGACGACGGCTGCCCATGTGGTGGTGGTCATGGTGGGTGTCCTTGCGGATTCAATCGAGGGCGATGACAACGGATTTGACCTTGGTGTAGGACGCGAGGGCCTCCGGTCCGTATTCGCGTCCGAAGCCGGAGTCCTTGACACCGCCGAATGGCATGGCCGGGTCGAGCATGGCCCAGTCGTTGACCCAGACGATGCCGGCCTGCAATTTGTCGGCGACGCGGTGCGCGCGGGCGAGATCGGTGGTGTGCAGGCCGGATGCGAGTCCGTAGGGCGTGCCGTTGGCCAGCGCGATCGCTTCGTCCTCGGTATCGAATGCCTGCACCGTGAGCACCGGTCCGAAGATCTCCTCCTGCACTACGCGTGAGTCGTCGGGGAGGTCCGCGATCACGGTGGGCTGGTAGTAATACCCGCCGTCGAGATCCAGTCGTTCGCCGCCGCACACCACCCGGCCGCCCTCCCGGCGGGCCAGCGCGACATACTCTTCGACCTTCGCGACATGCCGTTGCGCGGCCATCGGTCCCACCACGGTCGCCGGATCGCGGGGGTCGCCGACAGGTACGCCCGCGACGGCTTCACCGAGGATGCCGACGACGGTCTCGTAGAGCGGCCGAGCGACCAACAGCCGGGGACCGCCCATACAGAACTGCCCGGTATTGAAGACGAAACCCTTGATGATCGCGCCGATCGCCTTCTCGAGATCGGCGTCGGCGAACACGATGTGCGCGGCATTGCCGCCGAGTTCCATGGTCACCGGTTTCAATGCCGCACCCGCCGCGCTCGCGGCGCGCCGACCGATCTCGGTGGATCCGGTGAACGCGATCTTGTCGACGCCCGGATGTTCGAGCAGTGCCGCACCTACGACCGGCCCGGCGCCGGTGACGACGTTGACTACACCCGCCGGCACACCGGCATGTTCGAACAATGTCGCCATGAACAGCGCGCTGAGCGGTGTTTCCTCGGCGGGCTTGTGGACGACGACATTGCCCGCGGCGAGCGCTGGCGCGATCTTGGAGGTCGACAGGATCAGCGGAAAGTTGAACGGCGTAATGGCGGCGACAACGCCGAGTGGATCACGGCGGGTGTAGGCGAAGGCGGGCAGCGGCGTGCGGCGGGTGGCGCCGTCGATGGTCTGGGCGAGCGCGGCGCAGTACTCGTACTGTTCGATGGTGGTCGCGACGTCCACCGATCGGCACAGGGTGACCGGCTTGCCGACGTCGAGACTTTCCAGCCGGACCAGCTCGTCGGCGTTCTCGCGCACCAGCTCGGCGATCCGAAGCAGGATGCGTGCCCGTTCCCGAGCGCTGCGGCCTGCCCATTCGGGGAATGCGGCGCGCGCGGCGGCGACCGCGTCATCGACGTCGCCGCGGTCGGCCTCGGCGACGGTGCCGATAACCCGACCGGTCGATGGGTCCACCACATCGCTGTGGCGACCCGATGCGGAATTTCGCCATTTGCCATCGATGAACAGCTGTCCGTCGATGTTGTCGTTCGTGCTCATGCTTGCTCGGTCCCGTCCCGACGATCCCGGCCGCCCGGCCGAGATGCGCCTGCTCTCATCAACAGGAAACCTGATGGTTTTAGTGATGTCAGCCACTATTCGCCACTAACAGGATTCCTGTCAATGGTCTATTCTCGATTTCGCCGAACATTTCCGCTACCGCGCAGAGGTCAGGAGAGTGCTGGTGACGATCTCGGAGGCGAAGCCGCCCGTACGCCGATTGCCGGGCAGCCAGACTTCGCTGCTGTACGCGGTGAAGCGGGTCGAACTGGCGGTGCGTGCGCGCCTGGACGAGCTGCTTCGCCCGATCGGGATCACCGCATTGCAGTACACCGCGCTGACCGTGCTCGAGCGGCACGACGGCTTACCGGCAGCACAGCTGGCGCGGGATTCGTTCGTCACGGCACAGTCGGTCGCCGATGTGGTCCGCGCGCTGGAGAGTCGCGGACTCATTGCGCGCGAACGCAATGCACGCAACCGGCGCGAGTTGCTGATCCACCTCACCGAGGCGGGGCGGCGGTTGCTTGCCGATGTCGCCGACGAGGTCGATGCGGTGGAACACCAGATGATCAGTGGTATGACGGCCGAGCAGGCCGACGATTTCCGCTCGGCCTTGGTGCGAGCCTGGCATGCGCTGTCCTGACGGACTTCGGCAATGACCCAGTCTTCGGTCCTGGCCCGCGCACTGGTCCTGCTGGAGGCATTCGACAACGCCCACCCGGTATTGAAGCTGTCCGAACTCGCCGAGCGCACCGGTCTACCGCAGACCACGGTCTATCGGCATGTGGTGGATCTCGTGCAGTGGGGTGCGCTGGATCGGGCCGCGGGCGGCGGCTATCAGATCGGTTTGCGCATGGTGGAGATCGCCTCCTACTGCCCGCGCGCCAGGCCGATCCGTGATGTCGCGCTGCCGTTCATGGAGGACCTGTACGAGGCGACGCACCAGAATGTGCAGTTGGCGGTCCGCGACGGCACCGAAGTGGTCTATGTCGAATTCCTCGCCGGGCGTGACGCGGTATTCGTGCGCACCCGGGTGGGTGCACGCTGGCCGATGCACGCGACCGGCGTCGGGTTGGCCATCCTGGCATACGCTCCCGCCGAGATCGTGGACAAGATCGCCGACCGGCCGCTGGCGGTATTCACCACGAAGACGATCAGCACGGCCGAGGTGCTGCGACGGGCACTGGCGGAGGTGCGTCGCACCGGGGTCGCGATCAGTGATGGACAGGTGACCCTCGACGGATATTCCGTCGCCGCACCGGTTTTCGGCTCCGACGGCCAGGTCGTGGCGGCGCTGTCGATTGTCGTACCGGCCGGGGACTCCCGCCGGGCGATGTGGGCCCCGGCGGTGCGCACCGCGGCCCATGGCATCACCCGGCAGTTGGGTGGCGGGCGCTGACTTCCGTTCGACGGAAGTGTGTCTTGGCTCACGCCTGGCGCGGCCCACACCATGGACCGCACAGCCTGCCAGGGGGATCACCTTCAGGAGCGTTCCGATGAGCCCGACAACCGCAATAGTCCGCAACCAGTGGTATGTGGCCGCCTACAGCCAAGAGATCGGTCGCGAGCTCTTCGCGCGCACCATCTGCAACGAGCCACTGGTGTTCTACCGGTCCGAGGACGGCACGGTGGCGGCACTGTCGGACCGCTGCATCCACCGCCGCTACCCGCTATCGCAGTCGCGGCTGGTCGATGACCGCGTCGTCTGCGGCTACCACGGCTTCACCTACGACCGCACCGGCGCCTGTGTCGCGGTGCCCGCGCAGACCCGCATACCCCGCAGCGCTCGTGTCGCTTCCTACCCTGTGGTGGAACAGGATTCGTTCGTCTGGGTGTGGATCGGCGACCGCGAGTCGGCCGACCCGGCCGCGATCCCGCGCGCACCGTGGCTGGTGCAGGACGGCTGGACCACCATCCGCGGCTTGGAGACCATCCAAGCCAGGCATGCGCTGCTGATGGACAATCTGATGGACCTGTCCCACGAAACCTATTTACACGGCGGCTATATCGGCACGCCCGAGGTCGCGGAGACGCCGATCACCACCGAGGTCGACCAGGCTGCCGGTGTGGTGCGGGTGAGTCGGCACATGGACGATGCCGAATGCCCGCCGTTCTATGCCAATTCGACCGGCATGATCGGCCGCATCACCCGCTGGCAGGACATCGAGTTCCAGCCCCCGTGCCTGTACCGGCTGCACAGCCGCGTCGCGCCGCAGGGCAACTATCCGCCCGAGGGCTACCTGCCAGGCCACTGCGCCGACACCGATCCCGAGGCCTTCCACACCGAAATTGTGTACGCCCTCACACCGGAAACCGAGCATTCGGTACACGACTTCTGGATGGTGGCACGGGATTTCGCGATCGATGATCAGGACGTCACCGATTACCTGCGCAAGAGCAATCACACCGTGGTGATGCAGGACGTGGTGGCACTGAACCTCGTCGAGGAGGTCATCGCCGCGGAGGAGCGCGCCGGGGGCACTTACCAGGAGCTGTCGATCAATATCGACACCGGTGCGCTGGCGGCACGTCGGCTCATCGCCGAACTCGCCCGGACCGAAACGACTCGAGCATGACCGCCTGTCACCGCGTGCAGTGGTACCCGGGCAGTGATCAGCTGTTCGGCCGATGCCATTGCGGCGCAACCCGTATCGCCGATGACCCGATCGAGATCTGGCAGTGGTTGCTCGCACACCCCGACGGTCATCGCGATCCCGCTCCCGATTCGCGCCCTGAGCTACTGATCGGAGCCCGTGCATGACCATCGAACCGGAATTCGCAGTCATGGTCACCGACCGTCGCGACCTCGCCGACGGCATCGTCGAACTCACCATGGCCGCGACCGACGGACATACCCCGAAATGGCAGCCGGGTGCGCACATCGACCTGATCCTGCGCCCTGACCTGGTACGCCAATATTCACTGTGCGGTGATCCAGAAGACCACGGCCGATTGACGGTCGCGGTCCTGCGTGAGGCGAGCGGCCGTGGTGGGTCGGCCCACGTCCACGACCGGCTGACCGTGGGCGAACGTCTGCGAATCCGTGGCCCCCGCAACAACTTCCCGCTGCGAGACGCGCAACGCTACCGGTTCATCGCCGGAGGTGTCGGTATCACACCGTTGCTGCCGATGATCCGTACCATCGCGGGTCACGGCGGCGAGTGGAGCCTGCATTACGGCGGCCGTACCCGTGCGAGCATGGCCTACCTCCCCGAACTCTCGGCGCTCGGGCCGATCGAAGTATGTCCGCAGAGCGAGACCGGCCCACTCGATCTCGACACCATCCTGTCCAATCCAGATCCGGAAACCTTGGTGTACTGCTGCGGTCCGGAGCCGCTGCTGGCGGCCGTCGAAAGCCGCTGCGCCGCGACGTGGCCCGCCGGTGCCCTGCACCTCGAGCGGTTCGCACCGAAGCCGAACGAAGTGACTATCGATTCCGCCTTCGATGTCGAATGCGCACAATCCGGTGTCACCGTGCACATCCCGGCGAACACCTCTGTCCTCGATGCCGTCGAACAGGCTGGTGTCGCGGTCATGTCCTCGTGCCGTGAAGGCACCTGCGGCACCTGCGAAACCGTTGTCCTCGACGGTATCCCGGACCATCGCGACAGCATTCTCACCGCACAGGACACCGACGTGATGATGATCTGCCGCTCACGCGCCCACACCCCCCGCCTCGTCCTGGACATCTAGTCCGGCCCATCGAAAGGTTCCCGTTATGCCCGTCGTCAGAGTCTCGGATACCGATGTCCACTACTCCTTGGCCGGTGCCGGACCAGGTTTGGTCCTCGTCCACGGCACCAGCATGAGTGCCGAATCCAATTTCGGGCACCTCATCGCCCAGTTCACCGACCGCCACACCGTGATCACGCCCGACTACGCGGGCAGCGGCGGCTCCACCGCACCCGAGAGCCGACTGACCCTTGACCTGCTGGTCCAGCAGATCATCGCGACCATCGAGGACGCCTCGACCGGCCCGGTCGACCTGGTCGGCTTCTCCCTCGGCGCGGTCGTCGCGGCAGCGGTCGCGGGGCGGCGCCCCGATCTGGTGCGCAGACTCGTCCTGGTGGCGGGTTGGGCGGTGACCGAGGATCCGCGGCAACTACTCGTTCTGCACGGCTGGGCGGCGTCGCTGGAGGCCGGTCCGGAAATGGCGTCCGCATTCGGTCCGGTGCTGGCGTTCAGTCCGGCATTCCTGCGCGGACTCGGCCATGCGGGCCTGGCGCAACTGCGCGCCACGAAACCGGAACCGGGAACGCTGCGGCAGATCGAGGTGAATCTCGACGTGGACATCCGCGACGAGCTGAGCCGGATAGCCGCACCGACATTGGTGATCGGCTGCACCCAGGATCAGCTGGTACCGGTTACCCACGCCCGTGAGCTGCACGCCGCGATCCCGAATAGTCGATACGCCGAAATCGATAGCGGCCATGTGGTGTTCTTCGAGAAGCCAGCCGAACTCGTGTCGCTGGTACAAGGGTTTTTGCCCAGCTGACGTACCGGCCCGCTGGCTAGCAGCGGGCCGGTACCGGATCAGCCTGCGACGGCCTTGATTTCGGGTTTCTCGGAGTCGGCGAGGACGAAGCGGCGTCCGCCCGCGGTCTTCGCCGAATACATCGCGCGATCGGCGCTACGCAGGAGATCGGTGAAATCGCAGGAGTCGCCCGGCGGACAGTAGGCGGTGCCGACACTTGCCGAGACCGGCACGGGACCGGCCGTCGACCACACCGGATCCCGCAGCGCGGCCACGATGCGATGCGCGATTTCACCGAGCGTGTTGTGCAGCGGGTTGGTGGCGAGCACGAATTCGTCACCGCCGTAACGGCAGATCACCGTATCCGGCGGACAGATCTCGCGCAGCCTACGGGCCAGTTCGACGAGGACCTCGTCGCCGACGGCATGTCCGTAGTTGTCGTTGATCTGCTTGAACCGGTCCAGGTCGATCAGCAGCAGGCCGACGCCACGGTTCGGATCGGCCGTCATCAGCCGCACCTTGTCCTGCAGCAGCGTCCGGTTGGCCAGATCGGTGAGCGCGTCGTGGGTGGCCTCGTGCCGCAGCCGATGCTGCAGCGCGGCGATCTCCTGCACCCGCAACGAGACCGCGGCCGAAATGTGTTGCTCCTGTTGGGCCAGCGCCCGCTCCTGCAGCGCCTGGGCATAGCTGTCGATGGCCTGACTGGCCACCAGCGGCCAGCGGGTGGCGACCAGTGACCCGGGCGCCCCCGCCGGGAAGCCGAGCAGCCAGCGGGTGGCCTGGGCCAGCATTCTGGTCCGCTCGAACGGCGCCTCGACCAGTCGCGCACCCAGGTCCCGCGCCGCGGGCACGGGGAAGGGCTCGGACCTGGCCAGCAACAGCAGTCGATCGATGATCTCGACCAATACCGGTTGCAACTGTTGCGGTGACGCGTGTGATCCCGGTTCCGCGCAGACCGCACGCGCCCACGCGCCTGCCATCTGCGCTACGGGTGGCTCGATATCCGCAGACATCGCACTCACCCGCCACGGGTGATGTCGGTACCCGGGTGCCCTGTTCCCACGCAGGTGCCGGCGCCACCCCGATCGTTCCCACTGCTATGCGGTTGTGTCCACCTCGCTTGGTGCACGCTCACCGCCCCCTTTCCAGATACCCCCGTCCGGCAAAAAGGATCCTAGCAAGCCACTCGGCACTGAAAAACGCCGTTTTATAACGAGTTATCGGTACCTCGCGAATGGCGATCGGGTATGTCATCGCTGCCGGGCCGCCGGCGTTACACATCAATTGTGTTCGCCGGGAAGTCGCGGACCGACACGCCGACAGCACGCCGAAACGGCGGTTCTCCGCTCAGTAATAGCGATCGGCTACTGATGGTTGCGGTGATCCGCTGGATCAGGGCCGTACTGAGCGCTTCGGTGGGGGCTGATTGGCGTTTCCGAGGCCCGATTCGGTACAGTCGGTTCGCACACGACATCGTGGCGATCCCATCAGATGTCGTATGCCTGCGGGTGTAGTTCAATGGTAGAACCTCAGCCTTCCAAGCTGATGGTGCGGGTTCGATTCCCGTCACCCGCTCCACACAGGATTCATCCTCGTCGGCACCGTCTTTCGCCGCGAGGCCACGGGGTGTAGCGCAGCTTGGTAGCGCATCCGCTTTGGGAGCGGAGGGTCGCAGGTTCAAATCCTGTCACCCCGACTGAAACGCCGGTTCGTAGTTGTTCGAGGGGTGACGGATGCCGGCACCATTGGAGGTCCGGGTTAGCAACCTGGAGACGCTGATGTCTGTGGTGACGATGCAGCAGGCGGAGTTGAAGGCGAAGCGGGTAGTTCGACCGACCTCACCGCGTTGGGCGCGAAGGTGGAGCGCGACCATACTGCGGTTATCGAGGAGATCGGCAGTCTGAGGGCCGAAATCGAAGACCGGTTCGCTGGTCTGCGGGCTGAGATCGATGATCGGTTCACTCGAGTGGATGGCCGGTTCGCTCGAATCGATGATCGGCTTGCTCAAATGGATGACCGGCTCGCTCAAATGGATGACCGGTTCAGTTCCAAATTGGATCGGATCCTGGCGGCCCTCGGGGCCGAGCAGGACGGTGGCTAACCGAACGCGTTCGCACGATCTGTCCGGCACTGTCGAAGTGCGTTGGCGTTCGAGGCGTCAAAAGTGTTGCGGGGCAACCTGCTGGCGCGATGCCGGGACGTAGCTGGCGGCGTTCTTCGCGCGGAATCCCGGCCGAAATTCGCCTGATGTGATCGCCCTCCATGATGTCGCCGAGGGTGCGGCATAGTGTGGACCCGTGCCCGACCGTGACACGTCACCGGCCGCGACCGTTCTCGTGGTCGACGACGAGCCCAACATTCTGGATCTGCTTTCCGCCGCGCTGCGGATGAGCGGTCCTGATCCGCCGCGGATTCGGCGCGGATCGGCTAAGTTAATGACCGTTCTGTTTTCGGGGTAGGAGAACGATGGCGTTGACCCTCGCCGAGCGCACGACGCTCGGACTGATTTGTGACACCTTCGCCCCAGGAGACGGTGCGGAGTTGCCGTCCGCGTCACGGCTGGGAGCCGTCGAATCCGTCGAGCAGTTGCTCGCTCGCAATCCGAGTGCCGCGCAGCGCCGCGCCTTCGAAACGCTGTTGCGAGTGTGGAACTCGCGTGGGTTCGGAGTGCTGATCGGGGCGGGACCGCGCAGGTTCGCGGAGCTGAGTCAGGATGAACGCGAACAGGCCATGGTGCGGCTCGGCAGCTCCCGGTTCGGTCGCAAGCGCGCGGTATTCCAGGCGCTCAAGGGGGCGGCGTTGACGGCGTACTACGCGACGCCCGGCTCGACCGGGACCAATCCGGCCTGGCGGGAGATGGGATTTCCGGGTCCGCTCGGTGCCTTTGCCGAGGCACCGAAGCCCGCTCTTGCGCCAGTGCGACCGACGAGTGATACGACGCTCGACTGCGATGTGTTGGTGGTCGGATCCGGTGCGGGCGGTGGCACCGCGGCGGCGGTGCTCGCGGCGGCCGGACTGGATGTCGTGGTTGTCGAACGCGGGTGCTATTACGACGACGCGGACTTCGGCTCCGGCGAACTTGCCGGATTGCTGAACCTGTACGCACCGGGCCCGGTGACCACGCAGGAGGGACAGCTCGGCCTGGTCGCCGGATCGTGTCTCGGCGGTGGCACGGTGGTCAACTGGACCACCTCGTTCCGTACGCCCGACGATGTGCGCGAGGAATGGGCGAGCCTGGGCGCCAAGCAGTTCGTCGCCGACGAGTACACCGAGGCGCTGGACGCGGTGGTGGCCAGGCTCGGTGTCAACGGTGACCACTCCGGTGCCTCCCGTCGTGACGGCGTCCTGGAGCGCGGTTTGCGCGCCCTGGATTGGCATGTCGATGCGATGCCGCGCAATGTGCGCGGTTGCGATGCCGGAATCGAGTGCGGCCGTTGTGGTTTCGGATGTCGCATCGGTGCGAAACAGTCGGTGACCAAGACCTGGCTCGCCGATGCCGAAGAGCACGGTGCCAGGCTGCTGATCGATACCGAGGTGCGCGCGATCACGCTGCGGGAGGGCAGTGCCAGTGGGGTCGAGGCCGTCACGTCGCACGGCGACACGGTCACCGTCCGGGCCCGTGCGGTGGTTGTCGCGGCGGGTGCGATACAGACACCGGCGCTGCTGCGTCGCTCCGGAATATCCGGCCGCAATATCGGCCGCTACCTGCGACTGCACCCGGCCACCGCGGTCTTCGGTACCTTCGACGAGCAGATCCGGCCATGGGAAGGCGGCATGCAGACGCGCTACTCCTGCGAGCATCGTGACCTCGACGGCCATGGCTACGGCGTTATCTACGAAACCGGGCCGTTGACACCCGCCATGACGGTCGGCTTCCTGAATTGGACCGGCGCGGCGCAGCACCGGGCGATCATGCACAACCTCGCGAATACCGTCGCCGTCGGGGTGATCACCCGGGACCGCGACCACGGCATGGTATCGGTCGATCGTGCGGGCGATGCGGTTGTCCGCTATCGCCTTTCCGGATACGACCAAGCGCATATGCATACCGGAATCTCTGGTGCGGCAAGGATTTTGGAGGCGGCGGGCGCGCTCCGGATCTTCTCGGGGCACCAGACCGGTCCGGTCCACGAACCCGGAGTCGCGGGCTCACACGACACCTTCGTTGCCGAATGTCTGCGTGCTGGTTACGATCCCGGCCGCTGTGCGATGGGTGCGCTGCACATCATGGGTTCGGCACGTATGGGCGGCTCCCGCGCGGATTCGGCCACCGATCCGGATGGAGTGGTCTGGGATGTGCCGAATGTCGTTGTCGCCGACGCCTCCTGCTTCCCGACGGCGTCCGGGGTAAACCCGATGATCAGCATCGAGGCCATTGCCTACATGAACGCATCACGTCTGGCCGCGCGGCTGACCTGAGCATTGCCCGGCCCGTCGGTGTGTCGGATATTCCCACAGCCGCAGCCCCTTGTCGGACAGGGCGCGGCTGTCGGTCAGTCGGCGATCAGGTGGTTCAGGGAGCGGTCGAGGCGCAAGTTGAAAAGCGAAAGCTGAACTCCCGCATCGATCGTCGGTGCGCGAGCATCCGGTCAATATCCGATTGTGAAGCGCCGCTGGATGAACCGCGGTAGCTCGATCTCGTCGAGTAGGGCGACCGCGGCGTCTTCGATGGAGATGCGGCTGTGGCCGTCGGTGTCGCGGATCGGCTGATCGCCGCCGACTCGGTAGCGGCCGGTCCGTTCACCGGGGGCGATCAATTCGGCCGGGCTGAGGTAAGTCCAGAGTCGGTTCGAGGTGCGCAGGATATCGAGGGCGGCGCGGTGGCCGCGGACCGCTGCCGCGTATTCGCGGGGCAGGCCGAGTCCGTCGAGGGTATCGGCCAGGCGCTGGTCGTCATCGGCGGTGACCCGGCCGGGTTCGTACTCCAGGCTTCCCGCACCGCCGACCACGATCAGGCGGGTGCGCGGGTGCGTGTGCAATGCATCGAGCAGTGAACGCGCGGCACGTCCGTAGACCGTCGGATCGGCGATGGAGCGCGCGAGGGTGTCGTTGAAATCCGCTGCCGCGTTTCCCGGTTGGTAGCAGCTGACCAGGACGTCCATGCCGGGGAGGGCCGCGGCAATGGCCGCGCTGTCGAAGATGTCGAGGCTGCGCCAGCTGACATTCGGTTGGCTCGTGGTGATCTGACTGGCGTCCCTGGTGAACGCCGTGACGTGGTGACCGCGGGCGACTGCCTCGGTGAGTACCCGCTGGCCGATATTGCCGGTCGCGCCGACGATTCCTATGAACATGATTCTCCTCGGACTAATTGATACGGCGTGTGTAAACTATACGCCGTGAAGTATTTGAGCAACGTCTAGTTTTCTCACGCCGCTGTAGAGTTGCCGCCGTGGGCACTGCGACGCCGAGCCGGCGGGAGTTACGACGCTCCGAGACGACAGCGGAGATCAAGCAGGTGGCGCTCCGGTTGATGGCCGAGGGCGGACCGGGCGCCATCACCCTGCGGGCAATCGCGCGTGAAATGGGCATGACGGCCAACGCGGTCTACAGCTACTTCCCGACCCGCGACGACCTGATCACCGCGCTGATCAACGATGTGTACTCCGAGCTCGCCGATGCGGTCGAGGCTGCCCGCGATGCCCGTCCCGCTGCCGACGCTTCGGGACGAATAATCGCGTGGGCCTGTGCATTTCGCGATTGGGCCGTGGCGAATCCCGCTGGGTTCCGCCTCATCTACGGCGATCCCGTCCCCAACTACGAGGCTCCCGAGGGTGGCGCGGCCCCGGACGCGGAACACCGTGTGTGCGCTGGTCTGACGGGTTTGGCCGCAGGCGCATGGCCGCACGCCGAAAACTACTACGCGGACAACGGTTTCGAGTGGACGGACTTCGAACCGAAACTCGTCGAAGAGGTCAAGGCGGAATTCCCCGGCCTACCTCCCGCCGCGGTCGCGATCGCCCTGCGCATCTGGGGCCATCTGCACGGCTTGGTCTCCCTGGAAATCCTGGGCCACCTGCGTTCCCAGACCACCGACCCGGAAAAGCTCTACCGCAACGAAATCCGCCACCTCATCCGTTCGTTGGGCCTGGATCCACCCGAGCACTGAGTCCGGTTATGGTGCTCCGCCGGTTGTCAGCTGTCGTTTCTGGGGCGGCATCGCACTGACAGGCTCGGCCGACCGCTGCGTTCTACGTTGTCGCGGCGGCCGTGGCGGTGCGCGAGGGGTGGTACGCGGTTTCGAGCCTGAGGGCGCGCACGGGATAAGGACTAATCGCTCGCACTCGGTTCAGGCGTCAGCGCAGGTCCTGTTCAGAGTGTCGGTGGACTGGTCGCCGACGTCAGCGCGGACCCGCGATCTTGCGCTCGGA